>JAFWVK010000097.1 GCA_017518255.1 Oscillospiraceae bacterium
ATAATCGGGGGAGAGAAAACTCTTGTTTTCCCTCCCCCGATACCCCCTTCTTTAGCGCTTTTTTGATGCTAACAGGATATTTCGCTGCCTGCGGGCAGCGACCAGAGGGCGCCGCCCTCTGGACACCCGCAAGCCTTTGAAAAGGCTTGAGCGAAACTTTTAAGATGCGCAGAACGAGTTCCCCGACAAACTGAGGCTCACCGAAAAAACGGTGAGCCTCATGTGTTGTCAGAGTTTCATAAGTGCCTGCTTCATCAGCGTCAGGTCTCGTGCATCCAGTCGGTAGTCATTGTTGAAATCGCCGCAGCGCCATCTCATCAGATCGTAACTGTAAGGATTATCTGCCGCTGTTTTCGATACGGCGACCGGATCGTCAATGACAATCGGGTCGTCAATCTCGGCCGGAACCGGCGGGTCAAGCACATACTGATCGCCGAGAAGCCAGCGCTGCAGGCATACAAGATCTGCAATGCTGAATTCGTTGTCGCGGTTCAGGTCGCCCATTATGTCGGTCTGAATATACATATCGACTTCATACGAACCGTTGTCATATTTCGTGATCTTCCGTTTCTCTGAGATCTCCCTGGCACAGGGTGAGCCTGAGCTGAAACTGAAGCTGAACCGATCCGCAGAAAAGAAGGATGTAAACGTCTGACCCAGTATCATCGGGTTTCCTTCAATCAAATAAACGGGGCCGGTATAGATCCAGCCGTCGCCTCCCTGCTCTTTGAACTGCTCGTTGTAATATGCAACGTCTGTTGTGATGCAGGGATACTCGCCGAGCTCTGCAAGGTCAATCAGCTTCAGGGTGTCTGCGTTGATCAGCCTGATGCACGTACGGTTCGGTGAAAGAATGGTTTTTCCGCCGTCTAACGCAATGTAGTTTCCTTCGATCGTTTCCGTCGGTTCCGCATCTCCGAATGACTGCACGAATTCCCAGACGATATCAACCGGACCGTCCTCTTTTGCGCGGTACAGATAGATATACGCCATTCTGCCGCCGCCGACGGGCTGCGCATAAACATAGGAGCAGTCCGAGACAGATTCCCATTCAGGGTTCGTTTCCTTTTCTTTCCAGGTGTACGGGGTACCGGCAGCCTCCGAGAGACAGATCACCATATATTCGCCGTGCGCAGAAGCCTTCCCGTAATCGGAGACATAACGCTCATATTCGGTGTTGCAGTCCGGCAGCCAGCTGAAGATATCGGTTTCTGTGATTTCCAGTTCTTCATTGACAATAAAATCATAGTGTGCGATTGTGTGCGTCATCCCGTCATCGAAGACCGATTCGCCGCCACCCTTCAGCATGCGGTCGGCAAGCGCAGTCTCAAATTTCCCCGCCGCAACCGGCTTGTAGACCACAGTTTTGAAGATACGATCCGACTGCCCGCCGTACTTCGGTTCCTCCTCGGTTAAAACGGTTTCTTCCTCGAATGTAAAGCTGGCAACCTCCTCCATGACGCCTTTCGTCGCGAGGACTTCATAACGGGGACCGTTTGTGTCGAACTCCAGCGGCCTGTTCAGATCATACTGCACGCAGAGAAGGCCCTCCCAGATGTAAACATGCCCGAAGTTGTTGCGGAATTCGAGTGCTTCTTCATAGTTTGACGGAATCCAGTCAGGCAGATTTACCTTATCGGCGGCCTGAACCGTAAAAGCCGGTGTCAGATTTCCGGCTGCAAGTGCAAGAGACAGCATTCCCGCACAGATTCGGTTTGCGGTCAGATGTTTCATCAAAAATCCCTCCTTTAGTCCTGCTGTATGCTTTACCAATGCATACTCACTTTATATTATAATACATTGCAGTATAAAAATCAAGCGCCTATCAAATAATTGTTAAAAATCACAAGCTCCGGTGCACCGGCCTCAGCTTGGAGATACCGTTTTTTCGGCAGAATGAGTCAAGCTCCCCGTTTGGGGAGCTTGATGAAGTATGTGCAGTATGCTGTATTGTGGTTACGAATTTCTACGGTAAATCAGCATCAGACCTTTCAGCAAAAGCTGATCGTCATGAATGATTTTGCGTTTGCAGAACGGTATAATCTTCGGAGCGTTTCCGCCGGTTGCAACAACCGTGCAGCGCTCTCCGAGTGCATCGTCAATCCGTTCGGCGATGCCGTCAACAGCGGAAGCGGTGCTGTAAATGATCCCGCTTTTCATGCAGTCCACGGTATTGGCTGCGATAATGCTTTTCGGCGGTTCCAGATTGATTTCCGGAAGCTGGGAAGCCCGCTTTGAAAGAGATTCCAGTGCGACGCGCACACCGGGGATAATCAGTCCGCCGCGGAAGACATTTTCCTTGTCCACAACGGATATGGTAGTCGCGGTACCCATGTCCACGATCATGACCGGGCGCTGGTAATAATGTGCTGCTGCGACAGCATCCGCAACACGGTCGCTGCCCAGTGCGGCAGGGTTGTCAATCTGAATTTTCAGTCCGGTTTTGATGCCGGCACCTACGATAAGCGGTTTCAGTCCTACGGTCCGCAGCAATGCTTTGCAGAGGGTCTGTGTCATAGGCGGAACCACAGAAGAAAGGATACAGCCTTCAAATGCCGTCTGCTTCATGCCGTTCAGCTCCAGCACAGTCTGGAGCAGCACCGTATATTCCAGCTCGGTTGAAAGACGCGCCGAAGACAGGCGCTCCGTAAAAATGATACCGTCCGCGTCAAATGCACCGATTACAACATTTGTGTTGCCGATATCGACAGCTATAACCATGACTTTGCTCCGCTTACGATTTTTTACGCTTCAGATGCAGCGGAAGAATACGTGCCTGATACAGTGCCGTTCCGACACCGCCGCATACAACCGTTGTGAGAATCATTTCGGCAACGGCATTGATGCCGACAAATGTGCAGACGAATACGATGATATTCTGTCCGTTGATCTTTTCCTGCATATACGGTGTGTTCCCGAACAGCAGTATCAGCGCGGACATGAAGAATACCGTATTCAGAAATGCGGCGAAAAATCCGGTCACAAAGCTTGATGTTCTGCCGCCGATTTTCTTTTCCAGCGCACGGTGCATCAAGCCGATCAGCAGACCGTCCAATGCGCGCGGAACAAACCGCTGCACAAAGGCAAGGAACGGATTGATGTCATACAGAATGACACCCATCGGACTGGTTACGCCGATATTGATGCACTGCAAAAAGCTGAGCAAACCGAAAACGGATCCGATGACGAGACCGCCTATCGGTCCGAGTGCGATCGCGCCGATCGCGAGCGGGATGGTGTTGAGCGTGATGACCAGCGGACCGACCGGAATGGACCCGATCGGCGTAAAGGAAAACAGCATGGAAATTGCCGTCAGCATTCCGAGGATCACGATCGCCTTTGTCTTATCACTTGTGTTCATTTAGATTTCCTCCTTGTTGTTATCATTCCTCCTGCGAGGATACAATACAGCGAATTTATTATACAGCAGAAATCGGAAAAAGTAAACGGTTTTCGGAATAATTGTTATTTCTTGTAAAATGCACTTCCTTTTTTGGCGAAAAAATGGTATAATGATAACAGGAGATGCGTGCAGCATCAGAAACGGAGGAAAGTTCCATGTTAAAAGGAAAAACAGTTGTGCTTGCCGTTACGGGAAGCATCGCGGCATATAAAATCCCGAATCTTGTCCGGATGCTGACCAAACTGCATTGCAATGTGCAAGTGCTGATGACACAGAACGCGACACAGTTCATCAATCCCGTTACGTTTGAAACGCTGACTGCAAACAAATGCCTGATTGATACCTTTGACCGGAATTTTCAGTACAGTGTCGAACATGTTGCACTCGCAAAACAGGCGGATGTTGTCATGATTGCTCCGGCTTCCGCCAATGTGATCGGTAAAATCGCAGGCGGCATTGCAGATGATATGCTGACGACAACCGTTATGGCGTGCCCGTGCAAAAAAATTGTTGTTCCTGCAATGAACCACAATATGTATCACAATCCGATTGTGCAGGACAATCTCAGAAAACTTGCGGGTTACGGCTATATCATTGCCGTACCCGATACAGGCAGGCTTGCAAACGGTGATATCGGTGACGGAAGAATGCCGGAGGAGAATGTTCTCTTTCAGTATATCATGCGGGAGATTGCCTATGAAAAGGATCTTGCGGGAAAGAGAGTTCTTGTAACAGCCGGTGCAACCCGTGAAGCAATTGACCCGGTGCGCTTTATTACCAATCATTCGTCGGGAAAAATGGGCGTTGCACTTGCCGGAGCAGCAATGCAGCGCGGTGCCGATGTCACGCTGGTTGCCGCACATATGGATGTTGAACCGCCGCTGTTTGTGAATACGGTCCGTGTCGTTTCGGCGCAGGATATGTTTGAAGCGGTGACAGCCCTTGCAGATGATGCGGATATCATCATCAAGGCGGCTGCCGTTGCGGACTATACGCCGGTTGCCGCAGCAGATCGGAAAATCAAGAAATCCGACGGTTCACTCACCGTTGAAATGAAGCGGACACAGGATATCCTGCAATATCTCGGCGCGCATAAGCGTGAAGGGCAGTTCCTCTGCGGCTTTTCCATGGAAACCGACAATTTGATTGAAAATTCCCGGAAGAAACTGCAATCCAAAAACTGCGATATGATCTGCGCGAACAGCCTGCGCACCGCAGGGGCAGGCTTCGGCACAGACACAAATGTCATTACGGTTATCACACAAAACGGAGAACAGGAGCTTCCCATTATGACAAAGGACGAAGCGGCACACTGTATCCTTTCTGCGATCTGCAAAACCGGGAAGGATGCCTGATGCAAAATCCGGGAGCGAAAGGAACCGTATCGCTGAGGCCGCAGTGTATTATGAAAAAAACTGTAAGGATGAAACCTTTTGCTGCATTCCGCGGTATTATGAATGACAGCGGTTTTATGCCGGATGAAGTTTGTGTGCAGGAAAACCTGCTGACCTATAATTCAATAATCTGAAAGGATGAAACAAAATGCCTCCGAAGAAAAATCCTACAAGTGTTTTTGATGCGTCTCAGATGAAGATGCACCTGAATCAGCATGTCAAGCAGATCGGTGATCTGCTGACAAACGATGAAACCGTCGAGCAGTACGGGGCGTTTGCACAGTCTCTCTACAAGCTGAACGGCCTGACCGAGCAGTATTATACGCTTTCTCCCGACGGAACATATCCTCTGCTGAAGAAAAGTGACATGGAACAGCTTCAGGATGCCTATCAGGATGCAATAGAACAGTCGACTAAACTGCTCTCCGGAAATGAGACCGGTGAAGTCGGCGAACAGATGAAAACGATTGCCTCTGAGATTCAGCCGCTGCTTTATCTTGACAGTGCAGCGCTTGAAATGACAAATCCGGAAAAAGAGCCGGTCACGCTGCCTGTCCTGATCGGCAAAGCCCGTGCGCAGGCGGTAGACATGGGCGAGCAGGAGGCAGCGGTTGAAAGCGGTCAGCTGAGCAGCCGTCAGCATATTAAGATTCAGAACGGGACAACGGTTGAGGAAGGATACTTCACGCCTTCCGAGACAGTGCAGATACAAAAAGGGATTCAGGATCATTTTGACAAGCTGGAAAAAAAGTACCCGAACCATAAGAAAATGATTGACTTTTTCAGAGCACTGCCGCAGGAAGAGCTGCTCGATCCGTGTGCTGTTTACGATATCTACTATCAAGCCGGGCCCGGGATGTCTCAGGAAGGAATCCAGGACTCTGCGCGAAGGGTAGCCCGATCCATGCTCTTTCGTCCGCTGGGGCTTACGAAACCAATCTGTGAGGAATCGGAGCAGCAGCCGGATTATTTTCCTTTCCTTGATGAAATGTGTACCGGTCTGTGGAATCTTCAGAAAGATTCGATCATTTACCATACGCATACGAATGTCATGCTGAACGACGGTGCGAATATTGACAAGCGGAATACTGCTGTGTCCCGTATGGGTAAACTGCTGGGCAAGCCCGACCTTGTGGCGGAAGCAAAGCCGATGATGCTGATTCAGAACGGCAAGCCTGTTGTCGGTACATTCATGAAAAATGCATACGGTGTTGACGTGTCAAAAGTCAAGCCGGATGATCCGCTCATGCAGTTTGATGAGAAGAACTTTAATAATCCTGCCGCATTCAGTGATATTGCGGCGATGCAGGCACTTGACTTTATCTGCGGCAATGTAGACCGTCATGCAGGAAACTTCTTCCTGCGGTTTGATCCGCCCGCCGGTTCTGACGGAAAGCTGTCTCCGGATGCCAAGCTTGTCGGTCTTTCCCTGATTGACAATGACCTTTCGTTCAGCAATGCGACTGCGGATAACAAGAAAGGAAATCCGAAATTTGTTGATCCGGATGATATGGGCGTAATCGGTCAGAATTGTTACAATGCAATAAAGTCCATGACGAAAGAACAGATGCAGTTTGCACTTTCAGACTGCGGCCTTTCTCAGGAGGAGATTGACAATGCGTGGGAGCGCAAGGTCACGCTCCAGAATAAGATTGAAGAAGATATGAAATCCTATGAAGGAAAAAAACCGGGTATTCTGGAAAAAGGCAAAATCCGGGTTGTTCCGGAACAGGAATGGGATCAGTACTCCATTACAGATATTGCAAAAGCAGCCAAACTGAAACATAATAAATTTCATCTGATATTACATACACCGGATAATGTAGAAGCCATACAGTACGGAATCGGGCAGAGAGCGGAGAAACAGGAATTGCGCAATGCCGCACTCGGAATTAAGCCGAAGCCGGAAGCTGCACCGCAGCAGAAAAAGGAAGTTCCGGTCGGTATGGTCATAGGAAACGGAATTGCACATGAGGCTGACCCGCTGAATGTTGCCCGTGAGAAAACAATCCGGCTTGTTGTTCCGGATATTTCGAAAATCAAATCGGTCGGTAATTATCTGTCTCAGCGTTTCCCGATGAGTTATCAGACGGATGAAGGCGAGAAAAAAGCGTTCTTCACAGCGAAGAGCGAGCAGTCAATTAGTTTCCGCATGAACAAAATGTTTGAAAAAACAATCAAGGAGAACCCTGCTTACAAGGACGAACTGGTAAAAATGCAGCGGTATCTCAACCTGACTGAGCGGGAGTTTGATCAGGATGCGGGCATGGGCGATATAATCACTGGCTTTTTCAACAACCCGCCTTACGAAGAAATCGGCATCTCCCCCGAACGTGCAAATGAATTAAAACAGGATCAGAATTTCAAAGATCTGTTTTTCAAGACAATAAATAATGTGATTCGGGTTACCGGAATGGCCAGTTATTACCAGAATAACGGCGTTGCCACCGGAGAGAGAATAGAGACAAGAAATGTCGCGATGAGCGATATCAGCGAAGTCCTCGGCGTTTCCGACCTGATTGCAAAGAGTACCACTGCGCAGATTATGAGCGGCGGAACCATTATAGACGGTGTTCTGATGGAAAAGGCAGAGGGCGTGGATATTCAGAATATCGGTGACGGTCATCCGATGGCTCAGATTAAAGCCAATCAGGCATCCGAGGTCTACAATCAGCCTGAGGCTCTGAAAAAACTTGCCGACCTGCAAATCCTTGACTATATCTGTATGAACGGAGACAGACATGAAAAAAATATGACCTTCCAGTTTGAGGGGCTGGGAACAGACGCTCCGAAATTTACCGGTATCTGCGGCTTTGATAATGATTCTTCGTTCGGAAGCAACGTCCCTGAGCCGACAGCAACGATTACGGTTATCAGCGAAAGCATGGCGCAGAAGCTGAAAGATCCGAAACTGATGGATAATATTGCAGAGAAAATGCGGAAAAACGGTCTTCCCGAAGCTGAGATTGATTCTGCGAAGCAGCGCCTTGATAAGCTCAAAACTGCTGTTGCGGAGAATAAAATCCGGACCGTGAAAGACGAGGACTGGTGCAAAAAGGATAAAAATACAACAATCGAGCAGCTTTCCGCTGAGTCAAAAGATTCTATCTTCTTAACCGTGAACAAACATGTCATTAAGCCGATGGCGAAAAAGGCTGAAAACTGGTTCAAACTTCCGGAGAACCAGAGAAACCCGGATCCGGATAAAGAACTGACATACGGAAAAGCCATTAAGGTTGAAAGCTTCGGCATGAATGCACAGGAGCAGAAGCAGCTTGACGACCTGACGAAGGAAGAGGAAAAGAAATTCCGTGCGGATATTGAGAAAACCGTATCGACTGCAAAGATCAATGATGCAGCGTCTATGAAGGAGTGCCTGCGGGAAATCAAAAACAATGCAAAGAATATGTATCAGCAGCTTGATAATGCCGACCCGACATTCCACGGAACCTCCAAGGAATACAAGCAGCTGAAAGAAGCAGCAAAGGAACTGCGTGATCTCTCTTCCAAGCTCGCAAAGAAGCTCAAAAATGATAATGCTATTCTCAGTCCGGAAGACAGCTATAAACTGGTTCAGGCAATGGACAAGGTTACAGACCGTTCTGCTGTGTATGCATCCAAGAAGCAAATAGAAATTGACGGCGGAACCAAACTTTCAAAAGTCGGAAACAAACGACTGCTGGCAGCGAATAATTCTGCGGACAGCGTCAGGGAAATGCGGCAGGGATTCAAAAAATCGCTTTCGCATGAGCTCGCCAAGCAATCTCCGATTGCGCACGTCCATAAGCAGCTGAAAACCCTGCAGGAAATGATGCCTGAGAAATCCGGCGAAAAGCTCAGAGAGTTTGTAGCCCGTGAGATTTATTACAGAGGTCTGGAAGGCAGCAGCCTGACCGCCAAAAAGAATACCAATCTGCTGAAAGCGCTGAATCCGGAGGTCATGGACAGGAGCGTTCAGCAGATTCAGAAAACGCCTGCTTTCAAAAAGCTTGCACAGATGCCTGATCAAGAACTGCGTTCGCTTGCGATGTCCGGTGACGGCGGCAAGCTGATGGATAAGTTCTTCCATGAAGCAGCAAAGGTCAAGCAGGCTGACATCATCAGACAGAAGAATCAGAAGAAAGATCTGAATGTCAATCCGGAGCGGAAAGATCCGGAAAAAGGCATGTGACAGTGCTGATCTGCCGTTCCCAAAAAACAGGCTCACCTTGAAAAGGTGAGCCTGTTTCAGCTTGCAGTTAAAGTGGTATCTGCGATGCATCCATAACGGGGACATTGTCCCCAGACCCCATTATATATAAAAAGAATGTATTGTCTTCATTTTTATTTATAATGGGATTCCAAAGAGATTCCGGATTCCGTCCTCGGAGAGAACGCCGCGTTTCAGGTCTTTCGGGAGAATGCCTGCTTCATCCGCAGCGGTCTGTATGCAGATAATCAGGTGACCATGCACACAATCCTGTTGACAAACGAAAAGATTTCGTGTATAATAACATTATAAAGGGGGTGCATCTGACATGAAGAAACGCATCACGGCTTTCTCTCTTGCTGCTGCCGTCATATGCTCTGCGGCAGGCAGCCTCCCGGTCTCTGCCGCCGATCCGGCATGCCGGGATATTGATCCGCTGGCGTATACCTATGAAATCTATCCGCTGCTCGAACCGTTCAATGAGTATTTTTACGTCAAAACAGATAACCCGCATCCGGAATCTTTCCGGTTCGCCGATCACGATTCGCCGTATTCGGAGACTTCGGTGATCTATAATACCGATACGGTCTATGCCGATGTGGAATATGAGGATGAATCGGTCTGGCGTGTGAACGGGGGCTATATCTTCAAAAGCTATACAACAAACGGCGGAGAGGTCACGCTTCAGGTTCAGGAGAGTATTACGCGGAGCGAGTTCAATACGGCGGTCTACGGGACGCCGGATCCGGAGTTTACAGGCTATTCGCCTTATCACGGAATGCCGGTCGGCTCCTATGACCAGCATTTTGAAAACAGCAGCTCCTACCGGATTCTCGGCTATTTCAAATGGGTCGATACCGATGTGAAGCTCACACTGCCGCCTCTCTGCGATGACTGTGACTATCTGATTCAGACCTATGCGGGCGGCGATGATTTCTTTTCCGATATGGATGCGGTCCAGAGCGGGTTCTCGTCAATCTGTTTGTACAGCGGCTCCTTTATCCGCGGCGAGCTGTACCGCTCCGGAAGCCGGGACTGGCGCCTTTCTCCTGCCGGTCATATCGACCAGATCTTCTATATTTACAGTCCCTATTCCAGAAAAGACAACAAATCGCTGTTTGCTTCCGCGATTTATCCGTACCGCTATGATTCTCTCGGATTTCCCGGCATGATGGGGTCAGTATCCAAGCGGCTGAATCCCGATTCGACCTACACGTGGAGCGACAGCAGCCATGCCTATATTGCCGTGACGCTCGGCGATCAGACAAAATCTTACGGCGGAGCCGGAAGCGGTGAGGGACAGGGAATCTCTGAGGATAAACTCTCCCGCATTTTCAGATTCGGAGAGCAGGACGAATCGACGACACTCTCCGATGCGAAGGCGCTGCTCCGGGAGTATGCCGATGTCGAAATGGACGACGATATCCCGCGTGACGATGCGGTGACCTGGGAGCGGATTTACAATACTGTCGGTGACGGCGCATGGGTCGATATGGGAGGCATTTATACCTATCTTTATCAGAAGAATGCCGATGCGTACTTCAATGCGGATGAATGGGGTGTCGGACACAGTATCTACTGGGGCGGCAGCCTCGGCTATGCTTCGGATATGTGGGTGGACGGCAGATATATCAGCAACCGAGAATATGTGATTTCCGGACAGACCTTCGCCGATCATCCGACATCCGCGATTCTCGTTCCGGAAACGGAGGTTCCGCTGATTACCGATTATACCTCGCAGTGGGATTCAGAGAACAAGTGCCGCATTTACACCTCAGCCGAAGCAGAGCTTTCAACACAGAAAAATGTAATCTACCGCTACGATGCAGCCTCCGGTCTCTGGAAAGCCAATGTCTCATGGGGAAAGTCCGGCATATCGTTCAGCGTGATCGAAGCAATGGCGCAGCAGGGCGTAATCGACGCTTCGTATTATGACAGGCTGATCCTGACGCCGGAACAGGCAGAGGCACTCGTCAGCAGCGGCAATACCAATACGCCGCCGCAAAAGGGCTTTTATTTCGACGGGAATGAACCGCAGGGAACGCCCTTTTTCAAGGGGGATGTAAATGATGACGGAGCGGTCACGGTAGCGGATGCAGTGATGCTTCAGAAATATCTGCTGACGGAAGGTGAGCTGACAAACCGGAAGAATGCCGATCTCAATGCAGACGGAAAACTGTCCGCTGCCGATCTGACTTTCCTCAAGCGGATTTTGCTCAAGGGATAATCAAAAAGGATATACGCTTTGTATCACATGGCGTATATCCTTTTTGTATTGGGCGGCTGGAGCCGGTTATTGCTTACCGTGGTTTCTCTCTAAAAACCGAAGCAGCTGCATCAACAGCTGCTTCGGTCAGACTGTCGATAAAGTGTCTCCGACGGATTCAAAATGGGGGCGCTGCCCCCATACCCCCGCTTAAGGGATACTATCCCTTAAGAATCCCATTTTATAGAAGAAAAGGAAAAATCACGCATTTTCTTTCATTTTGCTTGTAATGGGATTCCAAAGGGACAATGTCCCTTTGGCGGGTTTGGGCGGAGCCCAATATCAATTATCGCGAAGCGATACCTTTTTCTACAAACTGACCGAAGCAGCTGCATCAACAGCTGCTTCGGTTGCTTTTATAATGTGTTTACGGATGCAGAATTTTATCCCATGTCGGATTTTTATGTGCAAGTGTTTCCGTGTAGTATTGCAGAATTGCCTGTGCATCGTCAACGGTCACATCGCCGTCGCCGGTAACATCCGCTGAATCCACACAAAAGACGGGCGCCGGTTCCGATCAGGGAGCCGGCGCAGTGTCTTGTGTTTTCCTGTTATTTGTGTTCCAGCAGACAGACGTTCTCAATCCCGGTCGTATGCGGGAACATATCGACCGGCTGAATCATGACGGCGCGGTAGCCCTCCTTTTGCAGCATTTGCAGGTCACGCGCCAGTGTTTCGATCTTGCAGGAAATATAGACAACCCTGCGCACCGCCAGCCTGCCGACACTGCGCAGAAACGCCTGCGACGCACCGGCACGCGGCGGGTCCATAAACAGCACATCACAGGATTGATGCGCTGCTGCCATCCGCTGCATGAACGCGCCGGCATCATCCTCTGCAAAATGAATATTGCGGAGCTGATTGCGTTTTGCATTGTCAATTGCATCGCGCACCGCAGCATGATTCTGCTCCACGCCGATGACATCGGCGCCGTTCTTTGCCGCGATCATGCCGATCGTGCCGGTCCCGCAGTATGCATCTATGACGGTGACGCCGTTTTTGATTCCGGCTGCACGGATCGCGGTCTGATACAGCAATTCCGTCTGAACGGGATTCACCTGATAGAACGACGCCGGCGAGATACGGAAGCGGCAGCTGCAGAGGATATCCTCGATCCAGCCGTTCCCGAAGAGCGCGATGCTGCGCGGTCCGAGCGTCAGCGGGAGACCGTCCGGGCAGATATTCTGCACAACCGTCGTAATCTCCGGATGTGCAGTCAGCAGTGCCCTGACGAGATTCTTCTTTGCCGGAAGCATCGGTGCGGCAGTCACAAGAACCAGCATAATCTCGCCGGTGCTGCGCGAGGTGCGGATCATCGTGTGACGGAGCAGACCGGTTCCGCTCCGCAGATCATAGGGCGAAATGCGGAGATCATGCATGAGTTTTTTCAGCGTTTCTACAATCGGTGCGGCACGGCGATCTTCCAGAAGACAGGCATCATTTGCAGTCATGCTCCGGCTCGATGCCTGATAGATTCCGGAAATGATACGGTGCCGGCGGTCGAAGCCGTAGACATTCTGTACCTTGTTGCGGTAATAATACGGCTCCTGCATCCCGATGATCGGGCGGACAGGCGCAAAGCCCGACAGCATCCGCTCCGCCTTTTGCTGTTTGCGCCTGAGCTGTTCGGCATAGGGCTCCTGAAGCTGGCAGCCGCCGCACTGCTTAAAGCAGCGGCACCGCAGTTCTGTTGTGCCGTTCGTCATGACTGATGCTCCTCCGTTTCGGTGCTTTTTGAAATCGAAGCGGCATTCAGCCCGCTCCGGAACAATGATTGTTTCATCTCTTTCCGTAATCATACCGCAAAGCGCGCCTTTTGTCAAGTCGGCGGACAGTAATACATCTGCTGATTGACTTTTCCGCCTGTTTATGTTATACTCCGGATATAGGAGCTGTGACAAAGGCTGAAATGCTTTTGCTTCGGAAAACCCTGTAAGGATTATCAAACGTTTGATTGTTGACAAAAAAGGAGGGGATTCGATGAAAAAAATAAAACAAGCGGTTTTCACATCCTTTTGTGCTGTATCACTGGCGTTAACACTGTCAGCCAATGTATTTCCGGTGCATTGTGCCGCAGAGCGAACCGATACACTTGCCGATGAAACACAGACGTATTATGCAGATTGGAAAAGCACATATCTGCGCAAGAATCCCTACACCGCAGAAGAACAGTATTATGTATTCTACGGTGAGCAGACCTATGCAGAGGCAAAGAAAACCGTACCGGTGACGGTATCCGAAGCACACGGTTACGGAATGCTGATTGCCGCGCTGATGTCGGAATATGACAGTGATGCACATGAAATCTTTGACGGGATGTACCGCTATTATCTGGCACATCCGAGCGGGATTGCGCCGCACCTGATGGCATGGCAGCAGAGCGACAACGGCAGGGCGCTGATTGATTCGGGCGGTGCAGATTCTGCGACGGACGGCGATCTGGATATTGCCTATGCGCTGCTGCTGGCGGATTCGGTCTGGGGCAGCAACGGCGGAATTGACTATTATTCTGCGGCAAAGCTGATGATTGACGACATCATGCAATACGAGGTCAGTCAGACTGATTGGATTCTCCGGCTCGGTGACTGGGCATATGATGTCGATGAATCCGACAAGTATTATACTGCGACCCGCGCTTCGGATTTCATCATGCAGTATTTTCCGGTGTTTGCCGATGTGACCGGCGATGCCCGCTGGATGCAGCTCTATGACAGCACATACACGATCATCAATCAGTTTGTGGACACCTACCGGACCGGTCTGCTGCCGGATTTCATCATCAGGGATCAGAGCGGCAAATGGATTCCGGCTCCGGCGGAGTTTTTAGAGGATGAAAACGACGGGAATTATTATTACAATTCCTGCCGCGTTCCGTGGAGAATCAGCACGGATGCGCTTGTCGGAAAGAACGCAGATGCGAAGAAATATGCCGAGACAGTCAATTCGTTTTTTGTGAAGAAAACAGGCGGTGATCCTGAACAGATTATGGCGGGCTATACGCCGGACGGCAGCGCTGTTTCTGACTGGGACGACCTTTGCTTTACAGCGCCGCTGATGCTTTCTGCTGCCGCTGCGGGCGATACGAAATGGCATGATGCGGTACGGAAAGAGGTGCTGGAGATCGGCACGGATTCCTATTTTGGCAACACGATTGCAATGCTCTGTCTCATCACCGATGACGGCGGCTGGAAAACGCCGAATACCGCAAAACCGACCGGAGATCTCAATGCAGACGGCAAAACGGATGCCGACGATGTAAACTTGCTGCAAACATGGCTGCTTGCCGTACCGGAAACCAAGCTTGCAGACTGGAAAGCCGGTGATATGGACGGAAACGGAAAGCTGAATGCAGTTGATCTCTCACTGCTGAAACAAATGCTGCTGAAAAAGCCGGTCAATGCGGTGACTGTCTCTGATATTGAAAGCATTTTCAATGCGGTGCGCAATGCAAAGCCCGGTGATGTGATACAGATTGCGCCCGGTACCTATGATTATTCCGTGTATCAGGGTGCGCAGAAAATTGATACAAAAGCCGCCGGTACTGTCGGCGCACCGATCACACTGACTGCCGCCGATCCTGCGAATCCGCCGGTGCTGACGGGCAATTCCACAGAAAACGGCTATGTCCTCCACATTCAGGGAGATTACTGGATTCTTGACAATCTGATCTGCACGACCTCACAAAAGGGCATTGTACTCGATCATTCCAGTCACAGCGTCATTCAGAATTGCGAAGTGAAAAACACCGGCGCGGAGGCAATCGCACTGCGCGACGGCAGCTCGGATTGTACCGTAAAATCTTGCAGTATTCACGATACCGGAAAGGTGTCTCCGGGCTACGGCGAGGGCGTTTACATCGGCAGTGCATACTCTACAACCGGCTTTGATTATAAGTGCGACAACAACAAAGTGCTGAACTGCACCTTCAAAAATGTTGCCGCGGAGCATGTCGATGTGAAGGAATTTACGACCGGTACGGAGATTGCGGGCTGCACATTTTACGGTGACGGCATGACCGGCGCGAACTACGCGGGGAGCTTTATTGACATTGCGGGAAACAACTGCTATGTGCATGACAACACCGGATACCGGAACAAGAATCCGAAGATTGTTGCGGCATTTGAGATCCACGATCAGGCGGACGGCTGGAGCTATCATCACCGCTTTGAGAATAACACGCTTTACATGGACAGAGCATACGGTGAGGAGGACACGAGCCGCCGGATGTATGTGGTAGACGGCTGGTTCAGTGACATCCGCGTGCATCATAACCTTGTGGATTACGGCAGCGGCTTGACTGAGGCTGCGGCGGAATACTATAACGCAGATTCAATTCAGTTTGCAGAGTGAATAAGCTCTGGCGGCAATCCCGCCGGCAGACTGAAATACCCGGCAGACGCACAGCATACCGGAACAAAAAGAAGGACGGCAGGGATGATATCATTCTCTGCCGTCTTTTTCATATCTTTTTTATGTTGTGCGTATTCCGGTATCAGCGGAAACTGCCGGTTCAGCGCAGTTCTCCGATCGGGATCTCCGGCAGAACGATTACATCCTCATCATGGATAATAATGGGGCTTGTTTTGTCTGCTGTGCTGCTGACGGTGCTGATCGCAGTACCGCCGGAAGCAGTGCCGGAATTCTCTTTTGTTCCGGTGACTGCATTTACGCCGGAGTCTGAGGAACCCGATGCGGACTGCTGCTCCTGTACGGAGCTGACAGCGGTGCTGACGGTTGCCGTCTGCTCGGTCTGAATATGTTCGGCAGGTACTGTCTGCTGCGGTTCGGTCTCATTGCCGGTCTCTGAGGATTCAGAAATGCCGGAATCAGAGCCTTCCGTTACAGACGATACAGCATCACCGCTGCTGCTTTCTGTGGATTCATTCTTGCCGCTGCCGCAGGATGCCAGCATCAGTGCGGAGAGCAGGAAAAGAGGCATCAGTTTTTTCATATAATCTCCTCGGATCTCATGATCTGTCCGGATATGACCGGCAGGCAGCCAAACGGCTGCCTGCCTTTTCCGCTTATTCCAGCGGAGTTACCGGAATACCGGTACTGGTCGTGATGACATCCTCACTCTGGAATTCAATGATCTCAAGTTCAGGTGCATTGTATGTTTCTTTCATGGAATGATACTCCTTTCATGTTGCGGTTCAGGACGGCATCCTCAATCCCGATACTGATTTTGCATATGCATAGAAACCGACTGCGAGGTCTCCAAGCTTGGAATCAGCAAGATCCGGGTTGGAAAGCACACGGTAAGGCCATGTGAGGCAACAGTAGTTAAAAGTGGTATCGCCAATTGAAAAACTAATACCGTAGTTTAACATCTGGTTCGGTGAAATACCGGAGACCTCGAAATACATCCCGTTTTTGTCTTCCAGAACGGGAAAGCCGCCGATTTCTGTGAGATTTTTGATATACGGGAAATATGTGCAGTAGCATCTGAGAGCGACCTTGGTATCAAGGACAAGCGAGACTTTTCCTTCATCCGGCGTAAAGGTCGGAACCTTATTGCCGAATGTTTCATCGAGCTTGTCTGCGCTGAGACCGTAGGTGCTCTTCATATCTGCGACAGTATCGCTGATATCATACATATATGCATTTTCGGCGCAGTTGAAATAGTTTGCGGCTGCCTTGCCGTAGCAGAGGACTGCGTTTCCGACCTCACGGACTCTTTCATTCGTGGATGCTGTGAGTTTATTGAAATAGTCTTCCATGCTGAAACCGTAGGTGTCGCCCTGCTGGATCAAGTTTCCGTTCGTATCCTTAATATACATCTTGAAGGTCAGCGTACTGCCGATGTAGTTGACCGGAGTGGTTGCCTGAATGCAGTAGCCGAAAGAGGCTGTCTCACCGTTAAACTCATACTGGATCTCGCGGAAATTCTGAACCTCGCCGTCTTCCTTGCAGGGGCCGTTTACGATCACGTATATCTGATCTGCCGTCTGCTCAGTTATTCCGGCAACACTCACATACAGGGACAGCAAGGATCAGCCTGTGACTGTTGAGATTTCTCGCTCTAAGTTTACCAAGAACGGAACCAACTACATCGCAAAATATGATGTTCTGGCAGTCAAAGATTTCAGAAGCGTGATTTCCGCAACAATCTATGACGGCGACACCGCGATTAGTGATACGCTGAATTACAGTGTCGAAACCTATGCATACAACAGACTTGAAAAATCTGAATCTGAAACCTTCAAGGAGCTGCTTCGTGAAATGATGAAGTACGGTATTTCCGGTGCGGCATATTTCTCCTGAGGAATATGACAAAACACGGATTTATTGAATTATGAACAGAAAGGAAGTGCTACGGATGATCTACGAAAGCCCTGAGCTTGAGATCGTTGCATTTGAGTCCGAGGATGTCATTTGCACTTCGAACCTGGGAGAATGGGACTAATAAGCAGCCGTACAAAACCGGAAGCTGCAGCGTCGGGAAAAGATTTCCCTGACGACACACCCCTTATGAGGCGGTATCCCGAAAGAACCGGCAGACAGTGTGAAAGCTGTCTGCCGGTTTTCCTTCTGAAAAATGCGATGCCCGCCGATCGGCGGGCATTCCAGCTTACGGATGCAGCACTGCGCCCGTTTTCACTGTCACCGGCGCAGCGTTATTGTCCGGAAAACCGGTTGTGCGGCAGAATCCGCCGGCAGGATATGAATAATTCCTGTGCGGAATGCATACATCTGAATCAAGACTTCGATTCGGGGGCGATCATATGAATGCATATCTGAAAAAACTGATGCGGAGCGGGCTGTGCCTGCTGGGTGCAGCGGCAGTCTGTGCGCTGGGAATCCGGACGGTGCTGATGCGCTCGGAGGATAATGCACCCGATGCGGTTCAGACGGCTGCCGGCGGAGATACGCCTGTGATTGTGCTGGATGCAGGACACGGCGCATCAACTTAAACTGAGTTGCGTTTTTTCGTAAATACGTTATTATCATTATATCATATTATGCGCTGTTTGTCAAGAAAACGCGGGTACGATACCGAAACGTATCATACCCGCATTTATTTTATACGATTGCTTCAAAGACTGTCTTGTCCCCGACCTGAACGCTCTTTGTCCCGATCTGCTTGATCTGATTGAAATTAAAGCTCAGCAGATAGCCCCTGTCGATGTGATAATAGTCGAGATACTCTCGGAGCTGCTGCTCGCCGCGCTCGTTGTATTCCTTTCCGCGCCAGATCTTCATTTCGATGATATACTGTTCACCAAGATAGTCGATAATCAAGTCTGTGCGGCGCTGGTTGCGCGTCTGTGCTTCAACATAATAATTGGCCGTGCCGTTTATGATCGGGCGCAGGAACAACAGAAACAGCCGTCTGCCTGCATCCTCCAGAAACGCCTCCGGCTGATCGCTGTAGAGGTCTGTATAGACAGCAACAAACCGTTCCAGAATCCGCTCCATATTGAGCTTCCCGTTTTCGATGAACTCAGGCTTGTGCAGTGCGCCGTCCTGTGCGATCGGGCTGGATGTCTTTTCAACAGACAGGAAATAATTGTAAAGCCGCGTCTCGAAAATACGGTTTGCGATAACGGCTTTCCCGCCGCGTTTTGTCACAAAGCCGTACATATGCATCAGCCGGAATGTCGGATTGTCCACATTGAACGAATACTCCTTTCCGGAAAAGAGCATCGCATAGAGCATTTCACGCAGTTCAGGATAATCCTCGATCTTGTTGATCAGCGACTCAAACAGCGGTGTCGGCTCGTTGATGATATATTTGACCGCTTCCGCAATGCTTTCGCCTGTCCACACAGCATTTGCCTTTTCATCTATGAACTTGCAGATCATCGAGACCAGAACCGGATAGCCGGATGTGTAGTCATAGATCGTCTGCGAGATCGCTGCAATGTCCATGCCGGTGCTGTGGTCGGCTTCATAGTCGCGGAGCATTCCGGAAATGTCGTCAGGCGAAAAGCTCATATCAACTTCCAGTGCCGTTGCGATATTCCACGGGCTGTTATGCTTATGCTCGGCATCCGGACGGATTTTCAGCTGCAAATTGCGGATATCGTGAACGCCTGCAAGAATGACGGATTGGAATGTCGGCACATTGTCGCGGTTGAGATAATACCCGCGAAGCTGCGCCAGAAAATCCAGAAAGACCTGATTATTCGAGGCACTGTCCACTTCGTCAATCAGCAGGACGATCGGTTTGTCTGCCGTCAGGCAGATGTCACTTAAATGCATAAACAGATCAGAGAGCTGAAAACTGCCTTCTGCATCCGTCTTCATATCCTGCAATTCAGTCTGTATTTCCGGAGACGGGTTCAGCCGCTTCATCACAAAACAAAACGCCTTTACAAATGCCTTTGCATAGGATTCCTCCGTCTCAAAGGCTGCACCGCTCATTGCGGTCTGAAAGTCCATGTCCAGCACATAGTAACTGTCGCTGAGGAAACGCGACAGGGCTTTCAGCGTTGTCGTTTTGCCGTACTGTCTGCCGCGGTTGATCGTGATATACTGCCCCGCATCGACCAGCTTGCGAATTGCCTGCAAGCGGCTGTCGATATTCACCATATAATGCAGCCGCGGAATGCAGTTGCCGGTGATATTGAATACCTTTGGCATAGGCTCACTTCCTCTCTTGCTCACTATAGTTATTATATCATAAGGCAGAAAAAAATGCAAGCCGTTCCTGTCAGAAGGCTTGCATTCAGATCTTCCATTGGATATGTATTTCCCGCTCGCCGTTTTCATCGGTCATGCCGATCTCAATACAGTCGATGAATTCATCTGCGACCGTGCGGTCGAGTGTGTCGAAATGGGTATACTGCTCGATCAGCGCCTTTTGCCCTTCGGCATTGTTCCTGCGTTGACGGCAATCCGCGATTTGACTGCTGACCTCGTTCATGCGGGCTGCGGTCGCCTGTTCTTCCGCTGCAAAACTGTCACGGAACAGCCCGTATTCTTCATCAGAAATCACACCGTCGAGCTTATCCTTATACATCGCAACCAGTCGCTTTTTCGCAGCGTCGTGCTGCTCCTGCAGCTTCGCAATGCTGCGTTCCAGCGCTCTGAGCTGCTCCCCGTAATAGTCGTTAAAATGAATCTCATCCGACTGACAGTATTGCGCAATGATGCTGTTCAGTTCGTCCAGAACGGTTTGTTCCAGCACCTTGCCGCTCATTGTTCTGGTGTTTGGGCAGTTCATCACGCCGGTCTTGTAGGTCGCGCATTGGAGCCCGTAGTATTTAATCGTCTTTGCCTTGTTGTAGTAAACATTCCGCTTCATCGGTCTGCCGCAGACAACGCAGCGCACCTTGCCGGAGAGCGGTGACAGCTCTTGTGTGCGTTTGCCGACTCTGGTATGACTGTTCAGCCGTGCCTGCGTCCGCGCCCATGTGTCGGCGTCGATGATTGCCGCATGCGCTTCCGGAATGCGAACCCAATCGGACGGATCGACCTTTTTGCGGCGTTTGTTCTTGTAGCTGATGTGGTGTGATTTGCCCTGCACCAGTGTGCCGGTGTAGACCTCATTCCGCAGCATGGTTGCGATTGTGGAATGCGTCCATAGGCCGCGTGAATTACTGCCGTCTGCGTTGCTGTTGACATAGTTGGAGCCCTGCCGACGCTTGTGTTCGGTCGGGCTGATTGTACCCTGTGCATTGAGCTTCTGAACGATCGCACGGTACCCGTCACCGGCAATATACCACTCGAACACCTGCTTTACAATCGGTGCGGTTTCAGGATCAATGATCAGGCGATGCTTGTCAGCAGGGTCAATCCGGTAACCATACGGTGCAAAAGAACCGATGAACTGCCCCTCCCGACGCTTATACGCAAGCGTCCGGCGAATCTTTGCGCTGATGTCTTTGACATACATTTCATTGTATGCCGAGGTGAACAGCCGAATCGTGCCGTAGCTTTCGTTATCGGTGTCAGCATTGTCTGCGACGCCGATAAACCGGATGCCCCATTCCAGAAATTTATCGTTGAGGTATTGCTCGACGATGACCGTGTCGCGGGAAAAGCGGCTCTGATCTTTGCAAAGAACGATGTCAATTTTGCCCTGCTCGCAGTCGCGGAGCAGCCGGCAGAATGCAGGGCGGGTGCGGTCAATACCGCTGTACCCGTCGTCAACATAAATGTCGTAGATTTCCCAGCCGCGCTCGATGCAATAGTCGCGGAGCATGGCTTTCTGATTCTGAATGCTTTGACTGTCATCGCTGCCCGCTTTGTCCTTGTCCTCGATGGACAGACGGCAGTAAATTCCGACCTTTGGCACTGACCGCACCTCCCTTCGTGTTTGATTATATGCGAATCAGCTTGCTTTTTTCAGCTTCGCGTTCGCTACTTTTTCGACTTTCTTCGTAACTGCCTGCCGAAGTTGCTCCCTGCTTTGCGCGGTGAAGCTGCTCCTGAGCTTGAGTTTGGGCTCCTTCATAGCAATCGCCTCCTTTCAGAAATCGTATGAGATTGCCTTCTTAAATATGCGCAGCGCTTGACGTTAACGTAGAAATCATGTATAGTTATGGTAGGCGGCGCCCGAAGGCGCCTCCGAAACCATAGTTATTCGGACACACAATCCGCAACAAATGGGGCGATCTTTCCGCTCAGCGTCGCGGGAATGTTCCTTTTTTCCGTCTTGCTGTAGAAAAAGCCTTTGATAATCGCGTCACCGCGCTGCATGGCGTCGAACCGCTCCACTTCTGCCTTTTTGAACCGGAGAACAGAAGCAACGGCACCTGCGGAATTCGGCGTCGGACGCAGAAAAATCTGCGTATCGGCCTTGGACATGATCTTGCCGAGTTCTGTGTTGAACGGATAGAAATCCTGAGTCGCACCGAAGAAGGCAATGCCGAACTTGCGCCCCTCCTTCAGAATTCGGTAGATCGAACTGTCTGATGACAGGTTCTGATTCTGTAATTCATCAATGAAAACGTCAAGCGGAATCTCCGGATTTTCCTTCTGATAACTGAACAAAGACGCCAACATCATGTCGATGAGCTGATCGCCATGCTCCGTGCTGCCGGATGCAGTGCGGATGACAATGATCTTGCCGGCGTGCTGCCGGAAAACCTCCCCCCATGACTGCGAAGCCATACCGAGCGCGTCGATATCCTCAAACAGCGGCTCGAAGCGGCTGCGGAGGCTTTCATAGGTCGCGCCGTCCTCGTCAAGCATCGCAAGAATATCACCGGTGCGAATTGGCTCATCTTCGCCAATGAGATCCAGCATCTGCGAAAGCGCGGTGTTGAGTTTGTTCCGCTGCGGTGCAGTCAATTCACCGACACCTGCGGTCAGGATGCCGCGCAGTTCCCGTTTCTGCGTTGGTTTTGATGCTGTGCGGTCAATCCGGAAGAGATCGACCGGGATGCCGACCTCGTCAATATCGATAAACGCAACATTGGTGTCGACATACTCCTTGGACAAATTGCGGCACATTGCCTCATAAGTCGAGGAGGCACTGTTGTCGAAAGCGATCCCATGATGACCAAGTCGCAGCGTCTTTGCCATAAGCTGATCTCCGGTATAGGTCTTGCCTGCACCACTCTGACCAGTGAGGTAAATGTGGTTGTTTTCAGCGTCCTGCTGCCGAATGAGTTTGCCCGCCACTCTGCCGGATGCGTCACGTAGCAGTTCGAGAAAACCGTGTTCCGGGACTTCATCAGCATTCAGCCATAATTGTTCGCTATCGATGTTTTCGAGATGAAACAGCACATCGACATCCAGCAATTCTGCGGATATATCGTACCAGTACAATCTTTGCGATTCACCTTCAAGGTCGTGCACCTTGATCGGATGAGTATCGCCGTCAGTTGCCGCAAGCGAGTCAAGATGCTTCAAGGCATTGATTACACTCCGAAAGTTATGCGTAGTTTTCATCTGCGTAAGCACATCCTGAATCATCTCACGGCTCAGATACAGCCGATTGCCGTCAACGATTGCGGTTCGGCCATTCGGGTCAATCTGAATATGCTGACGTTTCCGAAGCATAGAGTATTCTCCTGTGCGGAACCGAAGACTCAGTTCAGCAGCAAATTCATTGACAATGGTCTTGTCAGCATCCAGAATGAGATCTTTTTGGTCCGCCAAATCCTTGAAGATTTGGATGATTTCCGGTTCGGAAAGGGTGTCAATCCCCATGAATTTCTGAAGAAAATGAGCGGCAATCCGTATGAGTTTGACCGCGGAACAGCACGTATTTTGCGATTCTGAGAATATTTGATCCACTTGCTCCATCTGCTGTGCCTCGCCTTCAAAGAACGCTTTGACCTCAGCAAAGCGTGAAGTCGCCGTGGAAATGATCAGCGATTCCATCCCTTTGACCGCAAAATGAATTTGGTGATAATCAACGTTCATTCTCACGCCGTCCATCGGGAGGAACAGGATGTTGCCGTCTGTGATATGGCGTGCTGCATACGAAGCGTTCTGAGATACGATAGCAATAATACTACGTCCGTTTTGATCTCCGTTTGGCATGGTGGTGACACGTTTGATGAGTGTTCGCAACGCAGCCTCGATTTTATTTCCCTCATCAGCGAAGGAATAATCGAGGAACAGTGCGACAGCATCCCAAACTTTCGAGATGTAGTCCGTGATCTTAGAATCACGGCACTCAAGATTCGGGAGTGGCCAATCAATGAGACAGAGCGCGGCTTTGACTTGTTCAATACTCACCCCATCTGAAGGGCGAATCATCAGCAGAAAATCCGGATGGATCTTGATTTGCTCGCAGAAATAGAGCAGAATGCTGCTGACCATAATCAGCCCCAGCAATGTGAACTTGGGAGATGAACAGAAAATGGAGCGCCACAAGGAGATGACAGCTTCCCCATTCAGAATCTCTGTCAAGTGCATAAGCTTGCGCATCATAATACTCTCGGTACAAATCCCGTCGGCCATTTGCTGCGTTTCCGTTGCGGATGCGAAGATTGTTGAGCCGTCAGGCAAATCAATGAATCCATGATGCGGGTACAGAATGAGTTTGTAGGACGGTGCCCTTGCAATTTGTGATGCAATAAGCTCACTGACGGTTTTATTTGATACGCCGGGAAACACATCAATTTCCGGCATGTGTTTCCGGTAGTTCCCACTCTGACTAATGTCAGCAGCGAGTGTTTTCCTGTACTCTCTATCAGTTTCCAGGAAATAATGATAGTAGATAGGTTCCCCAGTCATCGGGTTAATGCACTCGACGACGGCATTAAAATGAAACCCCTTCGCAATTGCAGTACGTTTTTTGACTGTACCGTTTACGATTTCGTCTTCAAACAAGATATTTCGAACCGAATCATGCGTGAAAGTTCGATAACATTCCTTCGGTTCCGAGAGCGGCTTGCCGTCATATCGTTTGCTGAAACAAGCAGTGTTCCCACCGCCGCCGAGGGGCGGCGTGGAAACATTCAATGAGAGCGCAGTCGAATAATCTGTCGGACCGGCTGTCGGGAATCCGGCTCCATTGGCCGGCGATCCCCATTGCGGTGCGGAAGGTGTAGACCTACCCCAGGCGTTGGACGGCGCAGGGAACGGTGCGGCGGGCAGTTCAGGAATGCCTGCTGAAAATTGGTTGTTGGAGCCGTTCAGGTTGAACGGCGAATTGAAATGATAGGAATTCATGATTAAAAATCCTCCATGTTAATGGCTGGCCCCAAAGCGGCTTGAAATTAAGTAAATATAGGTCAGGATGAGCAGCCCTGGTCAGGAATTCCGAAAAATCAGAATAATTGCAAACCTGCCTTCCGACTATATTTGCCATTTGGGGCAATGGTTTTGACGGCGGAGGCTCTTTGGACGAGCGCACCGTCTGCGGACTGAAGTCGAGCTCTTGGCTTCAGCCCAATTATAGCATTGACAACATGGCATTGCATGACAGAACATGACACAGCATGACAAGCTGACTTGTCATTGAATAAGCATTATGGATAGAATAGATGAACAGGAGGAAAACAATGAAGGATCAGAATAGAGGAACGAGATTCTCTCGATTTGCTCAGACATTATACAAATTCCAGCCTTACGAAGATCGCATTAAAGATGTATATGCTTTTACATTTCAACTTCTGAAAGCAGGGCTTGATTGTACAGGAGAGGAATATGTCGATGAGTTGTTTCCTTCTACATCGGACAGAATCCGAGGTAATGGACGTGATGATATAAAGCAGGCGAAAAAAGAGCAGGAAAACCTTCGAAACTATTTTTCCGGACGAAGAGATATTAGTATCGTCGCAGATGACATAAACGAATACTTTCATAGGCAGTATTTTCGACAAGAGATGGACAAGTACAAGAAGGTCTTTCCGGAAATACGTAAGCAATTGGAGGCATCAGGTGAATTATTTGACAAAAGATCAGTTTCATATCAGCTTGCAATAATATTTGAGAGTATTCTGAAAGAAGCTGCAAATGCAAAGTTTGCAGCAACTCAAAACCGATTAAATGCTCGCATGGCGAAAACACCAGCAGAAGACAGATATGATGTGGAACAAATGAAACAGTTGCCTAAAAATTCAATAAAGGATAACAATATCGCTGAAACAGTCTTCCATATTCCACAAGATGTAATAAATCAAATAAACAGTGATATTTTATCGCGATCTTATTCCTATAGAAATAAGGATGGAAAACTTATCATATTTCAAGGAGAAGACTCAAGAATAGATAACAAATGATAACGTAATCTATTAACGAGTCTTATAACGTGGCAGTCGCCGTTAGTAGTTAGATCAGCACCCCCAAAAACGAATCTCTCCGCGCTTTTCCTCAGCATAATCGTTCAAAAATCTGTGAGATAGATGGTTGACCGAACCAGCACTGCTAAATTATTGATTATTCATAGATTTCAAAAGCCCGTCAAGTTACGGGCTTTCTTTTTTATGTCGAAATATGCATTATGGTTCTATTGTTTTTACCTGTATATCGAAAACTCTATTGACAACTCGTTTCTTTTTCGATATAATATAAAGGAGGAGGGATGCTGAATGATTCTTCGTCCTGATTATATAGAAGCATTAAAGCCTTATATTGACACGCCGCTGGTCAAGATTCTGTCCGGTGTGCGGCGATGCGGCAAGACGACAATTCTGATGATGCTTGCAGACGAACTGCGTTCCCGCGGTGTTTCTGCAGACTGCATCATCGAGCGTCGTTATAACGAGATGAAATATGACGGCTTCACTGCAAAAGAGATGTACCGTGATCTCATGGCTGCGGTTGACGGCAAAGGCCGCTGCTATCTGCTGCTGGATGAGGTGCAGGAGATCGACGGCTGGGAAAAGGTATTGAACGATCTGCTGGAAAAGAACGCCGCAGATCTCTATGTGACCGGCTCGAACAGCAAGCTGATGTCTGCGGAAATCGAAACCTATCTGACCGGACGGTATGTGCCGATACCGGTCTATACGCTGTCATTCCGCGAATATCTGACCTTCCGCGGAAAAGAGCAAACCGACGCCGCAGCATTTGACGAGTATCTACAATACGGCGGTTTCCCGGTCATCGGCATCAGCAATTTCGATACGCACACTGCCTATCAGGTCGTGGAAGGTATCTATGCCTCTGTCATTACACGCGATATCTCCAAGCGGCACCGCATCCGGAACCGCGAGCTGTTTGACCGTGTGGTGCGGTTCATCATTGAAAATGTCGGCATGACCTTTTCTGCAAACACAATCGTCAAATACCTTAAGAACGAGAAGCGTACACTGTCCGTCGAAACGATTTACAATTATCTGAAGTGGCTCGGTGAGGCGTTTATCATTTATCCGTGCAAACGGTATGATCTGCAGGGCAAGGAGATCCTGAAGACGCAGGAGAAATATTATCTCTCTGACATTTCTCTGCGGTATAGCCAGATGGGCTTTGACAGCAAAATGCTCTCCGCGATGCTTGAAAACGTCGTTTATCTGGAAATGAAACGGCGCGGATATGAAGTATATATCGGAAAGAACCAGACAAAGGAGATCGACTTCGTCGGTGTGCGGCGTGATGAGCGCATCTATGTGCAGGTCTGTGACCGTCTGCCGGAGCATTCCGAACGTGAGACTGCAAACCTCATGGAAATCCGCGATCATTATCACAAATATGTGGTCTGCCGTGACCCGCTCGCATCGGGCAATGACAACGGCATTGAGATCGTGACGATCACTGACTTTCTGCTGCGGGAAAAATGGTAAACAATCCGTATGCGCATTGCTTTTTTCTTCTTATTATGGTATAAGCAAAACCAGATACAAATAACAGCGGGAACCGACTGCGTGTCGGTTTCTGCTGTTTTTATTGCGAATCACTCGCAAATATGATATAATAGTATGGAATCAACAAAATATACAGGAGGTCACCATGATTCAGGATATTTCACCCAGCCGGCTCAACAATAGTTGGCGACCGCAGCAGCCCATGCAGGACAGCTATGTGATGTGTTTCCGCGAGGGCAAGCTGCTTGCAGCAATCTCGGACGGAGTTCCGCAATTCCCGCGGTATCAGGGCGAGAGAGATGTCGTTTATCTGTTTTCGGTTGATGACGAGTGTTTCTTTCTTGCAGATATTGCCGAAGCACCGGCGGGGTATCAGTTCTATACAATACGGGAGCTGCGCGACCAATGTACGGGAAAGTATCTCTATGCGGCATTTACGGCATATCATCTGCATCAATGGTATGCCGAAAACCGGTTTTGCGGCATCTGCCGCGGCTCAATGCAGCATGATCCTGCGGAACGGGCGCTGATCTGCGCCGACTGCGGACACAAGATTTATCCGCGCATCAATCCCGCTGTGATTGTCGGTATTATCAGTAAGGGCAGAATTCTCATCACGCGTTATCGCCGCGGCTATGCTCATAATGCGTTGGTTGCCGGATTCACGGAGATCGGTGAAACAATGGAGGAATGTGTCGCCCGCGAGGTCATGGAGGAAACGGGAATACGCGTCAAGAATATCCGCTATTACAAATCGCAGCCGTGGGGCATGGCACAGGATATTCTCATGGGCTTCTTCTGTGAAGCCGACGAAAACGATGAGATCAATATGGATGAAAACGAGCTGAAATCCGCGTGCTGGTGCAAACCGGATGAAATCGAATTGCAGCCGCAGCAGCACAGTCTGACCAATGAAATGATGAAGCTGTTTCAGGACACAGACGGGCGGCTGCAACAGTGATACATGAACAGCAGGAACCGGCGTTGACACGGTATTCTATTTATGCTGTGCCTGAAGCCGGTAATAGCCGGACCGTGACATTCCCAGTTCCCGCATCGCATCAACGGGGCGTATCTCGCCGCGCTGCACCTTAGCCATAACCTCTCGCCAATTCTCCGGTAGCGGTGCAGGCGGGCGACCGAACCGGACATTCTTCTTTTTCGCCGCTTCGATGCCCTCCCGCTGTCGGGCGCGTATCTTGTTGCGCTCGTTCTCCGCGATGCTGCCGAGAACTTCAATTAAGATTGCCGTGACCATTTCCTGTACCCAGAGTTGCTCCGGCGGGAAGTCCGTCAATGTGGTCGGGATATCGAGGATTTTGACACGCACTCCCATTTCCTTGAAGTGCTCTAACTCCCGCTGGATGTCCGCCTTGTTGCGGCTGAGACGGTCAAGTTCCTTGATGACAAGGGTATCACCGTTGCGGAGAATCTGCCGTTTGAGGTACTGATATCCTTCCCGCTCTGTGTCCTTGCCGGAGGCTTTGTCAATGATAATGTTTTGCTCCGGAACACCGAACTTCGTCAGAGCCTCGATCTGTCTGTCAGTATTCTGCTCGCGGCTGGACACGCGGGCGTACCCGTATACTCTGTTTTCCATATTTCCTCCAATCTGTTCCGAAAAGTGGTGGTTACTTTCGAGACATCCCAGAAATCAAAACGGGACTTTTTGGCACACTATTTTCGCCGTTTTTCGGCTGTGCCATAACCTATACTTTTCGATACACATAAGCCCTGCCGATCTATATGACCGACAGGGCTTTCCTATTATAATTCCGCAAGCGCGAACTCCGCCCCGTAGCACTCCGGATTAACGAGCATATCCTCAATCTCGTCGTAGCTGTAGCCCATATCGCGGAGATAGCGGATTGTCTCAGGATCAGCACCATAATATCCGCAGAGTTCGATCAGGATCAGATAATCCGAATCGTCGGAGCAGGATGTTGGCAAGGTTTTCTCCCAATTATAAAGACTGCTGCCATACCAGCGTCCAAAATAAGTATAGTCGTCATTTGGGGTAAAGCGGTCACGCTCAATCGTACCGTCCGCGCTGATGCGGAGCAACTCCCCCTCGTTCACAGCGATCACCTCATATTGCGGAAAGCGAACAGGCAACTGGCGGAACGCAGCGTTCATGATCTCCTTGGTTGAAGTGTAAACATAGAGTCCAAGCGTAGAGAAGTGTATCAGATGCAAAGGATTGTCACCCTTTATAATGTATAGGGTATTGGCAGAGTCCAGTACCGTAAATGTAAAAGAGCCACGAACCTGCTCTGCTGCATAGCGCAGGGAATCGAAGCACAACTCCTTCTGCGATTCAATGAGCTGCACAGCGATATAGGAATCAGTTTCGATTGGAGTATCCGGCAGCTGCAGCTGAGAGCGAAGCAGCTCGTCATTGTAGAGCACTCCATTGTGTGCCAACGAAAAGTCTATTCCGGCATGACCACGAAACGGGTGATTGTTGTAATTATGCTTCTGGTCGCCCTGCGTCGTCAGTCGAGTATGTCCCATGACGGCAAGGGTTCCTTCCGGAATCCGGAACCGCAGCTTGTGTGCCGGCTTCGGGCGCTTGAAGATGCCGAGGCGGTCGTCACGGTTATAGGCAATGCCCGCGGCATGAGTTCCGCGCACCTCCGATGCATTCGCGAGTGCCTGAACGAGTTTTTGAAGTACACGCCAAGGGGTACGCTTTCCGTAGTCTAAAAATCCGAATAAGGCGCACATCTCAATCCCTCCTCTTATCATCCGAATTCTTGCTTTTATCAACTAGCTCCGCAATTGCCGCGATCAGCAATGCCAAGGCAGCGATTCCCTTTGCCAGATCACTGTTACTACCGTCAGAATCAAGGTGTTTTTCATTCCATGGATAAATGTCGTTCATAGGTCATTCTCCTCCGTTTCAATCTCCTCGTTCACAAAGAGCTGCCGTTCCTTCAGGTATTGGATCAATTCCGGTTCGGTGATTGTGATAACAAAATCCCGCCAAGATTGCGCGGCTATTTCTTCCTCGGTCATAAAAAGAGCCGCATCACAGATGCGGTTCACAAGCTGCAATGTGGCTATCAGCGTATTCAGTTTGAGAGTTCCACGGAATAGACGGAACTCAATGGTGTGATAGGGACTCAAGTTGATGGCTGCGTATCTGCCTGTGTTCCCTTTCTTGGCCTTGTCGAGAATCTCCTTTCCGGTCTTCTCCATGCCATATCTGGCCGCCCATCGGTTCATAGTATGCTGACTGCGACGGGAGAAGATGAACAGCTCGTTCCAGTGCAGTTCTGTAAAATACAGGATCCGCTCAATCACACGCTCCTGCTCGTCGCGGGTTTCGCCGAATGCATCACGATTAACATGAACGTGCAGTCCGCAAGTGCTTGTCATATGCGACTTATAGCCGAGCCGCACAGCCTCATGCAATACATCCTCCCAATACATTTCCTCCGTGTGGTAGTTCAGTGTCATCGGATGCGTCACAATCTCAAATCCATCATCGAGGCTGCCGTCAGATTTGATGTAGATGTTCTCGCAGCGAAGGTTCGCTTGTTCTTTGATGCGGTGCGCGTTTTCTTCATCTTTGCCGCCGAAATCGACTTCCAATTCGACGCCGAAAAAGCGGGATCCTTCCCCGTAGAAAATCGGCTCTGGCTTATAGCCGTACTCCTCGATTTCAGTGTCGAGTCGATCATAGCACGAAGCACAGTACGGATAATCCCTGTACCAAAGTGCGTCATCATCGTGTATAATTCGACCGCAAGTTTCACAGCGCCGATAGTGATCATCGAAACAGCACTCGCAGAGCGTTGTCCTGTCATCACAGATCGAATCGCTGGCCCAGATCGTCTCACCGCAGTGGTCGCAGGTTGTCGTGCGCTCTTCAAAGCAGCTTTCACAGAGCTGCTGCCCCTCAACCTCGTAGTCATCGGAATCGTCCAGTTCACAATGACAGATAGAACAGTATCTTCTTTCGTCTTCCATGAGTTTTTCCTCCATAAAAACAGATTGACCCGCCTAATGGCGGGTCTTAGTATTCCTCGGCAAGAAGCATGGTACTGTATGTGTCCGAGTCAATCACATACAGTTTTGCGATGATTGGGTTGTCTGACGGGATTAAAAACACTTTGTGGTATTCCGGCTGCTCAGATGTGTGCTTGATTTGCTGAAATTCTCCGAACGGCGCAAGCTCAAATACCTGCAAATAGTCCCGTTCTTCCGGCAACATATCAATGCAGTTCCAGAGAAAGAGCTGCAGGGGCGGCGGAATTACTGCCTGAATGCCGCAAGTCAAGTAGCGCTGATTCTTGAACATAATTCGGATCCTCCTCTCATTCAAAATTTGATGCGAATTAAGATGCTGCTTACTCGCATCATAATAATTATATATATTTACAGAATTAAAAAATATCTAAACAGCCGGCACAAAGCCGGCCGTAATCAAATGTAATACATGTAATTAATCCTGAATCAAGGATAATTCAAATAAAGGAGTTGCTATTTATAAAAATACGAAAGAAAAAGGACAAATTGACAGAAGCAGCTGATATTAGGCTGCTTGTAGAAAGGATGAAAGAGCATGTCAGTACGATGAATCAATTTATATCCGAGGCAAGAGATGCAATTCACAGCGTTAGAATTGAGGACTATCAGAAAATCATAGCGGATAGTGATGAACTGATACAGAAATGTGATTATTTTTGTAAATTGTAATACTATACGTTAATGAGCGAGTGAAACGAGCGCCTGCTATAATGTATATTATTATAGATTATCATTATATGTTTTCATTCCCATTATATGCATTTAAATCTATTATAATAAGTATAGGCACAATTGAGGAGGTTATTATTATGAGAAGCCAAGATGAAAAGCGTGATATTATCACAACAATAAGAATGTCTGATAAGCAGCGTAAACAGATACAGGAGAAGGCAGATATGAGACGAATGACAATGGGTTCCTATCTGGTATATGCAGCTGTGAACTCAAAAACGGAATTTGATCCGGTAATAACAGTCCATGCACAGAATATCCTGAATATTGCGAGGAAACTGGCAAAGAAATATGAGCCTGAATTACTGGCGGAACTTAATGAGGAGGAGCTGGGATTATGGTGTATGTAAAACTGATACGGAATACATACGGCGGACTGATGTATTTGAAGTACGCTTGCGGATATGGACAGAAGCATGACCTTTGTGCGCTCGGTGGATACGGTGTAAATCCATATGATCCGGATTTAGCCTATACGCAGATGCACTATATCAAGATCTATTACGGCAAAGAGAGCAGAAACCCGCTGATCCACATCATGATTTCATTGGATGACTGTGCGCAAACAAAAGAAAAAGCGTGCGAATTCGCTGAGAAATTCGCACGCTATTACAAAAACGATTATCAGGTGCTGTGGGCTTTACACGGAAAAGAGCGAGGTTCATCAAAATACCATATCCATATGATTCTCAACTCCGTCAGCTATGTCAACGGAAAAATGTTCCACGGTGATGTCGGCGAAATGAAGAAATACTGCAACTTTATTGCCAAAACCACACACCGGAAGACGTATCTTGAGTTTGAACGAAAGACTTCTCTATCAAAACCTGAGTCTGTTTAGTAATCCCAATCACAAATCTTAATCCATCCATCACTCGTTACATACGAAATAGAGTTTAAATTATCATCCCATATAAGCTGAATTGTCAGTTTAATTGGATAGTAACTACCATAAACAGCATCATCTGGGACTTTGAAGCGAAAAGTAATAAACTCACCGTTATTATAGCAATAGCTTCTTTGGTTCAGGCTACCTACAGCAATTCTATGAACCGAAGGATTACATGAAGCAGTTACGCTAAGCCCAGAGCTAGAAAAGTCATCACCTATTTCGCCTGTCTCAAACTGATCAGTTCTGATTTCCTCATCGTAATCTAAAGCATCAATCCTATTGTCGTAGTCAAGGTAAAAGCTAATTGTATGAAAGCCAAGACGGTTGTTATTTAGAATATAAACTGGATACTCAACTTCAGCACCGGGATAACACTCAATACAGCCACCTACTATATTGATACAGCTGTAATCACTTGGTTCCGTTGGGGTTAGGTCAGATATTACTTGAGGTGGTGGCATAATAATGGGTGCTTCTGTAGTGACGATAGTTATAGCGGTTGTCGTGGTAGTCGTGGTTGTGGTAGTTGTCATCGTAGTAGTCTCAGCATCAGTTGTAGTCATAGGCGGATATATCGGCGGTGTTTCTCCAGTTGTATCTGCGCAGAATAAAACATTCAGCATATGAGTTAAGTCTGCAATCGTCAGCAGGTTATCTTTATCATAATCTGCTGATTCTATGCGTTCATCAGACGGTATCTGTTCAGCGGGGAGATCTTCTGCGAGAAAACGCGCAAACAAAACCGCATCCAGTATATTTTCAGAACCGTCATTATTGAGATCACAGCCATGACGATTGTCCATTATTTTGATACATCCATTATATGAAACGACCGGAATACTATGCATCCCCGTGTCGAAACAACTATCAACATTAATATTGACAGGATGAACTGTCCCGCCAACTGCATTATCCGGAATTTTAATTTTCACGCAGCATTGCCAATGATTTGTGATCGGGCTCGGGTCATCACGTTTATATCTATAGAGGCCTACAGCGCATAAATTCATTGCCGCGTTGTAGCTATAAAGAACGGAAGGTTCAGTTGCTGAATAATTGGAACTTATTCCTTCAATCAATTTACACTCAAAGAAATCCAGATAATCATCGACGTCAGTGCTAGAATGGTTCGGTATCATTCCATCCGGGTAGTATATTTGCATAACAAGTTTACCATATCCAGCGTTATGACTGATGACGTATACAGGGTATTCGATCTCAGCGCCGGGATTGCACTCTATGCATCCTCCAACTACCTGTATTTCGTTCGGATTTGACTCAGGAATAGGCGTAATATCCCGATATGTTGAGATTGCTGTAGTAGTCGTGGTTGTGGTGGTTGTAGTTGTCGTTGTAGTGGTGGTGGTCGTTGTAGTAGTCGTTGTAGTAGTTGTGGTGGATGTGGTAGTTGATGTAGTAGTGGTGGTTGTCGTTGTTGTGGTAGGGGTAGTAGTTGTTGTGGTTTGAGGCTGATCAAGCGGTACAAAAATGATTCTGGCTGAATAGCCCCCTTCTTCGTAATACTTGTTCCATTTATTGATATGCTTCTCAGTTGTAGAACCTGACCACCCATAAATTGGTATTCCAGCTCTAAAAGCAGCAAGATTAGAAAAATGCTCCCATGTAGGGAAATATAGATTTTCTTCATATACACGTTCAGAAAAAGAACAATATGGATTCATTACTACAACTGATTCCAAGTAAGGACAATTACAAAAGCATTTAACGCCAATTGTTTGAACGCTTGCAGGTATGGTAATGGCTTTTAAATAACTACCCTCGAAAGCATACTGTCCTATAGATGATAGTTTATCAGGCAATTCTATCTCAGATATTCCACAATCATTAAACGCGCTATGTCCTATTTCAGAAACATTTTTTCCAATGGAAACAGATTTCAGTGCTTGACAACCAGCAAAACAGCTGTTGCCAATACGGGTAACGGTATCGGGAATCACGATACTTTCTATTTTCCCCCAAGCGTTACCGCCTAAACCATCTCCAATTTCATAAACATCATTTGGGATTACTTCATTTTTTCTTATATTCTTAACATCTAAAAGAACATGATTCACAATAAAAAATCTGTCATCCCTGTAGTTTGCTTCCTCCCACTTCGTACCCCAAAAAGGATTTTCGCCAAATTTTGTAGTATTTGGCGTGATTATCACTTCTTCTAAATTTTTGCAGCACCAAAAAGCATGTTTATCTATAAATGTCACACTGCTTGGAATACTGACACTTGTAATATTATAATTACTTGAGGTATTAGGAGTACTTCCTGTATTGGCAAAAGCACTTTGAGCAATACTTTGAACTGTATTCGGAATCACAACTTTACCTTCACACATCATTCCGTCAATCAATACATTGTTAACAATCACAAGAGGATTCTTCTTTTGCTGCTCTTCCAGCCAAGGCGTTCTTCCAAAGACACAGCCTCCGAACCTTTTTACAGTGCTAGCAATACTAACAGAGGTTAATTGTTTGCAGTCATAAAACAGATTACATTCTAATCCTGTTATTCCTTCTTCAATAATTACATTTTCAATATAACTGCTGCCTAATTTGTATGCATAAACGTCACCGGTAACGTCACCGTATCCGCTGATTGTAAGTGTTTTTGTTTCTACATCTAATGACCAATAGGCATTTACACCACATTGACCACTTGTGATAGTCGGTTCTGCTCGTAAAGACACACCAAAAGACGAAATCTGCAAGCAGTTCCAAAGCATCACACTTGTTATAATAATAGACAAAAATCGCCAAAGCCCTTTTTTCATAACAGCCCCTCCTTGGAAGAGTATTCTATTTGTATTATGCACGAATATCTATTGTTTGTCAATATAAATTTGGCATAATTGTGAGACGTGATAAAAGTGTTGTATTCAAAATTTAGAATACGTTCAATAGATAGTTATAAATCATTAATGAAAATGCAGTATTTCTTGCCATTCGGCAGATGCTCGATGCCCATAATGCCCTGCCACAAAATTTACACTTCCCCTTTATTTCGCCCATAATTCACCTCATCACCTTCCATCATGCCTTGCAACAGTGATATAGTTCGCTTTGGAATTGCCGTGCTTTCCATTGTAATATGTAATATACCGCTCGTCAACAAAAGATTCGTAGATTTCCAATGCAGTTCCTTTTGTTGCTTTACTTAACCTAATGATTCCCATACAACTGATGTATGCTGTACCTCAGCACGTTTCCTCACTTTTTTTCAGGGCTAGTCGTCTGCTAAAAACGTCAGATGCCAAATGAAGATTTCAGCCTTCCGAGAAATGAATTCTGCTTGCCGTATGGGGTATCCTGAAAAGCATCACGGCTTAAATGCGGAATGCCTTCCAGACGTATCTTTTCAAGAGATGAGCAGAACCAAAATGCGCGTTTCTCAACATCTGTCACCGCTGACGGAATTTGGATGAATTTTAATCCTGTGAACGAAAATGCGCCTTCTCTAATCACAGTGACCGTTTCAGGAATCACAATGTACTGCATGCTTTCGCATCTGGAAAATAGGCCTGCCGAAATCTCTGTCAGCTTATTTGGAAGCTTGATATTTGTCAGCATAATACATCCCCAGAATGCTGCTGATGCAATTTCTGTAACAGAATCCGGAATTGTTATTCCTTTTATTGATGTGCAATCCTGAAATGCTTGTTTCCCAATCATTGTCAAATGGTCGGAAAGCTTTATTTTACTTAACTTGCTGCAACCCATAAAAGCAGCGGCTTCAATCGTCTGTACCGAATCCGGCATTTCAACATATTGAATTTCCGTGTGATTCCGGAATACTTCCGGTTCAATAACAGTGACGCCGTCCGGAATCCTGACTGTGTCGGCGTTTCCGTCATATCCGACCAGCCTTCCAAGATGAATCCGGAAATCGGATGTATCCTGTTCCGAAACGCTGACGGGTTCCGGCTGAACTGTTTGAGGAAAAACCTGCGTAAGTGTCATTGTCGGAGGCTGCTGCTGATTCACATTCGGAATCTCCGGTTGAACCGTCGATGAAACCAGCGCCGGATTCGTCATGAGCGGCTTCTGGTCTGTGCGCGGCGCAGGCTGAACAGAAGGGCTGACAGGCACACCAAGCCAGCTTACAGGATTTTTATTTCCGCATACAGGACAAATAACAATACGTTCCGAATCATCTGCCGTTAATGCCCTGCCGCAGAAATGGCATTTTCCTTTTATGAATGACATGATAATCTCCTTTAATAACAGCTTAGCTGCCCGTAATCAGTAATCTCTGATCGGTTTGACATTAGAAACATCATACTCATATTTTACTTTGAACCCATTGTTGATGATGTTCCGGTATTTTTGCAAATGCTCATTGTATTCATCTTCCGTCACTGCATATCCGTTATAGATATATTGGTTATCATAGCCAGTTTGCCAGATATTAAAGACTGCTTCCAAAACAAGCCTGTTATTTTTATACCGGAAAAAAATTTGCTGCCCCTCATAGTCATTGTAATAGTATCCGCTTTTTTTATTTGCGCACAGCGAGCTGCTGTAAATATTCCACCAGCCCTGATGCTCACCGAAATCACCGCTTTCTAAATCCTGATACACTTCGATCATCCCGCCGTTTGCATATGTATATACAACGGGACAGTCATACACAAAGACATCCGGTGATTTATCCGCTGCAACAAGCTCAGGGATTCCGTTCTGATCAAAATCAATCAAAGAATAATGTGTTCTTCCTTCGCCGTATGCATGATATTGCAGCCATTCGATATATGCATCTTTCCAGGGTTCTGCTGTCTGTGAACCGGGTGAGTTTCCGCCGAGCGTCTCGCTGATATATTCACCGCTGACAAACCCCCATTTATTACGATAGCAGGTAATATACCATCCGTCACAAACCGATTGATAGAGATCCAGTTTTGTATCCTTCGGAATTTTTGAAAGGACTGCTGAATCAGTATTCGGGTAGCTCCGAAGACTCAGGTCAGATTTTTTCGTTGCAACATATCCGGTGAATAAATACGGATTGTATTCAGGACTGATTGTCAGCTCTTCTTCACCGTTCCATGTGACTCTGTACTTCGTTCCGGGATGATCCTGCTCGTCAAACGGTATGATTTCAGCGCTGAGCTGATCTGTCAGGCTCCCGCCGAGAATATACGGATAATCATCGGATAGCTCATAGCTCGAAACCATACTGTAATAGGCTTGCCCGTCTGACTGAACCTCCGTGATCTCTGCTGTCCAGTAGCAATAATCCCCTTTCAAATCCAGCCGGAACATATATCCGGCACCGAAATCATTATATTCCCCGACAATTTTGGCTTCAGAGATAGATGCATCTGACCGAATCTGCGTCTGTTCTGCTGTTTCTGATTCCGATGCTTCGGATTCAGAGGAGCCGGTCTGCGGTTCCGGATTCGAGGACGGGGACAGTTCGGTAATCTGTGTGCTGTCTGTTTGATCCTCCGACAAAACGATTTCAGTAATCTGTTCAGGAGACGAATTGTTTTGTGCTTGACGTGATTGACCGCCGTTCCGGCTGCGCAGACCGAAGCAGAACAAAGCTGCACCGCCAGCCAGTACAGCAGTCCCCAGAACGATCAGCGGCACTGCCGGTACTTTGGAGGACTTTCTGTTTTCCGCTTCATGCGCAAATGGGTCAAGCAGTGTCGGAGGTAGCGGCTCTTCGCCTGCTTCCTCAATCGGGTGAACCGTGTTCGGCGAAACCGCGAACGGTGCAGCAGTGCTCTGAACGGGCAGCAATGCTTCCTGCATCACAGTAGGTTCTGCATCCGCTTTAGCGGGAGTTCCTTCGGATAACGCCGAAGCCAAATTCTGCTTTACATCGGCCGGTTTATGATCCGGAACCGGTATTTGCGCTGCCGGTTTAGGCTGATCATCCGGCTGAATGCTGCCTTTTGGTGCAGATACAGGGCTCGCCTTGGGATTTGACCAAAGCTCCGGCGTGTTTCCCTGTGCGCCCCATGCCCCGGGCAATGCGCTGCTTCCGGTTTGATTCCATGCTTCCGGCAAATCGCCGCGGGCGCTGTTCCGTCCATTTGTTTGATCGTTCATATTGTTACCTCTATGGCTCGTCAATGCCTCCGTTTGGAGGGTGACATTTTCTCAGTCTGCGCAGGCCCCTTACAACGCCCCTGCATACGCCGTATTTCAAAATCGACAGGCGCATATACTCTGAGCAGGACGGTGTGAACAGGCACACACTCCGGACGGATGCCGGTGCAAACCTCTGATATAAGAAAATCAACAGGAGAAGAATATTCTTCGTCTGGGTTATGACAAAAATCAATATCGCTGAACCGAACAGGGCGGCAAGCTGCACTGCTGACATTTTATGATGAAGCAATACTGCGGCAATGATAACAGCAGCACAGCATAGCATACAGGTTATTACCGTCAGCAGTTCTCTGAACAGCGTAAATGCAGGGCGTACAACGGCTTTTTCCTGTTCCTTCTTCCGTGCCTTCCGGAATTCCCTGAGTATCTTTTTATCAGTCATGATTAATCTCGTTATGCAATGGCAGTCAACGAATTTGTGATAATACCTCATCTTTTCGGCGATTATACTCATCTTCCGTAATCTGACCCGAATCAAGAAGAGCTTTCAGCTCACGCAGCTGATCGGTGTAATCTGCCTTCTGCTGACCGCCGCGGCTTACCATACTCTTAGCTTTATCAAACACCTGCGATGTTTTCTGCTTCATCGCATTGAACCGGTCTGAAACGGTTTCTTTCCTGACCTCCGGCTTGTTCACGGGATATGTATTCCCGCAGCAGGGGCAGAAGCCGTAAAGGTTCGTAATGCACTCCTCTTTGATATCGTACAGAGGAATTCCGCTGATAATCGTCCAGCAGCCGCCGGTCATGGCAATGAGGCATCCGTCCTTTAGTCCGACCGCCGCACATCCGATCCGCTTCTTGCTGCTGACCGTTTCTGCAATCAGAACGGCTGAACTTCCGCCGCAGTAAGGGCAGAACATATCGCGTTCAATGACAACCTGATTATTTTTCATACTGATTCCTCCTGTCCTATTTAGGTGAATATAGCGCTAGGATTAGTGGTATATATTAATTATATCATTATAGTCAGTACACGTCAATACAATTTCATAAATATACTAGAAACATTTTGTGAATAAATACACTACATTGGGTAGGAAAGTAAGATCGCTGCCTTCCATGAGCGAATTCCTTGTGATCTGCGACTATCTCGGCATCACACCGCAGGAGTTTTTTGATACGGACACTGCGAATCCTGTCATGACCCGTGAAATCACGGAAAAGCTGCGGAAGATTACCGATGCCGATTTACAGCTGCTCCTTGCAATCATTAACCGCATGAATACATGACAAATGCCCGGCAAACGCCGGGCATTGATTTTGAAAATGAAGTTTCAAGATGCCTTTTTATTATCCGGACAGGGCAAAAACTGTTATCTGCTAACATAACGATATATTCTATCATACGTGCCGATCGCTTGACACACTCACAAAAACATGATATAATATTAAAAATATATGTTTGTTATTGCCATATGGAGGGGACAATGGAATATGCAGCTCATATTAGAGAATCAAGCAAAGATATTCAAACTGTAGAAGATCATTGCCTGGAATCTGCTGCACTTGCTGCAAGATACGGTTCATTGATCGGCATTTCCAAAACAGCAGAACTTGCCGCACTCTTACATGATATCGGAAAAATAACGAAAAACTTCAACTCCTATATACACGGTGAAGGATCCTTCCACCGCGGTGAACTCGATCATAGCTTTGCCGGTGCAAAATATGTAGAGGCAGCCATAGAACTGACGGATGACAAGAATCTGAAAAAAACGGCTTCACTAATCGGACGCGTCATATTATCACACCATGGTTTACACGATTGGGTTGATAGTGATGCGAAAGATACCTATCACACACGAATTTCCAAGAATGAATACTATGCTGAGATCATGCAGAATCTTCAGGAGGCATCGTTTCTGCCGGATATTCAAACGGCGCTTGAGGATGCAGCTTTGGAGATTATGCCGATCCGAAAAAAACTGAGGGTTCTTTCCGATCTGAATCACGACAGCAAACGAAAAAAAGAATCTTTTGCCTTTTACCTCGGTATGCTGGAGCGTTTGCTTCAATCCGTTTTGATTGACGCAGATCGGACAAATACCGCTGATTTTATGTCTGGCACAAAAACAGAAGTAGAATATGATACCCAGAAATTATGGCAGGATATGCAGCAGCAGATGCAACAGAAACTGGATTCATTCGCAGGGAAAACAGACCGGATTTCCTTGCAACGTCAAAATATTTCTAACCGCTGTGCTGCGTTTGCTGCTCATGATGTGCACATCTGTAAGCTGATCGTACCAACAGGCGGTGGAAAGACACTTTCCTCGCTTCGGTTTGCGATTGAATATGCCATTCAGCATCCAATTGAAAAAATTATTTATATTGCACCGTTCATGTCCATCTTGGAGCAGAACAGTGATGTGATCCGCGAAATTGCGGGAGAATCTGCTTTTTTGGAGCATCATTCGAATATGTTGGCAGAGGTATCTGAAGATGATGACCTTCTGCACGAATATGAGCTTCACACAGAAAAATGGGATTTACCGGTGATCGCAACGACAATGGTGCAGTTTTTGAATGCGCTATTCTCCGAAAATACAAGTGCGGTCCGCAGAATGCACCGATTATCTCATGCTGTCATTATCATAGACGAGGTGCAATCAATCCCGCTGAAATGCGTATACCTATTCAATTTGGCTATGAATTTTCTGTCTCAGATCTGCGGCAGCACGGTCGTGCTCTGCTCTGCAACACAGCCGCCGTTTGATCTTCTGAACAGGTTTCCGTTGCTGCTGGATGAAAACAACAGCATGACCGGTGAAATTACAGAGGACTTTGATTTGTTCCGTCGGACAAGGCTGATCTGGCAAAAGAAAACCGGTGGATATTCCTATGACGAAGCAGCAGACTTTTGTGCAGAGCATTTTCGACAGCACGGTAGTCTTTTGACAATTGTAAACACAAAAAGTGCTGCCAAAGAATTGTATATACGCTTAAAGGATATCCCTAATGCGAAAGTGTTTCATCTCAGCACGAATATGTGTCCGCAACACCGTCGGCAACAGATTGAAACAATGAAGCGGGCTTTGGCAGCAAAAGAACCTTTGATCTGTGTCACAACGCAACTCATTGAGGCCGGCGTGGATATTTCCTTCGCTTGTGTGGTGCGCTCGCTGGCAGGTATGGACAATGCCGCACAGGCCGCAGGGCGCTGCAATCGGAACGGAGAATACCAACAGAAATGTTCTGTCTATATTATGCGATTATACGAAGAAAAGCTCGGCAGCCTTACGGAAATCGGGGAAACGCAGAAAATCTCTGAGCAGATTCTGGATATGCCGGAAAATACTGATTTTCTTAGCGTTCCGTTAATGTCTGACTATTATCAGATGTTATACCGCAATGCACAGAACCGAAAACATCGGGATGTGCTTCGGTATCCGTCTCCGGATCCGGCATTTCAGGATCTTCTGGATTTGCTATCTCTGAATTATGACCGTGTCAAAATGACACGAAATAAAGGTTTGGAATTCTGCGGTCAGGCGTTCAAAACAGCAGGTAGACTATTTGAGGTGATTGATTCTCGCACGACCGATGTGATTGTTCCGTACAATGAAGATGCAGAAAAACTGATTGCCGCCCTCGACAAAGAACAGAATCCGAAAGCTGTTGCAAAGCTGCTCCGGCAGGCGCAGAAATATGTGGTCAGCATTTATGACGGCGCGAAGCGGCAGCTTGACCGGGAATCTGCACTTTATTCATTGTACTGCGGTTATGAGCAAAACTGTTCTGTTCAGATTCTGGATAAGCGTTTTTATCACGTCGATTATGGCATTACGTTGGAAGGCGGCGAGCACGAAATATTATTGCTGTAGCACAACAAAAACTGAAAGGAGTGATCCGATATGGACAAACCGATTCACCGCAATACTGTTGAGTTTCAGGTCAGCGGGAAATATGCGCTGTTTACCGATGTGCTTACCCGCACAGGCGGCGAACGCTGCTCGTATATGGTCCCGACTTACGAGGCACTCAAAGGCATTCTGCATAGCATCTACTGGAAGCCCACTTTGATCTGGTATATAGATGCAGTGCGCATTATGACTCCGATCCGAACCGTGCGCAAAGGCATCAGGCCAATTAAATACGGCGGCGGAAATGACCTCGCTTACTATACCTATCTTGAGGATGTCTGCTATCAGGTACGGGCGCATTTTGAATGGAACCTGAACCGCCCCGAACTGGCATGCGACCGCAATGAGAATAAGCATCACAACATTGCAAAACGCATGATTGCACGCGGCGGAAGGCGAGACATTTTCCTCGGGACACGGGAATGTCAGGGCTATGCAGAACCGTGTGTATTCGGAACGGGAGAAGGTGCATATGACAGTACCGGAGAGATTCCATACAGTCTGATGCTGCACGGCTTTACCTATGCCGATGAAGCCGAAAACGAGGACGACAAAGGACTGCTGACCGTCCGGTTCTGGCAGCCTGTCATGAAAAACGGAATCATTGGATTTCTGCCGCCGAAGGACTGTACGGTCAAGCGGCACATTAAGGAAATAGCAATCAAGCCATTCGGGCAGGAACACGGCAATTTCTCCGGCTTGAACGAACCGGAGCTGGATCTGCTGGGAGGTGATGATCTTGAGCTGGACACAGGAGCTTTATAAAGTTTATGAGCAGCAGTGCGGTGTCGAACACAATGACGGCACAGTGCTCCTTCCGGTTTCGCATTCCACCGCAAATGCACAGATTGAGGTCACGCTAAAGCAGGACGGCAGCTTTGTTTCGGCAAGGACATTGACTCAAGAGGAAGGAAAGGATACTATTATTCCAGTGTCAGCCGTATCAGGAAAAAGAACGGGAAAAAATCCACCGCCGCATCCATTTGCTGATAAACTCTTTTATCTTGCAGGAGACATTGGACGAACAACAGAAGATACAAAATACGAGCAATTCTTTGCTGCCTATATTGAACAGCTAAAGGCGTGGAATGATAGTCAATATTCGCATCCAGCTGTAGCTACTGTGTATACCTATTTATCGAAACGGACCTTACTAACTGACCTTATCAACTGGCACGTTGTTGAATTAAAAGAAAAGCAAGAAGATAATAAGAAAACATTCAGCCAGGTTGTGCGGTTTTATATTCAATATTCAGATTATAATGCAGAAAGCCGAACATGGCTTGATTCAACAATGTACGATTGTTATATTGAATACGCATTGAGTCAGCAGGCAGAAGCACATATAGATCTTTGCTATTCGACGGGTAAACAAATGCCAATCATGAAAAACACAGAACATGCAAAGAATATTGTTTCATTATGTGCGAATGCAAAAATCATTTCTGCAAATGATACTGATGGTTTTACATATCGAGGTCGCTTTGCAAACTCAGCAGAAGCACTTTCTGTCAGTTATGATTTTTCTCAAAAGATGCATAATGCACTTCGTTGGTTAGTCAAACGACAAAGCATTCAATTCGGCAATACTTTTACGCTTGTTGTGTGGACGAGCAGTCTTTCAGATACTCCTAATATCACAGATGCGGCGTTTTCGCTGGATGATGAACGCTTTGAGGAAACCATTTCGCCTGATACTGAGCCGCTTTACCGTGATTTTTTGCGCAAGCATATTTGGGGCACCAAATCATTTGAGATCGCATCAAAAGTAATGATTATGGGCATGGATGCAACCACCTCCAAAACGGGACGATTATCCATTGTTCTCTATGAAGAACTGGAACACTCCCGCCTGCTGGAGCAACTGTGCAAATGGCATGAAGAAACCTCTGCTCTGCGATATGATTCGAAACATAAGGTCAGCCGTCTGAACTCATTTGCAGTACGCGATATCATAAACTGTGCTTATGGTCTGGAAAACAGCAAAGGCTATCCTGAAGCAAAGCCGGAGGTCATCAAGGACAATGTGCTGCGGATTCTGCCGTGTATCATCCAGGGACGGAAACTGCCAGCGGATATTATGCAGAATCTTGTAAAAAAGGCATCTAATCCGCTTGCATACGACAAATGCTTCCGCACGGTTATGGAAACCGCCTGCGGCATGATTCGAAAATTCAATATTGACCGGAAGAAAGGGGTTATATCTATGGCTTATGATCCGAATGAAACCGACCGCAGCTACCTTTACGGATGTCTGCTTGCAATCGCAGATGCGGCAGAAAATGCTGCCTATGATGAAGCGGACAGTGGCAAGCGCGTGACCAATGCCAAGCGTTACTGGAATATGTTTGCCAAGCGTCCGAATGCGACATGGGCGGTTATAGAAAAGCAGATCCGTGTTTACATGATCAAACTCGGTGCAAAAAGTATCCGCTATGAGAAGATGCTGAATGAGATTATGTCAAAATTCAAGCTGAGTGATTTTTCGGATAACAGTCCACTTTCACCTGCTTATCTGTTGGGTTATCACCATTTCAATGCTGAGATCTACAAGAAAAAAGAGGAGGATTAAACCATGCTGAACCACAAAATTGATTTTTCGGTGATTATCACCGCAACAAACGCAAATCCAAACGGCGATCCGCTCAACGGAAACCGTCCTCGCGAAACCTTTGACGGCTGCGGCGAGATTTCAGATGTCTGCATCAAGCGCAAGATTCGCAACCGCCTGCAGGATATGGGTGAAAAGATTTTTGTGCAGTCCGACGACCGCTGCGATGACGGTTACGACTCTCTGCACGCCCGCGCAAGTCAGAATGCAGCGCTTAAAGAGATTATGAAGGGAAAAAACACCGACCGCGATGCCTTTGCGCAGGCAGCCTGTGCGGAATGGATCGACGTCCGGAGCTTCGGGCAGGTGTTCGCGTTCAAAGGCGATCCTGTTTCCGTGGGCGTACGCGGACCGGTTAGCATTCAGCAGGCTATCAGCATATCGCCTGTCGATATTATCAGTATGCAGATCACCAAGAGCGTCAACGGCGAAAGCGGCAAAGAGAGCAAATCATCCGATACGATGGGTATGAAGCATCGTATCGCATTCGGGCTATATGTCATTCATGGCAGCATCAACTGTCAGCTGGCAGAAAAGACCGGCTTCTCTGAAGAAGATGCAGCCAAGATCAAAGAGGCACTCTGCACGCTGTTTGAAAATGATGCTTCATCCGCAAGACCGGAAGGGAGCATGGAGGTCTGCCGCGTATACTGGTGGGAGCATGACTGCAAAACGCCGAAGCTCAGCTCTGCTAAGGTGCACCGTGCATTGCAGATCAAGCTGCGGGACGGCATTTCTGCACCGCGCTCCTTTGATGATTATGATATTACACTTGCTGAGATCGAAGGCGTGAAACCTGAGATCATTGATTTGATGTAATGTATCGCGAAGAGGACTATCTGATGCTGTCCGGCTTGCAGCATTTTGCATTCTGCCGCAGGCAATGGGCGCTCATTCATATTGAACAGCAATGGGCAGAAAATTTCCGGACAGCCGACGGAAGAATGATGCATGAAAATGCGCATGATGCGGATTTCCGCGAAAAGCGCGGTGATATAATTGTAACCCGCGCTATGAAGATTGCTTCTGCGACGCTTGGCATCAGCGGAGAATGTGATGTTGTGGAACTTCATAGGACTGCTGACGGTATTCAGCTTCACGGCCTAGACGGAACATATTGCGTCATTCCGGTGGAATATAAGCGTGGGAAACCAAAAGAGGATGAGTGCGATGCTTTGCAGCTATGTGCGCAGGCAATGTGTTTGGAAGAAATGCTGAGCTGTGATATCCCGCAGGCATATCTGTATTATGGCGAGACACATCGCAGGCAGACTGTCACGCTTGATTTGATGCTGCGTGAAAGAACAACCGCGATGATTCATGAAATGCACGATCTGTTTCGACGTCAGTATACGCCGAAAGTTCGGCGAAAAAAAGCCTGCAATGCGTGTTCGCTGAAGGATATCTGTTTGCCGGGTCTTGGTAATAAACGCAGTGCAGCAGAGTATCTTTCAGAAGCGCTGAAAGGCGGAGATCTATGAAAAAGCTGCTCAATACATTATATATCACGACACCCGACAGGTATCTTTCTCTGGACGGTGAGAATGTTGTCATATCCGCAGATAAAAAAGAAATAGCAAGAATGCCGTTGCACAATCTGGAGCGCATCATGGCATTCGGATGTTCTGGTGCATCACCGGCGCTGATGGGGAAATGCGTTTCAGAATCACGCGAGCTGGTGTTCATGTCTCGTTCGGGAAGATTTCTTGCACGAGTCGAAGGAGAAGTAAACGGAAATGTTTTGCTTCGGCGGACACAGTACCGAATGGCTGACGATCCACAGAAAAGCCTGATGATTGCCAAAAACATGATCGCAGCAAAGCTTTATAACAGCCGTTGGACACTGGAACGGACAATGCGCGATCATGAACTGCGAATTGATCTGTCGTTGTTCAAAGAAAAATCGCAATATCTGCAAAATGCGATCCAATCTGCAATGTCTGCATCGGACGCGGACACTCTCCGCGGTATTGAGGGTGAAGCGGCAAGCATCTATTTTTCCGTATTCGATGAGATGATCCTACAGCAGAAAGATGATTTCCGTTTTACAGTCAGAAGCCGCAGACCGCCCCTTGACCGTGTAAATGCGCTGCTTTCCTTTGCATATTCGCTGTGTACGGGTATGTGTGCCTCTGCTCTTGAGGCGGTCGGGCTTGACCCATATGTTGGGTTTCTGCACACAGACCGTCCTGGCAGAAGATCGCTCGCGCTGGATCTGATCGAGGAGTTTCGTGCGCTGATGTGTGACCGCTTTATCCTGACGCTGATAAATAAAAGGGCGATTGCACCGGAGCAGTTTGAGATGCACGAGGACGGAGCCGTTTGGCTGAATGACGAAGGGCGGCGGACGTTTCTGACGGCATGGCAAAAGCGTAAAGATGATGAGCTACGGCATCCGTTTCTGGATGAAAAGGTGCAATGGGGGATGATTCCCTATGTGCAGGCACTGTTGCTGGCACGGTATCTGCGCGGCGATCTGGATGCTTATCCGCCCTTTTTATGGAAGTGATGAAATGTTTATTCTGATTACCTATGATGTAAATACAGAAGATTCAGCGGGGCGAAAACGGCTGCGGCGAATCGCAAAGATCTGTGTGAATTACGGCATCAGAGTACAGAATTCTGTATTTGAGTGTCAGGCAGATGCGGCACAATGGCGTGTGCTGAAAGCAAAGCTTTTGAGTGAGATTGACAACGAGAAGGATTCTCTGCGTTTTTATTTTTTGAATGACAATCAACGTGCAAAGGCGGAGCATCATGGTGCAAAAGGAACTATCTCCGTTGATCAGCCGCTGGTTTTGTAGTGCGAACCGCAAGCTCACAGAAAAGGCACGGGGGATTCGCACCGCGTTTTGGTGTGTCATCTCCATACAGACCGGTATTTCCGCCGGAATACAAAAAGGAATTTGTCAAAGATGCTGACTTAGCAGAAGAGATTCTATTTCTGTTTTCGGCATTTTTGCAGTCGCCCCCTACACAGGGGGCGTGGATTGAAATACCGCATTGTAGATACCAACGGAAACCGCTTGATGTCGCCCCCTACACAGGGGGCGTGGATTGAAATAACGAATATGCCAAAAAGGGTATAGATATTCCATTGTCGCCCCCTACACAGGGGGCGTGGATTGAAATAACCGTTTTCCGCTTTCAGCATTCATTGAAACAGAAGTCGCCCCCTACACAGGGGGCGTGGATTGAAATTATAGAATCCCACTCATAAAACATTTTATAGATTTGTCGCCCCCTACACAGGGGGCGTGGATTGAAATAAGTACATCTTTGAAGTGAACGGTTACATCAAAATGTCGCCCCCTACACAGGGGGCGTGGATTGAAATCGTTAATGATCTGCTGCATATTTCCGCTATAAACGGTCGCCCCCTACACAGGGGGCGTGGATTGAAATAACCGTCCAATGATAGCAATGCAGAATTTACAGTAAAGTCGCCCCCTACACAGGGGGCGTGGATTGAAATATTTTATTTGAATCGGCAACACTTAAAAGTGTTATGTCGCCCCCTACACAGGGGGCGTGGATTGAAATACAATAGTAATTGTGAACGAATTGTAAATTTTTCAAAGGTCGCCCCCTACACAGGGGGCGTGGATTGAAATAATCTGCATAAGCCATTCTTTACGAGCAAGATCATGTCGCCCCCTACACAGGGGGCGTGGATTGAAATCTCAATCGCTGCACGTACTATACCAGAAGATGCAGCGTCGCCCCCTACACAGGGGGCGTGGATTGAAATTGCTGAACTGTAGAAATAATGAATTCTCTTCCAAAGTCGCCCCCTACACAGGGGGCGTGGATTGAAATAAACAAGGCTCGATTCTTGGCGGAGTGTAGGTATACGTCGCCCCCTACACAGGGGGCGTGGATTGAAATCGCTGTTTACGCCATAAGGATTTTCATCATAATTGTCGCCCCCTACACAGGGGGCGTGGATTGAAATTACGCTTTCCTTGGATACCGGCCCGACATACGGAGGTCGCCCCCTACACAGGGGGCGTGGATTGAAATTATCATATCCGGAGCGGGTGCGCTTATCACAGGCGTCGCCCCCTACACAGGGGGCGTGGATTGAAATCTTTTTAGGGGCGGTTATACACATGCCAATATATGGTCGCCCCCTACACAGGGGGCGTGGATTGAAATATGAAATGGATTATGACAAAACACAAAACAACGGTCGCCCCCTACACAGGGGGCGTGGATTGAAATAAAAGTAAAAGATTGGTATAATGCAATTTATAGCGTCGCCCCCTACACAGGGGGCGTGGATTGAAATTCCATACTACATTGAAGATGCTGCTGGCGCAACTACGTCGCCCCCTACACAGGGGGCGTGGATTGAAATTATAATCATCTCCATTTGCATCACAAGAAATAGAGTCGCCCCCTACACAGGGGGCGTGGATTGAAATTTTTTTGCCGTTGCTTTCGCTGTTACAGTTACCGTCGCCCCCTACACAGGGGGCGTGGATTGAAATATATTTGTTCCGAAAAGCTCATTAGTGCGCTCTGTCGCCCCCTACACAGGGGGCGTGGATTGAAATGCATCATCGAAATACACATCATCTTTATAAATCCTCGTCGCCCCCTACACAGGGGGCGTGGATTGAAATTATCGTCTTTTGTTTTTGCCATAATAACACATCCGTCGCCCCCTACACAGGGGGCGTGGATTGAAATGGCTCGGTTGATCTCATCGAACGTACAAAAAAGGTCGCCCCCTACACAGGGGGCGTGGATTGAAATAAAATAAAAAGGATTATCACGAAAGAATTGATAATCGTCGCCCCCTACACAGGGGGCGTGGATTGAAATATTGGCAACTCGTATTGCTACTGCTATTCTTGACGGGTCGCCCCCTACACAGGGGGCGTGGATTGAAATCTCTATTGCTGCACGAACTATACCTGATGAAGCAGCAGTCGCCCCCTACACAGGGGGCGTGGATTGAAATTATCGGAACTCTCTTTCGTTGCGTTTGATATGTTCGCGTCGCCCCCTACACAGGGGGCGTGGATTGAAATATTTTAATCTGGTAGAAATCCGGCAGACACTTTTGTCGCCCCCTACACAGGGGGCGTGGATTGAAATATGATCGGGAGCGGGTTTGACTGCGAAACCACAACGTCGCCCCCTACACAGGGGGCGTGGATTGAAATTTATAACGGGCATATTATGCTCATGACAGTGGGGTCGCCCCCTACACAGGGGGCGTGGATTGAAATAGACAATCCGAAATGCGGTTTTATTTTTGTTAAAGTCGCCCCCTACACAGGGGGCGTGGATTGAAATGTCAATGTCTGTACCGTAATCGACGCATTTATGTGTCGCCCCCTACACAGGGGGCGTGGATTGAAATTCCTTGGATTGCTATTTATACCACAGCGTACGCGCGGTCGCCCCCTACACAGGGGGCGTGGATTGAAATGCGAGAGAATAGACGCACGACCGCTGCAAAGATCGGTCGCCCCCTACACAGGGGGCGTGGATTGAAATGCCAGACTGTACCCAAACAGCCCCAGACATTCCCGTCGCCCCCTACACAGGGGGCGTGGATTGAAATCCCTGCTCCCGTCCTGTCCAGATCTCCCGCGCCGTCGCCCCCTACACAGGGGGCGTGGATTGAAATTCCTTGGATTGCTATTTATACCAC
>JAFWVK010000012.1 GCA_017518255.1 Oscillospiraceae bacterium
CCCTATTGCGTGAAAAAAGCGCTAAAGATGGGGGCTTGGGGGAAGGAAAACAAGAGTTTTCCTTCCCCCATTATCAATCTTTTGTACTGCTCCTGACAGGAACAAATTGCAGAATAAGTGACTTTATCTACAAGCTGAGAGCCCCTGACTTGATGTCAGGGGCTCAGTTTGTTAATGCCGGGGACAATGTCCCCGGCGCCCGTTTTATTATAAAACGTGTGTATTTACCCTTTTTTGCTTGAAATGAGATTCTTAGCAGTTTTTCCTTGCGAAACGTGCGATACCTTTTTTATCGGACAATCTGCTGCGTAATGCAGTGAATATTGCCGCCGCCGAGCAGAATTTCTCTTGCCGGAACCGGAACGATCTCGCGGTTTCTGACGCATCTGCTCAGAATTTCGCAGGCACGGATATCATCTTCACGGTATGCTCCGCCGAACTGCGGAACGAGCACGCAGTCATTGCCGAAATAGAAATTGACATAGGATGCTGCAAGACGCTCTCCGGGTGTGCGGACGGCTTCACCGGCTGCAAATTGATATCCGCTGCATTCTGCTTCCGTGACGCAAACGGGCGTATGCGGAACAGGCAGCTTTGTAATGCGCAGCGGTCTGCCCTCAGCATCGGTTTCCCGTGAAAGGACATCGTAATCTGCCTGGGACAAGGCATACTGCGGATCACCGGGATCCTCGCACCATGCCAGCACAACCTCGCCCGGTGCGGTAAATGCGCAGATATTGTCAATATGCTCGTTGGTTTCGTCCTGATAAATACCGTGCGGGAGCCAGATGATTTTCCGGATGCCGAGATAATCTGCAAGCTTCTTCTCAATCTGCTCCTTTGTCAGCTCCGGATTTCTGCCCTTGCTGAGCAGACAGGCTTCGGTCACAAGCAGTGTTCCGGCGCCGTCCGTGTGAATTGCGCCGCCCTCAAGAACAAAGGGACGTGCATCATAGCAGGGAAGGCTCAGGGCTTTGCAGACTGCATCTGCGGCGGCATCATCGTTTGCATAATCGGGATACAGTCCGTCATATGCCCCGCCCCATGCATTGAACTGCCATGAAATGCCGCGCACTTCTCCTGCGGCATTCCGTACAAAGGTCGGCGCAATATCGCGCGCCCATGCATCATCCGTATCAATGTGCAGCAGCTTCACGGTTTTCGGCAGCATCCGTTCCGCGGCTGCTGCGGTTCTGTCATTGACCAGCATATAGACCTGTTCGCAGCGGGAAAGCCGTGCAGCGATTGCAGAAAAGGCAGCCTGTGCCGCAGAGGGGTCTGTGCCCCATGAGCCGGGACGCTCCGGAAAGACCAGAACTGTGCCGTGATGTGGTTCAAATTCAGCCGGCATATAGAATCCGTCGGCGTTCGGTGTTGTCATAGAATTCCCCTCCGTATTCATGACAGCCTGTTTTTGAAATCGGCATAGCCGAATTCTTTTAGGATTTCGCAGTTTCCGTCCGGATGCTGAATCGCGATTGCGGGCAGCGGCATTCCGTTGAACGTGTTGTTTTTTACCATGGAATAGATTGCCATATCTTCAAAGTGCAGGCGGTCGCCGATCTGAATTTCCCGGTCAAAGCTGTAATCGCCGATGATATCCCCGGCAAGGCAGGTGCGTGCGGAAAGGCGGTATTCATAAGGCTTTTCACCCGGTTTGCCGGAGCCTTCCAGCGGCGGGCGATAGGGCATTTCCAGCACATCCGGCATATGGCAGGCTGCGGAGGCATCCAGAATCAGCGTAGAGATTCCGTTTTCGACAATATCCATGACAGTTGTATCCAGCCAGCCCGCGTTCAGGGCAATTGCTTCACCCGGCTCCAGATAGACCTCAGTGCCGTATTGCTTCCTGATGCGCAGAATCAGCTCTTTCAGTGCATTCAGATCGTAATCGGCGCGGGTGATATGATGCCCGCCGCCCAGATTCAGCCACTTCATCTGCGGGAGGTATTCTCCGAATTTTTCCTCAAAAGCGGAAAAGGTCGTAATCAAGTCATCGGCATTCTGTTCGCAGAGCGTGTGAAAATGCAGGCCCTCGACACCGTTCAGCAGATCCGGACGGAAATTCGCCTTTGTTACGCCGAGCCGCGAGCCGGGCGCACAGGGGTCATAGATTACATGATCGCCCTGCGTGGAGCATTCGGGGTTGACGCGGATGCCGACACTGACCCCCGCTTTTTCCCACACCGGACGGTATTTTTCAAGCTGACGGAACGAATTGAAACTGATGTGGTCGCAGATGCTGCACAGCTCTTCAAACTCCGCGGGTTCATAGGCAGGAGAGAAAACATGATTCTCCCTGCGGAATTCTTCTTTTCCCAGCCGTGCCTCATAGAGCCCGCTCGCGGTTGTTCCGCTGATATATTCCGCAATCAGCGGATAGACGGCAAAACAGGAAAATGCCTTCTGTGCCAGCAGAATATGCGCACCGGTCTCCGTTTCTGTCTGATGCAAAAGCTCCAGATTGCTCCGGAGCTTTTGTTCATCCAAAATATAGCACGGAGTCGGCAGATCCTGCCGCCGCATCATTCAACCTCCTGCGGGTTCTCATCGACAACCCACGGCAGACCCCACTGATTCAGCATCTCCATGAACGGATCCGGGTCAAATTCCTCGATCGTGCGCGCACCCGGATTGCGCCATGTGCCGTTTGCGACCAGTGCCGCACCGATCATTGCCGGAACACCGGTTGTGTAGGAGATCGCCTGAGAGCCGAGTTCCTTGTAGCATTCCTGATGATCGCAGACATTATAAATATAGATTGTTTTCTCCTTGCCGTCACGGATGCCCTTGAAAATACAGCCGATGTTGGTTTTTCCGACGGTTCTCGGACCGAGCGATGCCGGATCGGGCAGCAGTGCCTTCAAAAACTGAATCGGCACAATCTCTGTTCCGTTGAAACTGACCGGCGTGGTAGAGAGCATTCCGACATTTTCCAGACACTTCATATGGGTCAGGTAGCTCTGACCGAAGGTCATAAAGAAGCGGATGCGCTTCACATTGGGGATATTCTTTGCAAGGGATTCGATCTCCTCATGGTGCAGCAGATACATGTCCTTTTGCCCGACCTGCGGGAAATCGTATACGCGCTTAATCTCCATCGGCTCGGTCTCGACCCAGTGACCGTTTTCCCAGTAGGAGCCGTTTGCGGATACCTCGCGGAGATTGATCTCCGGGTTGAAATTCGTTGCAAACGGATAGCCGTGATCGCCGCCGTTGCAGTCCAGAATATCAATGTAGTGGATTTCATCGAAGTAGTGCTTGAGGGCATATGCGGTAAAGACGGAGGTGACGCCCGGATCGAAGCCGGAGCCGCAGAGCGCAGTCAGTCCCGCTTTTTCAAACTGTTCCTGATATGCCCACTGCCATGAATAATCAAAATACGCGGTAAAGCCGAGCTCCTTGCAGCGCTTTTCATAGATTTTGCGCCATTCCGGATCATCGGTGTCCTCCGGTTCATAGTTTGCCGTGTCGATATAGTGAACGCCGCCCTCCAGACACGCCTGCATAATGGTCAGATCCTGATAGGGGAGTGCGAGGTTCAGGACGGCGATCGGTTTGTACGATTGGATGAGCGCCAGAACGGCATCCTTGCTGTCCGCGTCGAGCGCAGCGGTTGTGATGACGGTTTTCGTCTTGCCCTCGCCTTCGATCTTTGCTTTCAGTGCGTTGCACTTGGAGACTGTGCGGCTGGCAATGCAGATTTCGGTGAACACTGCGTCATTCTGACAGCACTTTTGAATCGCGACGGACGCGACGCCGCCGCAGCCAATAATTAAAACTCTGCTCATGGTTGTGTACCTCCTGTATGTTTCCGCTTAGCGGATAGTGTTCTGTTCAGGCAAAACCGGTTTATTCCGGCATCGGCGTCGGGTTGATCTGCACCACATAGCAGACCTTGCCGCCGGACACAAAGCATATATCGTAAAGCCCTGCGGGATAGTCCCGGCTGATATAGAAATGCCCGAGGAAACCGTAGTCCTCAGCATCTTAAAAAAGTCTGTATCCTGTTTTCTGGCCGTACTGTTTCTGTCGCGGGATTCCTTTGCTGTCTGCGAAAGCTGTCGTGCAATGCTGAATTATGTGATTATTTTTTCCGCTCTTCGGCGTCCTCCATGAGATCCTCGACATACTTCGGCAGCATGAAAGCGCCGGTGTGCAGATTCGTGGTGTAATACCATGTCTGGATATTCCGCTTTTTCCAGCGTTTCGCATCGAAATCGCGCAGCGGGTGATATTTCTTGGACGCGAACCCGAAGAGCCAGTATCCTGCCGGACAGGTCGGGATATGCGCCTGATAGACGCGGCAGATCGGGAACACGCGGTAAGCCTTTTTGTGCATCGCCTGACACGCGCCCTCGTCCTCGTCATAGAACGGGCTGCCGTGCTGATAGACCATGATGCCGTCATCCTTGAGTGCTTTATAGCAAAGCCCGTAAAATTCTTTTGTAAACAGTCCGGCCGTGTGCCCGAACGGATCGGTTGCGTCGTTGATAATCAGGTCGTATTCGCCGTGACGGGTGCGCAGCGCACGCAGACCGTCCTGATTGTAGATTGTCACGCGGGGGTCATCGAGACCTTTTGCGTTGTCCGGGAAAAATTCGCGGCAGACCTCGACGAAAAGCTCGTCCGGCTCAACAACATCAATGGTTTTGATTTCCTCGTAGTGCGAAAGCTCTCTCGCAACGCCGCCGTCGCCGCCGCCGATGACCAGAACGGATTTGACGTTCGGGTGTACCGCCATCGGCACATGCACGATCATCTCGTCATAGATGAACTCATCTTTTTCCGAGAAGATGACGCTGCCGTTCGATACAAGAAATCTGCCGAATTCCGCGGAATCGAACACATCAATTCTCTGAAAATCGCTTTGTCCGCTGTAAAGCTGTTTTTCACAGCGGATTGACGCTTTCACGTTGTCGGTATGCATTTCGGAAAACCAGAATTCCATATCCGTCCTCCTTTATTTCTGTTCAATACCTTTTTGCCGGAGCAGTGCAAGCAGTTCTTCGCGGCTGCCCTCGGAGTAGCCGCCGTCCTGTATGCACATATAGATCTGCTGATTTTTTTCTCCGCTAAACCGGATGACGACCGAATGCTCCCGCGGATAGAAGCAAACAGCCTTCTCATAGGAAAAGCGGTTGTTGAATTCCGCGCCGTCATAGGCATGATATGCGGCGATGCCGTTTTCGTCGATGGTATAGGTACGCGGCGCAAACAGTGATTTGTATTTCAGGGAAGTGCGGCGCGAGGTCTGCCTGAGAAAGAGCGTGCGGTGCAGCACCAGAACGCCAAAGATCAGAAAGGCTGCCGCAAGCAGCATGTCTGACAGGGAACGGTCGTGATACCGAATCTGCGAATAGGCGATCAGACCCGCAGCGAACAGCCAGAACAGACTGAGCAGGACTGCGATGATCCGGATTACAATGACACGCGGCTGCTTCCGCAGCAGTGCGTTGATATAATCAATGTCCTTTTCCGTGAGTGTTGACTGGTTGACGATCATTTGCTCCCTCCTTATCTCAGTACGTTGAGATGTTCGATCGCCGGGTCTTCGGTACCCTGCATGGAGCAGCCTTTTTCCTTGGCATAGCGGATATAATTGATGATTTCCTCCGTGATAATCTCACCGGGAGCCAGAATCGGGATACCCGGCGGGTAGCACATGACGAATTCCGAGCAGATTCTGCCGCCTGTCTGCTCCAGCGGGAGCATTTCCTTGTCGGCATAGAATGCCTCCTGCGGCGTTGCGACAACCTTCGGCGGGATATACTCCTGACTGAGCATACCGGTCGTATCGCAGGAATAGAGACGCTTGATATCGGCGAGTGCGCCGACCAGACGCTCGATATCCTGCATCCGGTCGCCGATGGAGATATACGCGAGGATATTGCCGATATCGCCGAACTCGATCTGGATATCGTATTCATCCCGCAGGAGATCATAAACCTCAATGCCGGCAAGACCGATGTCACGGGTATAGACCGAGAGCTTTGTCACATCGTAGCCCATGCAGCTTGTTCCGTTGCAGAGCTCAGAACTGTATGCGTAATATCCGCCGATTTCGTTGATCTCGCTGCGTGCATACTCTGCAATCTGCATGACCTTTGCAAAGGATTCGCTGCCGCGGAGCGCGAGATTCCGCCGGGAGATATCCAGACTGGAAATCAGAAGATAGGACGCACTGGTTGTCTGCGTCAGATTGATGATCTGCCGGACATAGCCTTCATTGACGCCTTTGTTCAGCAGAAGCAGAGAGCTCTGTGTCAGGCTGCCGCCGGATTTGTGCATGGAAACAGCCGCCATATCGGCACCCGCCTCCATTGCGGAAACCGGCAGGTCGCTGTTGAAGTAGAAATGCGTTCCGTGTGCCTCGTCCGCAAGAACCATCATGCCGTGTTCATGTGCAGTTTTCACGATTCCGCGGATATCCGAGCAGATGCCGTAATAGGTCGGGTTGTTGACCAGAACGGCGACCGCATCGGGATTCTCGCGGATTGCCTGTTCGACCTGTGAAAGCTCCATGCCCAGAGAAATTCCGATTCTCGGCTCGACATCCGGATTGACATAGACCGGCACGGCGCCGCACAGCACCAGCGCATTGATTACGCTTTTGTGGACATTCCGGGGAACAATCAGCTTCTGACCGGCTTTGCAGGCAGATAAGATCATGCTCTGCACGGCGGAGGTTGTGCCGCCGACCATAAAGAAGGCATGAGCGGCGCCGAAGGCATCTGCCGCCAAGTCTTCCGCTTCCAATATGACAGAAACCGGATGACAGAGGTTGTCAAGCGGTTTCATGGAATTGACATCAATGCCGACGCACTGCTCTCCGAGCAGCCGGACAAGCTCCGGATTTCCTCTGCCGCGCTTGTGACCGGGAACGTCAAACGGAACTACACGCTGCCGGCGAAGCCGTTCCAGCGCTTCATAAACCGGAGCTCTTTTTTGCTTTTCGAGATTCATAGTGTTCTCCAGACCGATCCTTATATCTATTCTGTATTCGGGCGGATGAAAGCAGCCCGGATCAAGGCGAAAAAAATAGAAAAAAGCATTCTGCACGAAGCCATCGTACCAAGGCGGCGGAGAAAAAATGCGCCGCGGCGAGAGAATGATGATCTGAATGCAGACTGCCTTTCATAAATTTGCCTATATTATACCATATTCATTTACCGCTGTCAAGAGATTATACAAAGAATTCTTTCCCTGAGCGCTTGCATTTTCGGCTGCAATGGTTTATAATGATAGAACAGGAACAAAAAGGGAAAAAACCGCCCAGAAAGGACGGTTTTACGGATGAGAGGGTATTGGGACCCGAAAAAGAGGGGTTCCGGATCCCGAAGGGTTCAATTCATCCAGATTATAGCATATTTCAGTTGTGAATGCAAGGGAAACACCGGATATTCTACATTTATTATAAATACGGTAGAATCTATTTGTTCAACATGACGAATCTTTGCGAATAATAAGGATTATGATCTGCCCGGACGTATTATTGTTGAAAGCAGCTTTCAGGCAGAGGATTGGAGTTCTTTATGGAGCATGGTGCAGAATGTTACCGCAGGTATCTTGCCGGAGACGAATCGGCATTTTCCGAGATCATAGCAGAATTCCGTGATCCGGTCACATTTTTTATCCAAAGATATGTCCGCGACCTCTGCGCGGCAGAGGATATCGCCGCAGATGTGTTCATGGATCTGGTCGTTCACAGGCATAAATACCGCTCCGGTACCTCTTTCCGCACATATCTGTTTGTACTTGCACGCAGCCGTTCGCTGGATTATCTGCGGAAAATGAAGCGGCGGACTGCCGTACCGCTTGAGGATGCGGAGGGCTGGCTCAGTGATGAGCATGACCTGGAGGAGGAGGTTTTGCAGGGTGAGCGTGCGCGTATGCTGCACGAAGCGATTGCAAAGCTTCCCCCGGAACAGCAGATTGCAGTACATCTGGTATATTTTGAAGATCGTTCCTATGAAGACACCGCACGGATTATGAAAAAATCCAAAAAGCAGGTTGACAATCTGCTTTACCGTGCGAAACAGTCGCTTCGGAACATCATCGGAGAGGAGGGTGCGCAGCGCTTATGAGACAGTCGAATGAAGATTTTATGGCGGAAGTCATGCGCAGAAGTACTGCCTTCCGGAAACAGAGAAAGCAAAAACTGGCAGTTGCAGGCAGCACCTTCTGTCTTCTGCTGGCTGCCGGTCTCGGAACCGTTCTGTATATGAAGGGCAGAGGAAAAATGCTCGACAGCAGCAAAAACACCGGAATGAACACAGCTGATATGGCTGTCAGCAGTGCGGCTCCGGCAGAGGAATCGTATGCCGAGGCAGCAGAAAACAATGCGGACAGTTATGCGGACAGCTATGCGGACAGCTCGGAAAATGCAGGAAGCATCCGGCATACGGATCTGGAGCCTGACAAGGAAAAATATATCCAAAGGATAGAAAAAATCAAAGGTGCCGTGTTCCGGGAGATGACAGACGAGGAGCTGTTCCGCTATTACGGAATCACAGAGCTTCCGCTGACCGTCAGCAGCGGAACGGAATCCGAAAACGGAACCGCACAGATACACTACTTCCGGATGACAAAAGATTCCGGCGGAATCTCCGCACACGGTCTGTACTGTGCGGGAACATACTCCGAAAAAACGGTTTTTGACGAAAACACATGGGTTTATACAGAAATAGAAACCGGTAATGTTCTGTATGTGACACTTTCTTCCCTGAAAGACGATCCGCAGGCACAGACAGAAAGCAAACCGGAACGGTACGGCGTCATCATCAATCTGCCTACCGTCAATATCAAGGTTGAAGGCACATTCCCCGAACAGGAAAAGATTGTCGGCGGCTGCGCATATGAACTGCGCGAAGTACTCAGCTGACGGCAAAGTCAAGCAGACAGGAGAGGAATATTATGAAAATCAGTAAAATCAGAAAAACGGCACTGCTTCTTGCAGCCGTATCGTGTGTGCCGCTTGCATCATGCGGAAAAAACAGCGGCGGAAAAACCGCACAGGCAGTTGATCTGACCGATCAGATTCAGCCGCAGCAGGTTTCCGGAACGGTCACGGATGAATCATTCCGCGCCGCACAGACCGCATTTGCGCTGAATCTGATGCAAAAGACTGTTCAGGAAAATCAGGGGAATGTTCTGATTTCTCCGTATTCCGTCATGCAGGCGCTCGCAATGGCTGCGAACGGCGCAAACGGGGAAACACTGACACAAATGGAGCAGGCTCTCGGCGGCATTCCGATCGAAGAACTGAACAAATATCTGCTCAGTCAGAGGGAAAGCCAGCCGAATACCAATCAATGCAAACTGCTCAATGCCAATTCGATCTGGTTCCGTGATGATAAGAACGCAATAGAAGTGAAACAGGATTTCCTGCAAACCAACAAGAATTATTACGGCGCCAATGTTTACAAGGAGCCGTTCAATCAGGAGACGGTAAATCACATTAACCGGTGGTGCAGCGATCACACCGACAAAATGATTCCGAAGCTGCTGAACGAAATTTCGGGCGACAGCGTGATGTATCTGATTAACGCGGTTCTCTTTGATGCAAAATGGGAATCGCCTTACAGAGAGGAGCCGGCTGAATACGAATTTCAGGCAGTGGACGGCAGTACGCAAAAAGCAAAGATGATGCTTTCCGATGAATTCACCTATCTCTCCGATGACCATGCAGCCGGATTCGTCAAGCCCTATGCAGACGGAAAATATGCATTTGCAGCACTGCTGCCGGAGAAAGGAATGTCTGTTCAGGATTACATCGCCGGACTGACACCCGAATCTCTTCAGCATACCCTGAATCATCCGGAAATCTGCTCTGTCAGTACGGGTCTGCCGCAGTTCAGCTATGATTTCGATACGGAAATGTCTGATTCTCTGAAAGCAATGGGGATGCAGCAGGCATTTACGGACAATGCCGACCTGAGCCGCATCGGAACCGCACCGGACGGCAATCTCTGCCTCGGAAAGGTTCTGCATAAAACTCATATCGCAGTCGATACCAACGGCACAAAAGCTGCTGCTGTTACCGCTGTTGAGGTTAACAGCTGTGCCGCTGCCGAAGATACCAAACATGTCTTCCTGAACCGCCCGTTCCTGTATATGATTCTGGATACCGAGACGAATCTCCCTGTGTTTATGGGAACGCTGACCGAAATTCCGCAATAACCCAAGCCTTTCTGAAAAAAGCTGCGCAGTCATCCGGCTGCGCAGCTCAGCTTGTCGGGAAACCCGCTCTGCGGATTATAAAAGTTTCGGTCAAGCCTTTTCAAAGGCTTGCGGGTGTCCAGAGGGCGGCGCCCTCTGGTCGCCGTCCGCAGACGGCGAAACGTCCTGTTTGCATCAAAAAAGCG
>JAFWVK010000098.1 GCA_017518255.1 Oscillospiraceae bacterium
AAAGGTGCAGACCATGCTCCGGCGCGCAAACGGAACTGTCTGTAAGCACGAGCTGAGCTGCGGCGGAATCCGGATGGATCTCGTCACAATGGCTGTGACTGCGGACGGCGATCCGGTCGTGCTTGCCCCGAAGGAATATGAGCTGCTGCGCTGTCTGCTTGAGAACAAAGCACAGGTCCTGACCCGCGATCAGCTGCTCGACCGCGTCTGGGGCACCGATTATTTCGGCACCGACCGCGTGGTCGATAATCACATCAAAAAGCTGCGGCATGCGCTCGGCAATGCAGGCAGGCAGATCCGCACTGTCTTCACAAAGGGATATCAGCTGACCGAATGAACAACGGAGGATCGACATGAAAACAAAAGCATCTGAGAAAAACCGTGTAAAACTGCCGAAGAACAAGCGTCTTCACAGTTTTTTCCTTCGCAGACTTCTGATCTGCACTGCTGCCGCCGCAGTCGGAGGCTCCGTCCTGCTGTTCTGGTACTATCATCGCGACAAAAAGAATTATAGAAGCAATACTTCGGAATTCTTTTCAAACAGAATTAACAGCTATACAACGTATTATTCCGGCGAAAAAACGTGCAAGGCTGACAAGATCATGGCTGAGCAGGGACCGCAGGAGCTGATCACGCAGATGACCAATTATCTGGCTTATGAGACAGGAACGGTCTCACCTTACAGCGACCTGTCCGCGATGCTGATTGATCCCGAAAATCTGGAATACTATATTTCCGGAAGCAAAGTCACGTTTGTCATCCGGAAACCAAACGGTGAAAATGAAAAAAGCGACTCCTGTCTGATAACAGCCGATCCGGAATTGTCCGGTCAGATCGCCGCTATGCAGCGCAATGAGGCCAGAGCACAATATCCTCTGCTCTCGGCACAGTACTTTGCAGATTTATTTGCTGAACAAGTGCATTCTGATGCGTTGAGCAAACTGCTGAGCCGGAACTGGAGTCTAATAGAGCCGCTGGTGATCTATACCGACGGCGACACCGTCCGCAGACTGGAATACTGCTGGACAAACGGTTACGAGGATGTCGAAAAAACCATCGTCTGCGGTACGGATCAAACTGACGGACTGGAGATCATAAAGAACTTCAAATATTCTGCTTCTGCGGACGGGTACGAACGTGTATATGACGTGGATTTGAACAGCATAACGGAGCCGACGTTAGTCGCCATGACGACGCATGGTTTTCCGGCTGACTGTGAATCCGGCAAAGCAATGCAGGAGCTCGCAGCGATATTTGATGCACGTATAAAACCCGATGAAATCCGACAGGATATCCTGAAATATCAGGAGATCATCGCGGATCAGACCGGAAAAAAGCGCGATGCCTATTACGAGGAGCAAAAGCAGGAGATTGAAGAACTCTATGGGGATGCAGAGGATGATCCGGATGCGCCGGATGGATATGATTATCAGTCACTTTTTGACAATATTCTTTCTCCGGAAGAGCAGCTTCAGAGCATCTATCGTGGTTTTGCGGAAACAGCGCTGCAAATCGCCGATGAGCAGTATGATGATCATCCGTTTTCCGGTCGTAACCCGGAGCCTTTCTACACACACGATCTCCTTCCGATCGAAATAGAGGGCAGAACATACTATATCTTCTACTTTGCACACTGCGAATGGCTGCACGATTATCTGCCGTACATCATCGCCATCGGGATTCAGATCCTGCTTGGGGCAGCAGTGCTCGCACTGATCTGGTCGGTCATCGGATATCTCAGATTCAGGCACCGCTATGAGATGGACGAATATCGCCGCAATCTGACTGCTTCGCTCGCGCATGATCTGAAATCACCGCTCATGGCAGTCTCAAGTTATTCTGAGAATCTGGTCAATGATGTACAGCCGGAGAAAAAGCAGCACTACGCGCAGGCGATCTACGAAAATTCGCAGTATATGGATGATATCATCAGCAATGTGCTGGAGCTTTCCGAACTGGAAAAAGGCGGAAAGCCAAAGCGCAGAAAGCTCGATCTGACAGAGACGGCAAAGATGCTGCTTGCCGCCATGCAGAAGGAGCTGGACGCCCGCGGTCTGAAAGCGTCTGTTTCCGGAAGCTGTACCGTGAAAGCAAATCCGGAAATGCTGACGCAGGCAATCCGGAACCTGCTGGATAATGCGTTCAAATATACGCCGGAGGGCGGCAGCATCACTGTAACAGGCGAAAATCATACGCTCAGCATTGTCAACGATATTGCAGAGGAAGCGGTCGCCGATCCGCAGCGGCTCAGTGAAGCGTTTGTCAAGGGCGACAAAGCGCGCAGCAACCGCATGGGGACGGGACTCGGGCTTTCTATTGTGCGGCAGATTGCCGGACAAAACCGGATGAAGCTGCTGATTGAAAGCAGCGAATATCAGTTCCGTGTGCGGCTGGTTCAGAGTGCGCCGATCCGTTCGCTGCG
>JAFWVK010000099.1 GCA_017518255.1 Oscillospiraceae bacterium
AACGGCTTTTCATGCAGCGCATACCGCACTGCTTTCGCAAGTGCACTCTTTCCGCTGACCTGTACCGTTTCAAGCCGCGTAAAAAGCTCGTCCAGCAAAGGCTTGATCTTTGCAAGACGCTCCTTGCTTTTTCAAAATATCGCGCGTAGTTTTCTTCATTTTGTTGTCTAATAAGTGGAAGCACATGATAAGGCTTTCAGAAAGGAGCTTGTCGATGGATAACGGTGCAAGTAGCTACCGCCGTTTCCGTGACAATGGTGACGTATCTGGTTTCGATGAAATCGTTTTGGAATACAGCGACGGTCTGATGCTATACTTGACAAGTATAGTCGGAAACATCTGGACAGCGGAGGAGCTTACTGAGGAAACATTCTTTTTGATCGGCACGAAGAAGCCGAAATTCAAAGAAAAGTGTTCCTTTAAGACATGGCTCTACACGATAGGCAGAAATATTGCACTCAATTACCTCAAAAAGAATACAAGATACTCTACTGTTCCGATCGAGAATGCACCGGAGCTTATCAGCGATGAAGAAGCTGTTGAGGATGCTTATATCAAAAAGGAACAGCGTATTGCCGTTCATCGGGCTATGCGCAAACTACAGCCTGAATATCAGCAAGTGTTATGGCTCATATACTTTGAGGGATTGAGCAATAAAGAAGCCGCAAAGGTCATGAAGAAAAGTGTCCGCAGTACAGAATCCATTTTATATCGAGCTAAGAAGTCACTGAGATCACAACTTGAAATGGAGGGTATTGATTATGAAACAACGTGAAGAAATGCTTAGAGATTTACACCGTCGGATGGATGAGTATGAAGCCGATCAAAGAGCAAAAAGAGCTAAGATTACAAAAGTCGCTGCTTCGGTAACACCTGTGTGTGCGGCAGCAGTTGTCGGAGTTGGCTTGTGGAAAAGCGGGGCATTGAACTTTCACAATAACGACCTTATCAGCAATACCGAAGAGTCTGCAACTGCCGATATGATGCTGTCCGCTGACAATGAAGCCGCCGCCGACAAGCAATCAGAAAATAACGAGAATAGCAGAGACAAAAGCAACGACTCCGTAACAAATCGTCAGACAACAATCGCAGATACAACTGCTTCTCATGTGACGGAAAGCAGCGAGAGTGTGAACGGCAGCAGCAGAACGAATGATAATTCTGTTGTAGCAGATACGCCTGTGACGGATCATAAGAGTGCTTCTACATCGGAAACATCCGCGATCTCAAATGATGATTCACACAGAGCAACAGAATCCGATACTGTGCAAACCAATCCGCCGGTTCAGCAAACTACTTCGCCTGTTCAGCGTACCACACAAGTTACACAGCAGACTACGATTGATAACAGTCAAGGAAATAGTCAGACAGAGCCGCCGCACCAGCAAACGGATTATATTCAATATGAAGTGTTTTCTCGTGATTATCCGTATTATCATAATATATCCGACTTAGCAAACAAAGCCAATCAGGTTTTCAGCGGAAGAGTTACCAATGTATCCTTTGAGATGCTGAACATGATGACCATGCAGCCATTCAAAGATGATGATGATACACGATGGGCGATGTTATGCACAGTCTACGAAATCGAAGCAGAGGAAGTGTACGAAGGAACACCGACTACTGTGAAGCTGAGAATTGAAGGCGGAATTACCTCTGGCTTTGAACAGGAACAGACAGCACTATTAGGCAGCAATAGAATCCCTGTTATGGAAGGCGCACCAGTGCTTTCTATCGGAGCAAAATATGTATTTGCTTTGTATCGTGCAGATGGATCAGAGTATTCGTCTATCCTTAATCCGCTGCAAAGCATTTATGCAGAAAATGGATCAAAAACTGGTGAATTCTCTGCTGATGAAATAAGATCGTATTATTCATAATCTAAACTATTATAAAGCTTATGATTATGAAGGTGATTCATAACTCGTAAAATGCCACACCGTTATTTCCAAATCTTGAAATGAACCATACGCAACTGACACCGCTGATAATTATACTACAATAATGGGCGATGTGAATGCTGATGGTGTTTTTAGTGTATCCGATGTGGTACTGTTCCAGAAGTGGTTATTAGCTGTTCCCGACACGTATCAGCGTCACGGATTCAGGTATTTTTTATTTAATCGGAAATGAAACTCTGTTTATATACAGGACGCAGAGCATTTGCTGATTTGCGCGCTCAGAGCGAAAGCGGCAAAGAAAATCAGAAGACAACTGGTTTTTCTCAAAACCCAGTAAGCGTTGCAAAGTACCGTAAAGTCAGGTACAGCTGCCGTTACCGATAAACGGCCAGAGCCGGGATCACTCCCGGCTCTTCTCTGTTATAGTGGGATGTTACCGCGGTTCGATTTTTGCATAGTACTGTGTCAGACCGGACAGGCGTTCATCGTCTTTCTTCACTGTAGCATTGCCGGCATTCGAACCTGCAGTGACCTTTGCATTCGCATAGAGCTCTGTGCCTGCGGAGTCACCGTTGCAGCCGCGTCCGATTGCCTGTGCATTGCCTTTCGGCGATGCGGAAGCAATCACTGTTCCGCCGGTGATTTTGATCTTTTTCGTGACTTCTCCGCCGATTTTGAAGACGCCGGAGTCTTCAGCGCCGGATCCGATACCGGCTCCGCCGCCTTTATTGGCAGATGCCTCAACATATCCGCCGGCGATCGTGATCTGACCATTCAGATTTCCGGCATTGCCGGCGCCGATGCCGGCAGAACCTCCTGTTCCGTACGCCGTAACATTTCCGCCGTTGATGGTGATCGGGATATCGCAGTCTCCGCCGCTGGAAGTACCGGCGCCGGCTCCGATACCGGTAGAATTCGTGCTGGAAGCATACACTTTTCCACCGTTAATGGTGATCGAACCTTTTACCAGGTTTTCGACATAGGCTCCGCCGATTCCGGCACCCAGGCCGCCAAAGGCGTAGATTTCTCCGCCGTTGATCGTGATCGTGCCGCAGTTGGTATCACCGCCGATCGCAGGGCCATACGAAAAAGCCCATGCGGTAACTTCACCGCCGTTGATCGTGATATATCCGCCGCCGCCGTCATCGCCGCCGCCGATACCTGCTGCCTCTTTGGAACTGCCGATCGCTTCGATTTTGCCGCCCCAGATTGTGATATGGCGTCCGTTTCCTTCATTGCCGCCGCCGATGCCTGCGCCCTCATCGCCGCCCTTGGCAAAGACATTGCCGCCGTAGATGTCAATATAGCCGTTATCGCCGGAGGTCTCATCGCCGCTGCCGATGCCTGCGCCGTATTTGCCGCCGAAGGCTTGGATATCGCCGCCGTAGATCGTAATGTGGCTGCCCATCTGTCTTTCGTCGCCGCTGCCGATGCCTGCCGCGTATTTTCCGCCGTGCGCTTCCACTTTGCCGCCGTGGATCGTAATATCGCCTACGCCGCTGTTCGGGCCGCATCCGATACCTGCATCCTGGTCGTTGTTTTTCGCATAAAGGAAGCCGTTGTCGCCCTCCTGCCCGTAGATCGACAGAGAATAGCCGGTCTTTACCTCGATGCCGTCAAGGATCTTGACATTCGCATCGTTGCAGAGAATGATGTTGACATTGCCGCGGACAGTGAGCGTCGTGCCGTTCATCGTGATATTGCCCTTTGCGACATACCAGGTCGTTTCGTTTTCCTGACCGATGGTATACCAGCTCGAGCTGGTGCTGTGCAGCAGCTCATAGTCGGTACAAGGTTTTGTTTCCGAAACGACCTTCTTGTTCGCTGCGTCCCAAGACCGCTGAACATAATAAATGGGAGTCCCATTAGTGTTTACCGATGCAGCCGCCGCCGGGATGGATGCAGTCATCAGCGTTGCTGCTGCGAGGACTGCTGCGAAGATGCGCTTCATAATCTGCTTTTTCATGGTATTTACCTCCGTTTTTGGTGTTTCGTTTTCGGGAAGCTTCCGTTCTCTTCCTGTGATTTTATCTTATCATATCTTTGCAGAGATTACAATATGCAATGTTCCCGCAGTTTGTTGCATAAGGGACATCCGTGCTGCAAAGCGTCGCTTTGTTTACATTGCGTTGTAAAATTGTTGCCGAACATCTTGCAAAAGCAAGAAGGATATGTTATAATATGGATATGCCAAGTGAAGAGCAAATGTAGCGTTGTAAGAATCATACAGAGAAAGGATGACTGCCGTGAGCGAAAAAGCACCGGATCGACGCACGCTCAAGACCAGAAAGGCACTGTGCGACGCACTTTCCGAGTTGTTGATACAAAAGCCCCTGCACAAGGTGACCGTGCAGGAAATTGCCGAAAAAGCCGATGTCAACCGCGTGACGTTTTACAAGCATTATCTTGATGTTTATGACCTTTATGACAAAATCGAGCAGAACGTGCTTTTGCAGATCAGCGGGCTGATGCTGAATCTGGAATCACAGCCGACGGATTCGTTTTTTGAGCATCTGATTGCATATATTGACGAGAATCGAACCGTGTTCCGGCTGATTTTCTCACCAAACAGCACCGGTCAGCTACAAAAAAAGTTCGGTAAACTGATTGAGGGCATATTTCGGCTGGTGGCGTCCGAGAAGCAGAATACGGCACTGAACAGCAGCCGGCTTGCATATCAGACCTGTTACCGTTCCAGTGCCTGCATTGCGGTGATTGAACGCTGGGTATACGCGGACTTTCAGGAATCGAAGGAATTTATCGTGAAAATGCTCTCGGAGCTTGATCGGAACACCGAACGGTTCATGATGCAAAACACAGAATAAAAACATCTCAACTGCTGTTATATTTGTCTTTTTGATTCCCCATTTGACTCACCATGCAAAAAGCAAACAGATATATCAATTCTGAACATCTGAAATCAGCGCACCATTGACAAATACGGACAGGTTCTGCTTATGCCGGAGATTGAACTGAATATGTGGTGGACAAATCTCGGTTGGTCTGATGCAGACATTATTGCATCCTATCACGCGCACGGAGAATGTAAGCAGTACCACAGCGAGATCAAGACCGATATGGACGTAGAACGCCTTCCTTCCGGAAAATTCAAAACGAACGCTCTCGTACTTGACTTAACTATCCTTGCATTCAATATTCTTCGTATCATCGGCTATTACTCTGTCAGGACCGGCAGTGCGCCTAAAACGAAGCGTCCTGTAAAACGCCGCCGAATCCGTACTGTCATTGATAACCTGATACGATTAGCAGGACATTTGACTAAACACGCAGGACGAGTAATCATGTCACTTGGGCGAAGTAATGCGTGGAGGCTCAACTTCCTTGACGTTTTGAATGCAATAGCTGGCACATAGTTTCAGCATAATCCATTTTTGAAACAGCCCCAATAAGGGCTGAGGTTTCTGCGCCCTGTGGGGTGTAAGAATTGAATATCTGACCGCTGGAGAACATCTATGCAGCCGTTTTGAGCTGTAAGAATTGTTCTCTTTTTTGTTGCCCGAAAATAGGGCTGGATTTCACGGATTCAGGTATATATAAATCACAAAAAGACCGTCTCAAAACGAGACGGTCTTTCTGTTCTATATCAGATCCCGACCTGTACCGCATATGTGCCTGACTTTTCACATCACTTCTGATAGACTCAAATTGTTGTTCCGGACTCATCAAATTGACCATCTGCCGACGATAGAACCTGCCTAACGGGAGGTCAGGTCTGCTCAGGTTCAGACTGACGGTCCCGTCTTGATTTCCTTTATCTTTTCGATCGAAGTAATCATCCGCCCCAGCCGCCTTCCTCCAACTGTGCTGCGAAATCATGCATTTCGTCAGTTTCCGGAGACTCAGTGCTATTAAATCATATGTGCAGCGTTTTTGCAAGATGTTTGGCAACAATTTTACAACGCAATGTAAACAAAGCGACGCTTTGCAGCACGGATGTCCCTTATGCAACAAACTGCGGGAACATTGCATATTGTAATCTCCCCAAAGATATGCTAAGATAAAATCACAGAAAGGGAACAGAAAATTCCCGAAAACGAAACACAAATAACGAACACAAATAACGGAGGTAAATACCATGAAAAAGCAGATTATGAAGCGCATCTTCGCAGCCGCTCTCACAGCAGCATCCCTGATGACAGCATTCAGCCCGGCGGCAGCAGCAGTTATAGAGAGCAATGAGGCAGCCGCACGCATAGAGCAGCAGATGATCGAAGACATCATCACTACTTACGGCACACAGGGCGCACAGGCAGACGAAGCAGTGCAGACACTGCTGCACGAACTGCACAGCGCAGACAGCAGACAGGGCGCACTCTGGACGGACATCATGGAATATTGGCATTACGTCGATACCGACCTGACCGTGAATATCGACATTCTGCCGGAAAACCTGCCGGAGGACAACTCCATGGCACTGACTGTGCTTGGCTACCAGCTGAATGCCGACGGCACCATGCAGGATGAACTGATTGCACGTCTAGAAACCGCACTTGCCTGTGCAGAGCAGTATCCGAACGCATACGTAATTTGCAGCGGCGGCGGCACAGCCAAGAACAACCCCGATGTCACCGAAGCCGGTCAGATGGGTGAATGGATGCTCGCACACGGCCTTGATGCAGACAGACTGATTATCGAAAACCAGGCGAAGAACACGGCTGAAAACGCAGCCAACTCCTACAACATTCTGCGTCAGGATTACCCGCAGGTAGATTCTGTTGTGATGATCAGCAGCAGCTACCATGTTGCAAGAGGCTCCCTGCTGTTCGAGGCGGCGTTCCTGCAATCCGCATCCGAGCAGCAGTCGCCGGAAATCCATGTCATTTCCAACTGCGCCTGCGCAATTGAAAACAGCGCATACCAGCCGGAAAACGCACTTCGCATGGAGGCCGGAAGCATGCTGCAAATGATCGGCAGCAACCAGCTCGCTATGGAGTTCCTGTTCGGCGGCAGGAAACCGATGATCTGATTGCGTTCTTCATAATAACGGAGCCGGAGCTGTCCCCGATCAGGGGGCAACTCTAACTTCTTACCTGGCATTTACAATTTGTATAATCAGCGGTGAATTCACAAATCTGCAATAATACGTTAATTTTTTGAGCAAGCCAGATGATGCGGAACATCGAGACACAGGTTCGGCGTGAGAAAGACACCGCTATTGCCGCAAAGGAAGCCGGTGACGAAGAGCTGCGGCAAGAGTACCAGCGGAACATCAACGCGCTGCGGGCATTTTTCGTATGTTGTTTCAGCAATTGCATCAGCATCCGCTTCGTTTACCTCTCCGTCACCGTTCATATCGCCGTTCAAGACAGATTTGTCAGCGGCGATCGAATTCGATGCTGCTAGTCTGACATGTTCGGCAGGAATCAATGCGAAATTCTCCTGAAGCGTATTGATATCAGGTTCGCTCACCTGTTCCTCAGCCGGTTCCGGCAGTACAATGCTTTCTTCCTGTGGTGCAACAGTCTCGTCTGTTGCATTCACATTGATTTGGGCAGTGATGCAAAAAGCTCCTGAAAATGCCAAGCAGGCTGCACAATTCACGGCAAGCAATTTGTGTTTCATTCGATTTTCTCCTTTTAAAAAACACGTACAGGACAAAGTTATTCCGTACACGCATCATTTCCATTGAGATACCGGATCAGGGGTATAACAAAACGGCACTGTTGACAAAACAAAGACTTGTGCAGAAAATGTGATATAATTGTTCCGACCAGTAATAAAACGTCAACGGTAAAAGAAATACACACATCAAAAACGTTATGCCCTGCTATTCCATGAACGGCAGGGCATCTTGTATTTGGGCGGCAATCAACTATTACAGAAATTCAATTCTCAGGGTTTTGCCCATAGCGGCAGCAAGTCGTTTCAACGTGCGGAGGGACGGATTGGCATTTCCGCCGATGACGCGCAAATGGCGCTTATGGCAGCGGTGAATGTTCTTGCCAAGTACCAATGTTTGCTGTGCTGACAAGAGAATCTGTTGCTCCTGTCCGAGCTATTCATGACCGGATGCCGCTGATACTCGGAAAAGAAGACCTGAAGGATTGGATACGCCCAGACAGCGATCCGGCCAGTATCTCCAAAAGAGCTTTGACGAACATGGTTATGGAGAGGGCTGGCAACTATCCGGATCCCGTGCCTGCCTTTATGCAAGTTGAGAGCGGAATATATTAGCAACTTTGATGATGATAAAAATTAAATGCCCGGCGACTGCCGGGCATCTGTTTATTACTATAAGTTTTGCTTTATTAACGATTCCCTATAAGCTTTTGGATTTCATTCAATGCATCAGCTTGAATGTTCGTAACCGGAAATGATAGTATCTCCTCTGCAAAATCATCTCTTGCTGAGAAAATCCATATCTTTTCCTGAGAAATAATTGCAGCATATCTCGCACCAAGCAGCTTTGCATAGCTGCGGACCTGGGAAAGTGCTGCGGTTAGTTCCATCTGCGATGTAATTGAGCATTTGGCTTCAACAATGGCAAAAGCACTTTGGCGGAATCCGAACTTCTGTGGGAGCAGGACAAAATCCGGTATCAGAGCATGATTGTGATTTCCGATTTCCAGATATAGTTGCTGGACATAATCCCGATCAGAATAGCCAAGTTGTTTCAGAAGCGGTTTAATGATGTGCTCTTCAACTTCCTTTTCTGTGCTGTACTCACCCTCAGAAGCAGCAAAGCTCTCCAACTTTGGCGCTTTACTGCGTCCCATTTGCAGTATGCGGTTATACTCAGAGGGCTTTAGTTCGATTCCATTGATGCCCTGCATATTCTTTTTTACAATGGGCATTTTGCCGGTGATTTTGTCATCGCGCAATCTGTCAATCGGAACCGATTTCAACCTTTTCGGATTGCCGATATAGGTGCAGCGATAATAATAGAAAAAAGGATCAATAAAACCGACAGAGCAGCTTCTCCATACAGAATCGACAGCACTGACCGGTGAACGGAGATACATGAGAATCATATCACCGGCTCTGGTATCGGGGTTACATTGCCAAGGAGTTACTGTATCGGGTTTATCTGAATAAAACAAGTCATCCTTGGCGCTGCCGACAAAAAATGCACCGCGTGGCTCTGGTAAATCAGCGACCAAGTAACTTGATACACCCCCGATATATTTAGGGGCAAAATCGTATAGAAATGCGCAGAGTTCATAAGGAGAAAGCGCATTCTGGGTGCGGAATGTCTGCAATGCATTACAGATAACCATATAGTAATAGAATCTGCCTTCGTAATCAGATTTTTTAGGAATCTCCGGCAATTCAATCCCAAATGTATCAGCAATGACTTGCAGCACATTGAAATTCCATTTGAAATAATAGGGAACAAACAATTCAGGGAGTGATACTGCTAGCATTGTACTGCAATTTGCAAGAGAATACGTGAAAATGGAAAAGGTTTCTTTGGCATCAACCGATTCGTTTTCACTCAATGCCATATATAAAACAGTCATCGCTTCTTCTGCGGAAAAATCTTCATCATCACAAAAGCGATTTCCGTTCCGGAAAAAATCAACTAGATTCCGAAGCTGTTCCGTTTCATCATCAAGTATTGAAGCCGACAACTGATATTCCCGATGCAGGTCTTTTATGAATGAAACATATTCGGCGGTAAATTCGTTTGATAAGTTGTCTTCAAAGCATTTTACGATCTTATTGCCGCCTGCATTGAGATATAACTGCCATATGTACTGATTAAACATAGCAACCATCTACCCTTCTGATCATCCATGTTGTTTTTCAGCTCCCGATGTACCGTTCCTTTACAGATTCCAACCTCATATAGAATCGAATATCTTGTGCCAGTATTTTCAGTGTGTGGTCGCCGCCCAGCAAATCTCCTTGGCATCGTTGTCACAATAATAGAGGGAAATGTATGTAGTGTTCAGCGATTTTGATTCTTTTCCGGCTTCGCACAAAATAATACTGCATAATACTGCCAGCAAGTAAAACACCGTCTTTTTTTCAAAATCCACGGTCGGATTGGTTGCCTTTGAAAAATAATTGTAATATTCCGGCTTTTTTCTATTTTTTTGTACACAGAAATGAAATCTGACCTACGATTTGGAAAAAATCAACCGTTTTCATTCCAGACTCAATCATTTTTCTTCGTAAAAAAATGAATCCTCAGTCGAAATGTCTTTCCCGCAGACTGCCGGATTTCATTATGATTTTTAGCGATGTTGCATGATATCTGACATTTCTTCGAAAACGTAATAACGGAGAACTGAATGCAATTGAGCTGACGTTGCTGAAGCCGAAGCTTCCGCCTGATTCGAACGGAACAGATCATTCAATCCGTTCGGATGCTGTCTTCGTCCGCTCTGACTTCATACTGTGCTGCCTGCTTCTGTCTGCGGACATCGACCATGATCTCAACCAGAGTGCCATGTTCTGTGAATGTCTCCGAAAAAAGCTGTCCCTCCTGCCGCAGCATCTGCAAAAAGCTGCCGTCCGAATACGGAATGCAAAGCCGCATCCGCTTTGCTGTCTGCGGCAGTTTTGCTGCTATGGCTTGCAGCAGCGCATCCGTGCCGGTGCCGTTTTTTGCGCTGATCCAAACTGTATCGGTATCATTTGTCTGTGTCAGTTCCGGTACCAGATCCGCTTTGTTCAGGACATGAAGCTGTGGAATCTCCATGCATCCGAGTTCATTGAGCAAATCCTGTGTAATCTGCATCCGTTCGCGGATATCGTGCTCAGAGGCATCCAGTACATGCAGGATGAGGTCAGCCTGTGCCGTTTCTTCCAGCGTCGAGCGGAATGCCTCAACCAGATGATGCGGCAGCCTGCGAATCAGTCCGACCGTATCCAGAAGCAGTACGGAACGGCCGTCAGGCAGCTCCAGCGCCCTTGCCGTGACGTCAAGCGTTGCGAACAGCCTGTCTTCGCTGAGCACACCGGCATCCGTCAGCAGATTGAATAATGTCGATTTGCCTGCATTCGTATAGCCGACAATTGCTGCCGTAAGAATACCGTCTTTTTTTCGGCGGCTTCCGAGATATTTCCGATGCTTTTCCAGTTCGCGGAGTTCGCGCTCAAGCGATGCAATGCGGGCACGGATGTGCCGGCGGTCGGTTTCAAGTTTGGTTTCGCCGGGGCCGCGCGTGCCGATGCCGCCGCCGAGGCGTGAGAGCGCCGTTCCGGATCCGGTCAGCCGCGTGAGCCGGTAACGGTACTGTGCCAGCGCAACCTGCACCTTGCCCTCGGCAGAACGCGCACGTCCTGCAAAAATATCCAGAATCAGCATGGTGCGGTCTATCACCTTGCAATCGGTTATGTCAGCAATATTGCGCATTTGCATACCCGTCAGCTCAGTATCAAAAATCAGCATTTCAATTTCAAGCGGTTCAATCAGTTCTTTGATTTCTGCCAGCTTACCGCTGCCGATACAGGTGGATGCTTCCGGAGCGGGGCGGGACTGCACCACTGTCCGCACTACCGTACAGCCTGCGGTATCCGCAAGCTCGGCAAGCTCATCAATAGAGATTTGTGCATCATATCTGCCCGTGTCGATTCCGACGAGTATGACGCGGGTTTGTTCATCATTCTGAGTGATTTCGTGCATAGCAGTTTCCTTTCATTCATGCTGCTCTGTACTGTTGTAATGTGTATCGAGATATGCGAGAATCTGCTCACTGCGTGCAGGATATTATGTTCAGTATAACACAATCCGCGGAAAAAGGCAATAGATATTCCGGCGGAAAAGCAGAGCAGTTCTTTTTATTTTGTTCGCCTCATATCCCTTGTCCGTATTGACATAACGGTGGATATGTGGTAAATGACAGTATGGAATTTCAGGCGTTTCAGCCTAATATTACAAAGGATATAAAAGCGCGCTTCATGCGATCGGTTTGACCTGCGGGAGGCGCTTGACAGGAGCAAGGAGGTTTTTGATGAAAGACAGATTTTGGAAAAAGACAGCGTCCGGACTGCTTGCTTTGCTGATTACGGCAGGCAATATGCCGGCACTGCCGCTGGCGCAGATGTTTGAGAGAACGTCTATCACCGCAAGCGCCGCGGATAACACTCAATGCGGAGCCAATGCAACATGGGCGTATAACAGCACAACCAAACGGCTGACGATCACCGGCACAGGCGCGATGGCGGATTATTCATATTTTAGCCAGCCGTGGGCTGACTATATGAACGATATCACCTCCGTTGAAATCGGGCAAGGTATCACTTCGATCGGCAAAAATGCGTTCGATCACTGCGAAAATATGGCATCGGTCAGCATCCCGGACAGCGTGACAAGCCTGGGAATCAATGCGTTCTATGGCTGCAAAGGTCTTGAATCCGTCACGATCCCGAGCAGCGTGACAGTCATCGGCAACAGTGCGTTCGCTTACTGCCAGAGTATCACATCTCTCACGATCCCGAACAGCGTGACAAGCATGGACGAGGGTGCGTTCAGTAGGTGCAGGAATCTTACATCCGTTACGATCCATGGCAGCATTACAAGCATAAGCAATAATACGTTCAACTTTTGCATCGCACTGAAAACCGTCAATATTCCGGACAGCGTGACAAGCATAGGCAGCAGTGCGTTCAATAACTGCGTGAACCTTACAACCATTACGATCCCGGCAGGCGTTACAAGCATCGGTCAGAGTGCATTCTGTTACTGCATAAAATTAGCAAATGTCTACTGTTATGCAGACCCTGATTCCCTGAACTGGGATGGAGCAAGCTTTGACGATTTCATATATGATGGCTCAACTGTCTGCTATGTTTCCGCGGAGCATTACAGTGGTTATTTTTCGAAGTTCGGCCCCAATAGCGACACTCCCGTAAACGTCACTTTCTGCCCCGCAGGCAAATGCGGAGAAAATGCAACATGGAAGCTTGACCTCACAACAGGCACGCTGACGATCTCAGGCACAGGGGATATGTATGATTATCAGGAAAACACAAGTAGTTTGCCGTGGTATTCCTACGGGATGACCTCTGTTGTAATAGAAAACGGTATCACTTCAGTCGGCAAATACGCATTCAATGGTTGCAATAATCTGACATCCGTTGACCTGCCGGCAAGCCTGACAAGCATCAGTGAATCTGCGTTCTATAACTGCATGAATCTGGAATCCGTTGACCTGCCGGCAAACCTGACAAGCATCGGTGATTATGCGTTCTATAACTGCGGGAAGCTAGAATCCGTTGACCTGCCGGCAAGCCTGACAAGCATCGGCGCCTGGGCGTTTAGTTCCTGCCAAAGTCTGACATCCATAGAGATCCCGGCAGGCGTGAGATTCATCGCGGGTGAAGCGTTCTATGCCTGCTCAGAATTAGCAAATGTCTACTGTTATGCAGACCCTGATTCCCTGAGCTGGGATGACGATGGCGGTAACGCTTTCAAAAAAGACGGTACAACTGTCTGCCACGTTCCTAAGAAGTATTACACTAAATATTCCGATAAGTTCGGCGGAAGTGTAAACGTCACATTCAAGGGCGACCTTGTGGATATGGGGCTCGGCGTGCATCTCTACGGCCACTCCCTGACGCTCAACGGCAGCATCGGCGTGAACTTCTACGTTTCGCTGCCGGATGCGCTTCTTGAAAGCGACACCGCAAAAATGGTGTTCACGATCCCGGACGGCGACGAGGCCTCGGAGCTTGAACTGTTCGTGAAGAACGTGACCGAGGACGAGAGCAATAAGATCGAGATCGACGGAAAGACCTACTACAAGTTCCGCTGCGGCATCAGCGCAAAGGATATGGCTTCCGAGATCACCGCACAGATCGTTGACGGCGACAAGACCGGAACTGCTCACACCTATTCCGTCAAGGAATACGCCGAGTATCTGCTCTCGCACACCGAAGAAGCGGGAGCATACGCACAGGCAGCGCCGCTGGTCAAGGCAATGCTCAATTACGGCGCGGCTTCTCAGTTCTATTTCGGTGTCGGCAGTACTCCGGCAAATGCTTCGCTTGATAATAATGACAAGCTCCCCGACGCGGTAGATATTCCCGATACGTTCCGGTATAACGATGAGAACAATACCCTGCCCGAAGGCGTGACCTTTGCGGGCGCAACGCTCTCGCTGAAATCCGAGACAACGCTCTCGCTGTATTTCACCGGGCTTTCCGCTGACTGCGCGTTCAACTGCAAGGACAAAACCGTTGAAACCGATTCCACCAAAAAATATGTCATCGCCCGCATCAGAGGCATCCGTGCAGACGAGCTGGAAGACGACTTCACCGTGAAATTCGAGGATGGATACTCTGTGACATACAACGTGATGACCTATTGCTATAATGCCCTGAACGGCGGCTCGGAAGACGATAATCTGCTGAACGTCTGCCGTGCGCTGTATCTGTACGCTGAAGCTGCAAATGCGTATTCTGAATGAGAGGTAAACGACTATGAATAAGGAAAAATACATCGCTCCGGAAATGGAGATCGTTGAGTTCAGCACAGAAGATGTCATCACAACAAGCACCAACGAACGCGACGAGAGCAGCTTTATTACCCAATAATAGTTTTTGAGCGTCAGCGCTCACATATGATCCGTTTGAAAATACGGTCAAGCATAAAGAAGCCGCCCTTCCGGGCGGCTTCACTTATTGTCATGCTTTGACAGTCGAGATACAGACGACATGAGTGTCCTGTTTCAGCGGGAGCAGATCACCGGAATGGGCTGAATCAGAGTGATAGACCCAAACGCCCGGCATCTTATAGAACAATGTTTCGGTTCAGTCTTCATCCAGTGTATAGACCTTCGCGCCGTGTACGGTATAGAGTCTTTCACCGTCGGTCAGAACGGAATAGTCTCCTTCCGTCCTGCTGATGCTGCTGTCCGTATCATCAGCGGATGCGCTGAATGTTCCAACACAGTACAGGCCGTAGTAATAGCGTCTGTCATCCCGCAGAAACGGGCCACAATGCGTATACGGATGCATGATGCGGATATTGCCCTGACCGCCGAAAATGTTGGCTTCTCCGGTCTGAGGGTCTGCATCCTGTGCACCATTCTGAGTTTCGGCCTGTTCATTGATTAGCTTGATATAGGACATTTCGCCGGACTTGCGGTCGAGCAGCCCAAAAAGACTGTTCGAGCCAAGCATGACAAAGAGATAGTTCTCATCCATTGCATAGAGGGAACGGCAGGCAGTGCCCGCCCGACAATCATTTCTCAAAACGACCTATCTATGTGAATTTCAAGTTGTTGCGTTGTTTTCAGCGTATCCCGCATGAATCGTGATTCTGTTATTTGAACCAAAAATCTCTATTTTGAGTCCATTTTCAGCCCAAGTTCCCACGCAAGTTCCCACAAAATAGTTCCCACACCCAGCATACACTAACCCTCAAACTACATGGGAATTTGCGTAAGGGAATTAGCTCTACTAACAACTAAATAGTATCCGTATGCCCGATTTTTCGACCAAGAAAAACCGGGCTTTTTCTATGCCCTGTTGCTGGGGGTGATGCCAATGTAAACAAGAATTTAGATCGAACCTACTCGGTGTCGTGTGCGATTTCAGCCAAATTTCGCACACGAAAATGAAAATCCATATCTTTCAGGAGGATGATTACTATGAAACAGATGACTTTGACGCTCCTTTCCATGTATGCAGCCGCAAGCAAGCTCGGCTACAGCCTTCCCTTTATGAACGAGATCTGCAAGAGAGCCTTTTGGAGCGGCCGCCCGTTCCATGTGCTCAAGGATGCGAACAACAAGTATTTCGTGGAGGCAAACAGCCTTCAGCGCTACATCGACAGCTGCCCGGATTTCAACCCGTATGAGATTCCCGGCGTGTTTGAGCCCGACAATTATGATGAGGATGCGCCGATGGACGAATCCGTGTTCATTCTGACCGAGGATATGCTGCCGCAGGTTTGCGGTGTGTTGGTCGATGACGAGTGTGCGCCGCTCATCACCTACAACCGGCATGAGCCCCAGCTTCTGGTGCTGACCGTTGTGAAGGCAGACGAGACGGAAAAGTTGTTCTTTCCCCTTGAAAATCTGCAGAATGACGGAGATTGAAAAACGCCTCCGTCATTCTCCGCCGCTGTGTTAAAGACACCGGGAATGCCGAAGGCGTGTATGTAGTTCGTAACGGACAGCAGATTCCGTATGCGGAACTGGATAAAGAGGTCGAGACGAAGGAAGGCTGATGGTGCACCATTCTCACAATCAGAATTTACCACACCGATGCTTCAATTGCATATGAGCACAAATCCTCATAATCAAACTTCACGGTAAAAAGTAAGGGATAATATCCGGCAGTTTGATAATTCGTCACGAATGTGATTGAAAAGCCTTCTGTGACTTTTTTATGATTTTCTTCTCGACAGTATTTTTCATATTTTTTGTTGGGCTCATTTTCCAATCCCGTATTTCCGATATTGATTCCGAAAACTTCAAATACTTTGTCAAGTTCTTGAGGAAACCATTTTTTTCCGTAAAATAATTCATCGTTGTTTAAGTCCAAAGTTCTGATCCAGTTATAAGCATCTTCGATGAATTCATCCAGATACTCGAGCACAGTAATGAGCCGGTTTGCAATTTCTGGTGAAATATCATTATCAGTTGATTCAATGATGATTTCATCTGCTTCATGAGAGTAGATATACGCACAGCCGTCTCTGAAAACAAAATGCTCAAAATTTCTTGCTTTCAGAAAGGATATAATCTCAATGTTGTAAAAAGATTCAGCCACAGCACACACCCCCTGACTTTCGATTTTTGTTATTATGATTATACAGCACCGCCGCCGATATGTCAATATCCGGAAACGCTGTAATATGCCAGATCAGCGAAAAATGTATACAGCTATCGGCAAAAAGTTGCCCGCAATCAGATCAGATTCTTGCCGGTAATTGTACCTTGACAACTGAATATTCTTTTTCAAGCCCGTTATTATGAAGTGTGAAGCCTTTCTACTATATAATAGCGGGCTATTTTTATGCCCATTTGAAGGAGGGACAAGCCAATGAACATGAGCGAAGATGTGACCGCCGTTTCGATGCAGGTATCCGAAAAGGCAGCAGAAGCGGCGCTCTCCGCATTTAAGTCTGTGTTGGATTCGGTTGGCAGACTGTTCCGCGAGCTGCTCGGCATGGAGCATGACCGCGCCCGCGCAAAGGCGCAAATCAAGGCATCGAAAGGCAGCGCTGTGCCGGAAAAGACCAAGCCGCCGAATGTCACCGCAACGAACCTGACAGGTATCAAGCCCGGAGAAGTTTCGCTGAAAGATCTTGCCGAGAATGCCAGAGAGACCGGCGAAGCACTGTCCGTCTCACAGCACGGCTTTTCGCAGGAGGACCGGAAAGCAATCGCCCGAACCGCGAAGAAGTATGGCATTCCCGTTGCTTTCTCCAATACGAAAGGCAAGAACAGCCTCTATGCGAATGTCCGCAGCGGAGATCTGCCGATCTTCAAGCAGATCTGCACGGAGTGTGTCAAGGAGAAGATCGCCTTGCAGCCGGAAACGCTCGGCAATTTCAAGGTGCAGCCGTGGGAAGTCCCCCACCTGACAGCAATGCTGAAAGCCCATGATCTTCCTGCGGTGTTCGTTGAGACGAAGTCCGGAGATCAGTATTGCCTGCATGATGTGAAGCATCAGGACGCGGTTCGTATCGTCCGTGAGGAATTTGTCGCCAAGTGCAAGGAAATCGAAAAGCAGTTTTCCTTCGATAAGGATGAAAACGGCTTCTATACCCTGAAAGATCTGCATTCCGGCAGAGAGGTCTCTTTCGATGAAATTCCGGATAAGGCAACGGTATC
>JAFWVK010000100.1 GCA_017518255.1 Oscillospiraceae bacterium
AAGGTCGCGGAGTCCAGAGGCGGAGCCTCTGGTCGCTGCCCGCAGGCAGCGAAACTCCCTATTGCGTGAAAAAAGCGCTAAAGATGGGGGCTTGGGGGAAGGAAAACAAGAGTTTTCCTTCCCCCATTATCAATCTTTCGTGCCTCTCTTGACAGGAACAAATTTCAGAATAAGTGACTTTATCTACAAGCTGACCGGAGAGAAAACATCTCTCCGGTTATCGTATATATTAGCCGCAAATTTGTTCTGCAATCCCCGATCTCATGTATTCCACTGCAAGTGCAATGAACTCTGAATTGGTCATGCGGTGATTGTGAATCCGGAACGGATACGGCATGTTTTCCGGCTGCACAGTCTCCCATGCATGTGTGATGGCATGACGGATTGAGCGCTCAACACGGGCAGGCGTACTGTTCATGTCTTCGGCAACCGCCGGGTAAATACGGTTCATCATGCAGCCGCTGCAATATGGTTCGCTCATTGCATGGCGGATGGCACAGCGGAGAAAATGAAATCCCTGCAAATTAAAAGGAACTCCGACAGACTGAAGCAGGCGGGTCAGACGGATCTCCATCCCGGTCAGGTCAATTCTCGTGCCGGAGAAAGCTGCCGTACCGAAGTGCTTCCGGATTTCCCGGCGCAGTTCCGTCGGATTTTCCGGAAATCTGCGGCAAAGCACGCCTAACTCAGTCAGTTCTTTCTCCAGAAAGCTGTTTTGCCGGTGAATCAAAGCCATAACAGTCAGATCAGAGGTTTCCCGCAGCTGTCTGACAAATGCAATCGGATTCAGCGGAATCATACAGCCGTCCAGAATCAGCAGATCCGGATGCTCTTTCCGGATTGCTTCCGTCAGCTCCGGTTCTGTCTGCTGCCGGACGACTGCCCAGTCACCCTCTCTGCAAAATGCGCTTGCCATAGCGACAGCAAAACTGCCGCCGGTGTCCCCGATTAAAATGCGAAGTTGCTTTTTCATACATCTTGTCTCCTAACATCGTTTTTTCTCTCGGATTTGATATGATTCAAGCCCGGATTCATTATATCAGAGAGATGATAGACAGTCAATCATATTCGGTCAGTATATTTCTGAAAAAATTAACAGATTTTGTCGAATGCTGACGAGACATGTCGGAACGGTCTGTTTCCGGGAGATGCTGCATACTGTTTTCTGAGGGGGTGTGCCATGATGCGTCAATTACTGTGCGGTGTGTTGTTCTGCGGCATACCGGTTTCTGCTGCCGGGATGCTGGCAGCAGCCTGCCTGCTGACGGTACCGGATGTTTCCGCATCCGTATACCGGGTCTGTGCCGGCATTCCGCTGCTTTGCGGCGGTTTTTGCGCAGGATTCCGGGTCGGAAAGCGAAACCGGCATTTCGGGCTGCTCTGGGGAATGGCAGCCGGTGCGCTGCTGACTGCTTTCTGGTATATTTTTGTCCGGCTGCTGCTGGGCACAGGGGGATTTCCGGTGATTCTGCCGGCAGTTTGTCTGTTTGCAATGTGCGGAGGCGCTGTCGGAGTCAACCGCAGAGAGCCGGAGCCTGCGCGGATCTCGCACAGACGGATTCGCCTCCGGGAGCAGTTTCTGCTGCGCATCGGGCTGCTGCACCGTCCCGCAAAAATTGAAAAAGAATATGACAATTCCACAGGTCGGTCCTCCTGCTGATGCAGAAGCTGTTCCAGGTACAGCTCCAGCTTGCCTTTATTCTTCTCAGTCAGGCGCCGGTACTGCTCTGCCCTCCGTTATCCGTTCGATTATACAATGCTGTAGAATTATACCACGAACGTGGTTTTTAATTCGATAAAACAGCACACATATGGTTTCTGCCGTTGAAATTACCACAAATGCGGCAGAGCATGACGCTGGAAAATCGTGCAGGAATCATTCGGTTTCTGCACGCTTTCAGGTGCAGATGCATATCATAAAACCGGAAGCCTTGCGTTTCCGTGCGAAAAGAGCACACCGCTTTCAAAGACATCAATCAGCCCGAATGCCGGAGGAAGACCGTCCCGCGGTTTCGCAGCGCTGCCCGGATTGAACAGATGCACGCCGTTTACCGTGCAGTCAGTTCGGGTGTGCGTGTGTCCGAACAGCACAATGTCCGCACCGTTCTGTTTGCCGAGTGCTGCAAGATTGTTCAGAAAATCCCCGTAAAGATACCGGTGGCCGTGAACTGCAAGAAGCTTGTGACCAAAGGGCAGCTGCTTTGCAAGCATCTCCGGTGCCGGAAAGCTGAAATCACAGTTTCCACGGACACAGAAGAGCCGCTCTGCATCCTCCGGGAATTCGTTCCGGTACTGTGCGATTTCGCGTTCACCGTCACCGCAGTGAATCACCGTCTCCGCATCCGGATGAGTAACCATCAGGTGCCGGAGTACACGGAATGCGCCGTGGGTATCGGATAAAACCAGAATTTGCATCAGAAGCCTCTTTCCGGGAACCTGCGGTTCCCACGGGTTCTATTATTCTGTATTATATCATATTATGAAGAAGAAAGCAATGGGGCGCGGGAGAAAAAGATTCACCGGGAATCATATGGCGGCTGTCACGGCTCCGCGCACTGCGCGGTTATATCATATGATATAGGGAAAATCAAGAGCGGTGCAACAGCATGAGGGAGGTATTTTTATGAATCAGCAAGAGAACAGTCCGCAGCTTCAGGCACTTTTACAGGCAGTGAGCGGAAAGCTCGGCATTCCGGCAGATACGCTGCAAAAGGAGCTTCAGGAAGGGAAATTTGACAAAGCGCTTGCGGGGCTGAAACCGCAGGAGGCCGCGGCATTTCAGCAGGTACTCTCCGATCCGAAAAAACTGAACCGCATGATGAACAGCCGGCAGGCGAAGGCACTTTACCAAAAGCTCAAAGGGTGACCGCCGGCAAGATGGATGATCTGACACAAAAATTGCAGTCACTGCTGTCCGATCCGGAGAGTCTGCGGAATCTTTCGGAGCTTGCGGCGATGCTTCGGCAGCCGGATTCAGAGGCAGAGCCGGCAGGGCAGCGGACTGAGCCGATGCCGGAGGAATCCGCCGCGCCTCCGGTCGATCTGACAAAGCTGATGGCTGTCGGTCAGGCACTGAGCCGGATGCAGCAGGATGACAGCGTGCAGCTGCTGACAGCCCTGAAACCGCATCTTTCTGCTGAACGCGCCAAGCGTGCAGACAAGGCTGTGCGGATGCTGCGGCTGTATCATGCAGCGGGTGTCCTGCGGGAAAACGGACTTTTGCAGGATTTCTTCGGCGAACAGTAATACAGGGAGGCGAAGGGCGTGGAAAACAGCGGACCGATGTGGTGGATGCGCAGAAATACATGCAGCACCGGAAATAAGCAGGATACCTGCAAGCAGGAGCATCCCGTCCCGCCCTTGCCTGCCCCGCCGCCTCTGCCGGAGTCTGCGCCTGATATGCACGCCAGGAATCCGTCGGGGATATCGCTTCAGTTTCTGACAGAACGGCTGCGGCATTCAGACAGCGAGACCCTGCTGCTGCTCGGCCTGATCTGGCTGCTGTATCAGGATCGTGCCGACAGCAAGCTGCTGCTGGCGCTGGTCTATATCTTACTGTGACGGGTGATGGACGGAATGGTGCGGACAATCCTGCAATTTCTGACAGAGCCGAGGCATTTCCCAGCCGTATACGGCATCTGTGCGGCGGTTTATATGCTGCGTGAATACGTGCGCAGAAAAAAGCACCGTCTTCTCGCTTTCCTGTTCGGGACAGGCAGCGGCATTGCGGGGCTTCTGCTCCTGCATGTGTTCGGAGAACAGTGGGGGCTTGCGCTTCCGCTGACCGTATTTCACCTTGCGGTTGCTGCTGTCGCAGGACTGCCGGGTGTTCTGCTCCTGATCTGGCTGTTCCGGATGCAAATATAGGAAACCGCTGATAAAATCCGTCGGACGGCTTGGCACACAATCTGCTTCCGTAATGTTTACCATACGTTTTTTGGATTTACCCATTGCGTTTTTCTGCATTATGTGCTATAACCGCGCCGTGCGCGGCTCCGTGATGGTTCCGAATCGTCATTCCGGAAAAAACTTTTTCCTTGTACCCATTGCGTTTTTCTGCATTATGTGTTATAATGAGAGCAATATCTCAGAAAGGACGTTAAAAGATGTATAGTGATTGGGAATTCCGCTTCCTGAACTGGATTCAGGATCATATGCGCAGCGGCTTTATGGACAAGCTGATGGCATTGATTACCAAATTCGGTGACGGAGGCATTTTCTGGATTTGTGTGACACTCCTGCTCTTTATTCCGAAGCGCACAAGAAAATATGCGCATGTTTCCGCTCTGGCGCTGCTGTTCTGCGTCATCGGCGGAAATCTGATTCTGAAAAATGTGATTGCGAGGCAGAGACCGTTCTGGATCAATAATTTCAACCCGCTCGCGAGAATCGGGTATTTTGAGAAAAACGGCTCCATGCAGTATTACCGGACACACAATTCCACAACCGATACGCTGGAAACCGGCAGAACGCTGATTAAGCTTCTGGTCAAGGCGCCGAATGACTACTGTTTCCCCTCCGGACATACGCAGGCATCCTTTGCAGCAGCAACATCCATCTGCATGTGGAAGCGGAAATGGGGCATTCCTGCGCTGATTCTTGCCGCACTGGTCGCATTTTCGCGGATGTACCTCTATGTGCATTACCCGACCGATATCCTCGGCGGTATCTTCTTCGGCTTGCTGTATGCGTTCATCGGTCTCCTGATCTGCAACAAGCTGTTCAGGAATAAGCCGTGGGACGGCTGCAAGGCTGCCCGCGAAGCTGCCGAAAAGGCGAAAAAAAAGGAATCCGAACTGATTGAGGTCTGAGAATCATAAACGGAACCGCCTGATATGACGGATACCCATATAAAAGTTTTGCCCCGAAGCGTTTTAAAGCTCTTCGGGGCATCGTATTTTTTCCTGTTCAGTTAAATCAGAATTTAATCTTCAATTAACACGGATACGTTTCTTTCAGATATTCAATCAGCATTTCGGGAATGTACTGATAGTGATGGGATTCATACAGCTTGTAGGTCAGCTCTGCATTATGTGACTCAAGACGCTCTTTCAGCTTTGCAGTTCCTTCCAGCGTTGTATCATCTCCCTCACGATAATTGTCGGCATAATCGGGATCTTCCTGCGAACCTGCACACAGGAATACGGTTTTGCTCAGCGTTTCGTTTCTGACAAAATAGTTGTAATCATTCATATATATGTCATTGCTGATGCCTTCATATTCATTATAATGCTTTAGCCCCCACAGTGCAGGGCTGCCGATGATGTAATGTCCGAAGGGCTGATTCTCGTACTGATCTGAATTGAACAGTGCATAGTGTGTGAATACGCCTCCGTCCGAATGACCGTACAGCGTGGAATTCCCGCAGTCGATGTTGTAATTCTCGCAGAGATACGGCATCAGGTTGTCGGTGATAAAATCCAGCAGCTCGCTGCGGTTAATAACAAGATCCTCATAGCGCAGTTCCTGATCCGGGTCGGTGATA
>JAFWVK010000101.1 GCA_017518255.1 Oscillospiraceae bacterium
AGCGCTTTTTTCACGCAATAGGGAGTTTCGCTGCCTGCGGGCAGCGACCAGAGGCTCCGCCTCTGGACTCCGCGACCTTTTTGAAAAAAGGTCGATCAAAAACTTCAATGATAATCCTATCGAGGTTTCTCGACAGACTGACCGGAGAGATGTTTTCTCTCCGGTTTCAGTTTGTAGAGAAACTCGTTCTGCGTATTATAAAAGTTTTGATTGCGGCAGCTTGCTGACGTTAACTTTCTTCAAAAGTTGGCGGGTGTTCGGATGGCAGCGTCCTCTGGCCGCAGGTTTCACTCCGCATTCTCCCGCTCTTTGTGTGAAATGACGGAAAACAGTAAAAAAAAGACGCACTTCACGCAAATTCAGAGGCAATACCGTTTGTTTAATCGCAAAATACTCCTTTTTGCTTGTGCATATTGTCAATAGTCACTTTATGGAAGGAATACACAGCCGTTTTTTCGTCGAATTTTCCAAAAACCGTTTGACAATGCCTGAGATGATTGGTATAATGAAAGCAGAGCGGGAGATTCTGTACCGTATTCCCGCCGAAGTTATCTGCTTTTTTGATTTGAGGGGGAGGATTATTATGAAACTGCGCAACCGAAGGATCTGTGCATCTCTGACGGCTATGGCGCTTGCACTGGGCACGCTCACATGTACGTGCAGCCTGACCGCATCCGCTGCGGACGGCGCCGGCGGCTACAGCTGGGAGAAGACAGAGGGCTATCACGAGGGAACCGATTCCGTAACAAACAGCGGCAATCAGACAAAGGTTACGTTTTCCAATGCCGATCAGGATAAACGTGTTGCAGGCTTCTGCACGCAGGACGCGACCGGATGGGACTGGTCGGGTTATACGCAGCTTTCCTTCACACTGACGAATGAAAGCGCCTCCGATATCCGGTTTGAAATTGCACTCGGAACCGGTGCAAACTGGGACTGGTACCAGTGTGCGAACGGCGCGCAGATCGGCGCGGGAAAGTCTGCCGATCTGACCTATTACCTGAAATCCGAGGAATGGAGCTTTGACGGCAGCACAACGAAAATCAGTGATCTCTATCAGGTTCACCGCATCAATATGATGGTGATGCCTGCTGCGGAGGGCGCGGTTGTCAGCGGCTCTGTGACAGTCTCCGATCTGAAGCTCGGCGGCAGCGGTTCTTCCGAAGTAACGGCAAAGGACGGTTTCTATGTGGACGGTTCCGTGCTCCGCGATGCAAACCGCAACCCGTTTGTCATGCGCGGCACGAACTATGCATATACATGGTACAGCTGGGACGGCCTGACCGCGGATGCCTTCAAAGAAATCGCCGGCTACGGTGCAAACTGCATCCGCATTGTGCTCGGCGACGGTCAGCAGTACACCAAAAACAGCAGCGGTGAAATCGCCAACCTGATTGAACTCTGCGAGAAAAATAAGCTGGTTGCCGTCTTTGAGGTTCATGATGCAACCGGCAAGGACGATGCCGATTCGCTTCTGACTGCTGCAAAATATTTTGCAAACGACATTGCTTCCGCTCTGAAAGGTCATGAGGATACCGTTATCATCAACATCGCCAACGAGTGGCAGGGCAGTGCGAACGATTCCGCATGGCAAAGTGCATATATTGATGCGGTGAAAATCATCCGCAATGCCGGACTGACACACTGCATTATGTGCGACGCAGGCGGCTGGGGACAGTCTGCTTCGACGGTTATCAACGGCGGCGCTGCCGTGCTTGCGGCTGATCCGGAGCATAATACCATGTTTTCCGTGCATATGTACGGAACTGCCGGCGGTTCGGAAAGTAAAATCAAAACCACAATCGACAGCATGATCACCCGTGAACTCTGCCTTGTAATCGGCGAATTCGGATATACCCATTCCGACGGCGATGTAAAAGAAGAATATATCATGTCCTATGCACAGGAAACCGCAACCGGATGGCTGGCATGGAGCTGGTACGGAAACGGAAGTCCCGTGGAATATCTGGATATGAGCAGTGCAAATGCACGCGGAACGCTGTCTTCCAACTGGGGCGAAGTCGTTATCAACGGTCAGAACGGCTGGAAAGCAACCTCGAAGGTCTGCACGGTATTTACCGAGGAGCCCCAGCATTCCGAGACAACCACAACGACCACTACAACTACAACAACGATTACAACCACTACCGAAACAACCACAACGCTGACGGAGACCACGACAACCGTCACAGAGACCACAGAATCGACTGTCAGTTCGCACGATGCTTTGCTGCGCGGCGATACAGACTGCAACGGAACAGTCGATGTTCTGGATGCGGTGCTCCTGGCGCGTGTTGCGGCTGAGGATACTTCCTGCGGCGCGACGGATCAGGGCAAGCAGAATGCGGATGTGACCGGTGACGGCACGGTTAAGACTGATGACCTGACGACGCTGCTGAGATATCTCGCGGGCATTCTGCAGACAATTTGAGCCGGCAGAACAAAATAAAAAAGCGGGGAGGAATGTTGTTTCCTCCCCGCTTCAGTTTGTCGGGGAACTCGTTCTGCGCATCTTAAAAGTTTCGCTCAAGCCTTTTCAAAGGCTTGCGGGTGTCCAGAGGGCGGCGCCCTCTGGTCGCTGCCCGCAGGCAGCGAAATATCCTGTTAGC
>JAFWVK010000102.1 GCA_017518255.1 Oscillospiraceae bacterium
AATACCATTCGTTTCATATGCCTTTTTGACATTGGAGACGTGCCCTTCGCTCACGTCCAGTTGTTTTGCAATTTCCTTGCCTGTCATGCCATTTTTCAGCATCCGAATGATTGCTTTTCTGATTTCATACTGCGTTTCCGCGTCTGCTTTTCGTGCATTTGCACGCAATTCTTTTTTCATGTCTCTATTATATCATATTCGCGTTAAATATTAAAGAGATAATTGGTATATCAACATTTTCTTTCTCTGCGGTCAGGCAGCTGCCGGCTTTTCGCTAAAAGCGGATTTGTGATGCCGATAATCGCCCCCGCAGCATATGGTCTGCGGGGGCGATTGCATCAGATTTGACTGTCAGCTAGCGAGTGAATCCGACTCCGTGAAGCTGATGAAGGTGCAGGGGTGATCCGGATTTTCCGCAAATTCCTGCGCGGTACTGCCCGGATAGCCGCGAAGCTGAAGCAAAGACACAACTTCGTCGAAGAGCTTCTGATCGGAAGCAGTCGGCTCCACAAATTCCAAATCAGGATTCAGCACATCGAAATAGTGCTCCATTGTCCCGTAGAATGCAGACAGGCTCAGCTTTTCCAGCGACATCGGCAGAATCAGCGCCTGGGGGTGAAATTTGAACTTGCAGTCCCGGAAGGCTTCGCTGCCGATTTCACGGACATTTGGCGGGAGCTGATCCAGCAAAAGCCTTCTGCATCCGGAAAATGCCATGCTTTCAATAGTGGTGAGAGTATCCGGAAGGTCAAGCTGCTTCACAGCACAGCCCTTGAATGCGGCGCTTTGGATAACCTCAAGATCGACCGGAAGCTGAATATCCTCCAGCTGTGTGCATTGCGCAAATGCACCGGAACCAATTTTATACAGATGCGTCGGGAGAACGAGTTTCTTCAGATTAGAACAGTAGGCCGCGGCTTCCGGCCCAATCTCCTGCACCGAATCCGGCAGAATCAGTGTTTCAATGCCGGTGCACCCCTTCACGGCACCTTCCTCCAATGTCGCAACACCGTCCGGAATGATCAGCTCGTGCAGTGAAGCGCACCCGTAAAAGGTTTTTGCGCCGATAGTCTGCAGATCGGCAGGGAACACGATCTCCTCCAATGCGGCACAGTCCTCAAACGTGCCGGACAGCCGCGTCGCAGATACGTTCTCGAAATTGACGCAGGTCAGATTCGGACACTTATAGAACAGGGTACCGATTTGATCGAACCGGTACGCCGAACGCAGTTCAAAGGTCTTGAAGCCCGTATAGCCGAAGGCATGGTGTCCGATTGACCGGATGGTCTTCGGAATCTCGATATCGGAAAGACCGTAGCAGCACCAGAAGGCGTTATCTCCGATTTCCTGCACACCGTACGGCAGCTTGATGCGCTCCAGAGAACGGCATCCAGAGAACGCAGACTCACTGATTGTTTTCATGTGCTTCGGCAGAATCACAGTTTTCAGGCTCATACAATTATCAAAGGCGGAGGTGCCGATTTCGGATGTTTTACCTCCGACGGAGACATATTCCAGCTCTTTGCAGCTGAT
>JAFWVK010000103.1 GCA_017518255.1 Oscillospiraceae bacterium
AAGGTCGCGGAGTCCAGAGGCGGAGCCTCTGGTCGCTGCCCGCAGGCAGCGAAACTCCCTATTGCGTGAAAAAAGCGCTAAAGATGGGGGCTTGGGGGAAGGAAAACAAGAGTTTTCCTTCCCCCATTATCAATCTTTCGTACCTCTTTTGACAGGAACAAATTGCAGAATAAGTGACTTTATCTACAAGCTGAAACAGCCTGCATATTTCATGCAGGCTGTTCTCAGTTATCAGTTTGAAACGGTGTGTGTGCCTTCGCTGCTCTTGACGGTTACAAAATCCGTAGCAAACCATTTGCCGTCTTCCGATTTTACCAGCGTCCATTTCAGTGTACCGGCATAATCGTTAATTACCTTCTTGGTCAGCTGGTATTCGTAATCCACTTCGCATGTGCAGCAGTTATCCGAATACATCTGCAAATGATAAACAGTTGTCGGACCGTCCTTGCGGGCTGTGTAGGGATTGTTCCAGTGCAGTTCAAACATCAGAGTCGGGTTGGACAGCGTATTGTAGCAATTGGATTTGTAAACAAGGAGCTTTGAAAGTGCGTTGAAGTTTTTGGTCTGTGCCTCGTCCTTGTTGATGACATAATTGATATATGCGCCGGTCAGGTCGGTTGCACGCTGCATGAATTCTTCACTGATCGACTCTTCATAGGCAGGCTCATAGGTGACGGAGAGATGCTTGGCAGTAGATTTCGGATCATCCTTCTGCGTGAGGATTCTGCCTGATGCATCCTTTGCTTCGATAACCGGTGCAGCATACAGTCCGGTGATTTTGCACTGCTGTGCAGTGGGCTGTTCGGCATATTTCAGCGCTGCGTCGTCCAGCTTCAGCGGGGAGTCGCAGGGTGTTATGATGCTCTGATCGACTGTGATGCCGTTGACGGTCAGCGTGGAGCCGGCAGGCATTACAACATTCAGGTCGTATTCCGGCTCGGAGGCAACTTCCATCAGCGAGGTAACCTCTCCGACCTCCCAGAGGTCGAAGTCATGCTTTTTGGTTCCGCCCTTCCGCTTCAGTTCAACCTGTGCGATTGCCGTTTCACCGCAGCGGAGATAATAAACCGGTTTCTTTTCGGTGAATTCCTTACTGTTTTTCCGCCAGGAGAAGGTATAGTCTTCCGGCTGGCTGATTTCCAGTGTATTGTAAATAGAATCTGTTGTTTCATACTGCGAAAGCGGCAGCTCATTGATTTTTTCCTTGAGAAGATCCTGATAGAAGGCTTCCTTTGCTGCCGGATCGGATTCATTCAGCTGCGTGATATAGTTTTCGATTGTGTACTTGGGCTGAGAATCCTCATATTCCCGGCAGAGAACCCAAATCCAGCGCAGGATAAACGCAATAAAGATCAGGAAGAGGACAATATAAATTGTCATACCGAGACGCCAGTATGAAATATGCTTCTTTGATCCGGTCTGTGCTTCGGCAGTATGATCTGCGGCTGCGCGTGTTCCGGTGTGTGCCCGGGCGGCGCTGCCTGCGGGGGAGCGTCTCTGCGGACTGCCGTTTGCGCGGGCTCCGGCGGATGCACGGCTTTCGGCAAATCTGCTGCCTGGCGGTGTCTGCCTGTTCCCTGCGGGTTTCGCGCCTGTTCCTGCGGGACGGTTTCCGGATGCAAAACGGGTTCCGGACGGACGCTGTGTTCCTGCGGGGGCTTGTCTGTTTCCTGCGGGACGGTTCCCTGTCGGACGCTGTGCATCTGCGGGCGCCTGTCTGGTTCCGGCAGGTCTGGTTCCCTGCGCCGGACGCTGGGTTCCTGCGGGCGCCTGTCTGGTTCCGGCAGGTTTTGTACCTGCGCCTGCGGGTCTGCTGCCTGCGGGTCTGCTGCCTGCGGGTCTGCTGCCTGCGGGACGGCTTCCCTGAGCCGGGCGCTGTTCCGGAGATCTTCCGGGCTGCCGGCTGTTCTTCATCTGCTGCTGTGAAGCCGGACGTGCCGGTCTTTTTTGAGGCCGTCTGCCGTTTTCGCCCGGCAGACGGACTTCCTGCTGTTCGTATTCCATGAAATCTGTATCTCTCCTTCCGTCACTGTTCCGGTGCGACGAGCCAGCAGCTCGGCATTTTCCGCGGTCCGTTCAGGGACGAGCAGACCGTCACAAGATCGCCGTCATAAATCATCTGAGAAGAACTTCCGCCGTCAAGGTTTGCCGCATTGACGGCACCGTGCTGAAGCATAACGGAAATCAGATCGTCATAAGTAGCGCCGAGGGAGCCGGGCTGTCTGCCGTCAATGACCAGAATGAGAACAGTACCGTCTTCTGTCTGACCGATTGCAGATCTGGGGTTGAGGCCGCCGCCGAGATCCTTTTCCTCGTTGAGCGGTTTGCCGTTGACAATCAGCATCGGGCCGAAGCAGACTGCATCGCGGATGCCCGCATCAATTGCCTGCTGACCGGTCATGGTGCCGACATGAAGAATGTTATTGTCATCAAAGCCGATGACGTCATAGGATGCACCCCGCACACCCCATTTCATTTCGCCTTGCGAGATAACCATTGCAAGCGGGGTTCCGCCGTTTCCGACGCCGCCGTTATCCTCAAAGCCGCCGGCATTGATGCCTGCAATCGCGCCGTAGCTACTTACCATTTCCGCGACGCGCTTTCCCTCATGTCCTTTTCCGAATTCGCCGGAGATACCGACGAACACGCGGGAGGGGTCTGCGATTTTCAGGAGCTTTCCGCGGTAGGTTGTGCCGGTAACCTCGACCAGTTCGGTTGCGGGACGGTCGGATTCTCCGCCGTTTCCGTCTTCACTGGCTTTTGCGGTGATTTTCACGAGATCGGGATTTGTGACCTCATCGGTTGTATTGCTGCGGAAGGTACCGACATATTCCGCAATCTGTTCATCCGTATAGAACCAGTCGGCGAGGAATTTAATCGCACTGGTTTCCTTGACAGAGCAGACAAAAATCTTCTGCGCGGTCGGGAAAGGTCCCTTTGCGATGACGAGCATAATCATCAGAAGGCCGAATACAATCAGGATAATTGTGGTAAAAAATACGATAAAACAGCGTGCAATCACTTTTCCAATTGTCAGCTGTTTTGCTTTCGCTTGTGCCATAAAAAATCACAGCATCCTTTCTTTTTCTCAATTTGCGCATATGGCGGAAACCGCCGAACATAGCACATTCTATTTTAATGCATTTTCAGAAAAAAAGCAAGCGTTTTTTTTATTTTCCGACATATTCCTCATTGTCTGCGTTTTTTCAGACTATTTTGTGTGACAGATGACAAAGCGGTTCTTTCCGTCTGCATCCGGCAGTCCGGAAAGCAGTGTCAGAATCTGTCGAAGCCGCATATGCTAATGCAGGCAGACCGCAGGCTTCTGCCGATTATCCGGGCAGTACAGCTGTCCGGCAGTGTAAAGGAGTGGATCAGATGGAGACACATTTTACCGTTTCATCAGCGACTTTTGCGGAAAAGACAAAACAGCTTCTTTCGCGGTACCGGTTCCGGTTTCAGGTGCAGAAGGTTACCGGTTCCGCCGGCTGTGCTTATCAATTTACGGTTTCTGCCGAGCCGGCAGCGGTATTCGCCCTGCTGACCGCACAGCGGATTCCCTATCAGACCTGCTGAGAAGGGAGCTGAGCGCGGATGCGGCAGAATACAAACACACCGGTATATTTCGACAATGCTGCGACCAGCTTTCCGAAGCCCGAATCTGTATACCGCGCCGTGCAGCAAGCCATGCGGCAGACTGGCGGCAATCCGGGCAGGGGCGGTCATCCTCTTGCACACCGTGCCGGGGAAGCGGTGTATCATGCACGGGAGACGGCGGCAGGAATGTTTGCGGCAGAACCCGAACATGTCGTATTCACACTGAACTGCACACACGCGCTGAATCTGGCGGTTCACGGACTGCTGCATCAGGGAGATCATGTAATCATCAGCAATCATGAGCATAATTCCGTTGCACGGCAGGCTGCGGCGCTTGCGGATTCCGGCATCATCCGGCTTTCGGTTGCGAACGTGTTTCCGGAGGATGACAGAACCGTTGCAGAATTCCGCCGGCTTCTGAGACCGGATACACGGGCGGTCATCTGTATGCTGGTCAGCAATGTGACGGGGCAGATTCTGCCCTACCGGCAGATTGCTGCGGTCTGCCGTGCGAACAAAACCGCTTTTCTTGCAGACGGCGCGCAGGGCTGCGGGGTTCTGCCGGTCACGCTTCAGGACGGAATGCAGATTCTCTGCACCGCCGGTCATAAGGGCATGTACGGTCCGGCGGGGACAGGACTTCTGATATCGGACGGAACGCTCGCGCTGGAGCCGCTGATGCAGGGCGGAACCGGTTCGCTTTCCGCATCGCTGGAACAGCCGGACTTTCTGCCGGATGCGCTGGAGCCGGGGACAGTGAATGTTCCGGGAATCGCCGGACTGGATACCGGTATGCAGTACGTGAAGCAAAAGGGAACCGAGCGGATTTTCATGCAGGAAACTGCGCTCTGTGACAGACTGATTGCCGGGCTGCGGAAGATGCCGGATGCCGTCATTTACCGGCAGCCGGGCGCACGCTATGCGCCGGTTGTATCCTTTACGCTCGGCAGGGAAAAGCCCGATGAAACCGCAGCACGGCTAGCGGCACAGGGATTCTGTGTGCGGGCGGGGCTGCACTGTGCGCCGCTTGCGCACCGCGCACTCGGAACCCCGTCGGGAACCGTCCGGTTTTCGCCGTCCTGTTTCAATACCGAAGCGGAAACGGATGCATTTCTCAGGGCGCTTCGGGTACAGCCTTAGTGCAGACAAAACAAAACAGGCTTTCTCACGGATCAATGAGAAAGCCTGTTTTGCTTTACGGGTATCGAGAGGGCAGTGATTTACCATGAAAGGCTGACGCATCATATTCCGGTAATGAAATACGGATGTTTTCCATTTCGGACGCTTGCTGCGCCTTCCATAATGATTATAGCAAAATTATATAAATCCGTCAAGTGGTTTTCGGCATTTTGATGCAAAATCAGCGGATTACACATAATAAAGTCTTTGGAATTGTAAACTTTGACGATGAATATACTATTTGTAAAACGCAAAAGGGCAGGATTATCCAGTCCGGAAGATTTCTTTGAGCCATGCAAAGAAACTGCGGCGCGGTTTCGGCTCATTTTTGACAGCGGTCAGCTCCTTTGCCGTATAGAGCGGCAGCCTTGCGACTTCCCCGTGTTCGCCGCTGTAAACCAGCTCTCCGACGGGAGTACCCTTTGCAACCGGCGCGGTCAGGAAGGGCGGCAGCAGGACGGAAACGGTAATCTCCGGCGGAATGCCGCGCCAAGCCGTGAGAGTCAGCGGCTCTCTGGCATAGACCGGAATTGCTGTTTCCGAGCCTCCCTCCGCCGCAATGCTGAGAGAATCCGGCAGCGGGAGGGTGCAGTCCTCAGCCAGTGAGAATCCGTAGTCGTACAGCTTTTTGTGATCGTTCCAGTCATCGCGGTCAAACAGTGTAACGCAAATCAGCGTTCTGCCGCCGCGCGTACATGCACTGACCAGACATCTTCCTGCGGCATCGGTAAAGCCGGTTTTCACGCCGATGACCGTGCTGTCCATTTTGAGAAGCTTGTTTGTATTGGTCAGGGTTCTGGCACAGGGCGGATTCCCGAATGTAACGGTCATGGATGGCTTCCGGCAGATTGCTGCAAAATCCGGATTTTTCAGGGCTTCTCTCGCAAGCAGTGCCATGTCTTCCGCCGAAGCGCCGTGTCCCTCAGCGTCAAGACCGGAGGGTGTGGAGAAATAACTGCGTGTCATCCCGATCTTTTTTGCGCGTTCGTTCATGAGATTCAGGAAATCCGGGATACTGCCCGCGACTGCAACCGCCGCCGCATTTGCCGCATCATTGCCGGAGGGCAGCAGCATACCGGCACAGAGTGCCCGCTTGGTGACGGTATCCCCCTCCTGCAAGCCCATGGATGAACCTTCAACGTGAATCGCTTCGGAATCGACTGTAAACGGTTTGTCGAGATCGCCGCTCTCCAGTGTCAGGAGTGTCGTCATAATCTTGGTGGTGCTTGCCATCGGACGTTTTTCCTGCGCGTTCATGCCGAGTACAAGCTGTCCGGTTTCCGCATCCATGAGCGCACAGGCTTTTGCCGAAAGTTCCGGCCTGTCCGGAACGGCATATGCCCTTTGCATGTTCCGCGGAAGATGCAGCAGGAACATCAGGAAGCCTGCCGCAAAGGATAATACTCTGTATTTCCGCTTCATTTCTGTGCCGCCTCCCTGAAATCCTGCGTTCTGCGCATCATGCCGGAGACAATCAGCGGATAGCTGTACGCAGTCCCTTCCGCCGCCGGATATGCTGCCCGGTTCCATGTGTGCGTTTTGCTCATTTCACTGTCCGTGCGGAGAAAAAAACGGTATTTCTCCGCCGGATCCGTGTCATCCCATGCACAGTCAATATGATACCATGCGCCGTCCAGTTCAACCAGATTCCAAGCGTGCGGAACGCCGCCCGCGGTTCCCGATACGGTTATGCAGGGCAGACTGACCGCCTCCGCCAGCAGGGCAAATGCCGCAGCATATCCGCCGCACTCTGCTTTATGCAGCAGCAGCGCATCCGCAGCCGAGCCAGAAGCACCTTCTGTATAACTGCATTCCCGCAGAATACGGTCATGTGCCAGAAGGATCTGCTCCGCCGGGAAATAATCCGAAGCGAATAAAGCAAATGCTGCGGCATAACGTGACAGATCTGCCTTTTCTTTTCGCAGAACCGTCAAATCCGTACCGTAATACGGCTGAACAGTCAGATGATTGTCTGTATATTTCCACCGAACCGAGCATAATCGCTCCGCCGCGAGAACACTGCTGCGGCTCGCCTGCTCTGTGCATTCCGCAAGATTCCAGTGCGCCGCGGCATCCGGCAGCGTGAGCGTGAAAAACGGTTCCGTTCTGCACAGAGCCTCATGGATGATACCGGTCAGTTCTGCCGGTGTCGATGCATCCGGCGGCGCTTCGGGAGCGGACGGCTCCGCGGAAAAGCCGGAATTTCTCTGACCGCATCCGGTGCAGAAAAGCGTAACAGATGTCAGCAGAAAAACAGCGGGTTTGCAGGGACTCCGCATCCGGCATACCTCCTTTCCGGAAAGCTTTGTTCAATAGCAGAATATGCAGCAGATGTGTGCTTCATGCCGCCGTCAATGTGACGAATATGCAGTAAAATGAATTGATGATTTTGTGCATCTCTAAGTTTTTTTGAAATAGCTATTGCCAAAACGACGAAAATAGTGTAGAATATTTGTATCTCGAATTATTGTGTCCAATCAAGAAAACGGAGGTTTATGTATATGATTTCTGCAGGTGATTTTCGGAACGGTATGACATTTGAAATGGACGGTCAGGTCGTTCAGGTCATTGAGTTCCAGCATGTTAAGCCCGGAAAGGGCGCAGCTTTTGTCCGTACCAAGTATAAGAATGTCATCACCGGCGCCGTGGTTGAAACATCCTTCAACCCGACTGCAAAATTCCCGACCGCTTTCGTTGAGCGCAAGGATATGCAATACAGCTACAACGACGGTGAGCTCTACTACTTCATGGATCTGGAAACCTACGATCAGGTTCCGATCAGCAAGGATGTTGTCGGCCATGCGCTTGATTTCGTCAAGGAGGAAATGGAAGTCAAGGTTCTGTCCTATAAGGGCAATGTGTTCGGCATCGAGCCGCCCTTCTTCGTCGAGCTGGAGGTCACTCAGACCGAGCCGGGCGTAAAGGGCAATACTGCAACCAACGCAACCAAACCGGCAGTTGTCGAGACCGGTGCTGAAATCCGTGTTCCGCTTTTCATCAACGAAGGCGATAAAATCCGTATTGATACCCGTACCGGCGAGTACATGGAGCGCGCATAATTCTGCTGACTGAATGAAATTGTGTTACGCATAGGCGAAACCGCAAAAAAGGAGGATCATCATGAAGCTGACTGAAAAAATTGCTTATATGAAGGGACTGCTCGACGGCATGGAGCTGAAGGGCGATACAAAGGAAGGCAAGGCAATTCTGCAAATGGCGGATGTCATGGAGGAAATGGCAGTTTACATTGATGATCTGCAATCGCAGGTAGATGAGCTGACAGAGCTTTGCGATCTGCTTGACAAGGATCTCGGTGATGTCGAATCCGATCTCTACGGCGAAGACGATGACGAAGAGGATGAGGATGACGACGAAGAGGATGATGACGACGATGACGATTATCAGATCGGAAAAGTTCTCCCCTCTGCGTTTGATGATACGGCATTTGAAGACGATGACGAGGATTATGACGAGGTTCAGTATGTTGTAAACTGTCCGAGCTGTGATGAGACTGTTAATCTGACGGAAGCGCAGCTGGAGGAGGGCAGCATGATCTGCCCGAACTGCGGGGAACTGCTGGAGTTCAATTATGATAATATTGAGACGGAGTATTCTGAAGAAGATACAGATAAGCCAGACGCCGAGACAACAGATGCCGCGGAATCCGATCACAAAGCCGAATAAAAACACGATTGCGTAATAAAAAGCACCCTCTGTTTTCAGAGGGTGCTTCTGTCTGCTGAAAATCCGGTATCCGCGATGCCATGCATTCATAATGTGGCTCGCGCAGGCTTCGCTATGAGGATCAGACTAGCCCTGGCGCAGCCCCCATTTTGAATCCTTCGGAGACACTTTATATAAACGCTATCCGCTCCTCATTCAGAGAAGCGGATAGCGTTTATCTTATGCTTTTGCAAGTTTTACATGAACAGTCCCCTGCTCGGTTTCGACATCCAGTTCCGCAAGCGGCTCTGCAACCGTACCGAGCGAGGCAAGTGTCTCGCCGCAGATATAGTCGGTAAACTGTACCGGATATGTTCCGCTGATTTCCAGAACGATACGGTCTGCAATTTCGCAGCCGCTCTGCTTTCTGGCATCCTGAATCATTCTGACCATATCACGCGCAACACCTTCGGCTCTCAGTTCGTCGGTAATGGTCAGGTCGAGAGAGACCACAATGCCGTGTTCGCTCATGATATGACCGCCGTCTTTCGCCTGATAGGTGACGAGGATAATATCGGAATTCAGGGTTTCCTCCTGACCGTCAATTGTCAGAACCGCTGCATCCTCCGTCATGCGGAAGCTGCCGGTCTTGATTGCCTTAATCAGAACCGGAATCCGATCCGGATACAGGTCACGGATTGCGCTGAAATTCGGCGCATACTGTACGCTGGCGATTGCCGAAACATCATCAGCAACAATGACCTGCTTGACATTCAGTTCCTCTGCGATGATATCCGTAAAGCGCGTAACCGTTTTCGCAGCATCTTTTGAAACCAGTGCAACCTTGAGCGTGCTCAGCGGCTGACGGATTTTGATGTTGTTCTTGTTGCGCAGAGAATGTGCCAGAGAAATGACGTTCCGTGCAATTGCGATTTCATGAAGCAGATCGGGATTGCGGTATTCCGCCGGAATCTCCGGGAACTTTGCGAGATGCACGGACTGCTCGCCGGTCAGAATCCGGTAGAGGTAGTCTGAGAGAATCGGCGCAGCCGGTGCAAAGAGCTTGCAGGTATTGACCAGCACATACAGCAGCGTATCATACGCATTCTTCTTGTCGGCAGTCATCTCCTTGCCCCAGAAACGGCGGCGGGAGCGGCGGATAAACCAGTTCGTCAGACCGTCCATCAGCGCATCAAGATTGTCGGTGTAGTGGTTGACGTAATATTTTGCCATATTCTCCGAGATCTTCTGCTCTGTTTCTGCAAGCAGCGCCAGAATCCAGCGGTCAAGCTGATTGTCCGACTTCGGGAGCGGCAGCTCTGAAGGATGATACCCGTCGATGTTTGCATAGGAAATGAAGAAGTTGCTTGCATTCCAGAGCGGAAGGATCAACTGCTGGAGCATATCCTGAATGCCGGAATCCTTAAAGCGGAGGTCGCCGACCAGCATGGCATTCGACTGGAACAGATACAGCCGGAAAGCATCCGTACCGAATTCCTTCATCAGCTTCATCGGGTCGGTATAATTGTGATTGGATTTAGAGAGCTTTTTGCCGTTTTCGTCCAGAATCGTACCGTGAACAACGCAGTTCTTGAATGCAGGACGATCAAAGAGTGCGGTCGCCATGACATGCAGATAATAGAACCAGCAGCGAATCTGGCCGGTATACTCGACGATAAAATCACACGGGAAATGAGACTCAAACCACTCTTTATTCTCAAACGGATAGTGCTTCTGCGCAAACGGAACACAGCCGGATTCAAACCAGCAGTCCAGAACCTCCGGCACGCGCTTCATCGTCGCGCCGCATTCACAGGGGAATGTAATCTCATCGACAAACTGCCGGTGCAGATTGTCGAGACGGACACCGGACCGCTGTTCGATTTCATCGAGACTGCCGAGCACAACGCGCTTTTTGCAGTCCGGGCATTCCCAGATCGGAATCGGCGTAGACCAGTAACGGTTGCGGGAGATGTTCCAGTCGCGGGCATTCTCCAGCCACTTTCCGAAGCGGGAATCCTTGACGGAATCCGGAATCCAGTTGACCTGCGTATTATTCAGCTCAATCAGGCGCGGTTTCAGCTTTTCAATATTGAGATACCACGCATCCATCGCCTTGTAAATCAGCGGCTCACGGCAGCGCCAGCAGTGCGGATAGTTATGCTCAACGGTTCCGTCTGCGACAGCCTTGCCGTTATCATACAGGAAGCGGATGACGGTCGGATTCATTTCGATGACAGTCTTTGCATCGGTATCTGTATAGAAATCAGTGACTTCTTTGGTGAAATGGCCTTTTTCATCTACCGGATTGACCATCGGAATATGATGTCTGCGGCAGGTCCAGTAGTCGTCCTCACCGAATGCCGGAGCTGTGTGGACAATACCGACACCTTCGTCGGAGCCGACATAATCCGCCGTCACGACACGGAACGCGCCCTCCTTTGCCATATCGGCAAAGTACGGGAACAGCGGCTCATAGGTCTTCCCGACCAGATCGGTTCCTTTGCATTCCTTCAGGATGACCGGCTTCTTGCCAAACACCTTCGGGAAGTTTTTCAGCGTTGCCTTACAGGCAATCAGAACTTCATTTTCAACCTCGACATAAGCATAATCCAGATTCTCACCGACCGCGAGGCAGAGGTTCGAGGGCAGCGTCCACGGGGTCGTCGTCCATGCGAGGAAATAAACCTGCTTGCCGTCAATCTGATCGTCTGTCTTAAACTTTGTGATAATCCATCTGTCCTGACGCGGACGGGTGGAGTCGGATTCTCTGGTATCGGAGATCGAGAGCGATGTCTCACAGCGGCAGCAGTACGGCGTTACGCGGTAATCGCGGTAAATCAGCCCTTTATCATAGCACTGCTTGAATGCCCACATAACCGACTCCATATAGGAGAGATTCATAGTCTTGTATGCGCCGTCGTAATCAACCCAGCGTGCCATCTGATCGACATATTCGCGCCATGTCTCATTGTTTTTGGAAACGATCTCATGGCATGCTTCATTGAATTTGCCGATTCCGATTTTCCGCTCGATTTCAGTCTTGCTGTCAATGCCGAGTGCTTTTTCCGCCTGTGTTTCGATCGGCAGACCGTGGCAGTCCCAGCCCCAGACTCTCGGAACAGAGTAGCCCTTCATCGTGTGATACCGGGCAATCAGATCCTTGATAAAGGAAACCAGAACAGTTCCGTGATGCGGAATGCCGGTCGGAAAAGGAGGACCGTCGTAGAATACGACTTCCTCAGCCTGTCCGTTATTGACAGACTTCTCAAATACTTTTTCCTCTTTCCAGCTGGCAAGCATATCCGCCTGAATCTGCGCGAGCTTCGGACGGCTGTCAAGCGGCTGATAGTTGTTCATGCTCATGGGAATGCATCCTTTCTGAATAAGATTCATGCAGTAAACATACAATGTTCAGTATAACACAGAAAGTCGAAAAAGTCAAGTTTTTCGGCAGATTGAAAAGCGGACAATCCGCGCAGTTCTGGAAAAGCTTGTCTTCCCCCCGCCGCAGGCGGAGGGAAGACACATAAAACAACAATTCTTTTGTGCTGATTGCAGATGAATACTGCTGCCGCAGAGGATTCTGAGACGGTGCTATACCTGCGCACATGCAAGGATGCGTTCTGCCGCACGGATTCCGTCTACGGCTGCGGAAACAATTCCCCCTGCATAGCCGGCACCTTCGCCGCAGGGATACAGCCCGCGCATCCCCAGCGATTCCAGCGTTTCAGGATGACGCAGAATCCGCACCGGAGAGGAGCTTCTGGTTTCCGGTGCCGTCAGGACGGCATCCGGCTGCAAAAAGCCGTACAGCCGCTGACCGAGCAGCGGAATCCCCTCTTTGAGCGCATCGCAGATGAATGCCGGCAGGCAGCATTCCGGTTTTGCAAATACAGTTCCGAGCGGATAACTCGGCTGCACACTGCCGAATGCGGCTGACTGCTGCCCTTTCAGGAAATCGCTGAGCAGCGTTACAGGAGCCCTGCCGGTTCGCCCGCCGGCGATGTATGCCGCCTGCTCAATTTTCTGCTGCAACTGAACGCCCGCCAGAATCTCATCCGACCCGAAATCAGCCGGCGTAATCCCGACAAGAACCGCACTGTTGGCATTTTCCCCGTTTCTGGAAAAAACGCTCATGCCGTTTGTAACAACCGTTTCCGGTTCGGATGCCGCAGCCTGCACTGTTCCGCCCGGACACATGCAAAATGTATAAACGCCCCTGCCGGTTTTGGTATGGGCAGCAAGTTTATAGCTTGCTGCTCCGAGCGAAGGGTGTCCGGCAGATTTGCCGTAACAGAAGCTGTCTATGTCATGCTGCCGGTGTTCGATGCGGACGCCGAGGGAAAACGCTTTTTGTTCCATCGGCAGACCTGCCCGGACTGCCCACGCAAAGACATCCCGCGCACTGTGTCCGACTGCCAGAACGGCGCAGTCCGTCCGCAGGGAATGCATTTTGCCGTCCCTGATGTATTCGGCGGAGACAAGTACGCCGTTTTTCGCCGTCAGTCCGGTACACTTTGCGCCGAACAGAACCGTTCCGCCTGCCGCCTCGATTTTTTTGCGCAGTGCCGGAATGCAGACCGCAAGTCTGTCCGTGCCGATATGCGGCTTTGCCTGCCAGAGAATCTCCTCCGGCGCACCGCAGTCCGCAAAGGTCTGCAAAACCTGCCGGATGCGGGGATCCTTTGTGCCGGTATTCAGCTTTCCGTCAGAAAATGTTCCCGCACCGCCTTCGCCGAACTGAATATTGCTCTCCGGATCCAGCTTTCCGGAGGCATAATACTGCCGAACGGATTTCTGCCGTTCGGCGACGGGTTTCCCGCGCTCCAGCAGAACCGGACACAGTCCGGCCTGCGCGAGAATCCACGCTGCAAACAGTCCCGCCGGACCCGCCCCGATGACTGCCGGCGGATACGGCAGACGGTGCTGCCGGTACTGCGGCATGACAAACGGCTCTGTTTTTTGCACCTTCGCATCTTTCGGCAGGCGGCGCAAAACCGCTTCCTCATCCTTGAGCGTTACATCAACAGATGCAATAAAATGCACGCTCTTTCTGGAATCTACGGAACGGCGCGCCATTGTGACGGAGAGCAGCATTTCCTGCTTGCAGCGCAGAACGGCTGCTGCTTTCTGCCGCAGCATCTCCTCCGTATAGGAGAGCGGAAGGACAATATTCTGAATTCTTAGCATCGTTCCTCCGTAAAACAAGGACTGCCGGATTTCCCGGCAGTCTCAGTTTGCAGATAAAGCGGTATCTGCGGTGCATCCGTAACGGGAGACTCCCCGCGCTGCGCTTTGTCGGGTTTGCCTTCAAACGAACAGCGAAGCGTGCGGGTGCAGCGTTAATCATCACCGCAGATGTTATTTTCAGCCTGCGGAGCGCTCCGTAGAACGCAGCCATGCGGCTGCAAGTTCCAGCGCTTCGTAAAGCGTCGGGCGAACGGCTGTTTTGGAAATTGCCTGCATCGGGTTCAGGTTTTTGTCAGTCTTCATCAGATAGCACTTGACCTCTGTCGCAGCCTTCAGAGCGTGCAGCGGCTCTTCCGCAGTCACATTCATCATGACGACATAGGGCTCTGCCATGCTGCCGTAATAAATCGTCTTACCGCTTCGCACGACCGGCCGTGCCTTATAGGTAAAATATGTCTCATTCATCGTTGGAACCTCCCTTTTTATCCGACGCGGTATTCGTCCGCGTATTCCTTGTTTACCATGTCGTTTTAATCGGCTGGGCGGAGTCTTCAAAAATCTCCATGTTGTGAATCAGCGTATCAACATAGGATTTCCGGCAGCGGAAGCTGATTCTGCCGTTGACGGAAATATACGCCTTCTGCGTTCCGGCAGTGTAATACTGAATGTCATAGCTGCGGCCTCCGTCATTCCGCTCAACCTGAATTTCGGCAAGCGGTTCACCGGTCGGCTCAATTTCTTCAATGACTAAATCCTCCGCCTTTGTTTCCAGCAGGAATGCATAAAGCTGACGGTAGCGCTCATTATCCCCGTAGCTTTCTCCGTTCAGGGTCAGCTTGTAATCGCTCTGGTCGGTGCCTTCTCCGCGGAACTCCAGAACCTGATTACCCGCCTTACATTTCATATGCGAAACATCCCAGACATACAGGCTGACAACATTTTTCGAGGAAATGTCCTCCGCACGCACATCGTCATAAACCGTCGCGTCTGCCGAAAAGCCGTAAATGCAGTTGATGCCTTCAAGCATACCGTAATAATACTTGCCGCCTTCCTCGGTTTCATAGGTGTTTGCGAGCTTGAACACCGAGGTTTTGCCGTCATCAGTCTTTACGGTCACACAGGCAAACGGATCGTCAAAGCCGCATTCCTGAATCTGTGATTCTGTCGGGTGCGGTGTCACAACCTCCGAAGCCGTCAGTCCGTAAAGTCCGTGTGTGGCGTCGCTCGATTTATCCGGGCTGAGCATACACTGAATCGGCTCGGTCATAATGTGCCGTGCCAAACCGCCGCTGCGGTCAGACTGCGAGACGCCGTCATCATATTCCAGAAAAATGTCATAGTCCAGATCCTTGCGGGAAATCCGGACGGATTCCACAACGGTTTCGTCATCCTCCGCCTGTTCCGCGATCAGTTCCGTACCCAGATAGTCCTTCACGCTTCTGAGGTACGGTTCCATTGCGGATTCCGTAACCGTATAGACAGTTTTCTCACCGTCCATGCGGAGATAATAACAGGATTCGACTTGCGTTTTATCGCCGATGAAGAAGGAAATCGGCTGCTCCTGTCCGTCAGCCTGAAGCGTGACATGAACCGGATGATCCAGACCGAATCTCGCCAAATCCTCATCGGAGGCATTCTCCTGTACGACAGCGACCGCAGCCAGCTCCGGTGATCTTGTTGCGAGCAGGCGAATGCTGACGGTATTCATCGGAATATCCTCATAGCCTGTCAGATAATAATTGGCGATATCCTGCGTCACGATGCTTCCGTTAAGGTCTGTGGTTTCCGTCTGCTCGATTTTCCGGACAGCCGTATATTTTTCGCCGTCGGCAGGCTCAACGGTAATCTGATTGATATCGTCACTTTCCGCATGCCAGAGCATGATGGTTTCCGCTTCGGAAGAAGAGGAATCCTGCTCCGGCTTTTTCTCGGTCAGCTTCAGAACTGCCAGCACGCCGCCGAGAACGCCGAGCAGCGCGCCGCCGCCGATAATCCCTTTGAGCGTTTTGTTCATTTATTCTTTCTCCTCAGATATACCAGAAGACCGATCACCGCAACCGTCAGCGGAATGATAAAGACCGTGATATTCCGCAGGCGTTTCTGCTGTGCATCCGTAATGCTGATCATTGTCGGATTCAGGTTCTTCTCAGCAATGGTAATGATGTTCTCCTTGCCGGTCAGTTTATTCATCATGGAAACGAAGTAGTCCGCATTGCCGTAGGTATCGGCATTGTTTGTAACGGTCGTGTTCAGGAAGAACGGGGATCCGAATGCAATGATCCGGCTGGTGTTTGTCTCACTGTTCTCCGTAAAGGAAGTTGTTGCAAGCACGGCAACATTATACTTTGCCGGTGTTTCATTTCCCTGACCGTCCTGCGTAATTGCAGCGGTAATACAGGAATCCGAAGTGGTCAGCAGAGCTTTTGTTGTTCTGCCCGCATTTGTTTCGTAAAGTGTCATAATCGGGCAGCAGGCAGGCGCAACAATCGGAAGCTTTGCCACATAATTCGCATTCAGATCGTCATCTGTTGCGGTTACGACAGGGACATCCTGTGCAAGGCTCATGCCGTTTGAAATCATGACCGGAACAAGCTGTGCGGTGGAGGAATTGTTTTCCAGCAGGCGTGTACGGTCAACCGCAATACCCCAGATTTCCAGGAATTCAGTCAGATTCGGCAGATTTCTCTGATAAGGGCTTGCAATATAAATCAGGTTCTTATTGTACTTGCCGTTGTTATTGAGGAAATCGGTCAGCTTCTGAATCTGTGCGTCAGTCAGATCGGCATACGGCGCACAGAGAATCGCATAGTCATATTTATCCGGCGAAAGCTCATCGGTTGCAAGGTCGATATGCTCCACAGTATAATTGTTCTTATCCAGCAGGTCAAGCATTCCGACAAAGCCGTACTGATCATCCGCGCTGAACATCATGTTGCCGTTGAGATGATCCAGAACCGCGACGGTTACAGGGTTCAGATCGGTAACGCCGGTGATGGCAGAGAGCAGTGACTGCTCACCGATGAACGAATAGCTGTAAACATATCCGCCCTGAGAATAATCCAGCTTCTGCTCGACATTGATGATCTCGCCGTTCAGCTTCAGAACACGGACCAGATCGCCGCTGGAGACAACCACGTCACCCTGCGAGAGCTGACCTGCATAGTTCTTCGTATATTTCGTCACAGCCTCCGGATTCTTTGTCGTATCGACATATTCCACGGAAATATGATCGTTCGACTCGGTGCGGAAGCGGTTCAGCGTCTCGGAGACAACCTTGAGCTGATTGTTCTCCAAGAAAAGGCTCTCGTTCGCCAGAACGGTAATCTTGATATCGGAATTCAACTGGTGCAGATAATCCTTCGTCTGCTGATCCATTTCATAAAGGCCGCTGGAGGTCAGGTCGATATTCCAGTTATAGCGCTTGTCGAGAACATTGCAGATGACGTTGACCGTCACGATGATCGCAATAAAAATCAGCGTAATCACGATAGAGAGCGTGCCGTACTTAAGCTTTTTGCGGCGCTTGACCTTATTCAGCGCACGGTCTGCTTCCTCCTGCGGTGTCCGCTTCGATTTTTTCTTTTCCGGTTTCTTTCCGGAATCTTTCTGTCCGGACTCCTTCTTTTCCGCCTTTTTCACATCTTTTTCAGCGGTTTCTTCTTCCTGTTCTTCCGTATCGTTCAGAGCCTCCGCAGCTTCCTCCTGTTCGGATTCCGCCTGCATCAGTTCCTTTTCGTCTTGATTCTTGCTCATTGGCTGTGTCCCTCCTTAGCTCCAGCGTCTGCGCTCAAACACGCGGATCGTGAAATAATTAAACAGCACGGCAACGCTGATATAGAATACAACGGTCGAGACATTGAACAGACCGCATGTGATGGCATAATACTTTCTGTAAAAGGAAATGGAACTGAGGAAATTCGTAATCCATTCCATCTTGAATACGAGCTTCAGTCCGCCGATATGAAGCAGCGTCAGCTTTTTGGTGCTGTCAATCAGATTGCCGATGACATCGACCATATACAGCGCCATGAGCATGACAAAGCTCACAACCGCTGCTGCAATCTGGTTTTCCGTCAGAGAGGAGATCAGCGTGCCGACGGCGATGAATGCACCGCCGAGCAGGAACAGCGCAAGGAAGTTTGCAAATACGATGCCCCATTCCACAACGCCGAAGGAACTCAGAATCAGCGCATAGACAAACGGCATCAGGAGTGCAATTGTATACAGCATCAGCGCTGCAAAATACTTGCCGAAGACAATCGAACCGAGGCTGACCGGTGCGGTCAGAAGACCCTGTTCCGTTTTCTGCTTTTTCTCTTCGCTGAATAAGCGCATCGTCAGAATCGGAATCAGAAAAACACAGATCAGGAACAGATTCTGAAACAGACCGGACATATCGGTCGTGCCGTTATACAGGCAGTATGCATAAAAGAAATATCCTGAAAACAGCCAGAAAACGCCCAGAAAAATATAGGCAATGCTGGAGGTGAAAAATGCACCGAATTCACGTCTGAAAATCGCGCCCATCAGTTTTCGCCGCCTTTCTTAGATTCTGCCGCAAGTGCATCATCTTCCGCATTCGGAATCACAATGCCCTCACCCATTGTAATTTTGAGGAACACATCCTCCAGTGTCATTTCCGCCGAGCGCAGTGCCAGCAGCGGCCAGTGATGCTCTGCAACAATGTCAAAGAGGTCGCGGCGGATATCCGCACCCGGATCCGCTTCCATTTCATACTCGTATACGCCGTCCTCGCGCTCCATATCGGCGCGGCAGTATTTGATGCCTTCAATATTGCGCAGTGCCTTGACGATTTCCTCACGCGGTCCTTCGATTCTTGCAATGATGCGGTGATCGGTCGAAATATTCTTGGAAAGGTTGTCCGCCGTATCATGCGCAGCAATCACACCGTGATTGATAATGATAATCCGGTCGCAGACCGCCTGTATTTCGCTCAGAATATGAGAGGAAAGGATGACCGTATGGTTTTTGCCGAGCTTTTTAATCAGTGTCCGGATTTCGAGAATCTGCTTCGGGTCCAGACCGACCGTCGGCTCGTCAAGGATCAGAACAGGCGGATTGCCGATCAGCGCCTGCGCCACACCGACGCGCTGCTTGTAACCTTTTGAAAGGTTCTTAATCAGGCGGTGCTGCACATCATTGATTTTGGTCAGAGACATGACCTCATTCAGATGCGCTCTGCGCGGAAGCTTACACTTTTTCAGATCAAAAATATAGTTCAGATAGCTTTTGACCGTCATATCGAGATAGAGCGGCGGCAGCTCCGGAAGATAACCGATATACGATTTCGCCTTGATCGGATCCTCCAGAATATCGACACCGTTAATCAAAGCCTGTCCGGAGCTGGAAGAGATATACCCGGTCAGCATGTTCATTGTGGTAGACTTGCCTGCGCCGTTCGGTCCGAGGAAGCCGAGAATCTCGCCGTCCTCAACCGTAAAGCTGATATTGTTGACAGCACGCTTGTCACCGTAGTGCTTTGTCAGATTGCGCACTTCAATCATTGCATTTCTTACCTGCCTTTCTCTGTGTATGTATCAATAAACACATATTGGAAACTGCAAAATTACAAATCATATTGTAACCGCTGTATGTGAAAACCGCGTGTTCAAATACAGAAAACTGTTTCTCAAAAGCGTTGCGGATTGATTACGAAAGATTTCCCTCCGCCGGAAGCAGACGCATTCTCGCATGAATATCGCGCTGAATCTGCACGCTCAGCGCATCCAGCGACGGGAAGCGCTGTTCTGCGCGGATATATTTGCAGAGCGTCACCGGCAGCAGCGTGCCGGAAAGGTCGCCGTTCCAGCCGATCAGATGTGTTTCCGCAAGCGGTTCGGCATCGCCGCCTGTTACGGTCGGGCGAACCCCGATATTGGTAATTGCCGGAACCCAGATGTCATTGATCTCGGCAAAGGAAGCATATACACCGAGACGCGGAATGCACTGCCACGGTTCAAAGACCTGATTCGCCGTCGGGAATCCGAGCTCCGGTCCTGCAATATGCAGACCGCCTGTCACATGTGCCAGAATCTGATAATCTGCCCCCAGCAGCATGTTTGCTGCGGTAATCTGCCCGCTCTCCAGCAGAAAGCGGATATGGCTTGATGAAACCGGCAAACCGTTCTCATCCTTTACCTGCGGAACAATCACGGTATCGAAACCGTATTTTTTTCCAAACCGCTGCAAATCCTCCGCACCGCAGGATGCCTTTCTGCCGAACCGGAAATCCGTTCCGGCGACAACCGTATCGACGGAGAGCAGCTCCTTCAGAATCTGCTTGCAGTAGCTGTCTCCGTCCAGCTCCTGAATTTCGCCGAACGGCAGCGCAAAGACGGCATCCGCACCGCAGGTTGTCAGCAGGCGGCGCTTCTGCTCGTCGTGATAAATATAGTGAACAGGTCTGCCCTGCTTTTTCGGCATGGAATCCGCAGCAAAGGTTACAACATGGCAGGCTCCGAGAGATACCGCCCGGGTCAGAACCTGTCTGTGTCCGAGATGAACGCCGTCAAAGACTCCGAGCGCGGCGACAATGCGGTTTCTCGCCGGGTTCGGTACATCATGCAGTTCTTGCAGCATGCCTTATCACCCCTTCAAAGATTTTTCAGAATCCGCAGGCATTCCGAAGCAGCATCCGGATATGCCAGCCCGAAAAACGAGCCGTCGCTTCCGTAAACGCGGAAAGCTGCCGCATCGCTCTGCAAATTCTTCAGCTGATCCAGCCGCAGCTTTACGCCGTTCCGGTACAGAACCGATTCCCGTTCCGGCAGATGCAGCGCCGGATATACGGTAAACAGACTGTCGGTCGGAATCAGCAGACCGGCAATCCGGTTTTCGTCCGCAGCCTGCTGCACCTCCGCAAAGCCGTATGCCTGTGCGAGCGTAAACCCGCAGGCAGCGGTTCTTTGCAGCGACGTCATGACTGCCCCGCAGTGAAGCGCCTGCCCGATATCGTGCAGAATTGTCCGGACATATGTCCCTTTTCCGCACACAATCCGGATAGTTCCGGTTCCGTTATCCGCATCGTATTCCAGCAGATCGAGCTGCTCCACATGCACGGTTCTCGCCTGCCGTTCAATTTCCTTTCCGGCACGCGCCAGCTCATAGAGCCGCTTTCCGTTGATCTGTACCGCCGAATACATCGGCGGGATCTGCTGAATATCGCCGGAAAACTGCGGCAAAACCCGGAGCAGTTCGTGTTCGGACACCGCAGCAGGATGTGTTTCAAGTACAGTTCCGGTGCTGTCCTGCGTATCCGTTACCGTGCCGAGCCGGAAACCCGCACGGTATACTTTTGTCTCATCCGGCAGAAGATCGCATGCTTTTGCCGCGGTACCGACCAGTACCGGCAGCACGCCTTCCGCCATCGGATCGAGCGTCCCGGTATGTCCGAGCCGCCGCATTCTGAGAATGCCCCGCAGCTTTCCGATCACGTCAAACGACGTAAAACCCTGCGGTTTATTCATTACAAGAATTCCGCTCAAATCCATGCTTTCAGCATTTCCTCCGAAACATCTGTCAGCATCCGGCAGATATCCTCCGGCTCTCCCTCATGGAACGAACAGCCGCTCGCCTTGACATGACCGCCGCCGCCGAAATGCTGAGCGATTGCCGAAACATCGGCATGATCGCCGCCGCGGAGAGATACCCGGCAGGAGCCGTCCTCCTGCTGCTTGACGGTGATTCCGACCTCAACCCCCCAGATCTGCATCGGCAGATTGGCGACGCCGTCCACCTCATCGGCGGACAGGCGGTAACGCTGCATCAGCGCATAGGGCAGATAAATCAGCGCGGTTTTCCCGCTTTCCGAGATGCGGATATCCTGCATGAGTTTGGCATCAAGCCGCAGTCTGCCCTGTGATTTCAGCACAAAGAGCTCACGGTTCAGCCGCGCATAGGGCAGGTCGGGGAATGCACGCTTGATCTCACCTACCGCCTCGAACGCATCCGCATCGGCATTACTGAACTGGAAACAGCCCGTATCGGTTGCAATTCCGACATAGAGACAGAGCGCCGTTTCCCGCGTCAGCGGTATCCCGTTGTCCTTCATCAGCCGGAACAGCACCTCACATGCCGCGGAGGAATGCGGATTCCAGTACAGATTTTTTGCATAGTGCGTATTGGAAATATGGTGGTCGATACAGAGCAAAATCTCATGCTCTTTCAGTTCCTCCGGCAGATCTCCGAGAAGCTTTCTGTCGGCAACATCCGCAGAAATGAACATTTTCGGCTGAAAATCCTCAAATGTCACGTCTTTCGTGATATCATTGTATAATGCGGGAATCGGCTCGGCGCAGACCACACGCGAGCGGATGCCCAGATTCAGCAGAATCCGGTGCAGTGCATAGCCGCAGCCGATGCAGTCGCCGTCCGGAGAGCGGTGAATGAGAATATATACATCCTCCAGTTCTTTCAGCATTGCATATGCCGCTTTGCTGTCAATCTCCGTGCAGGTTGTTCCGTTCTGCTCCATAGCAGGCACCTTCCTCCGTTCAGAATTCCGAGTGTTCTGTATCGGGACTGACCGGTGCATTGCCCTCTGTCAGTCCGAGGCCGCTGAGCTTCTCGCTGATATCCGCGGCATATTCAATGGAATCGTCCGCAATAAAATGCATTTCAGGCGATTTCCGCAGTTTCAGTCTGTGAAACAGTTCCCGCCGGATAAAGCCGGATGCCGAACTAAGCACTCTGCATGCCTCTTTTGCATGGTTGAGTCCCGAAAGGCTGGAAACATACGCCTTGCAGTGTCCCATATCGCCTGAAAGCTCCGCTCGGACGACCGTCAGATCGGGCGTAATGCGCGGGTCTTTCAGCTCCCGGAGAATCGCGGTCAGTTCTCGCAGAATATCCTCCTGCACGCGGTCGATTTTATAGCTTGCCATATTATCTCCTATCAGAACGTAATCGAGCCCTCCTGATCGGGATTGTAATAATCTCCCGTGGTCTCGGTTTCATTGAAAAATCCTTCTTCGTCAAAGATTGTCTCCGGTGAATCATCCGTTTCCAGCGGGCTGATTTCGCCGGTGATAATCCGCTTGACCGTTTCAAAGAACAGCGTGTCGATCGGACCGAAATCCTCCCACGCAAGCGCTTCATTGCAATACTGAAGCATATCTGCATTGCTCATTCTGAGCTCTTCCATTTTTATCCCTCCGTATCCTGTTCAGATCTTTTTCACACGCGGCAGTCTGCCGCAATTTTTCGGTTTCCTTAATCCTCGCGGTATTCCTCGATGATGAACGCTTCGAGCACATCGCCTTCCTTAATGTCGGCAAAACGCTCCAGCGAGATGCCGCACTCATATCCGGTTGCGACTTCCTTGACGTCATCCTTGAACCGGCGCAGCGAATCAATCTGATCTTCTGCAACAACGATTCCGTCACGCACGACACGGATCTTGCACTGCCGCGTCACCTTACCCTCAGTGACATAGCAGCCGGCAACCGTACCGACGCTGGAAATGTGGTAAACCTGACGCACTTCGATGCGTGCCATCTGCACCTCACGGAATTTCGGTGCAAGCATTCCTTTCATAGCCGTGGAGATTTCCTCGATGGCATCGTAGATAATCCGGTACAGGCGGATATCCACGCCGTCTCTTGCAGCGGTATCCGCCGCAACCGGCATCGGACGGACATTGAATCCGACGATAATCGCATTGGAAGCAGTTGCGAGCATAACATCGCTTTCGGAGATTGCGCCGACCGCACCGTGAATGACCTTGACGCGGACTTCTTCATTGGAGAGGCGCTCCAGAGACTGTGTCACCGCTTCAACGGAGCCCTGAACGTCCGCCTTGACAATCAGCGGCAGTTCCTTCATCTCGCCCTCTGCAATCTGCGAGAACAGATTATCAAGCGTGACCTTGCGGTAGCTCTTGAACTGTTCTTCCTTCGCTTCATGCTTTCTCTGCTCGACCAGTTCCTTTGCAAGACGTTCATCCTCAACCGCATTGAAGACATCGCCTGCGCTCGGCACTTCCGCAAGTCCGGTAATCTCGACCGGAACCGAAGGACCCGCTTCGTGAACGACCTTGCCCTTATAATTCGTCATCACGCGGACTCTGCCGACAGCTGTTCCTGCGATAATGACATCGCCTGTGTGCAGCGTACCGTTCTGAACCAGAATCGTTGCAATCGGGCCGCGGCCCTTATCGAGTCTGGCTTCGATCACCGTACCCTTTGCCTTGCGGTGCGGATTGGCTTTCAGCTCGCGGACTTCCGCGACCAGCAGAATATTTTCGAGCAGTTCTTCAATGCCCTCGCCGGTCTTTGCGGAAACCGGCACACAGATTGTATCGCCGCCCCATTCCTCGCAAACCAGCTCATATTCTGTGAGCTGCTGCTTGACGCGCTCAGGGTTTGCGCCTTCCTTATCCATTTTATTGATTGCAACGATGATCGAAACACCCGCTGCCTTTGCGTGGTTGATGGATTCGATCGTCTGCGGCATGATGCCGTCATCCGCTGCAACAACCAGAATTGCGATATCCGTAATATTGGCGCCGCGGGCACGCATGGAGGTAAATGCCTCGTGGCCGGGCGTATCGAGGAAGGTAATGACCTTGTCGTTATGCTTGACCTGATATGCACCGATATGCTGGGTAATGCCGCCCGCTTCGGATGCCGTGACATTCGCATTGCGGATGCGGTCAAGAATAGAAGTCTTTCCGTGGTCAACGTGTCCCATGACCACAACGACCGGGCAGCGCTCCTCCAGAGAATCCTCCGGATCCGCTTCATCGGTAATCAGGCGCTCCTCAATGGTAACAATAACCTCATGCTCAACCTTTGCACCGAGTTCTTCCGCAACCAGTGCCGCCGTATCAAAATCAATTTCCTCGTTGATATTTGCCATGACGCCGAGTCCCATGAGCTTTTTGATGACATCGCGCACCTGAACCTTCAGGCGGGTTGCAAGCTCACTGACAACGATACTGTCCGGAATCAGAACACGGAGCTGCTGCTTTCTGGCGCGTTCCAGTTCGAGTCTGCGCAGCTTCTCCGCCTCGGTTTCGCGTGCCTTGCCGGAGCGTGCCTGCTGCTTTCTCTGCTGGGATTTCTGATTGATCTTCTGTTTCTTGGCTGCAAGGCTGTCGTTTTTGCCGCCTCTGCCCTGCGGTGCAATCTGCTCATAACGCTCGTTGTACTTATCCAGATCGACATACGTACCGCGGGTATCGACAGTATGGCGCTGCTGGCTGGGCTGCACCTCTGTCTTTGCTGCAAATTCTCCCGACATCTTGATCTGCTCGCCGCGTTCCTGTGCCTTAGCCGGCTTTTTCGGTGTCTTCTGTGCATTGCGCGGCTGCTGCTGAGCGGGCTGCTTTTTCGGTGCAGTCTGTGCAGTCTGTGCAGGTTTTGCGGGTGCTGCCGGCTGAACCTCAGTCTTCGCAGCCGGTTCCGCCGAAGCGGGCTTTGTCTCGGCAGCTTTCTTGGCAGCGGCTTCCTGAGCCTTCTGCTGCTGAGCGCGCTGCTGATTCTTCTGATTCCGCTCGCGTCTTGCAGCCTTTTCCGCCTGCTGCTTTTCATACATTGCAGCACGCTCTCTTGCGCGGCGCTCTGTCTCGGCAGCAGTCAGAACATGCGGCTGAGCCGGTGCTTCTGCCGCCTGCTCTGCGGCTGCGGGAGCAGATGTCTCCGGCTGCGGAGTCTCCTGCGGCTGCACCTTCTCCGGCAGAACCTCCGGAGCCTGAGCTTCTGCCGCAGCAATTTCTGCCGCAGCAATTTTCGTTTCTTCAGCCGCCGCAGCAGGCTTTTCTGCTTTCTGCTTTTTCGGCTTTGCAGGCTTTTCTGCCTTTTCTTCTGTTTTTGCATCGGTCTTTTTCGGCCGTGAAACCTGCTCCGGCTTTGCGGTGCGTGCCGGCTTCTTGACAGCGGCGGCAGCCTGCGGAGCGGCAGAACGGTCTGCAAAATACGCATCAAAATTCGCAACCTGTCTGTTCTGCGAATAATATTCCAGCAGATAATTCATCTCGGCATCCGTCAGCGCAGAGGTCGTTTTTCTTGTTTTATCATCTGTCTGCTTCAGGCAGTCAATGACCTCCTGTGCAGGAAGATTCAGATCGGCAGCAAATTCACTCAGCTTGACTTTCGTTGTTGGCATAGGCAATTCCCTCCTATCAGCTCATTGCGGCACACTGCTTAGCGGCAGTACCGCATCGGTTTCAACGTATCCCCTGTCTCAGGGCAGGGTGTATTTTCTGTTTTATGGATTCTGTCCGGGCAGAAGCTGCATCAGCTTTTCCGAAAAGCCCGCTTCACACACACCGTACACGGCTGTCCGTTTCCGGAAGAACGCTTTCAGCGTATCCATATCGGCAGGCAGGCTCCGGACGGGAATCTCTCCGGCAAAAAAGCGGATTTCCTTTTCCGTTTTCGGGGAGGCATCCGATGCCAGCAGGACGCTGAACACCTGCCCTTTTTGCAGAGCCTCCTTCACGGCATCAAACCCCAGCAGGAGTTTTCCGGCTTTCCGGCACATCGTCAGAATCCCGGTCAGTCTTTCCGTCTGTTCAGGCATCTGTGTCACCTGCCTCGGCATCTTTCAGCGCTGCTTCCAGCGCCGCATAGATTTCCTCCGAAATCTGACAGGAAAACGTTTTTTCCAGCCGTCTTGCCTTTCTGGCTTTTTGCAGACAGGTAAGCCTGCGGCAGATATATGCGCCGCGCCCTGCAAGCTTGCCTGTGGTATCGGTCAGGATCGCGCCTTCCTTCTGATGCACGATGCGGAGCATCTCCCGCTTCGGTTTCATTTCATTGCATCCCAGACACATCCGCATCGGGATTTTTTTCGGTGTCATTCCGCATACACCTCCTCTGTGCGTTCCGTTCGCTCAGGCTTCTGCGGAATCCAGCTCGTTCAGCTCGCCGACATCCTCTAAAATCTCATAGCCTTCTGCATCCACATCCGATTCCGGTTCCGGATCGGGGAATTCGGGCTTGATGTCGATCTTGTAGCCTGTCAGCTTGGCAGCGAGCTTTGCATTCTGTCCCTTGTTGCCGATTGCCAGCGAAAGCTGATCGTTCGGAACAATCACGGTTGCAGAGCGGGTTTCCTCATCTGCAATCGTCGTGGAAATCACGGTTGCCGGCGCAAGTGCGCGGGTAATAAATTCTTCCGGATCCTCGGAATACGGAATAATATCAATCTTCTCGCCGTGCAGTTCTTTCAGCACAGTGTTAATACGGGAGCTGTGCGGACCGATGCAGGTGCCGACGGCATCGACATTCGGGTCATGCGAGCTGACGGCAATCTTCGAGCGAAAGCCTGCTTCACGGGAGACCGCATGAATTTCAACGGTTCCGTCCGCAATTTCCGGAATTGCCTGCTCAAAGAGCTTCTCGACAAATCCCTTATCCACGCGGGAAATACGCGGAATCGGGCGCTTGTCGCGGTTCGCAATGGTTGTGACAAAGACCTTGATGAGCTGTCCCTCCTTGAGCGGCTCATAAACGCGGACGGGCTTTCCGTCTACCATCGTTTCGGTAAAAAGCTGCTCATTTCTGGAAAGATAGAGCTCCGTATGGTCATATTCCACGGTCACGGTGCCGCGGAGCGGATCGACCTGCGTAACCTTCACGGTAATAATCTGCCGCTCCTTGGACTCAAACTTCTCCATCATCTGCTGACGGTTGATCGTCCGGAGATCGGTGCGGATGCTCTGCTTTGCAAACTGCGCAATGCTTCTGCCGAATTTCACCGGATCCAGCAGACATTCGACCAGATCGCCGATCTCACAGTCCGGATTTGTCAGCTTTGCCTGTGCGTAGCTGACCTCATAATCGGTTTTCGGCTCGCCCTCGACGACGCTCTTCTTCATATAAATGTCGAAGCGGTGTGCCGCCGGATCAATCTCCACGCGGATATCGTCATCCTCCGCATAGGGGTAAGCCTTCTGCGCAGCCTTCAGCATGGCAGCTTCAATCTTCTCCACCAGCAAAGCCTGCTCGACACTGTTCTCGCTGCCGAGTGCGGCAAGTGCCTCAAAGAACCCTTCGTTCATGGTTTGTCATCCTCCTAAATTATCAAGAATCCCGTTCCGGGATATCGGATCCGAAACAATCTGAAACTGTCTCAGTCGTGCGCGGTTATGATTCCGCAGAATCTGCTTTGCGGACCTCATCCTCATCGAAGTCGGCGAGACGGACAAACGCCGCACCGCTCAGCGGCAGTGTCAGCACCTTTCCTTCCGTTTCAACCGTGATATTTTCACGGTCGGAGCCGGTCAGGACGCCGGTCAGCTCCTTTGTGCCGTCCTCCAGCGGACGAATCATGCGAACGCGGACCTTGCTGCCCTCGCAGGCAGAAAAATGCGTTTCGCGGATCAGTTCCCGCTCCAGTCCGGCAGAACCGACCTCCAGCGTATAGCTCTGCGGAATCGGATCGCTGTCATCAAGCAGCTTGTTCAGCGGTCTTGTAACCGCCTCACAGTCTGCGATTGTAACGGCTCTCTCCGCATGGTCGAGCAGCACGCGCAGATACCAGACGGCGCCTTCTTTTTCAAAGCGCACATCCCAGACAATCAGCCCAAGCTCTTCCGCAATGGGCTGCACCATGCCGTAAATGCGGCTTTCGGTGCTTCCGAATTTTTTCATTTTCATAAAATGGAACTCCGTCCCTCCCGGTTGTGATGATGCGCAGGAGCATCATATCCCCCCTGACGCAAAAGAAAGACCGGAATTCGTTCCGGTCTTTCCTTTCTTCATCTTCATTTCTGTGTTTAGAATACCACATTTTCCTGAAAAATGCAAGCATTTTACAGCTTTTACATGCGTTTTCTGCATTTTGCACAAAGATGTGCCGCATTTGCAGAATGAATTCGGCTGTAAAAAGGCTGTATCACTGTAATTTTTTGTTATAATCCGCAACCACGGTATCGACAACGGACGACCACTGCGAACGGATTTCAGCCCATGTATCCGGTGTTCCCTCGTAGTTGATGAGCAGCGCATCCGCGACATTGTCCATAACGCCTCTGGTATTGTAGTCATAGGTTTCGTGATACATCAGCGGACCCATGCCGTAGCCGAAATCGAATACGCATCGGATTTTCGCAGGGTCATACCATGTCTGCATGAAATCATACTGTTCTTCGGTCAGAAACCTTGTCACCTTTCCCTGCGCATTTTTCTCCTGAATCAATGCCTTTTCCTTTGCGGCTTTCTGATATTCCTCCACGACCTGCTCAAGCCGGCAGCAGGTGATGTATGCTCCGACGGCATTTCCCCGCTTGGAATTTTTGACAAGCATATTTGCTCCGTAGTTCATATTCAGGTAATATGTATCGGATTCCGGATCCTTCGGGAAGGGAACAACAAAGATATCCCCGTCGGGATTCTTGGCATTGGATTCGCCCAGCGACCAGGGTGCCATGCCGTAAAAAAGTGTCGAGCCGTCCTCCGGAAAATAGGAATACCAAGTACTGTCATACAGTCCGAGATTTTTGATTTGCTCCTGAAGCAGTTCTGCACGCTCAATGTCCGCGCTCATGATATTATTAGAGAACTGCTTTCCGTCATAATGAATTACGGTATCGCCGGTTGACTGCACAATAGCCTGACCGAACCAGCCGCGTGCTCCGTATCGCTGCTCGCCTTCCTCCGCGTTGGAGACAAACTGTTTCATCATATCAAGGAAGGTATTCCATGTCCACTCGCCCTTCTGATAGAGTTCATACGGATCTTTCAGTCCCTCTTCCTGCATCAGTGTCCGGCTGTACGTAATTGCCAGCGGGTCGCTGACTGCATAAGGAATTACATAGTAATGGCTGTCAAACCGATAGGTTTCCGCATAATCACGCATATCATTCCAGATTGGACTGCTGAGATCGACATAGCTGTCCAGCGGGTCATACATTCCCTTCGTCACGCCGTTCGGCACAGCATCCCATTCATACGGGAACATATCAATCTGATCGCCGCTGTTGATGTGGTTTGCAAGGTCATCAAATTTGGTATCGGAGGTGGTAGTGATCCATTTGATTTTTCCGCCGTATACATCCTCGAACAGTGTCAGTGCAACCGAACGGTCCTGATTGTTTTTCGGGTTGAGGTCGTAAACAGACAGCCAGCAGATTGTTTTGTCCTCCGAATCGGGCGCATTCTGGTATTCTTTGAGACTGTCCAGAATTCCGCCGATCTGTTCTGCGTCGATCGTGATATCGTCTGTTTCCTTGGTTCTGCCTTCGGAGCTTTCGCCTCCGCCGCAGGCAGTTGCGGCAAGCGCTGTGCAAAGTACGCTCAGCGCCGCCAGGACACGCTTCATCTTTTTCATATTCGGTAACCTCTTTCTTAAATATCTGTATTTTTTCAGCCGCTCCGTGCGGATTCATATATTTATTATACAAAAATCTGAATCAGCCTGTCAATTGCGATTCTTACAAATACACATTTCCGGTTTTGTTCATTTTGCACAACTAGAAGAATATTGCACATTCAGAGTGCAGGATTGCACAGTTTGACACGCAAAAACCGCCCGCATTGCAGCGGGCGGGCGGTTTTGTTGATTATTTCAGCTTTGCAAATTTCCGGAGGGTATAGCCTTCCTTGATTTCCAGTTTTCCGCGGTCAATCGCGAGCGCATAATCCGGAATATCAGTTGTCACAGTTGCGCCGGCAGCCGTATAGCACTCCTTGCCGAGTTTGACCGGAGCGATCAGATTGGTATTGCAGCCGACAAAGGCATGATCGCCGATTTCACAGCGGGATTTCTTCACGCCGTCAAAGTTGACCGTCACACAGCCGCAGCCGATATTGACTTTTCTGCCGACATCACTGTCGCCGATATACGCAAGATGCGCAATCATGGTGCCGCTGCCGATTTCGCTGTTTTTGATTTCCACGAAGTCACCGATCGCAGCGCCGGAACAGATATGACTGTTCGGACGAACATGCACATAAGGCCCCATCTTCACACCGGAATCAATTCTGGAATCATACGCCTGAACAGTATTCAGGGAAACATTGTCCCCGATCTCGGTATTTTCAATAACACAGTTCGGACCGATCGTGCAGTTTTCGCCGATGACGGTATTCCCGCGCAGAATGGTTCCGGGCAGGATTTCCGTTCCGGCACCGATTTTCACACTGCGCTCAATGATGATGCCGTCGGTACAGGTAAAACCGACCCCGTTATCCATATGGCGCCGCAGAACTGCCATTCTGGCGGCAGTATTCAGAGCCAGCAGACCTTTTCGGTCATTCGCGCCGAGTACAACATCCGGATTTCCGGAGCAGTATGCGCCTGTACGCATATTCTCATCAATCGCAATCGCGACCGTATCTGTCAGGTAATACTCATGCTGCTTGTTGTCATTGGTGATTTTTCCGAGCAGCCCGATCAGGCTCTGTGTCCGGAACCAGTAACAGCCCGAATTGATCTCGTGAATCGCTCTCTGTGCATCCGTCGCATCCTTTTCCTCAACGATGCCTGCAATACCGCTGTCGGTGCGCAGAATTCTGCCGTATCCGAACGGATTCTCCACATTGGCGGTGATTACAGTTACGGCATTATGCTCGGAAATATGCCGTTCCAGAGAATTCATAATGGTCTCGCTGTCGATGAACGGTGCATCCCCGCAAAGCACAAGTGTATTTCCCTCCGTGTTCTGTTCGAGAAAGGGAATTGCCTGCATGACGGCGTGACCGGTTCCGAGGCGCTCCGCCTGATATGCGGTTTCGCAGCGGTCTCCGAGATAATCGGTGATCTGCTGTGCCTCATAACCGGTAATTACGCAGATGCGCGGTATTTTTGCTTCCTCACAGGCGCCGAGCACCCATTCGAGCATCGGCTCTCCCAGCACCTTGAACATCGGTTTCGGAATCGGCGCTTTCATGCGCTTTCCCTGTCCGCCTGCTAAAATGACAGCCTGATTCATAGTACATTGTCCTTTCCGGCAAAGCGATTCCCACGTTTTGCCCTGTTGCCTCGTTGTATATAACACAATACGGGACACGCGAAGCTGCCGGGTGTCCCGTTAGATCATCTATTTACAGTTCCCGCCAGTAGAACCGGATGCGTTCCGGCTCATGGAACGAAACTGCAATGCCTTCCGCCCAGAGCGAATGCGCTTCTGCAAACGCAAGGATTTCGGAATCCAGCACCTCCGGACAGATTGCCGATGCAATTGCCGCATTCTGTGCAGAAAACTGCTGCCGGATTTTTGAACCGAACAGTTCCGACTGATAATAGAGCTTGCATTCTGTCTGCCCGCCTTCATCGTTCATTCCGATAAAGGAGGGAAAATACTGCTGTTCGGCAATCCGCTTCAGCATCGGATACATACCGCCGCAGTCCGGAACCTGATGCACTTCTTCCAGTGTGCGGAACAGCGGTTCTGTCAGAACCGGACGAACCGAGTAATCATTCCGGAGCGTCAGATAATACTTCATTCCGCAAAGACTTCCGTCGCTTCCGGCGGTTTCCGCGCCGATCTGAAACAGCGGGGAGAATGCCGCGCCGACCGCTCTGTGCATCCGTTGAATCTGCTCTGCAATTCTGCGCCGGAACGGCTCCGGAATGACCTGCGAATCTCTGACCGCTGAAAGCACTTTGTCATAGTCCGCATTCATCGGAATCTGAATCAGCGCCCGCTCCCGGATGCCGCCGTCAACAGCCCGTTCGGAGGAATCGCACATCTGCACGCCTTGCAGCACATCCGCGAAGCTGCGGTAGAGCCTTTCATGCAGCGGAGAACGGAAGCCGGAGAAGCCGGCGTCCGTTTCCCTGGGAAATTTGCGGTAGATTCTGCATTCTGCGGTTTGTCTGCTTTTCAGCTGCATCCCGATATATTCCAGTGTTCCGTCTCCCGACGCCTTTCCGAACTGTCTCAGCGCATCGGAGAACAGTCCGGAAATATCTGCATGATTCTGTTCTGTCATCACTCCGCGGTTGTTGTCGTGGCATCACCTTCTGCTGTGCCTGCAGCGGAGGTCGTTGTAGTCTCAGGTGTTTTTGCGTCACCGAGCGTGCAGTCCGCAAGAATCGCGTACATCTCATACGATCCGTCGGTCATGGAGATTTTCAGCCAGTTGACCGAGGAAATATCCACATCGAAATAAACCGGTGTCATGGCGCGCTTGATCTCGACGGAATAGAGCGTCACATCGTCGCCGATGATTTTCAGCGTTGCCGTTCTGTCGCCGCTTCTATTCTGAGTTGCAATCGTTCCGTAGAGCCGGTTATAGCGGTATCCGAGGTTGTATTCGCCGTAGCCGTAATTGCCGCGGATGGAATACAGGTTGCCGACGGGATAGGTATTGCCGACGGTATCGACCAGCGGGTCGCCGCTTTCAATCAGCGTATATTCCTTGCTGTTGGTCAGGTAGAGGTCGGAGAGATAGGTCGGCTTGACGGCGAGGATTTTCTCCTTGAGCTCGTCGAGCTTTTTGTCCGAGATGACTTCCTGCGCGTTTTCGATCATTTTCAGCGCACTTGCATACTGCTTCTGCGACGAAAGCTCCTCTGCCTTTTTCAGAATCAGCGTGAGATAATCTTCCTTCGCCTTCTTGCTGAAATCGTCCAGACGGCTGTCGGAAATCTGATAGTCCTCCTCGAACTTATCAACCTTGCTCAGCGCGCTGTTCAGGTCGCCCTGATCAAGATCTGCCTGCGCCTCTTTAATTACGCCGTCCACGCCGATATCTGCGATCATCTTGTCAATAAGCTCGGTTGCATCCTTGCTGTCGGAAACCGAATACCTGCAGTTTTTCAGATAGCTGATTGCAGAACGGTACTCTCCGCCCTTTGTATAGTTCTTGACATTTTCTTCGAGCGATTCCTTGTACTTGGCAAGGCACTGTGTTTTGATGTTCTGTGCCTCGGTGTAATTCTGGTCATCCTCTGATATTCTGCCCAGACACTGCAGCGCATATGTATACTCGCCGTTTTCAAAATACTGCTTTGCATACCTGAACTGCTCCTTGGAGGTATTCAGCTTTCCGAGCTTTGTCGATGCCTCAGAAAGCGGAACCAGCAGATCCGGAATATTCATGCGCTGTGCGCAGGAAATCAGTTTGTACGCCGCATCGTATTCAATCTTGTCATTGGCATAATCGTCCAGAGCGGTCTGAATCCGTGTCTGAAATGCCTCCGAAAGATCGGAAAGATCGCCTTTTTTCAGGTCGTGCTCGCTGAAATAGGAAACAGCTTCATCATATTTCCCGTCATCCACATATTTCAGAATGCGTGTGACACGGGTGCTGGCAGAGCCGCTTTCACTGTCGCCGCAGGATACAACGCCGACAGACAGAACCGCGGACGCCGCGATTGCAAAAAACTGACGTGCTTTCATCATAAATCCTCCTGCTTTTCGTTCAGATTATTCCGGACATCTCACTGTTTGAAACAATACCGTTTTGCAGAAACCGTCATCAGCCGGCAGTGGTCTCCGTTGTGGTTTCGGTTGTGGTATCGCCGCCCTCACCGGTTGTGGTAGTGGTCTCAGGCTCAGAATTGCCGACGCCGAACTGCCAGTCGGAGAGAATCGCAATGATATTTCCGTTCTGCGGGTCTTCAATGGTAATTTTCAGCCAGTTGACGGAAGAAACATCCACATCAAAGGAGGTCGGTGTCAGCGCACGCTGCAAATTGAGAGAATACAGTGTTTTATCGTCGCCGATGATTTTCAGAACACCGGTTGCCTCGTCGCTGTCCTCTTTCACAGAGATTGTACCGGTCAGATGGTCGTACTTATAGCCGAGGTTATACTCCGCGCTGCCGATTTCGGAGCTCCAGCCGGAAGTGGAAGAGAGCGTAAACAGGTTTCCGACCGCATAGGTGTTGCCCAGCGTATCCTTCAGTGCATCACCGGTATCAACCGTCTCAAAGCGGGTGCTGTTGGTCAGTGTAATATCATAGAGATAGGTCGGCTTTTCGTCAAGAATTCTCTTTTCGAGCGTATCCAGCCTGGAATCGGAAACAACATTCTTCGCATTCTTAACCATGTTCAGCGCAGCGATATAATTCTTCTGATCGGCAAGATCGGTTGCCTTTTTCAGAACATTATCCAGATAATCCTTCTTTGCACTGTCCTTGAAATCATCGAGGCGGGAATCGGTCACATCATAATCATCTTCAAACTTCTTGACCGCATCAAGAGCGCCGTTGAGATCGCCCTCATCCAGAAGCGCTTTTGCCTGTGAAAGAACACCGTCCACACCGATATCGGCAATCATCTGATTGATGACTTTCAGAGCCTCTTCGTTCTCACCTGCGGAATACTTGCAGTTATTGAGATAGGAGAGTGCTGCATCATAATTGTCATTATCGGTATACTCCTTGACCTTTTCCTCCAGCGAGGATTTGAACTTGGTCAGGGAATCGCTGAGCATGGTCTGTGCGGAATCATAGTTTTCCTTATCCTGCTCGACAACCTTGCTGAGCTGCTGAATGGCATAGAGGTATTCGCCGCTTTCGTAGTTTTCCTTGCCGTAGCGGAAGCCGTCCTTAGAATTATAGAGGTTGCTCAGCTGAGTCGAATACTCTGCCAGAGGCTCAATCATATCCGGAATATTCATGCGCTGTGCGCAGGAGATGACCTTATGCGCGGAATCGTAATCGCCGTTTCCGGTGCCGTACTCCTCAAGCGCCGTATCAATGCGCTTTTTGAACTCATCCTGAAGCTGGGTCAGATCCTTTTCTTTCAGATCATGATCGTTGAAATAGGATACAGCTTCATCATACTTTTCGTCATCCACATACTTCATGATGCGGGAAACGCGGGTGCTCAGTGCGCTGCTGCTGTCCTTATCGCCGCAGGAGACCATGCCGACTGCCAGTGTTGCGGATGCAACAATTGCGGAAATCTGATATTTTCTCATTGTGAACCTCCAAATTCAATCTATCCGCAGAACAAAAATCATACAGAACTGTATGCTGTTCCGTTCATTTTCTATGCCTGAAATCGCCGTTCCGGAATCAGACATATTATAACATCATTATATCAAAAAGCATACATCTTGTCAAGTATTTCTCTCGAACGCAGGCAAAAAAGCGTGCATTTCAGCGATAACACGGCGCAGGATTCAGCCCGCTGCCGGAGGGGCAAAAAAGATGTGCAGAAAAATGCACATTGCCTGTCCCGGCTCTTGACATCCGGAAAAAAGTCTGCTACAATATAAATAGAACATTTGTTCTTTTTGCGCTGAAAAGTATCTCTGACAGCTTTGCCGCAGTTTCCCGCAGGGCAGTTCCGCTTTCCGGTGTGCATCAGAGCATTTGTTTTTCGTTTTCAGAACAGACCGCAAAGGAGGAACCCGAATATGCAGACAAACGCAAAGCCGCAGCACAGAAATGAATCCGAACCCTGGATTGCAGATGCACCGTACAGCAAAATGCTTGCAGAATATGAACAGGCGGCAGAACTGCTCGTCAGCCGCATTAAAGTGCTGCGCGGGGAATTGAAGGAAATGCTTGCAAACAAGAACGGAACCGCCGCTTCCGCAAAAGCGCAGACCTTACTGGAACAGCGCATTCTTCTGCTGCGCATGGAGTACGCGGAAATCCGCGAAACCATGAAAACGCTCCGCATTTACGCTGAAAAGGAGGCAAAGTGATTACGAAGCCGAAATACAGCCGGCGGCACACAAGGGTCAGCGAAAGCGTTCTGGAGTTCGATCCGATGCTGGTCAGCAGGCTCACAAGAACGGCTGTTCCGGGCGATTTATCCGATCTCCCGGACGGCGGCAGGCAGATTCTCCGTGCAATTCGCGGCGCATGGATCAACGAGCTGACAGACCGCCAGCGGTATTATCTGCTTTTATATTACCGCGACCTGCACACCATGCAGGATATCGCTGAAATCAGCGGCGTCACAATCGGAACGGTTTCCCGGACACTCCGCCGTGCGCGGAACCGTCTGAAACGGGTTTTGCAGTATTATACGTTATAAAATTCTCCAAAAACAGAAAAAGGCTTTGTTCCGAAGAACAAAGCCTTTTTTGATGAGGATGAGCGGACTTGAACCGATGACCCCCTGCATGTCAAGCAGGTACTCTAACCAACTGAGCTACACCCTCACAACGAATGCTATTATAGCATATCTTCTCTGATTTGTCAACCCCTTTTTCAAAAAAATTGCGGAAAGAGCGTTTTTCCGTTCTTCGCGGTATCTGCGATGCATCCGTAACAGAGGCTCTGTCCCCAGACCCCGCTATATGTGCATAAAACCGCCCCCGATACCATAAGGCATCGGGGGATTCATCATATTCGGTTATTCGGCATCAGTATCTGCCGGTGCATCGGATTCAATCTGTGCGGGTGCCTGATTCTGCACCTGCTTGCCGTCGGCGAGCTTTCCGCCGAGAAATCCTGCGAGCAGTGCGCGCAGATCAATACCTGTCGCTTCGGTCAGACCGTCCGTGATTTTGGTTGTCGAGCCGATGATATCGCCGATCAGCTTGCTGGAATTTCCGTCGCCGTACATCGTGATCTTGTCAACCTTTGTCAGCGGCATTGCAGCATTCAGCACAACATCCGGCAGCGCTTTGAAGTACATTTCGAGAACGGCAGCCTCGCCGTATTTTTTCATAGCCTCAGCCTTTGCATTGATACCCTCAGCCTCGGCAAGACCCTTTGCACGGATTGCGTCCGCCTCCGCCTGACCGACAGCAGCGATACCTTCCGCCTCCTGCATCTTTGCATACTTTGCGGCTTCCGCCTCTGCCTTCTGCGCCTCAGCCTCCTGCTCACGCTGGAAGCGGTCTGCTTCTGCCTCTTTCTTGAGCTGATAAAGCTTTGCATCGGCTTCCTGCTGTGCCTTGTAGCGCTCCGCCTCTGCCATCTTCTTGACCTCTGCATCGAGCGCCTTTTCCTTGACCTCGGCTTCCTTTGCCTTCAGTTCAACATCCTTTTCGGATGCGGCAATGTTCGCATTCGCCTTGGAAATCTCAATGGTCTTTCTCTGTTCCTGCTTCTGAATCTCATACGCAGCATCCGCAATTGCGAGCTGGGTATCCGCATCCTTTTTCAGTTCAGCCTGACGGATTGCGAGTTCATTGTTCTTCTTGGCAATCTCAGTTTCCGCCTGCACTCTTGCGTCATTTGCTTCCTTATGTGCAGCCGCCTTTGCGATCTCAATCTCCTTCTCGGACTCCGCTCTTGCGATTGCCGCCTTTTTCTGGATCGTCGTCACATTGTCGATACCGAGATTCTCAATGAGATTCTGGTCATCGGTGAAGTTCTGGACATTGAACGAAACGATCTCAAGGCCCATGCGATTGAGGTCCGGTGCGGCATTCTCCTGCACCTTTTCCGCAAACGCCTTACGGTCATTGACCATTGCGACCAGTGTCATCTGGCCGACGATTTCACGCATATTGCCTTCCAGAACCTCTCTTGCGACCTTTGCGATGTAAGAGGTGTCCTGGTTGAGGAAGTTCTCGGCGCCGAGCTTGATAAGCACCGGATCACTGGATACCTTGACATTGACGTTCGCATCAACATTGATGTTGATGTAATCGGCGGTCGGAACCGCGCTGGAGGTCTTGACATCGACTGCGATCAATTGCAGTCTGAGCTTATCGACCCGCTCAAAGAAGGGAATCCGGACGCTTGCCTTGCCGATAATAATCTTTTTTCGCAAGCCCGAAATGATGTATGCGGTGTCAGGCGGTGCCTTGAGGTAGCCGCTGAAGAGAATGATGATCAGGAGCAGCACGCCGCCCGCGATCAGCCCGCATGTGAGCGGATCGAACGGCAGCTTGAAATCAAAAAATGCTGCTGCGATTGCTGGGGTAAAGAGCTTCATAACATCCACATCCTTTCTATGAAGCGGGGTGAAGGTGAAATGTGATAATGTAAACGAAGGCACCGGAAGACTTCGCAAAAGAAAGACTCCCGATGCTCTCGTAATCACTTAGGTTATTGGCAGCGATTCGCTGTATTGTATGCTGACAGCATGGCTGCCTATCCGATATTGATTCGGAGCATATGTGCTCTCGAATACATAGTATACCACAACTTTACGAAATTGTCAATTGACAAAGAATCTAAAACGGATGAACTTTGTGTGCCGGAAATATGCACAGTAACATAGGGCGTGGGTATCTGTCCGGTGCTGCGTGCGGCTTATCCGGTTACAGCTCCAAGCAAGCCCTGCTTGTCAATTGCAAGTTGTGTGTCGGTATCCTTTTCCGGCGTACCGAACTGCTGAGAAAGCGAATCCCGCAGGGGTTCATTAAACATTTCGCGGTCAAGGTACACGGTGTCATCATCGCAGGGAAAGAAGCCGTCAACTTCAAACAGCGGAATGAGCTGCCCTTTATAATCGCCGGATTCGATAAAGGTGCCGAAGAACAGATACCGCTCGCCGGGCTGAATCGGAATGCAGCCCTCTTTTGTGTACCAATAGGTACCGTTTTTTCGTTCCTCCGCGGAATAGCCGGACAGAAAAGAGCGCGTATCACTGCTTGCAGCATCATAAAATTCCTGAAGATTCATTTCGCCGCCGCTTGTGTAGATCGTTTCGTTCTGCCATTCTCCCTCTAAAACCGAAAGGATTTCCGGCGTCACAGCGGTGTAGACCTTATCATCCGATGCAAAGCATTTCGTTTCGCTGACGGTGAATTCCAGAATCACATCAGAATAGGCGCCTAAATCATCTGCATTTTCAGCGAGCTGAATATACAGCGGCATAGCGGACTGACCGGTTCGCACGGCAGGTTCGGCTGCCGGAGCGGCAGCAGCCGCTCCGCAGCCCGTCAGCAGAAGCCCCGCGCATGCGGCAAAGATACGATACTTTTTCATGATTTCATCACCTCCGGATTTTAAGAAAGACCGTACATTGCATATAAGCCTGCTCGGTCATCAATTGACGGTGCGGTTGCAGTCATTCCTACAAATGAAGGATACATAATACTACTTGGGTTATAATTGTGATCTAATCCAAAAACATGTCCAATTTCGTGGGCACATGCTTTAGTAGTAAACCAAGCCAACTTATCGGGATTAACAACGATGCGTCCTGTATCCCAATTGATAAATGGACCGTTAGAATTGGTAGCTGGAACGATCTGGTTTGCTGATAAATGGTAATAAAAAGATGTTTCAGCTATTGAATTAGGGTTTAATCCCGCCGAACTAGATGGCAAAATATACTGAACTGTTTTAATAACATAAGATGACGTCGAATACCAGTGAATATTATTGCTGTTCCATAAGCTTGTTCCGTTCATAATAATATTTTGAAAGTAAGTTGCAAAGCCGGGAGAAAAAACATATAGCTGTGAAAAATTAGCTGCTAATTTGTAAGTCGGACTAATTAGATTATATGCGGATGCCTTGTAATCATGCGTAATGCTTACATGACAACACAGCCATGTGGCACAGGCGGTTAGAATTGCTAATATTTTTTTCATTCTTGCACTCCTCCTTAATTTGTTTTGTTGTTCAATCATGAAATAAGAATAACCATAATAATCATCCCCTCTTTATGTAGGTATTGTAGCATGAATTATAACGTTTATATTGATTTTAACTATTTTAATAGTAGCACAAGCGATAACTTTTGTCAATTGACGTTATAAACAATTTATGGGATAATAACTTATCTATGTTATCTGAAAGTGCTGAAAAAGCGACGTTTCCCGTTCGGACTGCTCAGGGCTGCGCAGTCTCTGCGGCAGAGGATTCGGATGTGCCGGTACCGTCCTCCGGGCTTGCCGAGGTGTTCCAGCTTGTCTCCTCATGCGGCATTTCAATCGTCACAATAAAACCGTGACGGTTGTTGCCGGAAACGGTATAGCGAAGCGAGCGCGGAACGGGAAGATCCACGGTTTCCGCGGTATCGTTCGGGTCAACCGCGAAATAATAGATTTCATACTGCCGCCCCAGTGCATCTTTTTCAAAGAGATGCGTGCCGTCATAGGGATAGGATTCCAGCAGATCAAGATATTCCTCTAAACAGAGGCTGTTCTGCTTCATAAACATCGAATGCGGCAGTCCGACATAGCGGAATGCCCACTCGCCCTTGTCAACCGGCGAAATCATCGTTGCTTTTTCCGGCGGATAGCGTCTGACAAAGCCATACTCGGCACAATGCTCCGCAATCCATGCATAGTCATCCTCGCCGGTGAAAGCAGCCGTTTTCCCTTTTTTGCCGATGCCGAAATCCAGTGTATAGCCGCTTTCATAATCGGAACAGCCCGGAAGGGAATATGCAGAAGGCTGATCGTTTCCTGTTTTTTTCAGCCCGTTTTCATAGAGCTTTTTCTGCTGCTCCTTGGTACGGTATCCGTTCAGGATTACCAGATCGGTATGAGCTGTCGCCTTATGGAACCCGGCGGCAACCTGATTGACCGCCTCCATTGCCTCCTGCCTGAGCAGAACTGTTTTATCCTTTGCGGCAAGATAGCCGTTCCGCTTGTCAAGTACGGAAACAAGTCCGTCTTCCATGTCCTCGGTCGGGCTGGCATCATTGACGAGAATCAGCGCCCCTTTCCGGATGTCGGCGACAGAGACCGAAAGTGTCGTGTCATTCCGGTCATCGACAGAGGCAGTGGTTTCCGTTGCAGGAACCACAACATCGGACTGACTCTGTGCAGAAGGATCGGGACGCAGGGAGACCATATTTGCCCGAATCCTGTAGCCTTCCCAAAATACTCCGGCAGCAAGCACCAGAGCAAAGACACCGGCAATCACGCCCCTGGGGGATTTCCGCAGCTCCCTGCCGGTCGAACGGTATTCAGCCATAATCGTATCCGGCGGCACAGTTGGGTTTGCATCACTGCCGCCTGCTCCTTTCTGTTTTTCCTTTGTGTTTGTGTTCGGTTGTTTTTCGGGCTATCGCCTTTCTCTTTTGCCGGAGCATCTGCGCAAATGCAGCCTCCGGTTTTTATTATACCATATTTCCGCGATTTTTGCACCCTGTTTCAAACATCTTTGTGCATCCTGAACAAACAGCAGAGAATATTTTATGGATTCTGCCGATGCAATCCCGCCCGTTTTCCCGGAATCTGAAAAATGAGCGCTCTTTCTGCGCACATGCAGCATAAGATGTCTGCATACAGGTTTTGTGCAAAATGCAAGCCAGAAAGATTTATAAGCCGAAAATTTCGTCATAATTAACAGGTGCAATTTGCAGATAAGTATGGTATAATAAAAATAATAAATGCGGAATGATCCGCAGAAAGAAAGGATGTAATGGAACATGTCAGCAAAAGAAAAGGGTAAGGGCTTCCTCAATGAATTCAAGGAATTTGCGCTCAAGGGCAATGTCATGGACATGGCAATCGGTGTCATCATCGGTGCTGCGTTCGGTGATATTGTCACAGCATTTACGAAGGATTTCATCAATCCGCTGATTGCCTGTATCGGCGGCGCGAAGGTCGGCGGCAGACTTCAGATCGGTCACACCGGCAATTATCTGGAATGGGGTCATTTCGTCACCGCTGTCATCAACTTCATCATCATGGCATTCTGCATCTTCCTGATGGTCAAGGCTGTCAATAAGCTGATGTCCATCGGCAAGAAGAAGGAAGAGGAAAAGCCGGCTGAGCCTTCCAAGGAAGAGGTTCTGCTCACAGAAATCCGCGACCTTCTCAAAGAGAAAAAATAATTCCGTACATAAAAAGAAACTGCTGCTTTCGGGCAGCAGTTCAGTTTGCAGATAAAGTCTCTTATTCTGCAATTTGTTCCTGTCAGGAGAGGTGCGAAAGATTGATAATGGGGGGAAGGAAAACTCTTGTTTTCCTTCCCCCAAGCCCCTATCTTTAGCGCTTTTTTGATGCTAATAGGGAGTTTCGCTGCCTGCGGGCAGCGACGAGGGACGCTGTCCCTCGACCCTGCGAGCTTTTTGAAAAAAGCTCGATCAAAAACTTTTATAAGACACAGACAGGGTTTCCCGACAAGCTGAACTGCTGCCGTCTGGCAGCAGTTTCTTTTTATCATCCGACCGGCAGACAACCTTAACCATCGCATAAAAATCCCCCGACACCTGAACGGTATCGGGGGATTGCTGTCATATAAAACCACGGACTGAATCAGCCCTGATAATCTGCGCCGAGCTGGAGTGCGCGCATATTGTTGTCAATTGTATGCGCACGCTTTGCAGGCGTATTCTTTTCGAGTGCCTTGCGGACAGTCTCGAAGGAGAAAATGCCGGTCTCATGCAGCAGCTTGCCGAGCAGAACAATATTCGCGCCTTTGAGCAGATTGTTGTCATCTGCGAGCTGTGTAGCGGGAACATAGAATGTCTCGATATCGGTACGGTCAGTCTTCTGGGCAACCATAGAGCTGTCCACGAATGCCTTGCCGCCGGGCTTGACGCTGCCCATAAACGCATCGAAAGACGGACCGTTCAGAACGACCAGCAGATCCGGTTCGAGAACCTGCGGAGAGCCGATCGGCTCATCGGAGATGCAGACGGAGCAGTTGCACTTGCCTCCGCGCATTTCCGGACCGTAGCTCGGCAGCCACGAGATTTCCTTTCCCTCAAAAAGTGCGCAGTATGCGAGCAGCTTGCCGGCAAACAGAATGCCCTGTCCGCCGAAGCCCGCGAGCAGAATTTCATAGGTCATTTGTCGCCACCTCCCATTGCGAGCTTGTCAGCATTTGCTTCCTCAATCTGAACATCCTTGTATACGCCGAGCGGATAATAGGGGATGCACTCCTCCTGAAGCCGCTTGATGCACTCCTTCGGTGTCAGACCCCAGTTGGAGGGGCAGGTTGAGAGGACTTCGACAATCGAGAAGCCGTTGCCCTTCTGCTGATTTTCAAACGCTTTTCGGATCATCTTCTTGGTTTCGCGGATATGCGGAACCGTGTCAACGGCAGTACGCACGGCAAGTGCGGTACCGTCGAGTGTCGAAAGCATTTCGCAGACATGGATCGGGTAGCCTGCCTTGCGCGGATCTCTGCCGTAGGGAGAGGTTGTGGTAATCTGTCCGGGCAGTGTGGTCGGCGCCATCTGCCCGCCGGTCATGCCGTAAGTACCGTTGTTCACGAAAATCACAACGATATTTTCGCCTCTTGTTGCTGCATGGACGGTTTCGGCGGTACCGATTGCGGCAAGGTCGCCGTCGCCCTGATAGGTAAAGACGTTGAGGTCGGGTCTTGCACGCTTGACACCGGTTGCAACAGCCGGCGCTCTGCCGTGAGGCGCCTCAATCATATCACAGTTAAAATAATTGTATGCAAAGACGGAACATCCGACCGGGCAGACGCCGACGGTTTCGCCTTCGATTCCCATTTCGTCGATTACTTCTGCAACCAGACGGTGAATAATGCCGTGTGTGCAGCCTGCGCAATAATGCAGACGGACATCACACAGTGCATGCGGTCTTTCAAACACAACAGCCATTACTGTGCACCTCCGTTCAGCTTTCTGAGTTCGTTCAGCACCTCATTCGGGGACGGAACGATGCCGCCGGTTCTGCCGAAGAAGGAAACCGGAATTCTGCAATCCAGCGCCAGCTTGACATCATCGACCATCTGACCCATATTCATCTCGACAGAGAGAACAGCCTTTGCGTTCTTTGCGGCTTCATTGAGCTGCTTCTTCGGGAACGGCCAGAGCGTAACGGGACGGAACAGACCCGCCTTGATGCCCTCTGCTCTTGCCTTGTTGACTGCGGACTTTGCGACACGGGAGGTTGCACCGAACGCAGTAATCACGATATCCGCATCGTCGCAGAGATAACATTCTGCCTCAGACTCATTCTCTTCGATGACAGCATAGCGCTCATAGCGCTTTTTCACCTGTTCTTCAAGGTCAGCCGCTTCGATGTAGAGAGAATTAACGATGTGATGCTCACGCGCCATTTTTGTGCCGCATGCAGCCCAGCCGGAGTTGTCGGCGGTTTCTGCGGAGATCTCCGGGAATTCGACCGGCTCCATCATCTGACCGAGCAGGCCGTCGGAGAGCAGCATAACCGGCATCCGGTATTTTTCGCCGAGTTCAAATGCACGGACAACAAGATTTACGACCTCCTGAACGGAGTTCGGAGCAAGGATAATCAGGCGGAAGTCGCCGTGACCCAGACCCTTGGTTGCCTGCCAGTAGTCCTGCTGAGAGGGCTGAATGGAGCCCAGACCCGGACCGCCGCGCTCGACATTGACGATCAGGCACGGAACATCGGAGCCTGCAATATAGGAGATACCCTCGGATTTCAGTGAAATTCCGGGAGAGGAAGAGGATGTCATAACACGGGTACCGGTTCCGCCTGCGCCAAGAACCATGTTAATTGCCGCAACCTCAGATTCAGCCTGAAGAAAAACGCCGCCGCGCTTCGGCATTTGCTTGGAGAGATACTCGGAAAGCTCGGTCTGCGGGGTAATCGGATAGCCAAAGAAGCATTTACAGCCTGCACGGATTGCAGCCTCGGCAAGTGCTTCATTGCCTTTCATCAAAACTTTTTCCAATGAAAACTCATTCCTTTCTGATTATTTTTCAATTACGATGGCACAATCCGGACACATCATTGCGCACATGGCACAGCCGATACATGCGCTGTCGTCCGTACAGTAAGCTGTAAAGACGCCTTCCTTGTTGCGCTTTTCGTGCTGAATTGCGACAATTTGCTTCGGACAGGCAGTCGTGCAAAGCTCACAGCCCTTGCAGCGGTCGAAGATGACACTCATCTTTGCCATAAGTTTAACCATTCCTTTCTCTGATGGAATCTCAAGGCTTTGCAACCGGTCCGGCGGGAGCCAAAGAAAGCCTTCCTCATCATTATAGCACATTATGCCGGAAAATTCAATGGGGTAAAAGGAAAAGATTTTTCCGGAAAGCTGCTTCGGAATTATCACGGAGCCGCGCACGGCGCGGTTATAGCACATTATGCCGGATAATTCAATGGGGTAAAAGGAAAAGATTTTTCCGGAAAGCTGCTTCGGAATTATCACGGAGCCGCGCACGGCGCGGTTATAGCACATTATGCCGGATAATTCAATGGGGTAAAGGGAAAAGATTTTGCGTGCAGTACTTTGTCCGCCGGCAAACAGAAGCCGCCTGAGAACAAACTGCACTCAGGCGGCTTTGCAGAACCGTCATCCCGTATCGGATCAATACCCGTTCAGATGCTTGTTTTTGATGATTTCCGGATAATCCTTATAACAGTAATCCATATCGACATTCGCATTGATTCCGTCAATTTTGCCTTCCCATGAATACTGCCAGATACCGTATTTTCCCTTAAATGTCGGCTTGGAAACCTTGGTATGCGCACACCAGACATCAAAGCGCCTGAACACGGTATCATTGAGGTAATTGTTCAGGAAATTGGTAAAGCTGTATACCATCGCATAATAACCGTGTTTTTCCAGCTCGTCACAGTACGCAATCACGATCTCGGAGGCTTCCTCCTTGGTCAGCTTCATCTGCTTTTCCGCTTCGATATCCAGCACGATCGGATACTCAAATTTTCTGTCGCCGAGCACCTGCATAAAGACATTTGCTTCAATGCGCGCATCCTCCGGCGTCATGGCATAGGAAAACCAGTATGCGCCGACGGGAATACCGGCAGCCGTTGCCTTGTCGTAGTATTCCTCGAACATGGTATCCTTCTGTTTGAGATATTTTCCGTGTCCCGCACGGAGAATGATGAATTCAACATTCGGGTCTGCTGCAACCTTATCAAAGTCCACCTGACCCTGCCATGCAGAAATATCAATGCCCTTCCGGACAAAAGTTGTCGTGGTTTCTGCGGGTAATTCCGCGGGGATTGTTGTGGTTTCGGTCGTTTCCGTGACAGCGCACGCCGTTGTTTCGGTTGTCGTGCCGAAAGAGGTTTCCGCAGCAGTAGTTGTCTCTGTTGTAAGCAGCACAGTCTCTGTCACATACGGAGCCGTTGCGGTTGTACTCAGCCCGGTTATCACCGGCGGCTGCGGGTCTGCCGGACCGGAAAGCAGCGGAGTGACCGTGACTTTTCCGCGCTCAGTCAAAACAGGGATCGGCTTTTCCTCCGCATTCAGCAGGCTGACCTCGGAAATGCTGACCGGATAAGCCGTTCCCAAAGCCGCATCGGCAGGAACGAGGAATGTCATTCTGAACAGTGTGCCGTCGTCTGATGTAAGCAGATCGGGGTCGGCGGAAATACGGATGCTGTGCGTATCATAATCCGGTTCCGCCGTCAGTACATTGACGAGTTCCTCTCCGAACTCGACGAACGGATCTCCCGTCTCCGATTCATACGGAAGAAGCCCGCTGTCATATTCGACAGTCATTTCAATATCCGAGCATCCGGGATTTCCGCTGATATCAACGCAGACAACCGCTTGCGTACCGGGTGCCGCCGATGTTTCGGAAACGCTGATGCTGACCGGTGCTTTCTCTGTCACGAGCGCGCGCTTTGACAGGACATAATCAAACACGTCCACAACTCCGTCGCCGTTCAGATCCGCTGATAATGCTTCCTCTGTCTGGGCGGAGACCGGAGATGACACCGCTGATAAGGAAATCAGGACGGAAAGGCATCCGGCGAGAAGCCTTTTCGCACGAGTATACATTGTAAATCCTCCCTAAAATCAAATCGCATGATACGCGGGAAGCTCCTTCCTAATTGTTAAATCAACCAATTACTTTTCTATCTGTTTTCATTTTACCATAACATTTGCTTAATTTCAAGGGATTCGGGCAAATCCGCTCCGGAATTCTAACTTTCGCGCAAAATTCTTAATATGCTCGAAAAACATCTGTTGATTTTAACGAATTTTAGCTTTTTGCAAATGCACACTTGACTTTTTCGGGGGTTTGCTGTATAATAATAAAGCGTCCACGGTGTTCAGCCGTAAACGCACGGAAATATGCTGTTTTAGCTCAGTAGGTAGAGCACATCCTTGGTAAGGATGAGGTCGCTGGTTCGACTCCAGTAAACAGCTCTTTCAAAAAGGCCGGTACAAATGTACCGGTCTTTTTGTGTTTATGTATCTATCTGTATGATACAATGAGCCTGCCGGACCGGCAGGCTCATCATTCTGTTATGCTTCAAACTGCTGTTTGCCTTCGAGAATCAGCATTTTATCCGACTGCGGGTCAATTTCCTGCTCCTTGACGGTTTTCTGCCAGTCCTCCGGCTCATAGGATTCGATTTTCACGGTCACGGCAGAGCGCGGACAGCCCCATTTCTCCGTAAAAACGCGGGTAATCGCCTCCGCGACATCCTGCTGAATCTCCTTTTCCTTCGGATAAGCCTTTACAACAATATACGGCATATGCATTCTTCCTTTCTGTTATTATTGAGCAAACGCATCCACGCATTCGCGGTGAACCAGTTCTGCCAGCTCCTGCGGCAGGCTGTGCCTGCTGTCCCATTCCCCGCCGAAAGAACTTGCCTGCGGGGCATACTGCGCATACAGCGGCGAATCCTTATATTCCTGCAAAAGCAGCGGGAGTGTCTCTCCGCGCATCTCAGCTCCTGCAATCGCCTGACAGAGCGAGAGATTCACCTCATGGCGGCTGCCGACACACTCAAAAGGCTTATTCGGCAGCGCACCGCAGAGTTCCTGCAAAACCGGACGCATCTCCGGCAGATTGAAAAGATCGGACGAAAGCAGCCGTCTGATCTCCGCATAGGGCAGAAACGGCGAAAGGATCACCGCAACAAACAGGCATTTCGCACAGTGTCCGCACCAACGGTCCTGCTTGGCACCTGCATTGCAGCTCCGGAATATTTCATGATATGCAGTCGGGAGCGATGCAAAATAACGTGCAATCTGGTATTCCGTCAGCGGTCTGAGCAGACTGAAATACCGGATGCCGGTTCTGAGATAATCCCGCTCATATGCGAAGAAATCCTGCTCAAACCGATAACTCTTGGAATACTGATGATTGACCTCCGCCTCCGAAACCGTCGATTCACTGGCAGAGGATTCATTGGAGAGAATCACGCTTTGCAGACCGTACAGATACGCCGTCAGCACCGAAGAAAACGCAACAATCGCGGAAAACGGCGTATGGCCGTTAAGAAAGCCCTTTGCATTCAGCTCCAGCATGTTTTTGTCGAGTGTGCGCTTCGGCTCCAGAATCCGTCCCTTCGGAATGCCTGCCAGCAGTGCCGCTTTCTCAGAGGAATCGCGGTGATTGATCTGGTAGGCATATGCATCGCACAGCTGCTCTTTCAGCAGATTCAGCGTCACGATTGAATCCTTGCCGCCGCCGACCGGAATCAGCTTCCCCGAAAGCTTTTTTTCAGCCGGTACATCCGGCAGCGGCTCTGTTCCGCCCTCCAGTGTCATGAAGCTTTCAAAATCGGTTTCGATTCCGTTTCGGTAGAAGAATTCGCCGAGCCCGCCGAAATAAAGCCGCTTCCACCATTCCGCCTGCTCAGGCGTAATCTGACGGCAAAGCCGCACCGCCGGAGAGCAGGTAATCTTCCAGTAGCTGACCAGTTCCGCCATGCCAAGCGAAAAAATCAGGCGGCTGAGTGCGGAGTCATGCAGTTCCGGCAGGGCGCAGGGAATCTCCCAGCGCGGTGCAAATCCGCAGAGCCCCGGTATTTCAAAATAATACGTGAGAATCAGGCTTCCGTCTGTGTATTCCGTCCGGAAATCCCGGAACAGAAATTCCGGATACCGTTCCCGCAGTTCCGAAAATGTCATGGGCAACCGTTCCTTTTCCCTGAGATGAACGGAATGCGAAATACGGCAGTCTGTACCGCATTCCGCATTCTCCGTATGATGATTATTTGGATTTCACAGCTTCTCTGACGACCTCCGCAATATGCTCCGCAGAAAGGCCGAACTGTTTCAGCAAATCAAGCGCCGGACCGGAATGCCCGAAGATGTCGTTGACGCCGATTCTGCGAACCGGAACCGGATATGCCTCGCTGACAGCCTCCGCCACGGCAGAGCCGAGACCGCCGATTACGCTGTGCTCCTCTGCGGTCACAATAGAACCGGTTTCACGCGCCGCCTGCACAATCAGTTCCTGATCAAGCGGCTTGATCGTGTGGATATTGATGACGCGGACGGAAATTCCCTCTCCCGCCAGAGTATCGGCAGCAATCAGTGCTTCATTGACCATCAGACCGGTTGCAATGACAGTCACATCGCTGCCGCTGCGCAGCGTCACGCCCTTGCCCAGCTCAAATTTGTAGGTTGCCGGGTCATTGATTACCGGAACAGCCAGTCTGCCGAACCGGCAGTAAACCGGACCGTCATGCTGTACGGCTGCTTCGACCGCAGCCTTTGCCTCAATATCATCCGCCGGATTGATCACAACCATGCCCGGAATGGTTCGCATCAGCGCGATATCTTCACAGCACTGGTGTGTTGCACCGTCCTCGCCGACGGAGATTCCGGCATGTGTTGCGCCGATTTTGACGTTCAGATGCGGATAGCCGATGCTGTTGCGGACAATCTCATATGCTCTGCCCGCCGCAAACATCGCAAAGGAGGAGGCAAACGGAATCATGCCTGCTGCGGCAAGCCCCGCTGCAACGCCCATCATATTCGCCTCGGCAATTCCGCAGTCATAGAAACGGTCGGCATAGGCCTTCTTAAAGATTCCGGTTTTGGTTGCAGCGGCAAGGTCTGCATCCAGAACGACCAGATTATCGTATTTTTCGGCGAGTGCAACGAGTGCTTCGCCGTAACTTTCGCGCGTTGCTTTTTTAATTGTATCGCCCATTGCTTACGCCTCCAATCTTTCCAGAGCAGCTTTCAGCTCAGCCGCTGCTTTTTCGTACTGCTCGGTATTCGGAGCAGTACCGTGCCAGCCGACCTGATCCTCCATAAAGGAAACGCCCTTGCCCTTGATGCTGTGCTGAATGATTGCAACGGGCTTTCCGCTGACCTGCTCCGCCTCGCGGAAGGCGCGGTCAATATCGTCAAAATCATGTGCGTTCATCTCAATCACATGCCAGCCGAATGCACGGAACTTTTCCGGAATCGGCTCCGGCGAGCAGACCTCGGAAAGTCTGCCGTCAATCTGAAGGCCGTTGTTGTCAATGATTGCCGTAAGGTTATCGAGCCCGTAGTGCGAGGCAAACATTGCCGCCTCCCAGACCTGCCCCTCTTCGATTTCGCCGTCTCCGAGAATGGTATATACATGATAGCTGTCATTCCGGTGCTTTCCGGCAAGCGCCATCCCGCACGCTGCGGAGATGCCCTGTCCGAGAGAGCCGCTGCTCATATCAACGCCCGGAATCGAAATGCAGGGATGCCCTTGCAGCATAGCGCCGATATGACGGAGCGTCTTCATCTCCTCCATCGGGAAGAAGCCGCGCTCTGCCAGTGTAGCATAAAGCGCCGGTGCCGTATGTCCCTTTGAGAGAACCAGTCGGTCACGCTCTGCAAAATCCGGCTGTTCCGGATAAACGTGCATTCTGGTAAAATACAGATATGTCAGTACATCCGCGATGGAGAGGGAGCCGCCCGGATGTCCGGACTTTGCGCAGTAGACGCCCTCAATGATGCCCATACGAATACGGGCTGCATGAATCTGGAGTTGCTTTTTCAGCATTTCATCCATTTCGATTTTCTTCCTTTCTGTGCAGCTGCACCCATCTGATCCTATTATAGCACAATTTACCGGAAAATGCAATGGGGAAGAAGGAGAAAAAGCCTCCGCCCGGAACTGCCGGGGGCTGTCCCGGAGCCGCGCACGGCGCGGTATAACACAATTTACCGGAAAATGCAATGGGAAAGAAGGAAAAAGATTCCGGAAAAAGACTTTTTCCGAAAAATGCCGTTTCGCTCTTGCATCTTTTCTGAAAATATGGTATAATATGTGTATCTGCCCGTTTTCAGGGAGGAAAAACCGGAAAGGATGAAAAAAACATGTTCAATGATTTAATGGATACGATCGGCTATGTCGCAAAATGCGATCCGGCGGTCGGTGAGGCAATGCAGAAGGAACTGGCAAGACAGCGCCGCAATCTGGAACTGATCGCAAGCGAAAACATTGTTTCGCCGGCTGTTATGGCTGCAATGGGCTCTGTCCTGACCAACAAGTACGCTGAGGGCTACCCCGGAAAGCGCTACTACGGCGGCTGCGAATGCGTTGATATTGTCGAGGAAATCGCAATTGAGCGTGCAAAGGAGCTGTTCGGTGCAAAGTTCGCCAATGTTCAGGCGCATTCCGGTGCACAGGCAAATACCGCTGTTTATTTTGCACTGCTCCAGCCCGGTGATACCGTTCTCGGCATGAGCCTTGCACACGGCGGACATCTGACGCACGGCTCTCCGGTCAATCTGTCCGGCAAATACTTCAACTTCATCTCCTACGGTCTCGGCGATGATGAGTACATCGACTACGATGCCGTAGAAAAGCTTGCAAAGGAACATCAGCCCAAGCTGATTGTGGCAGGTGCTTCCGCTTATCCGCGTGCCATTGATTTCAAACGCCTTGCCGATATCGCGCACGGTGTCGGCGCACTGCTGATGGTCGATATGGCACACATTGCCGGTCTGGTCGCAGCAGGTCTGCATCAGTCTCCGGTCGGTCTGGCGGATGTCGTCACCACGACAACGCACAAAACGCTCCGCGGTCCGCGCGGCGGTCTGATTCTCACCAATGACGAGGAGCTGGCAAAGAAGATCAACAAGGCAATCTTCCCCGGCATTCAGGGCGGTCCGCTCATGCATGTCATCGCCGGCAAGGCAGTCTGCTTCGGTGAAGCGCTCAAGCCGGAATTCAAAGCTTACGCAAAACAGATTGTCGATAATGCACAGGCACTTGCAAAAGGACTGCTTGACCGCGGCTTCGATCTGGTTTCCGGCGGCACGGACAATCACCTGATGCTCGTCGATCTCCGCCCGGTTCACATCACCGGTAAGGAAATGGAGCACCGTCTGGATGAAGTCTACATCACGGTCAACAAGAATGCGATTCCGAACGACCCGGAGAAGCCGATGGTCACCAGCGGCATCCGCGTCGGTACGCCTGCCGTCACCAGCCGCGGTCTTGTTACCGAGGATATGGAAAAGATCGCAGAATATATGTATCTGACCGCAACACAGTTTGACACCAAGGCGGACGAGATTCGCGAGGGTGTCTGCGCACTCTGCGCCAAGTATCCGCTCTACGAATAATTCGCAGATCAATCAGATTCAGCAAAGCAGGACAGTTCGCTGTCCTGCTTTGGTATGTTTTAAGAAGGAATGACATATGGATTTTAACGTCATGCAGATTTTACTCGACTGCGGCATCATCCTGTTCGCAACCAAGGCAATGGGAATGCTGACCAGAAAGCTGGGGCTGCCGCAGGTTGCGGGCATGATTATTGCCGGCCTGCTGATTGGTCCGGCACTGTTTCTTCACACGAGCTTTCCGGGGCTGATTCACCCGACCGAGACGGAAATGGCAGTATTAAAGAGCTTTTCGCAGATCGGCGTCGTGTTTATCCTGTTTTCCAGCGGGCTGGAAACCGATTTCCGCGAGATGAAGCGCAGCGGTGTTGCGGCGACCTGCATCGCACTTGCAGGCGTGCTTCTGCCGATTGCGGCGGGTACGGCGGTTGCGCTGCTGTTCATGGGCGGATTCGGGGAAATACAGAATCACGAAAAGCTGATGAATGCGCTGTTTGTCGGCTGCATTCTCTCCGCAACGAGCGTCGGCATAACCGTTGAGACACTGCGCGAGCTGGGAAAGCTGAAAACCAAAATCGGTACAACCATTCTCAGCGCCGCGATCATCGACGATGTGATCGGCATTATTGCACTCAGCATGATTACAGGGCTTGGCGGAGACGGCAGCATCAGCAAAACGCTCCTGCATATTCTGGGTTTCTTTGCCTTTACCGCTGCCGCGGGATTTGTGCTGCGCAAAGCATTTCAGCTTCTGGTCAGAATTTATCCGCACAAGCGCAGAACCAGTATTTTTGCATTCTCCGCATGTTTTATTTTCGCATACTGCGCGGAAACCTTCTTCGGAATCGCTGCGATTACCGGCGCATATATGGCGGGACTGATGCTCAGCGGTCTGGGCGACAGTCAGTTTGTGGACCGCAAGGTTGTTGTCAGCGGCTATATGTTCTTCACACCGATGTTCTTCGCGTATATCGGCATCAGCGCGGATTTCAGCGCCTTCAGGCTTTCAAGCATGTGGTTTGTGCTGGCATTCGTCGCGGTCGGCATTCTCGGAAAGATTCTCGGATGCACTGCCGCTGCACGCTGCTTCCGATACAGCCGCAGAGAATCGCTTGCAGCAGGCTTCGGCATGATTGCCCGCGGTGAGGTCGCACTCGCGGTCTATGCAACCGGTCAGTCGCTGATTGCACCGCAGGGCGGAATTGATCCGCTTGTCGCTACAATTTTCCTGATTATCACCAGCTCGATTCTCTGCCCGATCCTCTTAAAGCTCGTATTCCGGCATCACCAGTCTGCCGATATTACGGCAAACTCACCGCACAGCGTGACAATTTCCTCCGAGGCGATTGAGAATGTGCATCACGATCTGGATACGGAAGCAGACGAGCCCGATGAACTGCATCAGAATGACGAAAACGCAAAAAAAGCCTGTTCCAAAACGAACTGATTCTCCGGGAATGGGGGTTCAGGAGGCGAAACGGACGTTCTGACGCCGTTCTGCTCCGAAGCTTCCGTACCGCAGAGAATACATCCGGCTGCTGTTTACGCTCCGCAGCAGATGCGGCATAAGCAGAAAGGAAATATGATATGTGCAAAAAACTGATTCTGGCATCCGGCTCCCCGCGCAGAAAGGAACTGCTTTCAAAGCTGCAAATTCCTTTTGAAGTCATTGTTTCGGAATGCGACGAAACGCTCCCGGCAGACACGCCGGCAGAGGAAGCCGCCGCGCTGCTTGCCGTCCGGAAGGCAGCCGCCGTCGCAGAGCTGCATCCGGATGCTGTCGTCATCGGCGCGGACACGACGGTGATTCTCGGCGATTCCATCCTCGGAAAGCCGCAGGATCAGCAGGAGTGCAGACTGATGCTTACCGCACTCTCCGGATGCGTTCACAAGGTCATTACCGGCGTTGCGGTTTTTTGGGAGGGACATTCCTTCAGCTTTTCCGAGGAAACACTGGTACAGTTTTATCCGCTGACTGCGGATGAAATCGAACGCTATGCAGAGAGCAGAGAACCTTATGACAAAGCCGGCGCCTACGGCATACAGGGGCTCGGCGCACTGCTGGTGCGCGGCATTCACGGAGATTATTTCAATGTTGTCGGGCTGCCTGTCGCAAGGCTGCACAGGGAACTGGAACGGCTTAATATCCTCTGATCTGTAATTCAACTCCCGAAAGGACAGGTGATCGAAGCAATGAAAAAGCTCCTCCGTTACCTTGCCCCGTATAAAAAAGAATGTATTCTGGGACCTCTGTTCAAGATGCTGGAGGCAACCTTTGAACTGTTTGTTCCGCTGGTTGTCGCATCCATGATCGACAGGGGCATTGCAAACGGCGACAGACCCTATATTGTCCGGATGTGCGTGCTGCTTGCGGCGCTTGCGGCAATCGGTCTGACCAATACGCTGTTCGCACAGTATTTTGCCGCAAAAGCCGCAACCGGTTTTTCCGCAAGGCTCCGGCACGCGCTGATGAACCGGATTCAGCAGATGACCTATACCGATCTTGATACGCTCGGCACATCCTCGCTCATCACCCGCATGACCAGCGACATCAATCAGCTGCAAAACGGCGTCAATCTGACCATCCGGCTGCTGCTTCGCTCACCGTTTATTGTATTCGGTGCGATGATTATGGCATTCACGGTCGATGTGAAAGGTGCGCTGGTTTTTACGGTTGCAATTCCCCTGCTGTCCGTGGTTGTGTTCGGCATTATGCTCGTCACAATTCCGATGTACCGCAGAGTGCAGGAGCGTCTGGACGATGTGACGGACACGACCGGCGAAGCCCTGACCGGTATGCGGGTCATCCGCGCTTTCCGCAATGAACAGGCGGAAGCAGATACCTTCCGGCTGCAAAATCAGCAGCTTGTGAAAATGCAGCAGAAGGTCGGCTCTGTCTCCGCACTGATGAATCCGCTGACTTATGTTCTGGTGAACGGCGCCGTCATTGCACTGATTGCCGTCGGCGCATTCCGTGTTCATTCCGGCGCACTGACACAGGGTGCCGTCATCGCGCTCTATAACTATATGTCACAGATTCTCATTGAGCTGATGAAGTTTGCGAACTTCATCATCAATGTGACCAAAGCCGTCGCATGCGGAAACCGTGTGCAGGCGGTTCTCGAAGCGGGAACGCCCGTTCGGGACAGTGATGAAGTACCGGAAATTGCCGAACAAAACCGCGGCACGCTCACCTTTTCGCATGTCTCCTTTACCTATGCGGATGCGGCAGAACCGTCACTGACAGATATCTCCTTTACCGCAAAGCGCGGGGATGTCATCGGCATCATCGGCGGAACCGGCTCCGGAAAGAGTACGCTTGTTTCTCTGATTCCGCGGTTTTATGAGCCGACCGCCGGCTGCATCTCCGTTGACGGCATCGAGAGCACAGCTTTTCCGCGCAGGGCGCTCCGCAGCAGAATCGGCGTCGTGCCGCAAAAGGCTGTCCTGTTTCACGGAACCATCCGTCAGAATCTGCAATGGGGAAAACAGGATGCCTCGGACGATGAAATCCGTTCCGCACTGGAAACGGCACAGGCAGCCGATATCGTCAGAGCAAAAAAAGACGGGCTGGATGAGATGATTACCGAGAGCGGACACAATCTTTCGGGCGGTCAGCGGCAGCGCCTGACCATCGCGCGCGCACTCGTCCGGAAGCCGGAATTCCTGATCTTCGATGACAGTACCTCTGCACTGGACTATGCGACCGATGCCGCACTGCGCAAAGCGCTCCGTTCTCTGCCGGAGAAGCCGACCGTCTTTCTTGTTTCGCAGCGCACTGCCTCCATTCAGCACGCCGATCTGATTCTTGTGCTGGAGGACGGGCATCTCGCCGGCAGCGGCACACACACGGATCTGCTGGAGACCTGCCCCGTCTACCGGGAAATCTACGATTCCCAGAACCGGAAGGAGGTGCGGAAGCATGGCGAATGAAACAAAGAAAACACTCCGGCGCATTCTGCACGACCTGAAACACGAGCGGAAATGGATCATTGCCACGCTGCTGCTGGCTGCGGTTACAGTCGCACTGACGCTGTATGTCCCGATTCTGATCGGACAGGCAATCGACCGCATTGAGGGACAGGGAACCGTCGATTTTTCCGCCGTAACCCGCATTCTGATAACCGTCGGCGGCTCTGTTCTCGTGACCTCTCTGGCGCAGTGGCTCATGAGCCTGTTTCACAACAAAATCACCTATGAAACCGTTGAGGAGCTTCGCAACCGGGCAATTGAGCATATACAGGTGCTTCCGCTTTCCTATCTGGATACAAAACCGACCGGAGATACCGTCAGCCGGATGATCTCGGATGTGGATCAGTTTGCGGACGGTCTGCTGCTCGGTTTTACACAGCTTTTTACCGGCATCCTGACGATTCTCGGTACGCTGCTGTTCATGTTCTTTCTGCATCCGGGGATTACGCTGGTCGTCATTCTCCTGACGCCGCTCTCTCTGATTGTCGCGGCGCTGATTGCGAAGTACACCTATGCAATGTTCCGGCTTCAGGCAGAATACAGAGCGGAGCAGACTGCTATGATTCACGAAACGGTTTCCAATCAGAAAACCGTGCAGGCATTCGGTCACGAAGCGGAAACCATGCAGGAATTCGACGAAATCAACGGCAGGCTCTCTGACGCAGCACGCAAGGCAACCTTCTTCTCATCTCTGACAAATCCCTGCACACGCTTTGTCAATGCGCTTGTATATGCGGCAGTCGGGCTGACCGGCTCGCTCGCTGCAATCCGCGGTGCAATCACCGTCGGACAGCTCTCCTGCTTTCTGAGTTATGCCAATCAGTACACGAAGCCATTTAACGAGATTTCCGGCGTCGTGACGGAGCTGCAAAACGCAATTGCCTGCGCTGCCCGTATGTACGCTTTGATTGACGAACCCGCAGAAATCCCGGATGCACCGGATGCTGAAATTCTCAAAAATGCGGAAGGCAACGTCGGGTTCCGTGATATTTCCTTCTCGTATACGCCGGAGAAGCCGCTGATTTCTCACTGCTCGCTCAGTATCCGAAGCGGACAGCGCGTTGCAATCGTCGGACCGACCGGCTGCGGCAAAACAACCCTTATCAATCTGATTATGCGGTTTTACGACGTCAGCGACGGTGCAATTCTGGTTGACGGAACCGATCTGCGCAGCATCACGCGGCACAGTCTCCGCGAAAACATCGGCATGGTCTTGCAGGAAACATGGCTGAAAAAAGCAACCGTGCGCGATAATATCCGCATGGGGCAGCCGGACGCAACAGAGGAGCAGGTCATCGCAGCCGCAAAAGCCGCACATGCACACAGCTTCATCAAACGTCTGCCGCAGGGCTATGATACGGTAATTGACGACCGGAACGGCGCGCTCTCGCAGGGACAGCGTCAGCTGCTCTGCATTGCACGGGTCATGCTCGCGCTCCCGCCGATGCTGATTCTCGATGAAGCGACCTCGTCCATCGACACGCGCACGGAATTAAAGGTACAGTCGGCATTTCAGAAAATGATGCAGGGACGCACCTCGTTCATCGTGGCACACCGGCTCTCTACAATTCAGGAAGCCGATCTGATTCTCGTGATGAAGGACGGACAGATCATCGAACAGGGAACCCATGAATCACTGCTCGAAAAGGGCGGCTTCTACGCCAATCTCTACCAAAGCCAGTTTGCTCACTGAACAGTCAAACAGCCCCCGATACCGTGAAAGTATCGGGGGCATAGTCTTCCGCAAAAGTATCTTTTGTTTCAGTAAGTTCCCGGAACAAATGTACGAAAGATTGATAATCGGGGGAGAGAAAACTCTTGTTTTCCCTCCCTCGATGCCCCCCTTCTTTTGCGCTTTTTTGATGCAAACAGGGAGTTTCGCCGTCTGCGGACGGCGACCGGAGGGCGCTGCCCTCCGGACACCTGCAAGCCTTTGAAAAGGCTTGAGCGAAACTTTTATAATACGCAGAATGAGTTTCTCTGCAAACTATGCCCCCGATACCGCAAAAGTATCGGGGGCATAATCATTGTGTCTGCCATTTCCTGCGCTGCATCGCTTCCTGCACCATCAGCATGTATGTATCATAACGGCTCTGCGGAATCACACCTGCCGCCACAGCAGCACGGACAGCACATCCGGGCTCATGCAGATGCCGGCAGTCGGCATACTTGCAGGGTTCCTCCACAGCATTCAGCTCCGGAAAGCAGACAGGCAGCTCCTCTGCCGCAATCTGCGCATACGCCTCCGTTTCAAACGTGGAGAAACCGGGCGTATCGGCAACGCGCCCGCCGTTCGGCAGCGTATAGAGGGCAGTCTCTCTCGTCGTATGACGTCCCCTTCCGAGCTTTTTGCTGATATCCGCCGTCTCAAGCTGCAAGCGCACATCCAGCGCATTGAGCAGCGTGGATTTCCCGACGCCGGAATTTCCGGTAAACGCACTCACCGCGCCTGCCAGCTCGGTTTCGATCGCCTGTACGGTTTGCGGCTGGCGGTAATCCGCAAAATAAAGCGGGAATCCGGTTCTGCTGTAAACCGATGCATAATAGTCCGCATCCGCAAGATCGAGCTTGGTAAACACCAGAACCGGCTGTATGGATTTATACACACAGACTGCGAGAAAGCGGTCCAAAAGCTGCAAATTCGGTGCGGGATCGCGGACAGAAAGCACAAACACCAGCTTGTCAAGATTGGCAAGCGGCGGCCGGATCAGCTGATTCCTGCGCGGATAAACCTCCGTAATGCAGCCCTGTTCCACGCAGACGCGGTCGCCGGTACAGGGAGAAATGCCCTGCCTGCGGAAAATGCCGCGCGCCTTCACTGTTTGTATAGAACCGTCGGGGGACTCTACCGTGTAAAGTCCCCCGACAGCTTTGATAATCAATCCGTCCATTTCAGCCGTCAGCCCTCAGTCTGCGCATCGGTATGAGGCTGTTCAGAAGCTTTGGTTGTGGTCGTGACTTCTGTTGACGATGTTTTCTGAGAAGAATCCGTGGGCTTTGTATCCGAAGTGGAAGAAGAGCCGGTTGTTTTCAGACCGCCGACCGTATCAAATGCGCCGTTGATGTCGTAGGTCAAAGGCGTATATGTTCCGGAATCGAACTCGATCCGGTAGGTTCCGATTCTTGCTTCCTTGCCGGTTGTCTCATTGGTCAGCATTGCAATCATATCATGCGTACCGGTTCCCTGAATATTCAGCGAAGTGGAACCGAGAGCATATTCCGGATTAAACTGGCTGGTTCTCGCCTTTTCCGCGCCATCCTCATACAGCACGATCTTGAACAGACCGGTTGCGGAGGAAGGAATTGCGAAGTTCACTCTGACGCTCTGATCCTTTGCCTTTCCGGTCGAAACCTTGAGCATAATCGGTGTGCCTTCGGTTACTTCCTCGCCCGGATCGACATTCTGTGCCAGCACCTGACCTTCCGGTGCGCTGTCGTCTACATCTTCCTTACCGACAACCAGATCGTTGCCCTCTGCCATGGTACGGGCAAGATCCCACTGCTGACCGATAAAGTTCGGAACGATAACCTGTGAAGCATTCTTACCGCGGGAAACGGTCACACGGACATATTCGCCCGGCGTCATTTCGCAGGGTCCGGGCGGATCGGTTGAAATGACCTTGCCCTCCTCAACCTCCGGGTCATAGGCTGACCGCGGATCCACCTGCAAGCCCAGCGTGTTGATCTGTGTTTTTGCCGTTTCAAAGTCCCAGCCCGTCATATCCTGAAGCGTGACCTTGCGGGCGCCGAGGGAAACCTTTACGCCGACCTGTGCGCCTTTTCTGACCGGATCGTTCGGTTTGATATCCTGGTCAAAAATCTTGTCCTTGTCATAGCTGGAATACTCGGCGGAGATCATTTCAATCTTAATCAGGTCACCGTACATCAGTCTCGCTTCCTGGAGGTCCAGACCGATCAGGGAAGGCATCAGCTTTTCCTCTGCGGTATTAACGCCTTCGTCGTTCCGGAGCATCTTGGAGAGCACATTTGTAAACAGAACGGCTGCAACAACGATTACAACGATAATGACCGCGCTGAGAATCGGCACAAAGAGAGAGCGGCTCTCCTCATACTCTTCCTCGTCATCGTCATCCTCGTCGTCTTCGTCGTCATCATAATAGACGTCATCGTCCTCACCGCCGTAGTAATCATCCTGCGGATCGTCGTAATATCCGTCATCCTCCGGCTCGTCATAGTAGTCGTCCTCCGGCGGATAATCCTCCGGCTCATCCAGCGGTGCATAAAGCGGTGCGCGGCTGAGGTCTTCCTGCACGGGCTCCTCCTGCACACTGCCGAACAGTTCCGGATAATAGCCGAACACGCCGTCCGGATTTTCCTTGAATGTCTGGAGATCATCCATCATGTCTCTCGCGGACTGATAGCGGTCTGCCGGATCCTTTTCCATTGCCTTGAGGATAATCTCCTCCAGACCGATTTGCAGATCAGGGCGGATTGTATGAGGCAGCGGAACCTTTGCCTGCATATGCATCACGGCAATGCTCACGGGGTTATCCGTATCAAACGGCTTCTTTCCGGTCACCATCTCATAGAGCATGACGCCGACGGAATACAGATCGCTTTTTGCATCCGTTGCGCCGCCTCTCGCCTGCTCCGGGCTGATATAGTGAACGGTTCCGATCGCCTTATCCGTACCGGTTTTCCCGTCCTCGCGCGCAAACTTGGCAATGCCGAAGTCCATCACCTTGATTGTGCCGTCACGCAGCATCATAATATTCTGCGGCTTGATATCTCTGTGGACAATGCCCTTACTGTGTGCGTGCTGGAGCGCACGGAGGATTTGCAGGATGAAATGCACGGCATCCTTCCAGCCGAGCTGTCCCTGCTGCTCCATGTACTCATTCAGCGTGATTCCGTCGATATACTCCATTACGATAAACTGGATCCGCTCAGAAAATCCGACATCGAAAATCTTAACGATATTCGGATGACTGAGCATGGCAATCGCCTTGGATTCATTGCGGAATCTGCGCAGGAACTCCTCGTTCTCGGCAAATTCCTTCTTGAGAATCTTGACGGCGATGGTCTTATGATCGACAACATCCGTTGCACGGTAGACATCTGCCATTCCGCCCTCACCGATCCGCTCGGTGATTTCGTATCTGCCGTCCAGCATCTTGCCGATATTTTTGTCATTGCGATCTTTTTCCATCACGAACCTCCGCGCCGGTTTCACCCGGCAAAACTCATTTCTTGATTGATTGCAACTTACATCTTACCTGTATAGTATCATTGTGTGCATATTCGCGCAGAATACACAGTCACAAGGATATTCATGTCTCTGATTCCGGTTTTTCCGGCGCTTCCTCCGGCGTTTTTTCCGACTCCTGCGCTGCTTCCGCCTTCTGCGCCTTTTCCTGCGCTGCTTCCGCTTCCTGCGCAAGCAGAATCACCGAAATATTATCTTTTCCGCCGTTTGCATTCGCCTCTGCGATGCAGGCATCGGGCAGTTCCTCCGGCGGGAGCGTCCGGCAGAGCGTTTCTGTCCGCTCATCGGATACCATGCCGTAAAGACCGTCCGAGCAAAGCAGCAGCCGGTCGCCCGGTTGCAGTGAAATCTGCTGGGTATCGCAAAGCACCCTTCTTGATACACCGACCGCACGGATCAGTTCATTGCGGCGGGCATGTGTTGCGCGCTCCTCCGCTCTGATCACGCCCTGCTCATAGAGGAGCTGGACGACGGTATGATCGGTTGTAATCTGTGTGATTCCGCCCTCTGCGGGCAGCAGATAGGCTCTGGAATCGCCGATATTCACAATGCACGCAAAATCATTCCGTGCAAAGACGCCGACCAGAGTCGTACCCATTCTGGAAGCCATATTGCTGCGGACTGCCGCATCAAAAACCCTGAGATTTGCTTCGATCGCACTGGCGCGAAGCAGCTCACAGATTTCCTCTGTCTCCATGCCGGCGGTGTATTTGGAACAGAAGTATTCCTCCGCAGCCGCGACGGCAATCTTGCTCGCGGCACTGCCGTTCAGCATACCGCCCATTCCGTCACAGACCAGCGCAAGAACACCGTCCGGAAAAGACTCAGCCCAGACGGAATCTTGATTCTCGGTTCTGGTAATTCCGATGTCACAGCTAAGGTATGCTTTCAATGCCGCTCACCACGCTTTCTCTCTCTTCCTCTGTACCGGGGGAGCTTTCCCCGATCTCATCACGCCGGAGCTGACCGCAGGCAGCCCGGATATCGTCACCGAGCGTGCGGCGCACCGTTGCGTTGATTCCCTCTTTCAGCAGATACTGCTGAAAAGCAGCCGCACGGCCTGCCTGAAAACCGGTTCCCCTGACCGGATTGACAGGGATAAGATTCACATGCGGGCGCTGCCCCGGAAAAACCGGCAGAAGTTTTCTGCTGAGTATGTTTGCAGCCTCCGCAGAATCGTTTTCTCCTGCGATCACTGCATATTCAAATGTCACTCTTCTTCCCGTCTTCCTGAAATAGTACGCACAGGCATCCAGCAGCTCTTCCAGCGGATACCGGCGGTTGACCGGCATCAGTGCCGAACGGACGCTGTTTTCCGCCGCATGAAGCGAAACGGAGAGCGTCAGCGGAAGCTGCTCCTCCGCAAGTCTCCTGATCTGCGGCACAAGCCCGCAGGTTGAGAGCGTGACATGGCGAAGGCTCAGATTGCGCCCTTCTTTACAGGAGATCAGGCGCAGAAACTGCATGACGTTTTCGTAGTTATCCAGCGGCTCGCCGATGCCCATAAGGACAATGCCGGAAATCCGTTCCGTTTCCGGATATCCCGCATCGGCACCGTAAATCTGCATCAGCATTTCGGAAGGTGTCAGATTCCGGACAAACCCCAGCGGTGCCGAAGCACAGAATTTACAGCCCATTTTACAGCCGACCTGCGTGGAAATGCAGGCAGTAATTCCGTGGTGATACACCATCCGGACGGTTTCGACACAGCTCCCGTCAGAAAGCCCATACAGATATTTTACAGTATCATCGACACAAGAATCAAGCTTTTGCCGAATCTTTGGCGGGTTTATATAAAATCGCTCATTCAGCTGCTCTTGAAACTGTTTAGAAAGATCGGTCATTTGTGAGAACGCAAATACGCGCTTCACATGGAGCTGCCGGAAAATCTGTCTGGCGCGGAAAGCCGGCGCACCCATTGCACGGATTTCCTGCTCCAGCTCCTCCGGGAGCAGGCTCAGAATATCCAGTTTTTTCTGCTCCATCCGATGCGGCTCCTTTCATTTGCTGCGTCTGAGCTTTGCGATAAAGAACCCGTCCGACCCCAGAACAGCCGGAAACAGCGTTGTCATCTCCTGTCCGTAAGGGGCAAGGAAATCCGAATTCTGCCAGGGCTTTTCGGGATGAAACTCCGGATGCTGGGCAAGGAATTTCCGTACAACCGCTTCATTCTCCCGCTTCAGAACAGTGCAGGTCGAATAAACCAGCACGCCGCCTCTTCTGACGGCATCTGCCGCCGCTTCGAGAATTTCATACTGTATTTCCGGAAGCCCAGCGGCTTCTTCCGGTAATTTATAACGGATTTCAGGTTTCCGCCGGATTACGCCGTATCCCGAACACGGGACATCGCAGAGCACTCTGTCCGCTTCCGGCTTTTTCGTTGTCCGGGCATCGCCTGCCTGTGCCTGAATACAGGTCAGACCGAGCGCCGATGCGCCCTTCCGGATCAGGTTCACGCGGTTTTCGTGCAGGTCGCAGGCAAAGATTTTCCCGCAGTCCTGCATCAGCTCCGCAGCAGTAAAGGTTTTCCCGCCCGGTGCGGCACAGACATCCAGCACGGTTTCACCCGGCTGCGGATCGAGCGCCAGACAGCAGAGCTGCGAAGCAAGATCCTGCACATGCATCATGCCGGTCTGAACCGGCTGCCCGCGCTCCAGACGGAAGGCACAGGGAATCCCCGGCACAGCCTCTGCACGGTTATTCGCAAGAAACTCCGTTTCCGTCACACGCAGCGGATTGCGCCGCACATACAGCGGCGGCTCACCGAGCGCATCCTCTAAAAAGGCAGTCACGGTATCGCGGTCATAATCTTCGAGCAGATGTTTCAGAAGCGGCACGGGAACCGAATACTGCACAGACATTGCAGCAATCGGTTCCTCCGGTACGGGAATCTGCTTTCCGGCACGGAGAAAAGCCCGCAGAACGGCATTGACCATGCCGGACGCACTGGTTTTTTTCAGCTTTTTCACGGCTTCCGTCCAGAGATTGACAGCCGCCGCTTCCGGTGTATGCAGATACAGCAGCTCATACATACCGCAGCGCAGCACGCAGAGCACGGGAAGCTCCAGCTTTTCGGGCGGGCGTTTGGAATGCGCACGGATGCAGGCATCCAGCGTCAGCATCCGCTCGACCGTTCCCTGAAACAGCGCCGTACAGAGCGCCTTATCGCGCGGGTCTGGACTGCATTCGCCGTCGACACGGTTCAGTGCGCTGCCGAGCGCAATATTTCCGTAGCTGCCGGATTCGGCAGCACGGATCAGTGTTCTGACACAGAGCAGCCGGAGCTGCAAAGGGGTCATGCTCATCTGCGGTTTCCGCGGATTGCAAGCAGCCGGAGCAGATGCAGAAGCGAGACTGCAACGGCAGCGACATAGGTCATGGCGGCAGCGGAGAGCATCTCCTTTGCGCCCTTGATTTCCTCTTCCTGTAACCAGCCGCCCGCTTTCAGCGTTTTGACGGCTCTGCTGCTCGCATTGAACTCAACCGGCAGCGTCACAATCTGGAAGAACACGACTACGCAGAATGCGATGATGCCGAAGGTCAGCAGCTCATAGGAACTGCAAAGGATGCCGAGCATCACAAGAAAATAAGAAACCCACGAGGAAATATTCGTCGATTTGACAATCGCGTTGCGCAGACGGATCGGCGCATAGCCGGTGGCATACTGTAATGCGTGACCGGCTTCGTGCATCGCGACACCGACGGCTGCGACCGACGAAACATTATACACATCCTGCGAAAGCCGGATCGTATTGGTTCTCGGATCGTAATGATCGGTCAGGCTGCCGGGAATCGGCTCAATCGTGACATCGGTAATTCCGTTTTCCAGCAGCATCTGTCTTGCTGCCTCCGCACCGGTCAGCCCGCGGGAGTTGCCGATCTTGCTGTATCTGGAAAAGGCGGAGCGCACATGAATCTGCGCGATTAGGGTAATCAGAAGCGAAATAATAACAGGAATCCAATACATAAAAAACACTCCTTTCAAAAATGCGGTTATTCGGCGGTCAGGAAACAGTCACCTGCCTGCACGGGGAATCCGCGCAGAAAATCGGCAGCCTGCATTGCTTTTCCGCCTTCACCCTGCATGACGGTCGGACGGACACAGAAGCCGTCGCCGCAGACAAAGGTACAGGTTTTTGCATCGATCACAGTCCCGGCAGGCGCATCGGAATGCTGCTCTGTCAGAACCGAGCCGTGCAGTTTGACACGTCTGCCGTTCAGGACGGCAAAGCCGGTCACGCCGCGGATAACGCGGTCAATTTCCGCTGCCGGCAGGCTGAAATCAAGCCGGCTCATGTCCTTAGTAATCTTTTCCGCATAGCAGACGCCCTCCCCGCCCTGCGGGACGGGATGCAGCTTACCTGCTTTCAGCATTGCCAGTGTCTCGCGCAAAGTCTGTGCGGAAAGCTGCGACAGCCTGTCGTGAAGGCTGTCTGCGGTCTCGTCCGGTTCAACCGGAATCCGCAGAGAATGCAGCATATCGCCGGTATCCAATCCCTCCGCCATCTGCATCGCAGTGACGCCGGTTTCTGCATCTCCCGCCATCACTGCCCGCTGAATCGGGGCAGCACCCCGCCAGCGCGGCAGCAGAGAGGCATGCAGATTGATGCAGCCGTACTGCGGCAGCTCCAGAATCTCCTTCGGAAGAATCTGACCGTATGCAATGACGACAATCAGCTCCGGATGCAGCTCCCGCAGAATCCGCAGGGATTCCGCAGCTTCATCGCCCTTTCTGAGCGAGAGCGGCTGATAAACCGGGATGCCATATTCCAATGCCTTTGACTTGACCGGTGAGGGCTGAAGCTTTTTGCCTCGTCCTCTTGCGCGGTCGGGCTGCGTGAACACCGCAAGAACCGAATGGCCGTCATGATGCAGCATTTCCAGTGTCGGGACGGAAAATTCCGGTGTTCCCATAAAAACAATATTCATACACGCTCACTCCTTTGCGGCGCGGATTATTTCTCCTCAAGATCCTCCGGCTTTACAAATTCCTCGACCTTTTCGATGAAGAGATGCCCGTCAAGGTGATCGTTCTCATGGCAGGCGCAGCGTGCGCCGAGATCTTTCAGCTTTACTTCAAACTGCTCTCCCTTCCGGTTATATGCCCGCAGCACAACGCTTTTAGGACGGGTGACATAGCCCCACTGGTTCGGAACGGACAGGCAGCCTTCGACATCCCGTATTTTACCGCTCTCCTTGACAATTTCCGGATTCACCGCCTCGATGACATTGCCGTTCTCCTCCAGCATGATGATGAACACCCTGCGCAGAACGCCGACCTGCGGCGCCGCAAGCCCGACACCGCCGGATTTTTTCAGTGTCGCAATCATGTCATCCAGCAGCGACGCCAGCTTTTCATCAAATTTCTCGACGGGGCGGCAGTGCTTGTTCAGCACCTCGTCACCGATTTTTACAATTTTGCGAATTGCCATTTTCGTTTGATACTCCTTATTTGTATAGTTCCGGAACGGATTCAGGTTAACGGAAGGCCGATCCGGCGCAGAACCGTGCTGCCGGAAAAGGTATATGTACTCACGCAGACGGGGTCTGCGCTGAGCTGCTCCTCGGTATACCACGGATTCGGATCGCAGTTATATCCTGCGATAATATGGCAGCTCTGCGCGGGCATAAAGCCCTCCGCAAGCAGGAAGCAGCGTTTTCCGTCTTCGTTTACGGCTTCGTCCGCGATGAGAACCGCATGTCCGGGGGAACCGCCCGTGCAGAGGAAATCGCCCGGATGCACCTCCTGCACCGGAACCGGAACAGATTCCTTATCCAGTGAAAGCGTTCCCGCATAGCGCATGACGGTCATCAGCCAGTCATGAAACGTCTGCTCATCATCAGAGGCGGGAGCAAGCTTTATCATGACAGAATGATTCCCCGCCGCCAGCACGCGCTTTCCGCGGCTGAACGAGCGGTAACCGCAGACCGAGCCGTTTGTCAGATGAAAACGCAGCGCATCCTTTCTCCCCTGTGACCATAAATATTCAGACCAGAGCCGGATGATGCTGTCGGCGCATTCCTGATACCCCTCCGAGCCGACCGAAAGGCTGTAAACCGCAGCAGCATTTGCGTTTGAGAGCGCTTTGCCATCATAGGAATAGATCATGCTGCCGTTTTCATAGAGCGGCTGCTGCCGCATAAAGCTGAGAAAGCTGTTTCCGGCAGCCGGAATCCGTTTATATCCCTCCGGCGGCAGAATTCTTGTTTCCTGTGTCATGCCTTCCGGATTGATACAGGGACTTTCCTGCGGTTCCTGAATCTGCACGCTCACCTCTGCGGGCTTCCAGTGCCGCCAGGGCTTTGCAATCAGAAAAAGGAAACAGCAAAGCAGCACGGCGGGAAGCAGAACAAGCACGATGCACAGGTCAAGAATCAGCCGGCTTTTTGTACGTTTCGCCTTCTCTGCCTTTTCCTTCATCCTGTTTCTCCTTTCGGTGCTTCCGCTTCTGCTCTGTGCTATACGCCGCAGTCGCCGTTCATATCTGCATAAACCGCAGCAAGCTGCGTAAGCTTTTCTTTGTATGCACGCTCCAGCAGACCGCGGATGAACGCACGCATCTCAGCCGTATTCTTGCATTTCAGAAGCAGCCGCATCCGGTATTTGCCGCAAAGCCTGCCGTATCCCGCAGGAACCGGTCCCAGTACCCGCAGGGGCAGCCGGAGATTCCGGCGAACGATTTCGTCCCGGAGAAGCCCGGTGAATTTCGCAGCGGCAATTTTCACATTCTGCTCCCGGAAATCCGAGAAGCCGATTACACAAAGATCGCAGACAGGCGGATAGAGCAGTGCGCGCCGAACAGTCATCTCTTCTTCATAGAAGCGGTCGTAGTCCTGATTCGCGGCAAGGCGCAGTACATAGTGATCCGGCATAAAGGTTTGCAGGATTGCCCTGCCCTGCCGCACGCCTCTTCCGCCGCGCCCGACAACCTGCGTCACCAGCGAGAAGGTTCGCTCATAGCTGCGGAAATCTCCCGCAAACAGCGCTTTATCAACACTGACAACACCGACCAGCGTCACATTCGGGAAATCCAGCCCTTTTCCGATCATCTGCGTGCCGCAGAGGATGTCGTAGTCTCCTTTTGAAAACGCCTGAAATCCGGTTTCATAGGAGGTCCGCGTCATCGTCGTATCTGCATCCATGCGCAGAATCCGCGCATCAGGCAGCAGTGTCTGCAATTCCTCCTCCAGTTTCTGCGTGCCGAAACCCATCTGGCGCATCCGGTCATTTCCGCATTTGGGACATTTTGTCACCGGCGGCTGAACATGGCCGCAGTAATGGCACATCAGGCTGTTATTTTTCTTGTGATATGTCAGCGGAACCGAGCAATTGGGACAATACAGCGGCTCATAACACTGCGTACACTGTAATACGGTGTGATAGCCGCGGCGGTTCAGCAGCAGGATGCTCTGCTCCCCGCGCCGCTGATTGTCAATGAGCGCTTCTGCCAGCGGCATCGAGAACGGACTGCTGTTTCCGTTCATGCGCTCCTCGTTCATATCCACAACGGTCACCGCCGGAAGCGGCGCCTGATTATAACGCTGATCCATCCGCAGAAGGCGGTAGACACCGCGCTCCGCGAGATAGCGGCTCTCCAGAGAGGGCGTCGCGGAAGCGAGCATCAGCACGGCATTGTGATACCGGCACCGCGCTTTTGCGACATCTGCGGCATGATACCGCGGCGCCTGCTCGGATTTATAGGAATGCTCCCCTTCCTCGTCGAGAATCACCAGTCCGAGATTCGGGAGCGGCGCAAATACGGCGCTTCTGGTTCCGATCACAACGGAGATTTCCCCGCGCCGGATCAGCTTGTCCGTATCGTAGCGCTGCGAGAGGGAAAGACCGCTGTGCAGCATGGCAACCCGGTTTCCGAACCGCGCCTGAAAATACTGCACAATCTGCGGAGTCAGGGAGATTTCCGGAATGAGCAGCAGTGCCGTTTTCCCCTGTTTCAGGGTAAGATGAATCAGCTGCTCGAACACGGCTGTTTTTCCGCTGCCGGTCACGCCGTAGAGCAGAAAGGCGGCAGCCTTTTCCGCAAGAATTGCGGCAGCAGCCTCATCGTATGCAGCCTGCTGCTGAGCTGAGAGCACGGTATCCTCCGGTGAAACCGTAACTTCTGCATCGCGCGGCACCCGAAGATGCTCGGCGGAATAGGTTTCCGCAATTCCGCTCTTTACAAGATTGGAAATAACAATCTCCGTCACGCCTGCCTCATAGGCGCATTCCCGCACGGAAAGCGTTCCGTATTCTTCCAGAACATCCAGAACCTTCTGCTGCTTCGGCGTTGCCCGGAAGCTCTCCGGATGCAGCAGATATTCCGGCGAAAACCGGACCATCCGCAGCGTACTGTCGCCGATCCGGTGTCTGCTCTCCGGCGCAGGAGTCAGGTATCCTTTTTTTACCAGTGAACGCAGCAGCTTCTGTTTCAGCGGGTCATCCTTTGCACGGAGCAGTTCTGCCTGCCTCTTTGTACCGGCAGCCTTCACTGCCGCATCAAAAAGCATCTGCTCCTCTGCCGTCAGCGGAACCGCCGGAAGCTGCTCCGCCGGTTCGTAAAGCGCATCCAGCCTCAGCTGCAAGCCGCCCGGCAGAACCGCACGAACAGCCTCGTACCATGTGCAGAAGGTTGTCTCATGCAGATGCCGCACCAGCATCAGCAGTTCGTCCGACAGAACCGGCTCGTCATCCGCCGCTGCATACAGAGGCTTCAGCACAGCCGTTTTTTCAGTTCCGCCCGCAAAGCCGCTCTCGCCGGCGTTCAGCACCATGCCGAGCCGGAGACGGTTGCCCGCCCCGAAGGGAACCAGCACCCGCATTCCGGGCTGCACGGTCTGTTCAAGATCAGGCGGTATCCGGTAGGAATAGAGCTGATCGTAGGAAAACGCGGCAGCATCCAGTGCAACCTCCGCCTGCATGTCACCCTGCGTCTTTTCCGGTTCGGTCATCCGTTTTCGGAATCCGGCTCAACCAGCTTGTATTTTCCTGCTGCGAATTCATCAACAGCAGTCTTGACCGGATTCTCCTCCAGTACAACCAGCTTGATTGTCTTGTCATCCAGCCGGATCTTCTGGTCGCCGTTCATCTTGGCGCGCTTTTCCGCCGCAGCCTTTGCCGCTTCCTTCTCCTTGACATGCTGTTCGGCGATTTCTCTTGCGCGCTTTGCAACGCCGATCACCAGAGAGTAATAACTCTCGTTCTTGGAAATAATCTGATACATGGAAGGTCTGAGCATCATAATGGGTTCCGTCCTTTCTCTTCTTCGGGTTTGTCTGAATTCTTCTATTCATCACCTGTTCCGGAAAGCCGCAGAAACAGTTTTCGGGAACGGGGGTGTATTTACAGCAGTCCGGAAATATCCGTATAAGCCGGGCGCAGGGAGGCGGCACGGATCACGGCATTCAAATCCGCGACGGCATCCTCCAGCCGGTCATTGAGAACAATGTAGTCATACTGCTCCGCCAGCGGCATTTCCTCTTTTGCGCGTGCAATGCGCTTCTCGATAACTTCCTCGGTCTCGGTGCCGCGCTTATGCAGCCGGCGGTTCAGCTCCTCAAGCGTCGGCGGGGTTGTAAAGACCAGCACCGCCTCCGGGCAGCGTTCCCGGATCTGAAATGCGCCCTGCACTTCGATTTCGAGAATCACATGCTTTCCCTGTGCGCGCATTTCCTCGACCTCTTTCCGGGGTGTCCCGTAGAAATTGTCGCAGTACTGTGCATATTCGAGCAGTCCGTCCTCGCGGATGCGCTGTTCAAATTCCTCACGCGAGATGAAATGATAGTGAACGCCGTCGATTTCACCCTCTCTGGGACTGCGGGTCGTTGCGGATACCGAAACCGCACAGTCACCGCGCTTGAGAATCTCGGCGACGAGTGTTCCCTTTCCGCTGCCGGAAGGGCCGGAAAGTACAATCAGAAGTCCTTTATTCTTATTCATCTTCCTCCGCCTCCTCTTCCGCAGCTGCCGGGCTTCCAGCAAGTCTTGCCGCAATGGTTTCCGGCTGAATCGCCGAGAGGATCACATGATCGCTGTCCATGACGATAACGGCGCGGGTTCTCCGTCCGTAGGTTGCGTCAATCAGTCTGCCGCGGTCGCGTGCATCCTGCACAATCCGCTTGATCGGCGCGGAATCCGGGCTGACGATCGTGACCAGCCGTGCAGAGGAAATCATATTGCCGAAGCCGATATTGATAAGCCGCATACTGCTCTCCTTTTTTATTCGATATTCTGAATCTGCTCGCGGATTTTTTCAATTTCCGATTTCATATCCACAACCAGTCTGGTGATCCGGAGTTCCTGCGCCTTAGAACCGGTTGTATTGACCTCGCGGTTCATCTCCTGCACAAGAAAATCGAGCTTTCTGCCGACAGGCTCCGACGATTGCAGCAGTTCACGGAACTGTGCGATATGGCTGTGCAGCCGGACGGTTTCCTCGTCGATTGCGGTTTTCTCCGCAAAAATCGCGGTTTCGGTCAGAATGCGCTGTTCGTCGATATTGGTGTCGCCGAGCAGCTCCGACAGCTTCGCAAACAGTTTAGCACGGTAGCTTTCCGCGACGGTAGGTTCTATCGCCTCAACCTCGCAGAGCATCTTCTCCAGCCCGTCCAGCTTTGCGGAGAGATCCGCAGCGAGCCGGACGCCTTCGCTCTCCCGCATCTGCACAAAGGATTCCAGTGCTTCTGCGGCGGCATCGGAAACTGTCTCCCACATGGCATTCTCGTCATCCTGCTCCTTTGTCACGGTAAACAGATCCGGCAGACGGAGCAGAGAGGCAAGTGTGATATCATCGTTCAGCCACGGTTTGCCTTCCCCGCCCATTTCCGAATTCAGCGTCCGGAGAGCATTGACATAGCCCTCGGCGACAGAGCGGTTGACGGTAATCAGGGAATCCTTTCCCTCCGTGCGCGTCACGGTAACGGAAACCTCGACTTTTCCTCTTGCAATTTTTCCGTTCAGGAAAGTTTTGAGTTTTTCCTCCAGATACAGGCAGGTGCGCGGAAGCCTTGCGGAGAATTCATAATATCTGTGATTGACGGCGCGAATCTCCACGAGAACCTCTCTGCCGTCGGAAAGGCGCTGTGCCCTGCCGTATCCGGTCATACTTTTCGGCATAGAATCCCTCTTTTCTTTTCGCCCGGAGCACCCGTTTGTCCGCCGGGCAATTCATCTGTTTAGTATACCATAAATGCGCAGAAAAATCAAGTGACAAAAGGCACAAAAAAGCCTTTACAGATGAAGAATCTATGAAAATTCGGTGTAAGAATGCGGAAACCGGGCAGCGGAAGCCGAAGAAGCACAAAAGTCTGTTTCGTTTCATAATTTACGCTTTTCCGGAGAAGCGGTATCAGTGTACCTTTTTTTGACAGACAGAGCCGCCCGAAGCCGGGCGGCTCTGAAAGAAAACTCAGAAATTTTCAGCGCGAAGCTTGAAATAAGCCTGCGGATGCTTGCAGACCGGACATACCGCCGGTGCCTTCGGGCCGATCACGATGTGACCGCAGTTGGAGCATTCCCAGATCATGTCGCCGTCTCTGGAGAATACAAGACCCTCCTGCACATTTTTCAGCAGCTTGCGGTAGCGCTCTTCATGCACCTTCTCAATCTTGCCGACCATCTCAAACAGAGCGGCAATTCTCGTGAAGCCTTCCTCGCGCGCAACCTTTGCGAATTCAACATACATGTCGGTCCATTCAAAATTCTCGCCGTCGGCGGCAGCAGCCAGATTGGCAGCCGTGTCCGGAATCTCACCGCCGTTCAGTTCCTTAAACCAGAGCTTCGCATGTTCCTTCTCGTTGTTTGCCGTCTCTTCAAAAATTTCCGCAATCTGCACATAGCCTTCCTTGCGGGCCTTGGATGCAAAATACGTGTACTTATTGCGTGCCTGCGATTCGCCTGCAAATGCAGCCTGCAAATTCGCTTCGGTTCTTGAGCCTTTCAGTTCCATACTGCTACCTCCGTTAATTTGATTTTGTGACAGGATGCATCTTCAGGCGCATCCCGCTATTATTATACCATTTTCTGCGGTTTTGTCAAGTCCTGTTTGTGCAAAAGGCAGAAAGATAACGGACACGGCAGGAATCCTGCCGCAATTTCCGAAATATCGCTTGACAAACACAGGAAAATCGAATAAAATAAAAAACAGGAGACCCGCGCTCCGTGGAAATCCGGTCAGAGAGACATGCGCCTTAGGCTGAAAGCGCGTTACGGAGAGTAGCAGCAGCGGCAACACTCCCGCGTCCGGCAATCACCGGCGCACAATACGACATGCCCCAAAAAAAGCGAACGCGGTGCAGGGCTGCACCGTCGTTAAATCGGGTGGCACCGCGGGTTTTCATGCAATATGAAACGCTCGTCCCGAAGCAGACCGACTTACAGTCAGTTGCTTTGGGGCGTTTTTATTTTTTCAGGAGGATGAATTATGTACCGTACAGTCATGTGCAACACACTGCGCCCGGAACACATCGGGCAGACCGTCTCCCTCGCCGGCTGGGTCGATACGATCCGCGATCACGGCGGCGTCCTGTTTCTGGCGCTGCGTGACGAAACCGGCATCACACAGGTTGTTTTCCACGACGACGAAATGCTGAAAGGCATCGGCAGAGAAAGCGTCATTTCCGTCACCGGCGAGGTGGTGGAGCGCGATGCTGAGACTGTTGACCCCAAGCTTGAAACCGGTCTCGTCGAGGTTCGTGTCAGAGAAATGGAACTGCTCGGACCTTCCAGATCCATGCTTCCGTTCATTCCCGCGGAATCTATGGACACCCGCGAAGAAGTGCGCCTGAAATACCGCTATCTCGACCTCAGAAACCCGAAAATCCATGAAAATATCATTCTGCGCTCGAAGGTAATCACCTTCCTGCGCCGGAAAATGGAGGATCTGGGCTTTCTCGATATCCAGACCCCGATTCTGACCGCATCTTCTCCGGAGGGCGCACGCGACTTCCTTGTGCCGAGCAGAAAACACAAAGGCAAATTCTATGCGCTGCCGCAGGCTCCGCAGCAGTTCAAGCAGCTGCTGATGGTCTCCGGCTTCAACAAGTATTACCAGATCGCGCCCTGCTTCCGTGACGAGGATGCACGGCAGGACAGATCTCCGGGTGAATTCTATCAGCTCGACTTTGAAATGGCATTTGCAACGCAGGACGAAGTGCTCGCTGTCTGTCAGGAGGTCATCTCCGAGACATTCAAAAAGTTCAAGCCGGATGCCGTCATTTCCGATGCGCCGTTTGAACGGATCACCTACCGGGATTCCATGCTGAAATACGGCACAGATAAGCCCGACCTGCGCAACCCGCTTCAGATCATTGACCTGACGGACTTCTTTGCAAATGTTGACTTTCCGATCTTTAAGGGCAAGCCGGTGCGCGGCATTGTCGCAGACTGCGCAGGCTGCTCCAAGAAATTCTTTGAGGACTCGCTGAAATTCGCAACCTCGATCGGCATGAAGGGACTCGGCTACCTGACCGCCGTCGAGGGACAGTCAAACTTCAAAGGTCCGATCGACAAATTCCTCAGCGACGCACAGCGGGAGGAGATCCGGCAGATTTCCGGCATCAAGGACGGCGAGACCGTGTTCTTTATCTCGGATAAGAAGGGCACCGTGGACAGCTATGCCGGTCAGATCCGCACATGGCTGGGCGAGCGGCTTGAGCTGATCGAGAAAAATGCATTCCGCTTCTGCTTTGTCGTCGATTTCCCGATGTATGAGATTAACGAGGAAACCCATAAGCTTGATTTCACCCACAACCCGTTCTCCATGCCGCAGGGCGGACTGGATGCGCTGGAGAATCAGGATCCGCTGGAGATTCTGGCATATCAGTATGACCTTGTCTGCAACGGCATTGAGCTGGCATCCGGCGCTGTCAGAAACCACAGCGTGGATATCATGAAGAAAGCGTTTGCGCTTGCAGGATATACGGAAGAGGAGCTTGCCGCAAGATTTTCCGCACTGTATACGGCATTCCAGTACGGCGCACCGCCCCATGCGGGCATGGCGCCCGGCATCGACCGCATGATTATGCTGCTCGCCGATACCGAAACCATCCGCAATGTCATTGCGTTCCCGCTGAACGGAAATGCACAGGATCTTCTGCTCGGCGCACCGTCCGCAGTTACGGAGCAGCAGCTTCGTGAGGCAAATATCCAGATTCGCGAGGAAAGCTGACAAACGCTCCCCCTTTCCGAACGGCAGACAGATTCAGAAAACAGGACTGATGCGAAATAACCGGAAAGAAGGTCATCATCGTGAAAAATAAAAAAAGGACTGACATGTATCTGTGCAGCGGGAATGCTGCTTTCGCTGACATCCTGCGGGAAAAGTTTCCGCAGCAGCGATAAAAGCAAAACCGGCAGAAAAGACCGTTCAAGCTCAAGCTTCGCAGAACAGCCCGAAAACTCTGACATTACGGAGGCTTCCTCCGGCAAGCTTCAGGAGTACTATTATCGCAGCGACCGGAGCAGCAAGGGCGAATACTACTGGCTCTATTCGTTCGGGAACGGGCACTACCGCGCAAAGGCATATACAACCTCCGGCTCGGTCATCACCTATAAGGATCAGGGCATCATCGAATTCTATGAGGAAGGGACATATACCCGCAGCGGCAACCGGCTCGAAATGACGCCAAAGGGCGGCGTTCCCTACGGCAGCAATTATTTTGTCGCCGCAGGACCGAACGCCGGCTTCAGCATTACCGTAGACGGCGATATTCTGATCGACGACAAGGGCAATGTGTACGCTCCCGGAAAGCCGTGGCAGGAGAATGCGGAATACGATACGCCTGTCGTGCTGGCGGATACCTATGCGCAGCAGGGCGAGGGCTGGTTCGTCTGGATCGACGAGGAATCCGGCGTCTCCGCAGAGGTCTACTGCTGCGATGCCGATACGGACTATGAACTGTTTGTCGATGTGCAGAACCCCGGTCCGGATCCGTGGTCGGTACAGCCGCAATACGCGGGACTGACGCTTGAGCAGAATTCCAAATACCGGGTGTCGTTTGAGTATTATATCCAGACGGACGGGTATTTCCAGACCGGCTACGACCACGAGAAGCATAAGGCTTCCTGCGCTGTTCAGCATAACGGCGGCGAATACCAGACCTACTATGAGCAGTCGCTTGCCCTGACCGCGCAGCAGAATAATGCGTATAATACGGTCGATTTTACGTTCATCATGACCGAGCCGACCGATAACGACGCCTTTTTCGCGCTCAATGCCGGCGGGCTCGGAAATACAACGGCAAAGGCTCATATCAGGAATCTGAAGATCGAAAAGCTTTCATAAGGATAACGCGCACCGGAGAAATCCGGTGCGCGTCAGCTTGTAGATAAAGTCACTTATTCTGCAATTTGTTCCTGTCAGGAGCAGTACAAAAGATTGATAATGGGGGAAGGAAAACTCTTGTTTTCCTTCCCCCAAGCCCCCATCTTTAGCGCTTTTTTCACGCAATAGGGA
>JAFWVK010000013.1 GCA_017518255.1 Oscillospiraceae bacterium
ATATAATTCCGAGAGCGAATTCGATACAGGCGTTCCGGTGCAATGGAGAATATGTCCCTGTCCGAACATTTCGCTCATCCACTCACACTTCATAGCCATATCTTGCGCACGACCGGAAGCAGCGGTTGAAACGCCAGAAACATCGGTCATTTTTGTTTGGATGAACATATTTTTATAGGCGTGTGACTCGTCCACAACAAGGTAATCGAAGCCTAATTGCTCGAATTCCAGCACATCATCTTTGCGTCTTGTGGACTGCTTTTTCGGATCGAGCGCTTTCTCCAAACGCTTCTCCAACCGCTTTTTTGCTGCCTCGATCTTCTTGACAGACGGCGTGTTTTTTGTCGCGCCCGCCATTTTCTGTGCAGTCAGCATATCTTCAAGTGCGTCAATCTCACGCTGGATATATCCGCGCTGGTATTCCGGTGACATTGCCATTTTATCGAATTGCTCTCTGGATACGATGACAGCATCATAATTGCCGGTTGCAATTCGCGCTGTGAACACATCACGCTTGTCTTGTGTCGATAGGTCCATATCTCCGACAGTCAGTAATCTGGCGTCCGGGAAGATTTTTCGCCATTCCAGCGCGGTCTGTTCAGTCAAAGCCTTCGGGACAACGATGCACGCTTTGTGAATCAGCCCCAGCTCCTTCTTTTTCATGACCGATGTGATGAACACTGCGGATTTGCCTGCGCCCACAACATGAGCGGCGAGCGTGTTGCCGCCGTATACTGCGCGCGCTATGCAGTCCCGCTGATGCGGACGGAGCTCAAAATCGTTTGCCATGCCCGCGAAAGTAAGCCTTGAGCCGTCATATTGCCGTCCGACCAGCGCATTGAAGCGGTCGTTATAACGCTTTTCGTATTTGGCCTTGCGCTGCGGATCGGCAAAAATCCATTCCGCAAACTTTGCTTCGATCTGCTTTGCCTTCTCCTGCGCAAGCCGCGTCTTTTCGGGATCAACACGCGTGACAGTCTTGCTGGGGTCTTTCGGCGAGGGGATTGTCTTGTTCACGACAATGCGCGTCTGGTTCAGCATCTTCTCCGCGATCTCATACATCGTGAGACTGTCTGTGCCGAATGTCGTACCTTCGTTCACATTGAGGTCTTTCCGGCTGCCCGCTTTCATAATCGCAAATTCACCGGTTTCAGGAATATATGTCACTTCACTTCGTATATCCCACGACTCTCGACCGGAAAGCATATGCAGGAATTTTGTGTAGTCCTCGGCGTCAATCCATGAGCAGCCCATGCGCACCGTGATTTCCTCCGCGTGAATCGTCTCCGGCATGACAGCGTTCAGTGCTTCCACATTCGACAGATACAGCGGATTGGTTTTTGCTTTTTCCTCCGCAAAGGTGAGCTTTCTGCGAACATTTCCCGAAAGATACTCGGAACGATCGGTAACTGCGGAGAACGGTTCTCCGGGTATATTCTTTTCCGGGTCGAGGAATACCATGCCCGCCGTCAGCAGATCACGCTGAATCTTCTCCATCAACTGTCCCGGCTCCATATCCGGCTCGGTGTTTTGCAGCAGGGTTGCCATATACGGAATATCCGGTTTGCCGCGGCGGTCGAGCGATACCTGATACGCCTCATCCAGCGTTTCCACCGCACGGATTTCTGCAACAGGGCTGACCGTGCGCCGGAAGAATATGTCTGCTTTCTCATAGGTTTCGGTCTTGGCATTGTAGTTTTCCAGAGATTGCAGAATCGGGTAATCTGCGTCCTTTCCGAATCGCTTTTTGTTCTCCGCCGTGCTTAACGCGCCGTTTTCCTTGACATACGCATCATACAGTGCATTCAGCTTTTCCCGCAGCGGTGTCAGGGCTTCGTCTATGATGTTTGTTTTCTGCTTGTCCAGCAACTGACGGGTGATCGTCCGGATTTCGATGAGCTGCCGCAGACGGTTCAGTTCCGCGGTAATGCCCTTGATCTCGTCCATGTGGTCACCCTGCCGGTAGTAGACCTTGCCATCTTTCTCGTGATACGAATAGTCCTTGCCCCACGGTTCAATCTGCTCCTGACGCGCCTTTGCTGCTGCATTTCTGCGCGTAATTGTGATCTTTGCGTTCAGGCTCTGAATCGTCTCCTGAAGCTGTTCTTTCAGCGTGGTCTCCGGTTTTGGATCACAGGTCAGGCGGTCAAAATAGCTCGTCTTGCGCATCATGCCGAGAATCATGTTCGGATTCTACACGAAATAGCTGTTGATGCGGAGTCCGTCCTCTGTTTCTGCGGTATAGCACCAGTCCGGCTTCGGTTCATGTGCTTGCAAGGGAACCTCACGTTTTTTCAGGAAGATGATGTCAGCGGTTACACCCGTACCGGCTTCTGCAAATGTTGTGTTCGGCAGACGAATCGCGCCGACCAGCTCTGCCTGTGTCGCCAGATACTCGCGCACCTTTGAGGTTTTCTTGTCAAGCGTGCCGCTGGAAGTGATAAACGCAACCACACCGCCGTTTCCGATACCGTGCGGCATACGGGAGATAAAGTTGCCCGTACCGCAGGACGGTTCCAGTATGCGGGGATCTCGGTCAAGCCCCATGCTCTGTACCGCTGACCACATTGCATCGACAACGATCTGCGGGGTATAGTGCGCATCGGTGACACTTGCTCGGATTGCTTTGTATTCATCATCGGTCAGATACCGGTGAAGCTGCGATCTGTCATAATCGTATCTGTCCTTTGTTTCATCGAAAACATCTGCCAGTCCGCCCCAGCCGGAGTACCGCCGCAGCGTCATGTCTGAGACTTCCTTGCTGTGGTCATTACTGCGCTGCTTCGTATACAGCGGCTCACCGTTTTCTTCACATTGCCGCAGACGGTGCAGCTCGCGGAGCGCCGCAATGTTGTCATGGAGCTTTCCGCGCGGATCGGCGGCATAGACGATCTCCGGCAGAACATCAGGAACAGGGGGCAGCTCCGACTGTCCGTGAATCTGGATATATGCCTGTCTGCGGGAGACGTTTTCGATCTTGTCGCCGCGGTAGTCCATTGTACGCTCATAGTTTTCCAGTTCTGCCTGCAAAGCTTCCGGGCTGGCGTTGTTCGTGTACAGCATAAACAGCTGCAAATCCTTGCCGTCAGCGAAACGCTCATAGATATACGCTCTGCCGCGTCCGTCCTGCTGCACATTCAGTTCACCGAGATTGTGCTTTTCAGAAAATGCGTTCAGTACTACACGATACTCCGCCGAGGTGTCTGTCTGCACCGGCGGTTCCGGCTCATGCAGTTGTTCGGGTTTATGTTCAACGGTAATGTCCATACCGTCTTTGTCGGTATACCGCACAAGCTGCCGACCGACATCGCGGGCATTTTTTAGGTTTTGCAGGAAGGTCTGTTCCAGTTCTGCACGCAGCCGCTCATCCACATTGCCCGTATCGTCAATGCAGCATTCGTACATGGTTCCGTATGGCGGCACACCGTCCATCTGGAATGACAGGATTTCCATGCGCTTGTTTTCGTGATCGAGCAGGAAGCAGAAGTCCGGATCTGCCATGAGGTCGCCTTCCTGGAAGTAGAAGGTAGACCACGAATACTGCCCGCCGCCGTGGTTTTCCACTGCAAGCGGCTCAAAGCCGGAGTCCTCGCCGTCGGGATCTTCGTAGCGTTCATACTCATGCTCGCCGCTGACGATTTCCGGATACATCTCTGCAAAGAGCCTGTAGAGCTGTTCGGCTCTTGTCGGACCCCCCTTTTTCTGCGTTCCGGGTTCTTCTGCCGGTTTCAGCGGAGCGCCTGTATGGACGGTCAGCGTTTGGAACGGGCTATTCGTGTAAACTTCTTCACTGAATACGCCGCTTGTCGGAAAGTCGCTGTCATAGACTTCAACTTTCTGTTTCTGTCGGTTCAGCACCGCATAACCGATTGCCTGACCGCTGTGGATTGCGTCGTTTCCCGCATCCTGCGCGTCTTCCAGCGTGTCAAACACTTCGCCGAACAGAATCTGCCGTTCATTGTCATGCAGAACAAGAACATAATTGCGTTCCTGAGCGATCTGCTTCGGCACAATGTCCGTTGTAAGGGATTCTGTCCTGTCTGCGAACTTCTGCATATCCGTAAGCAGCTTATCACGATCCGCCGGATTATAAAGGTTATATTCTTCTTCAATCGGGAAGTGCCAATTGCGGCACTCCCACTAAACGAAAAGTTGCGGTATGTATAGTCGATATTGCGGTATTGAGGATAATATTATGGCGATGACCATAAAGAAGTATTCCAAAATACTAATGGTTATTGACTAAACGGTGGCTAATGTATAAACAGACAGAGCAGTATCGCTTAATTGCGGTACTGCTCTTGTTTTATTCATTGATGCTTGTAATAAATTCCTTAAATGCTTTTTG
>JAFWVK010000104.1 GCA_017518255.1 Oscillospiraceae bacterium
CAGTAGCACCAACCATCGGGTTGTTGCCCATACCGATCAGACCCATCATTTCCACGTGAGCCGGAACGGAGGAGGAACCTGCGAACTGTGCATCGGAGTGCATTCTGCCCATGGTGTCGGTCATGCCGTAGGAAGCCGGACCAGCTGCCATGTTATCCGGATGCAGGGTTCTGCCCGTGCCGCCGCCGGATGCAACGGAGAAATACTTCTTGCCTGCATCGGTGCGCTCCTTTTTATAGGTTCCTGCGACCGGATGCTGGAAACGGGTCGGGTTGGTGGAGTTGCCGGTGATGGAAACATCCACGTTTTCCTTCCACATGATAGCAACGCCCTCGGTGACGTCGTTTGCGCCGTAGCAGTTGACTTTTGCGCGGAGACCGTCGGAATATGCCTTGCGGAATACTTCCTTGACCTCGCCGGTCTTGTAATCCATTTCGGTCTCAACATAAGTAAAGCCGTTGATTCTTGCAATGATCTGTGCAGCGTCCTTGCCCAGACCGTTCAGAATGACACGGAGGGGCTTCTGACGAACCTTGTTTGCCTTTTCGGCAATACCGATTGCACCCTCAGCAGCAGCAAAGGACTCGTGACCGGCAAGGAATGCAAAGCACTCGGTATCTTCTTCCAGAAGCATCTTGCCGAGGTTGCCGTGTCCCAGACCGACCTTGCGCTGATCTGCAACGGAACCCGGAATGCAGAAGGCCTGAAGTCCTTCACCGATTGCGGCAGCAGCATCTGCAGCTCTGGTGCAGCCCTTCTTGATTGCGATTGCGCAGCCTACGGTGTAAGCCCATTTTGCATTTTCAAAGCAGATCGGCTGAATGCCTTCCACAAGCTTGTAGATATCCAGACCCTTTGCCTTGCAGATGTCGGCACATTCCTCAATCGAGCCGATGCCGTACTGACCGATTGCAGCTAAAATCTGCTTTTCTCTTCTCTCATAGGATTCAAATAATGCCATGATTGCGTTCCTCCTTATTCCCGTCTCGGGTCAACGAGCTTCACGGCATCAGCTACTCTGCCGTACTGCCCCTGTGCCTTCTCGTATGCGGTGTTTGCATCGTCGCCTGCCTTGATGAAGTCCATCATCTTGCCGAAGTTCACGAATTTGTAGCCGATGATCTCATCATCCTCGTTCAGCGCGAGCTTTGTGACATAGCCGTCTGTCATTTCGAGGTAGCGCGGACCCTTTGCCAGAGTGCCGTACATGGTACCGACCTGCGAACGGAGACCTTTTCCGAGATCTTCGAGTCCGGCACCGACAACCAGACCGCCCTCAGAGAATGCAGACTGCGATCTGCCGTAAACGATCTGGAGGAACAGCTCTCTCATAGCGGTATTGATCGCATCACATACGAGGTCTGTGTTCAGTGCCTCAAGAATGGTTCTGCCGGGGAGAATCTCTGCTGCCATCGCAGCAGAATGAGTCATACCGGAGCATCCGATTGTTTCAACGAGTGCTTCCTGAATCACGCCTTCTTTGACGTTGAGTGTGAGCTTGCAGGTACCCTGCTGCGGTGCGCACCAGCCAACACCGTGCGTAAAGCCGGAGATATCCTTAATCTCCTTCGCCTTTACCCACTTTGCTTCCTCCGGAATCGGAGCAGCGCCGTGTGCAACGCCCTGCGCGATCGGGCACATGGTTTCCACTTCATGCGAATAAATCATATACAAACTCCTTTCGATTTTTGAAACATCAGATGTCTTTCTGCCGGTCTGACCGCAGGACAGGCGGAATGCTCCGTCTGTTCCGGACAAAGCGGCAGCGTATCGGACACCCTTCCTGTTTCGGGACAGCCGGATCACTGCCTGTTCCGTATCACTGCCTGTCTTTTATTTTACTACATTTCCGCCTTAAAATCAAGTGGTTTTTTGAAGATTGGCTTTTTTTGTTTCGATTTCGGCCGGATTCGGCATCAGGTCTTGCATTTTGCGGCATTTTGTACTATAATAAAAGACAGAAATCAGTGCGGAAGGAGTGTTCATCCGAATGAAAACCGATCATGAAAAGCGTGCCTGCGAGCTGTTTTCTTCCGGCTGCAACTGTGCGCAGGCGGTTTTGACCGCATTCAGCGATGTCACAGGACTGGATGAGGAAACATCCATGCGGATTTCCTCCTCCTTCGGAGCCGGAATGGGACGGATGCGGGAGGTCTGCGGCACCTGTTCCGGAATGTTTATGGCTGCCGGACTGCTTTACGGTCTTTCTCCCGGGTTTGATGACCGCGAAAAGGCAGCGCATTATGCCCGTATTCAGGAGCTTGCTGCACAGTTCAAAGAAGAACACGGCAGCCTGATCTGCCGGGAGCTGCTGAAAGGACTGAAGGTTACCAGCACACCGACGCCGGATGCCCGTACAGAAGAATACTACAAGGTACGCCCTTGTATCCGTTTTGTCCGGACTGCCGTGCGGATTCTGGAAAAGTATCTTGCGGAGCATCCTGTTTCAAATACGGGTTATGACAAAAAAGGCGGGGGCGGACATGTTTGAGAAACTGTTCAGATTAAAGGAAAACAAGACAACTGCAAAAACCGAGATTGCTGCCGGTATTACCACATTTATGACAATGGCGTATATTCTCGCGGTCAATCCGAGTGTGCTGGGTGCGGCAGGCATGGACAGTACGGCAGTTCTTCTCGCAACCTGTATTGCATCGTTCCTCGGCACGTTCTGCATGGCGCTGATGGCGAATCTGCCTTTTGCGCTTTCAGCGGGCATGGGGCTGAATGCCTATATGGCATATACGGTCTGCGGCGTGATGGGTTATCCGTGGCAGGTTGCCCTGCTCGCAGTTTTTATTGAGGGCATTGTATTTATTATCCTGTCACTGACGCGGGTGCGCGAGGCAATTTTCAATGCCATTCCGCTGTCGCTCAAAAAGGCGGTTTCAGTCGGAATCGGTCTGTATATTGCTTTTATCGGGTTACAGAACGCAAAGCTTTCCGTTGATTCTGCAACGCTCGTTTCACTTGTGAATTTCCGCGAGCATTTTCATACGACCGGCATCTGTGCGATGCTTGCCGTTATCGGAATCATCCTGATGGCATTGCTTTATATTAAAAAAGTACCCGGTTCCATTCTGATCGGTATTATTGCGACATGGCTGCTCGGAATCATCTGTGAACTCTGCGGGCTGTATACGGTCGATGCAGAGAACGGTTTTTATTCTCTGATCCCGAAATTCAGAGTGACGGATTTCTCAAAGCTCGGCGAGACATTCGGACAGTGTTTCAAGGTTGATTTCAATAAAATCGGCATATTTAATTTTATTGTTGTGATTTTTTCGTTCCTGTTTGTCGATCTTTTTGATACACTTGGTACACTGATCGGCGTTGCGGCGAAATCCGGAATGCTTGACAAAGAGGGGAAGCTTCCGCGCATCCGTCAGGCGCTGACGGCGGATGCCGTTGCGACAACTGCCGGTGCCGTTCTCGGAACTTCCACAACATCAACCTTTGTGGAATCCTCTGCCGGTGTTGCGGCGGGCGGAAGAACCGGTCTGACATCGATGACCACATCAATCCTGTTCCTGCTTTCAATGTTTTTTGCGTCGGTTTTCACTGCTATTCCGGCATTTGCCACAGCGCCGGCACTGATTATTGTCGGCTTCCTGATGTTCAGTACGATTACGGAAATCAAATTTACTGAGGATGAATATACCTCAGCAATTCCGGCATATCTCTGTATCATCGCAATGCCGCTGTTTTACAGCATTTCCGAGGGCATCTCGATCGGTGTCATCTCATATGTGATCCTCAATCTTGTCTGCGGTAAGCGAAAACAGATCAATCCGATTATGTATATTCTTGCGGTTCTGTTTATTCTGAAGTACGTTTTCCTCTGATTGTATAGGAGAGCCCTGACCGTTTGGTCAGGGCTGATTTTTTATCTGCATGTCACAATGTCATAGCCTGCTGCGCGGATCAGCCGGTTATATACGGCAAGCCCGACACCGTCCGTGCGGGGCGCACGGACAAAAATATGCTTTGCGCCGCAGGCATCCAGCTCCCGCAGGCTTCTGAAAAAGGCGGCTGCACGCGCCTCGTCCGTGTCTCCGTAAGGACAGCAGGCAATGCCTTCTGCTTCGCAGAGCGGAACATCCGCATCAAAGCACAGCGCATAAACGCCGTCAGCCGTGTGCTGCCGCATAAACGCAAGAAATGCTGCCTGCTCGCCCTGTACCAGTGTCACTGCCGCTTTCGGTGCATAATGCTTATACTTCATTCCCGGTGAGCGGACAACCGCATCCGGAGAAATCTGCGCCAGAACCGCATCATCGACAATGACACGCGCAGCAACAGTCTGAAGCTGTTCGGGTGTGACAAATCCCGGCCGCAGAATGCGGACGGTTTCCGCGTCATCCAGTTGAATGACGGTTGACTCCACGCCGCAGAAACAGCTTCCGCCTTCCAGAACTGCCGGAATTCTGCCGTTCATGTCTTCCATCATATGTGCTGCTGTTGTGGGACTGGGGCTGCCGGAGCGGTTGCCGGAGGGTGCCGCAACAGGAACTCCCGCAGCACGGATCAGTGCCTGTGCGACCGGATGAGCAGGGAACCGCACGCCGACGGTATCGAGTCCGCCTGCGGTTACGGAAGGAATCCTGTCAGTCCGCGGAAGGATGATTGTCAAAGGCCCCGGCCAGAAGCGGTCTGCAAGCTGCAAAGCCAGCGGGGGAATATCCCTCACCAGCGGCTTCCAGTCCGCACGGTCCGCAATATGCACAATCAGCGGATTGTCGGAAGGTCTGCCTTTTGCGGCAAACACCTTTCTGACAGCTTCCGCATTGCCCGCATCGCAGCCGAGACCGTATACCGTTTCCGTCGGCATCCCGACAATCTCTCCGCTGCGAATCAGGTCGGCGGCATAGGCAATATCCTCATCTGTATTCTGAAGGAGTCTGGTTATCATGTATCTGTCTCCTTTTCTCCGCTGAGTTTTTCAGCCTGTTCTGCCGATTGCAGTGCCGAGATGACCGGATCAAGATCACCGTTCATCACATCCTCAAGGCGGTACATTGAAAAGCCGATCCGATGATCGGTCAGGCGGCTCTGCGGGAAATTATAGGTTCGTATCTTCTCGGAACGGTCGCCGGAGCCGACCTGTGTGCGGCGTTCCGCCGCAACCTGCGCGTTCTGCTCCGCCTGTGCTTTGGCAAACAGGCGTGCGCGGAGTACCGAAAGGGCTCTGTCCTTGTTTTTATACTGGCTGCGTTCGTCCTGGCATTCTACAACCGTCCCGGTCGGAATATGTGTGACGCGGATTGCCGAGGAGGTTTTATTGATATGCTGTCCGCCGGCGCCGCTGGAACGGAATACGTCAATGCGAAGATCGTTCGGGTTCAGTTCCAGCTCGACATCCTCAACCTCCTGCAGCACGGCAACGGTTACGGTTGAGGTATGCACTCTGCCCTGCGATTCCGTTTCCGGAACGCGCTGTACGCGGTGAACGCCGCTTTCAAATTTCATTTTGGCATATACGCGGTCACCGCTGAGTGAAAAGATGACTTCCTTTGTGCCGCCGCGCTCAGTCTCGTTCAGATTCATGACAGTCTGTTTCCAGCCCTGCCGTTCGGCATACATTGAGTACATTCTGTGCAGGGAATGCGCAAACAGCGCGGCTTCCTCCCCGCCGGCTCCGCTGCGGATTTCGACGATGACATTGCGTTCATCCTCAGCGTGATCCGGGGTCAGAAGCTGCGTGATTTCCGCTTCGAGCTGCTGCATTTTCTCCGCAGCGGTCTTTCGTTCCTCCTGCGCCATTTGTCGGAATTCCGCATCCGCTTCCGGATCGGAAAGCAGTTCGTCGGCGTTCTGAATCTGCTGTCTGCTGGCCGTATAGCAGCGGTATGCCTCGACAACCGGTGTGAGCTGCTTATATTCTTTCATCAGTGCCGCGAGACGTTCAGGGTCTGACGCACTGTTCTGCAAATGCTCGGTAATTTCCTCATACCGCTGCTCCGCTTTCCGGAGCTGATCTTCAAACTGCATGGAATCTTCCTCTCTGCGGCTTATTCAATGCTATTATACTATAAATCCGGCAAAATAGCAAGAGGCGCGGAGCTCGCGGGAGTGGCAAAACGGGGATTTTACAGAGGCATCCGCTTCGCGGATGCGCAGTTTGTCGAGAAACCTCGAAAGAATCATCTCAAAAGTTTTGATCCAACTTTTTTAAAAGTTGGCGGAGTCCAGAGGCGGAGCCTCTGGTCGCCCTCCGCAGAGGGCGAAACTCCTTATTCGCGTGAAAAGCGCTAAAGATAGGGGCTTGGGGGAAGGAAAACAAGAGTTTTCCTTCCCCCATTATCAATCTTTTGCACCTCTCTTGACAGGGACAAATTGCAGAATAAGTGACTATATCTACAAGCGGGGCATCCGCATCGCGGATGCTATTTTGGAATGAGGAACTCTATCGCAGTTCCCCAAGCCCGCCGTGCAGTGCGCGGTGCCGTTTTCGCTTTCCGTCCTCAGGCAGTCCGAAAAAATCACAGTAAACGAAGCTGCAAAATCGGCGGGGAAGAACCCCTGAGCAGACAGCACTCGCCGAAGATGCAGAGCAGAAAATATGATATATTGCATCAAAATTTATACTTTGTCCACGGAATATTCACCTTAAATATGGCTTGATTCATGCAGGAGCAGCTTCAAAAGTTGACAATTTTACGGTTCTGTGATATACTTAATATGGATATTTGTCTGATTTCGGAAACGGGAATCAGAAAGAAAACAGCAGAAATGGATGCGGAGGGAGACAAATCAATGAAATTGCTTATTGACTCCGTATTCCGGAAGCTGAAAGCGGAATCACCGGAAGAACGAAAAGCCCTGATCCGCCAGTTTATCAAGTTCGGATTGGTCGGGCTTTCCAATACGCTGGTTGCATGGGCTGTCTATTATCTGGTTTTGTGGCTGAATCCCGATCTCTATATGGTCGGCAGCATTGCGGGAACTGTCATCAGCATTGCCAATGCGTTTTTCTGGAATGACCGGTTTGTATTCAAGGGCGCCGAAAAAGACCGGAAGAGCAAGCTGAAACGGCTTGGCAAAACCTATGTCAGCTACGGCGGAACCTCAATTCTGGCGACTGTACTGCTCTGGGCTGAGGTGCGTTTTCTGGGCGTCGGAAAGGTGTTTGCTCCGGTTCTGAACCTGCTGATTACGATTCCGCTGAATTTTCTGATTAACAAGTTCTGGACGTTTCATAAATAGTATCTGTATGAAAGTCTTGAGAAAGGAAATGAGAAACAGTGAGAGTTGCGGATTATGTTTTTGATTATCTGAAAGATTTTGGTGTACGCCACGTGTTCATGCTTTCGGGCGGCGGCATCATGTATCTTGTCGATGCACTGGGCAGAAGCAGTCTGAAATATGTCTGCTGTCATCACGAGCAGGCTGCCGCAATCGCGGCACAGGCTTACGGTATGTACGATGACAGCCTCGGCGTATGTCTTGTGACGACAGGTCCGGGCGGCACGAATGCTTTGACGGGGACGGGAGCTGCATACATGGATTCCACGCCGGTTCTGTTCCTTTCCGGACAGGTGAAGCGCAGCGATTTTGCCTCGCTCAGAGGGGTCCGGCAGTTCGGTGCGCAGGAGAACGATATCGTATCCATGGCAAAGCCGGTTACGAAATATGCAGTTACGGTCATGAAGCCGGAGGATGTACCCTATGAGCTTGAAAAGTGTGTGTATGAAGCCACACACGGCAGAAAGGGTCCCGTCTGGCTGGATATCCCTCTGGATATTCAGTCGGCAGAGATCGAACCGGAAACAATGCGGCATTTTGCTCCGGATGCGCCGGAATTACACGGAAATGCCGGTGACGGTGCAGCGGAAGCGCTGCGTCTGCTGAAAAAATCAAACCGGCCGCTGATTCTTGCGGGACATGGCATGAATGCCTCCGGCGCACAGGATCGTCTGCGCGAACTGGCAGAATATGCAGGGATTCCCGTTCTCACGACATGGCGCGCACTTGATTTTATGGGCGCGGATGAGAAATATTTCTTCGGCTCACCTGGATTGCAGGCACCGCGGTATTCCAATCTGATTCTTCAGCACTGTGATTTTCTTCTGGTTCTCGGCAGCCGCCTTGATAATATGATTACGGCTTTCAGCGAGGAGCATTTTGCGAAAACGGCTGATGTCGTCATTGTTGATATTGATGAGAATGAGATGGACAAGCTGAAAATTCCGCGCCTGACAAAGGTTCATGCCGATGTCAGAGCGTTTACGGAGCAGCTTCTTGCGGATGTCAAAAAAAGCGCCCTGCCTGATTATTCCGGCTGGGTCTCCCGATGCCGGGAGATCAAGGCTCGCTTTCCGCTTCTGGCAGAGACGCAGACTGTCTGCGAAGGCGTTGATCTGTACCGTGTGACACATGCGGTGTCTGTATATGCGAAGCAGGAGGATACCGTGGTGATTTCTTCGACCAGCCGCTGCAATACGGCAGGGCATATCGCCTTTGACCGTAAGCGCGGGCAGAAAAGCATATCGTCTATGGGCTACGGCTCGATGGGCTTTGCGCTGCCCTCTGTTGTCGGGGCATGGTATGCGGCAGGTGAAAAGCGGATTCTGATGCTGGAGGGCGACGGCAGTTTGCAGCTGAATATTCAGGAGCTTGAAACGGTTGCTGCAAACGGCATTGATGCGAGAATGTTTATCTTTAACAATATCGGCTATGCCGCGATTACGACTATGCAGGACCGCAACTTTGACGGCTTTTATGTCGGCAGCAATGAAAAAAGCGGGCTGTTTATGCCTGATCTGAAAAAGATTGCCGATGCATACGGCATCCCGTACAGGAGTATTGAGCGGGACGAAGATATTGAGCCGGCTGTAAAGTGGGCAATGGAGGAAATGACAGGTTCCTGCATCGTCGATATCAAGGGTTCGCTCTCCTTTGATGAAATCCCAAAATGCATTTCGAGAATCGACGAAACGACAGGTCAGCGCGTATCTGCATTTCTTGAAAATCCGTTTCCGTTTCTTCATGAAGATACCATGAAGGAAATCGAGGCGTATCTGACCGGAAAACAATAAGGAGGCTGAGAGTATGGCACTGTTTGACAAGCCGCTGTTTACATTTGAAATGGCGAATAACCATCAGGGAAGCACGGAACACGGAAAAAGAATTATCCGGGAGATTGCAAAGGCAGCAGAGCCTTATGCGGATATCTTTGATTTCGCATTTAAGTTTCAGTACAGAAATCTTGACACCTTTATTCATCCCGCTTTCAGAGAAAGAACGGATATCAAAAATATCAAGCGCTTTCAGGATACCCGCCTTTCACAGGAGCAGTTCCTTGAACTCAAGGAAGAAGTCGAAAAGCACGGAATGTATACCATGTGTACGCCTTTTGATGAAATCTCTGCCGCCAGAATCAAAGAGCAGGGATACGATATCATAAAAATTGCAAGCTGTTCCTTTACCGACTGGCCGCTGCTGGAAGCTGTCGCAGAGACCGGACTGCCCGTGATTGCTTCGGGTGCGGGGAGTATGCTGGAGGATGTTGACCGTGTGGTTGCATTTTTCCGCAACAGAAAGCTCTCTTTTTCCCTGATGCACTGTGTTGCACAGTATCCGACAGCCGACCGGTATCAGGAAATGAATCAGATTACGTTTTATAAGCAGCGGTATCCGGGCGTAAGAATCGGCTTCTCGACGCATGAATCGCCCGACAATACGGAACCGGTCAAAATTGCCGTTGCGAAAGGTGCCGAGATTTTTGAAAAGCATGTCGGTGTCCCGACGGATACTGTTGCGCTCAACGGGTATTCTGCCTGCCCCGAACAGGTTTCGGCATGGCTGGAAGCCGCAAAACGTACTTTTATTCTCTGCGGAACGACTGCCGGCAGATATTTGCCGGCGGAAAAAGAAATCGCCGACCTTCAGGCGCTGCGCAGAGGCGTTTTTGCAAAGCATGATCTCGAACCCGGACATGTTCTGACAAGAGAGGACTGCTATCTGGCATTTCCCTGTCAGGAGGGGCAGCTTCTCGCGAACAGTCTGTCCAAGTATGCATCCGTGACGGTCGGCAGCAGGGCGGTCGGAAAAGATGAACCTCTGATGCTGGATAATGCCGGTATCACCGACTGCCGTGAGCAGGTTCTTTCTGCCGTGAAAAAGGTGTTCGACCTGATTGAAAAAAGCGGTGTGGTTATTCCGGAGGGAAGCTGCTGCGATATTTCCCATCATTACGGACTGGAGCATTTTGAAGAAACCGGTGTCGCCATGATTGAATGCGTGAATCGGGAATACTGCAAAAAGGTGCTGATTGAGCTCCCCGGACAGTCTCATCCTGCGCATTATCATGTGCAGAAGGAAGAGACCTTTCTGGTTCTGTACGGCAGTCTTGACGTTGTATGCGACGGTCAGAAGCGCCATGTCAGCCGCGGCGAAACCGTTGTTGTGGAGCGCGGCGTAAATCATTCTTTTTCTTCGGAGGAAGGCTGCGTTTTTGAGGAAATCTCCACAACACATTACGGGAATGATTCGTTTTATGAAAAAGCGGGCGAGTTTGTGAATCCCCGCAAAACGAAGGTATATCTGACAAAAGAACTGCTGAATAAGCTTTGAGCAGATGAAACGGGAAGGAGACAGGCAAATGCGCGAAATCAGGTCTGCGGTTGTAACCGGTCCGACGGGCTCGCTGGGGCAGGCGCTTTGCCGGCTGCTCCTTTCAAAAAGAATCAGGGTTTATGCAGTCTGCCGCCCGGACAGCCCGCGTGCGGAGCGTCTGCCGGTGCATCCTGATCTGAAAATCATCCGCTGTGATATTTCGGAACTGAATTTACTGCCTGAAAAAAACGGCGGAGAAAAAGCAGATGCATTCTTTCATCTGGCTTGGGCAGGAAATGACGGGGACAACCGGAACAATATGCAGCTTCAGACGCAAAACATCCGGTATACCTTAGATGCCTGTCATGCAGCCGGTGAACTGGGCTGCAAAGTGTTTGTCGGAAGCGGAAGTCAGGCGGAATACGGCAGATCCGCTCAGCCGCTGACCGCAGATACGCCGTGCTTTCCGGAGATCGGCTACGGCATGGCAAAGCTCTGTGCCGGACAGATGAGCCGGGCGGAATGCCGGATTCTCGGCATCGACCACATCTGGACAAGGATTCTCAGCGTATACGGTCCCTATGAGCAGAGTACTTCTATGACAATCAGCACGATTTCAAAGCTGCTGCGCGGGGAAGAGCCGGAAATGACATCAGGAGAACAAATCTGGGATTATCTATATTCCGGCGATGCTGCGGAGGCACTGTATCTTCTTGCCTGTTCCGGACGGAGCGGGGCAGTATATCCGGTCGGCAGCGGACAGGCAAGACCGCTGAAAGAATATGCCGAAATGCTGCGAGATGCAGTCAATCCCGCACTGTGCCTACATTTCGGTGCGGTTCCGTACAGCCGGAATCAGATTATGTTTCTGAAAGCGGATATCCGTGATCTGACGGCGGATACGGGCTTTCTTCCGAAAACGGATTTCAGGGATGGCATCCGGCGAACTGTTGAATGGGTAAAGGAGGCAGGATTATGAAAAAATGTATGATCTGCGGCAGACCGCTTGACGGTGACCCGCTTTTTCAGCTGCATCATGCACCTGCTTCTGCACAGAATCTGCCGGATGCGGACACAGTAGAAGATGACAGCGGGACAGACCTTGATCTGCGGCAGTGTGCTGCCTGCGGTCTGATTCAGTTTGACTGTGAACCAGTTCCGTATTTCCGCGATGTGATCCGCGGCGGCGGTTTCTCCGAAACGATGCAGAATCTTCGCCGCAGTCAATACAGACACCTGATCGAAACCTATCATCTGGAACATAAAAAAGTCATCGAAATCGGCTGCGGAGAGGGGGAATTTGTTCTCCCGCTTACTTGTTTTCCCGTTCAGGCATTCGGGATTGAGCATAGTGAAACTTTGGTGCGGAAAGCCGTAAACAGAGGGCTGAATGTATGGAAAGCATTTGCCGAAACACCGCAGACGGTGATTAAAAATGCTCCTTTTGATGCATTTTTAATGTTTAATTTTCTGGAGCATCAGCCCCGGCCGAATGATATGCTGCGCTGTATATACAACAATCTCAGCGAGGGCGGAATCGGTCTGGTGACGGTTCCGAGTTTTGACTATGTCTGCGAAAAAAACGCCTTTTATGAGCTGATGCGCGATCATCTGGCATATTATACCGAAGCGACATTCCGGTTTTTAATGGAGTATAACGGGTTTGAAGTTCTTGAGCATGAAATTGTAAACGGGGATACGCTTTCAGCGGTTGTCCGCAAACGCGGAAAAACATCCATGAAAGGATTTCAGGACAATCTGACTGCTCTGAAAAAATGTTTATCGGACTTTGCGGAGAAAAAAGCACGCGAAGGAAAGAAAATTGCTGTATGGGGAGCAAGTCATCAGGCGTTTGCAATTCTTTCCGTAACCGGATTCGGTGCGCATGTGTCTTATATCATTGATTCTGCGGCATTCAAGCAGAATCATTTTGCACCGGCATCGCACATTCCGATTGTTGCGCCGGAACACTATTTTGCGGAACCTGCGGATGCAATCGTAATTGTTGCGCCGGGTTATGCGGCAGAAATCGCAAAAGCCGCAAAAGAACGCTTCGGCAGCAGAATTGAAACCTATTCGCTTCTCGGAGACAAACTGTTTGTCATATGACCCGAACAACAGACTGACAAGGAAAAGGTGTAGTTTTGATATGATTGGCTTTACAAAGCGGCTTCTTGCAGATTTGCAGGATATGCCGGACGGAATTGCATGCTCACTTGAGCAGTTGCGCCGTGCGGATATTTTGTGCATCTGGGGCACAGGTGTTGCCGGACAAATGATCTGCAAGTCTGCGGTTAAACGGGGAATCCGTCCGAATCTGTTTATTAACGGAAGTCTGCCTGCCGGAACGCAGGAGAATCTGCTCGGCATTCCCGTGATTTCACCGGAGAACATCCCGGAGCAGGCTTTTATTATAATTGCAGCCGACAGAAAATACGGAATACATAACATAATAGAGAAACGGTATCACAATCCGTACTGTTATATAGATCCGCTCCTTTTTTCGCAGTATTCCGATGACCGAAAGCAGTGTGTGATGAAGCGGTATGCTGAGGCTTCCGACCGGATTGACCGTGTGTTCAGTGCGCTTTCCGATGAGCGCGGCAAACAGACATTCCGCAATGTGCTGATTCACCGTGCCGTTCACAGGCTTGAACTGCTCTGGGCGGTATATGAAAAAAATCAGTATTTCGGAAATGACCTGATTGCTGAGACCGGCGGCGGCTTTGCCGACTGCGGCGCTTATACCGGCGATACCCTCAGGGCATTTATCGGACAGATCGGAGACAGAGATTATTATTACTATGCGTTTGAGCCGGAGCAGGAAAATTACCTTGCGCTCCGGAACTATGTAACAGAGAAAGAGATCGGGAATGTGCAGGTATTCGATCTCGGACTCTGGGACCGGAAGGATACGCTCAGATTTGTTGAGAATGAAGCGGGCGATACGCTTGCCTGGAAACTGGGCGATACCGGAGGAAAGGATGCCGGAGCAATCAAAGTGGATTCACTGGACAATGTTCTGCAAGGCAGGGAGATCGGTTTTATCAAAATGGATATTGAGGGTTCTGAGCTCAGAGCACTTGAGGGTGCGCGGAAGATTATCGAAAGCTGCAAGCCGGTGCTGGCAATTTCTTCCTATCACGAGCTTGAGCATCTGTGGGAGGTTCCGCTGAAAATGCTGGAGCTGCTTCCCGGATGCAGACTGTCCTGCCGGCATCATTCATGGAATATGGCGGATACTGTCTGTTACGGTATCTGAACGAACGGAGAGTCTTTTATCTATGAAATACAGAAATGTCATATTTGACCTTGACGGAACCCTGCTGGATACGAGCCGCGGCATTATAGAGAGTATTCAGTATACAATTGCGCAAACCGGAATGAGAGAGCTTTCGGAGCAGGAGCTGATGGCTTTTATGGGACCGCCGCTGACGGGGTCGTTTGAGAAAATCTGCGGCTGCTCGGAGGAGGAGGCGCAGCAGGCAACCGGAATATTCCGGTCGCATTATCAGAAGGGTGCAGTGTTTCATGCAAAGCCGTATGACGGCATTGTCGAACTGTGCCGGAAGCTGCGTGAACTCGGTATGAAAATCGGAGTGGCGACCAATAAGCCGGGACGGTTTGCCGTTCCGCTTATTCAGAAATTCGGTCTGGACAAATACATTGATCCGGTTTTCGGTGCGGATGAGAGCGGAAAACTCAGCAAATCCGATCTGATCCGGCTATGTACGGAAGCGATGGGCGGCAGTCAGGCGGATACTGTCCTGATCGGAGATACAGTCAACGATTCCGCCGGTGCAGAGCGGGCAGGTGTTGCGTTCATCGCGGTTACATACGGCTTCGGCTTTCGCTCGGCTGAGGATGCAGCCGGTTACCCCTGTATCGGGACAGCGGATATCCCCATGCAGATCCTGCGCATTCTCATGGATGATTTTTGAAAGAGGCGGTGTATGGTAGTTTTGAAAAAGAAAATATCCGTGATTATACCGTGCTATAATGAAGAAGAAAATGCAAGACCGATTTGTGAAGCGGTGCGGAATGTCATACGGGAAAAATGCCCCGCATATGATTACGAGATTCTGCTGATTGACAACAAAAGCCGTGACCGGACAAGAGAAGTCATTCGCGGAATCTGTGCGGAAGACCCGAATATAAAGGCGATTTTCAATGTGAAGAATTTCGGTCAGTTCAACAGTCCGTACTATGCAATGCTTCAGACGACCGGAGACTGCACAATCGGTATGTGCGCAGATTTTCAGGATCCTCCCGAAATGATTCCGCAGTTTGTGAAAGAGTGGGAAAACGGCTACAAAGTCGTAATCGGCATAAAATCAAGAAGCAAGGAAAACCCGCTGAAGTATTTTTTGCGCGGTATTTATTACAGAATGATCAAAAAAATGAGCCGCTGCGATCAGATTGAACAGTTCACGGGCTTCGGTCTGTATGACAAAAGTTTTGTGCAGACACTGAGAGATCTTCACGATCCGCAGCCGTATATCCGCGGTATCGTTGCAGAACTCGGACCTGAGCGGAAAGAGATTGAGTATGTGCAGCCGAAACGGCGTGCCGGCAAGACTCATAACAATTTCTTCTCGCTCTATGATGCGGCGATGGTCGGTTTTACCAGCTATACAAAGGCAGGTCTGCGTCTGGCGACATTCGGCGGCTTTCTGATATCCGGATTCAGTTTGCTGATCGGTCTTTTCTATATGATTCTGAAACTGATTCTGTGGAATGAATTCTCGGCGGGTTCCGCTCCCGCGACAGTCGGTCTCTTTTTCCTCGGCGGAATACAGCTTGCGTTCCTCGGATTTTTAGGAGAGTATGTCATGGCAATCAATGCGAGGGTAATGAACCGCCCTCTTGTGGTGGAAGAGGAGCGGATCAATTTCACGGATCCGGCGGACAGTGCGAAAGAGTATGCCGGCAGCACTGCGGAGAGAATGCGGTATATTGCAAAAATTTATGAAGCCCGCCGCATCATCCGGAACGGCGGCAGTGCGGAAGATATTGTATCCGCGGCCGGGCTGTCCCCGGAAGAAGCGCGGAAAATCTGCGATGAGGAACACAGTTTCTGATCTGTCTGTCATTTTGTTTGATTCCCGTTGCAATTTCCGCGGTTTTATGGTATGATAAAGTGAAGGAATACGGAAAGGAGACAGCCGATGATTAAAATTGATCTGAATGACCTTGACCGGTTTTTTGTGAAATCGGAGCTGATTCCCGCAATCTGTTATGAGGCTGATACAAAAACTGTACTGATGCTGGCATATATGAACAAGGAAAGCCTGCGCCGTACACTGGAAACAGGCTACACATGGTTCTGGAGCCGTTCCAGACAGGAATACTGGAACAAGGGAGCAACATCCGGTCACCTGCAAAAGGTCGTGTCGGTTTATGCGGACTGCGATGACGATACGCTTCTGATCAATGTCCGGCAGACCGGCGTTGCCTGCCATACAGGCGCATACAGCTGCTTTTTCAAGGAAATCTATCAGGAAGATAAGGAGAATGAGGAATGACCGTTTATCAGGAAATTTTTGAAGTAATCAAGGCGAGAAAGGCTGCATTCGATGCAGGACAGGCACCGGAAAAATCCTATACCGCATATTTGTTTGAAAAAGGTGTGGACAAAATCTGCAAAAAGGTCGGGGAAGAAGCGACGGAAACCGTCATCGCCGCAAAAAACGGCGACAATGACGAGCTGAAAAACGAAATCAACGATCTGCTCTATCATGTCATGGTTCTGGCTGCAAATCAGGGCCTGGACTGGGCTGATGTCGAGAAGGTTCTGGAAGAGCGGAATGAAAAAATCGGGAATCTGAAAACATTTCATCAGGTAGACAAGAATACCTGAGCCCTGATTCGGGAATGATTTCGGCAGATCTGTCACATTTTCTTTCTGTATCACATATATTGTGATTGAGGATTCCGCAAGGAAACCCAATTGATACAGGGAGGAATTGCCATGAATGAAGAGAATACCGCGGCAGCTGCTGTTGCAGTAAAAGCCGACCGTGTCTTCGACAGCTGCTCTGACAAAGACTGTATTACAAATTTGCAGGTTATGCTGGAAGGCGGCGAGCTGCCCGAACAGTTTACATCCGTCAAGACACGCTGCTGCTCAATCGACAATGTCTGCATGAGCGTGGAACCGATTCCGTTTAACCGGGGCTATTATTCGGTCGATGTGACCTATACCTTCGGCGTGGAGCTGCTTGCGTATGACAGAAGCTGTGATGCGCCGACAACACTGCGGGGAACCGCATCGGCTTCTAAAAGCGTGATTCTTTACGGCAGTGAATCAAACACGAAAACATTTTTCAGCAACGGAGCCCGCATCGGAGATACAAACAGCTGCTGTGAGGTTGTCAATCTTCCGACGGCGAGCTGTCAGTGTGTTGATCCGATTGCGCTGGAGACAAGAATTGCCATGATGCCGGGGCTGCCTGTTCAGCCGGGAATGCCGGCTCCCGCACCGCACAGAGCCGTGGTTCTGACGCTCGGTGTGTTCTCGGTCATTGAACTGACCAGACCGGTCACCATGACGGTAGCAGCGTATCCGTATCAGGTTCCGACAAAAACCTGCTCCGCAGAAGGTACAGATTCACCCTGCGAAATATTCAGCAGGCTTTCATTCCCGACAGATGAATTTCTGCCGCAGATGCCGGGCTCTTCACCGGATACCGGATCTTCCTGCGGGATGCAGTCACTGCGGTATGCCGGATTTGAAAGTAATCACCCGGTACCGGGAGGGGTACAGTAAAATGTGTTCAGCCGCGTGAGCGGCGGGCTCTGCCCGTTTCGGAAAGCTCGCGCGGCTGTTTGTTTTGAATGATACAGGACAAGCCGGAAAGGAGAGATCAGCTTCATGACACATGATGAAGCAGCAAAACGTGTAACGGAACTGACAGAAGAACTGTTGCGCATGGCACATGAATATTACGATCTGGATGCGCCGAGTGCCGAGGACTATGAGTATGATATGAAAATGCATGAGCTGCGGGATCTGGAAGCGGAATACCCCGATCTGCTTGAACCGGATTCCCCGACGCAGCGCGTACAGGGAAAAGCATCCGGAAAATTTGAAAAGGTCAGTCATGCTGTCCAGATGGCAAGCCTTCAGGATGTTTTTTCCTTTGAGCAGGTTGCGGCATTTATCGAGCGCGTGAAGGAATCGGCAGATCATCCGATGTTTACCGTTGAACCGAAAATCGACGGGCTTTCCGTTTCACTGGAATATGAAAACGGCATTCTGACCAGAGGCTCGACACGCGGCGACGGCTTTACCGGTGAGAATGTGACTGCAAATCTTAAAACAATCCGCAGTATTCCGCTAAAGCTGAAAGATGCGCCGCCGCTGCTGGAGGTTCGCGGAGAGGTGTATATGCCGCGTGCGTCATTTGAGCGGCTGTCTGCGCAGCAGGAGGCGGCAGGGGAGGAGCTGTTCAAGAATCCACGCAATGCCGCAGCGGGCTCGCTCCGGCAGAAGGATTCCGCCGTGACCGCAGCCCGCAGACTGCAAATTTTCGTGTTCAATTTGCAGCGTGTTGAAAACGAATCTCCTGCAATGCATTCAGAAACACTTGACCGCCTGCGGGAGCTCGGTTTCCCTGTGATTCCCTATACGCGCTGTCCTGCCGATGCGGAGGTTATCCGCGCAGCCATTGAAAAAATCGGCAACAGCCGCAGCAGCCTTCCCTATGATATCGACGGCGTGGTCATCAAGGCGGACAGCCTATCCCTGCGCGAACAGCTCGGCTCAACGGCAAAATATCCCAAATGGGCAGTCGCTTATAAGTTCCCGCCCGAAGAAAAGGAGACAAAGCTGCGTTCGATTGAGGTGCAGGTCGGCAGAACCGGCGTTCTGACACCGGTTGCGGTGTTCGATGAGATTCAGCTTGCCGGGACAAGCGTTTCCCGCGCCGTTCTGCACAATCAGCAGTTTATCACGGATAAGGATATCCGTGTCGGTGACATCATCCGTGTCCGGAAAGCCGGAGATATCATTCCGGAGGTGCTTGCGTCTGTCTCTCATGAGCCGGATTCCGTGCCTTATATTCTGCCGGAACGCTGTCCTGTCTGCGGCGCGCCTGCCGAAAAGGACGGTGAGGAAGCTGCCGTCCGCTGCTTCAATCCGGCATGTCCTGCGCAGATTTTTCGTTCTATTGTGCATTTTGCATCCAAAAGTGCCATGAATATTGACGGTCTCGGTCCGGCGATTGTGCAGCAGCTTCTGGATGAAAAAATGATTGCATCGCCGGCGGATCTGTATACGCTGACAAAGGAGCAGATTCTCAGGCTGGACGGATTCAAGGATAAATCCGCAGAAAACCTGCTGCGTGCCATCGAAAATTCAAAGAATCAGCCGCTTGACCGTGTGATTGCAGCGCTCGGAATCCGCAATATCGGGCAGAATGCAGCCGCACTGCTCTGCCGCCGTTTCAGTTCGATTGATGCAATCCGTTGTGCAGATGCAGCTGATTTTGCGGCAATAGACGGCTTCGGGGAGATTATGGCGGAATCGGTTGCCGAGGCATTCCGTGAACCGGCTTTTTCCGCATTGATCGACACGCTTCTCGAACGCGGCTTGACTATGAAATATGAAGAAAAGCAGGCTTCAGACAGCCGTTTTGCCGGAATGACGTTTGTGCTGACCGGCACGCTCCCGACGATGAAGCGTGAGGACGCAAAGGCGCTGATTGAGGCGCACGGCGGAAAAGTAGCGGGTTCCGTCTCGAAAAAAACAAGTACGGTAGTCGCCGGAGACGATGCCGGCAGCAAACTCATCAAAGCGCAGGAACTCGGAATTGAAGTGATTGATGAAGCGGAATTGCTCCGTCGATGCGGCTCTTGATCCAGATTGCCGATGATTTCGGACGGAAAAAAGGAGAGTGATGATGGCAGATATGCAATGTATTCTCGCCGGCCTTACGCGGCTGTTCGGACCGGTGCTGCTGATGATTCTCTGGCATAAAAAAACCGGTGCGGGATTCACACCGGCGCTGGTTGCTTTTCCGGTCTGCTATCCGGTCTTTTTCATCGGGGCGGCAATCCGGTCTGTTTTCAGTCACAGCAATCCTGCTGCATATTATATCAAGCAAGGGCTGCTTTTCGGAATTCTGGAGGAAGGCGCAAAGTTTCTTGTCCTCTGTTATCTGCTTTCATCTTATGACAGCCGGAAGGATGCCGTTTCATACGGAATCGGGCACAGTGCGTTTGAAGCATTCGGCGCCGGAATGACCTGTCTGGGACTGATCGGGACGGGGAGAGCGGCGCCGGATATCTTCTGGTTCAATCTCTGGGCGTTTATGGAAGGTACGGCATCTGCTGTCGCGCTGACTGTCCTGATCTTTTACGGTATCTATACAGGCAGAAATAAATGGATGCTGCCTGCCGCAATTCTTTTGCACGCATTGGGCAACGCATCACAGGGGCTATTTATAAAACCTGCTGCCATAACCGTTAATATTTTGCTGACCGCAGGCGAATGCTTTGCCGCATACCGCTGCTGGGAGGCAATGCGAAACCCGTATGAGGATGAGATTTGATTTTTTTTAAGAAAACAGCAGCACCTTCCGGATGAAGGTGCTGCTCAGTCTGCTTCGCAAATGTGCGCTGCATGATGATTCATATTAGGCTTTCGCCCGCTGCGCTAAACCGCCAAAGTGACAAAGTACCTTTGAGATTCCATTGTTTATAAAAATCAAGAAAATACATTCTTTTTTATAATGGGGTCTGGGGACAATGTCCCCGGCAGGGGCTTGGGGACGGAGTCCCCATTATGGATGCATCGCAGATACCACTTTATCTACAAGCTAAGCAGCACCTTCTGGATGAAGGTGCTGCTGTTTGTACGGGCTGGATTACTGCGGTTCTTATAAATCCGGATTCGCCGGATCTGAGAAATCTGCTTTGAAAGGATCGGAGACAGCGGTTTCCGTCCGGATTCCCGAAGCGGAAGGCGCATCTGTTTTCGGGAGACTTGTTAATTCCGGCATGGATGTATTCTGCATCGCCGCAGGTCTGGGCAGTCCGTTCGGGTACTGAGTCTGAACCGAATTGTTTTGCTGCATTTGCGGCTGATAGGGCTGCGGATAACCCGTCTGCATCGGATAGCCCGGATTCACAGGCGGGCGGTACGGCTGCGGATATCCGGTCTGCATCGGATAGCCCGGATTTACAGGCGGGCGGTACGGCTGCGGATATCCGGTCTGCGCCGGATAGCCCGGATTTACAGGCGGGCGGTACGGCTGCGGATATCCGGTCTGCGCCGGATATCCCGTACTGACGGGCGGGCGGTACGGCTGCGGATATCCGGTCTGTGCCGGGTAGCCCGGATTGACAGGCGGACGGTACGGCTGCGGATAGCCCGGATAGACGGGATTTACAGGAGGAAAAAACGGCTGCGGATATCCGGTATAGAACGGGTTGACCAGCGCACGCGGCACGCCGACCTGTTTATCGTGTCTGGAAAGCATGATAATCATAGTGATGGAGACAATCGTGAGAATGATCTCAAATGCGAAGAATGTAATGATATATTCATCATCGCCCATAAACAGACAGAAATCGTAAAAGCCGTGTATGACGGTGGCTGATGTAAGCGCAAGCAGCATATTCCGGCGCGTGCCTTTTTTGTCTTTCATATAGTGTGCATATTTGGCTCTTCCGTAGAAGCAGCCCATGAACACCGAGAAGAACGCATGACCCGGAACGGAAAGAACGGCACGCAGCAGCGCTGTTTGTATGGAATCTTCCGAGCCGAAGACATACATAATGTTTTCGACTGTCGCAAATCCGAGAGAAGTTGCAACGGAATAGACAACGGCATCATAGCTGAAATCAAAGTCCGGACATTTCCATGTCCGCAGATAGAGCATTACAAATTTACCGGCTTCCTCAATCAATGCAACACAAAGAAACGTGTTGATCAGCTGATAACATAACCGGTGTGATTCTGACATAAATAATGTGTCTTTACTGTAATAACTTTTATCAATCCAGTTTTCAGCGAATTCGTTCAATACCCCTTGCGCAACTATTTCCAGAATGATTGCACTGATTGTAGACAGCGCGCCCAGACCGAGCAGCTGAATCAGAAGGGAAATCGGTTCTTTTTCCCGCTTATCCATTTTCCAGACAAAGAACATAACAGCCAGTGCCGGCAAAACAGCAAGAAAGAGCAGGAAACTGGAATCATTTTGACCCATTTCATCATCTCCTATTGTCGGATATGGTACTATTATATCACATAATGAATGAAAACGCAATGGGAGCAGTAAAAAAGATTCTGAAAGCAACGGGATTGCGCTTCATACGGAAATGTACGGGTTTTCCGTTCAAGAAATGCTCTTTCTTGACAAACACCCGAAAACGCAGTATAATATTATCAGGATTTCACTGGAACCGGAGGTTTGCATCATGAAAGTCACAATCGTTGCGGACAGCACCTGTGATCTGACAAAAGAACAGATTCAGGAAAACAATATCATTATTCTGCCGCTGTATGTCACTATGGATGAAGAGAGCCGGAAAGACGGTCTGGAGATTACGGCGGATGAAATATTCAGATATGTCGATGCCGGCGGCGCATTGCCGAAAACAGCAGCCGTGACTGTTTCTGACTTTGCAGACTGCTTCTCCCGGATCCTGAAAGACGCTCCGGATACTGAAATTCTCTGCCTGACAATCAGTTCCCATTTTTCTAGCTGTTTTCAGAATGCATGTATTGCTGCGGAAGAAATGAACGGGAAAGCCGTTGCCGTAGATTCTCTGAATCTGTCATCCGGCTTCGGCCATGTCGTTCTGGAGGCGTGCAGACTTGCGAAAGAAGGACATTCCGCTATACAGATCAAGCATCAGCTGGAAACAGATATCATCCCGAATGTGGATGCGAGCTTTATCATTGACCGTCTGGATTATCTCCGGAAGGGCGGCAGATGCTCGACCGTTGCGGCACTTGGTGCGAATCTTCTCCGGTTAAAGCCCTGTATCGAGGTCAGAGACGGAAAAATGACCGTAGCGAAAAAATACCGCGGCAATTTCAATAAATGTGTCACGCAGTATGTCCGTGACCGGCTGGAAAACTGCGATGCAATCCGTCCGCAACGTATTTTCATTACGCATGCCAATGCAGAAGATGAGGCGGTCAGTGCCGCGAGATCGGTAATCCAAGAAAAAAACTATTTTACTGAGATTGATGAAAGCCGGGCAGGCTGTACCATTGCCAGCCACTGCGGTCCGAATACGCTGGGTGTCCTATATATCCGTAAATAAGATTCGTGCGGCTTTCAGAGCCGCACTTTCTCTGCAAAGAAACGAGGTTTTATGCATATTTCTGTTATTATACAGCAGATGAGCAAGCTGTTTCTGATTTTATGTCTCGGTGCGGTTCTGGCAAAGCTGGAGCTGCTGGATGTTCATACCAAACAAAAGCTTACGAAATTACTGCTTTATGTTACAACACCGATGATGATGATTGACGCGTTCTATCAGCGAATGAAGCAGGTTGAGGTGCGGGAGCAGTCTGACGGCATTCAGGAAATATCGGTCGGTTCGCTGTTTCTGTATTGCTTTCTGTTTTATCTGCTGCTGACGGCGCTCTCTCTGATTCTGGTTTTCGGCATATTTACGCCGAAAAAAGACCGCCGTCTGTATTTGTTCATGACGATTTTCGGGAATGTTGGGTTTATGGGATTCCCGGTTGTGCAGTCAGTTTACGGTTCTGAAGGGCTGTTTTATGCAGCGATTCTCAACAGTGTGTTCAATATTATTATTTATACATTCGGCATTATCCTGATGAGCGGCGCGTCTTCAAAGGAAGACAGTGTCTCCGGAGCGGTATCCGGGATATCGTGGAAAAAGCTGTTGACAATGCCGGCAGTAATCTGCACCGCAGTCGGCATCCTGATATTTGTATTCCGGATTCACATGCCGAAGGTGCTCAGTGATACCTGCTCTACACTCGGCGACCTGACCTCACCGCTTGCAATGATGGTTGTCGGCGCGAATCTTACCGGTATGAAAGCGAAGGAAATGCTGACAAATCTGCGCATGAATGTCTATGTAGTGCTGCGCCAGATTGCGCTGCCGCTGGTATTCTGGGTGATTCTCCGGCAGATTGTCTCACATGAGGTTCTTGCGCCGACGCTGCTCCTTCTGAGCTGTATGCCGGTTGCGAATACAACTGCACTCTTTGCGACAGAATACGGCGGCAATGAAAAGCTCGCCTCACAGGGGATTTTCTTGACAACGCTCTTTTCTCTCGTCTCTTTCCCGCTGATTATCTGGATCTGTACCTGATGCTTTACATGATACATCGGATAAAAAAGCAGCCTGAACGGAATTCAGGCTGCCTTTACTTTTTTAAGAGTAAGCCATAACCAGCTTTTGCAAAGAGCAGGACGCTGAACAGAATCATCAGATAACCGAAGAATCGGTTCAGCTTTGCAGATGTCGTGTTTCCGAATTTTTTTTTCAGCCCTGCGGTAATCAGTGCCAGAAGCATCCACCAGATTGTCGTACCGATCAGAACGCCCAGAATCAGAACCGAGCCCTGCATGAGTGTCGGCTTTCCGTCAATGCCGAAATAGGTGAATACAACAAGAAAACCGATTACGGCAGCGGGATTGGTAATGCCGACACCGAGGGAGGAAACCAGCAGTGAGAAATACGGCGGTTTGTCGGATTTGCGGTGTGAATGCGTGATTGTTTTCCGCAGTGTGGAAAACCCCATCCAGAGAATCAGAAAACCGCCAGCCAGCATAATATGAGACTGGTATTTTATCATCTGATCCGAGATGATCGTAATGCCGAAGATTCCGACTGCTGCGTAAAAGCAATCCACGACGGAGGAACCGAATCCGGTAATCAGACCGCTTGCGGTTCCGTATGTCAGCATACGCTGAATACAAAGTGCTCCGATGGCTCCGGCGGGTAAGCCGACAATCAGCCCGATCAGAATACCCTTTAAGAAAAACATTCCAACAGCTCCATATGGTTTGTCAGGGATAAGCCCGGTGCTGTCCCCGATAAAGAAAACAGACACATTTACTGATATTATAATATGAAAACGGAAAAAAAGCAAGGCAAAACAGAAAATCTTTTCTATTTATCCGATGATAATAATAATCCGGCTGAAAACAGAAAAAAAATAGTGGATATGACTTGAAATTCCGGCGGAATAACGAAAGAAAGGCGGGGAACGGCAGTTTCGTCGGAAACCGTTCTGCTGCGGAGTTTTTTGCCTTAATCGGAAAGATTTACCGCAATTGCGCCGGTGCATTCAAAATATCTCCGGCAGAATGCGGCAGCGCGACAGAATTCGCAGGGGCAGTCTGCTATGATGAGGGCAATTCCGAATCAGAAAGGTTGTTCCTGTTTATGCGTAGAAAACTGTTCCTGCTTGTGATCTGTCTTGTCTGTTCTGTATGTTCCGTATCCTGTATCCCGTCGCCGGATTCCGGAAGAACAGAGGCGCAGAATCTGAACGGGCAAACGATGCAGCAGCTTCATTTGCCGGACGGAACGGAATCTAAAATGATTGCGGTCTGGATTCCCTATTTTATATGTGACAGGTTGTTTGAGAAATCCGATGAGATGACCGCGAAAGAAAATGTGAGGGAGTATCTTCAGGAAATGCAGGTGTTCGGCGTGAATACTGTTTTTCTGCATGTATGCGCATTCGGGGAAAGTACCTATCCTTCTGCATATTATCCGATGACACCGACCGCAAACCGGCTGGATGAAACGGAGATTTTCCGGTCTGTATGCAGGCAGCTGAATTTGTCTCTCCATTTGTGGATCAATCCGCTCCGTTTGCAGTCAAAAGAATATATGGATCTTCAGAGCGGCAGCTCGATGCTGACGCAATGGTATCAGAATGCAGAAAAGCGTTCATCCGCTCTTTCGGAATGGAACGGCAGATATTATCTCAATCCGGCTGCCGAATCGACACGCAGCTTTTTGACCGGTGCGGTTCAGGAACTGATTGACCGGTATCATCCGGACGGTATCCACATTGACGATTATTTTTATCCGACGGAAGAAACGGCTTTTGACCGGACAGATTTTCAGAACTCCGGAGAAACAGATTTGTCCGCATGGCGCAGAAAGAATATCACGCAGCTCGTGGAAAGCATGAATAACGCGGTGCATCAGGCAAACCCGAAGACTGTTTTTTCAGTCAGCCCGCAGGGCAATCTGCTGAAAAACTATGAATCGCTCTATGCGGATGTTGCGGAATGGTGTCAGACCGGTGAATGCTGCGACCTGCTGATTCCGCAGATTTACTTCGGCTATCTGAACGAGCTCTGTCCGTTTGCCGAGACTGCCGCGGAGTGGCTTGCGCTTCCGCGCTCGGAAAAGGTCGGCATGGCAATCGGGCTGGCTGCCTATAAGATCGGAGAAGAGGATCTGTATGCGGGTGACGGGCAGTATGAGTGGGTGAGAACCGAAGAAATTCTGGCGCGCCAGGCAGGGGAGATGCTTCGGGAACCGACAGCCTGCGGCATCGGACTGTATCATTCGGATTCGCTGCTTGCATTGTCCGCAAAAGAGAAGGATGCGCTGATCCGCAGTATCAAAGAGCAGTGAGGTGTTCAGTCAGCCGGAATCCTGCAAAGCGGAAGAAGAAAAGCGGGATTTCTGAAAAAAACCATAATATAAATGCTTTTTTTGCAATTCTACGCATTTTCCGGAAAGAATGCATTGACTTTTGCATGAAATTATGCTAAACTGGTAGCAGATTCTTTATGCTGTTTCTGTTATCATGCGCAATCGGAAAGGAATGATGAAAAATGAAAATGAAATGCAGAATGTTGCTGTGTGCCGTCAGCGGAAGTCTTCTTACGGCGGCATCTGCGCTGCCCGTATGCCCGGCTTCTGCCGCGCAGGACGGCGAAGAAACCGAAATTGTCATGACGGCGGTAATCCGGATGGACGGAACCTCCGTTCAGGCAGAGGGCGAAAATGTTACGGTTGACGGAACAAAAATCACCGTTTCCGCATCCGGCAATTACGAGTTTTCCGGAACACTCGATGACGGACAGATTATTGTGCATGTGCCGGATGAGAATACGGATGCCGAAACGGTAAAGCTGTTCTTTAACGGTGTGAATATCACCGGTCTGAGCGAAGCTCCGGTTCTTGTTGAAAATGCGGAGAATACTTCGATCAATCTTGTTGCGGATACGGAGAATTTCCTCTATGACGGCGAGAAATACACCAATACGACAGCGGTCATCTATGCTAAGGATGACATTACAATCAAGGGCGAAGGAAAACTGCGGATTGAGGCTGCATATCAGTACGGAATCCACTGCAACAATGATGTAAAGATTACCGGCGGAACGGTGAAGGTCAAAACCCAAACCGGCGATGCAATCCGCGGCAAGACTTCTGTGCAGGTAAAAGGCGGAAACCTCGATATCAATTCCGAAGGGGACGGCATTAAATCCACAAAGGGCAAGGTTCTGATTTCCGGCGGAAACATTGATATCAAAGCCAGCAACGATGCGGTTCAGGCCGAGACTGCCCTTCAGATTTCCGGCGGAGTACTGAAAGCAAACGGAGACAGAGGCCTGAAAAATGAAGCCGGGTCCGTGGTGATAACCGGCGGTACGGTTCTGGCAACCGCGACCGACGATCAGGTTGTCGGCTTGGATTCAACACAGTATGCAGTGATGTTTCAGACGAGCACCGAGCAGGTGAAGGATCAGATTATTGCACTGAAAAATACTGCGGAAGACAAGATCTGTTTTGAGATGATTCCGGATAAAAAATTCGATTATGTCATGATCTCTGCTCCGGAGCTTACAGCCGATACGGCTTATACGCTTTTGATCGGCGGGAAGGAATGTGCAGAGTTCACGCTGACGGATACAATGACGGTGCTGGAGCCTGTGACGGTTCCTGCCGATGCGGCTGTCACGAATTTTGATATTGACTGCAACGGCGAGGAGAATATTCTGGATGCGATTTTCCTAGCCCGTCTTGTTCAGGAGGATACCACGCTTGCAGTAACCGATGAGTCTCTTGAGCGTTCCGATCTGAATGCGGACGGTTTTTTGACAGTGGCAGATACGACATTCTTGCTGCGCTATCTGGCAGGTTTACTCTGAGTGCAAAATGCCCGGCTTTGTCCGGGCATTTTTTTTGCAGTTTTTCTGATTTTTGATGAATGAAAAACAGCCTGAAACCGGTTCGTAAAAATTTTTTTGCCTGAAATGTAAAAAAATAACAAAAACCACTTGAAATTCTTTCAAAAAAATGGTATAATAATTCTAATTGAAATCAATTGTTCCAAAAAGCTTTTGTATACTATTCTACAAGTTTAATCTTGATGCTAAAAAGGAGGCACTGAAGCATGGGGGAGCGCATTTTTACACGAGATGATGCCAAAAGTCTGATCCGGTCAAATACCGATAAGGTAAAGCTGCCGTCCGATTTTACGGTGATCGGAACCGGAGCATTGGCGGGCTTTTCTCAATTGAAGGAACTGGTGATTCCGGAAGGCGTGAAAAAAATATCAAAGCATGCATTTTTTACCCGCAGTTTTCGCAATACCAGCTCCCTGGAACGTCTGACAATTCCTTCTTCGCTGAAAGAGTTTGAGCACTGGTGCTTTTATGACTGCGATTCTCTGAAAACCATCAATCTGCCTGCTGATTTTCCGGAAGCCAAGGCAGTGGAACTCTTTATCCATTGCCCCGGTGCGACGCTGAATTTCGGCAAGAAACTGCTGTTTGCCACACGCTCGACAACGGTGCAGCAGATTATAGATCAGACTTCCGGTATTCTTTCTCAGGGTGCCGGCACCATGCTGACAGTGGAAAAAGACGGAACGCTGAAAATTCCGTCGAGCTATATTGCAATTCAGCCGCACGGACTTCGCGGGCTTGCCAGCCGCGGCATCAAAAAGATTATCATTCCGTCCGGTGTCCGCATCATTGCTGCAAACGCTTTTTCCTTCCTGGATACGCTTGAGGAAATCATCGTGGAATCCGGCACAACCGTCATCGACAACGGTGCGTTTGCCGGCTGTAAGCGGCTGCGTTCGATTGTGATTCCGGAAACGGTTACTGAAATCGGTGCAGGTGCATTTATGAATCTGCCGAATCTGGAAAGCATCCGGCTTCCGCAGAATCTCACGGAGATCTGTGACGATACATTCAGCGGCGACATTAAGCTGCGGAAGGTGCATTTCGGCAACAAAATTACCAGAATCGGAGCAGGTGCCTTTAACGGCTGTACGTCCCTGCAAAGCATGATGCTGCCCGATTCCGTAAAAACGATCGGTACCAGTGCGTTCTGGGAGTGCTCTTCGCTTCAGCGCCTCTATATTCCGGAAGGCTGCGAATCCCTCAGTCAGTCTTCTCTGGCGAACTGCCCGTCTCTTCAGACGCTCTATATGCCGAGAATCATTCATGATGAAATAGAAAACAAGCGTATCTTCGGCGAATTGACCAATCCGACCGTAACATGGCTTGACGGCATCTCTGCAAAACCTGTCTGGGATGATGAGGAGCAGCTGCCGTCTTCGGAATCGGTAATCGAAGCATTTTCCATTCCTGTTCCGAATGCGCAGCAGCCTGCGAAAACACCGGTTGCGCAGATTCTGCCTTCCGACGTACCGGTTCAGTCTGCTTTCCGTTCCGTCGCCGCGCAGACTCCCGATATGCCTTCTGTCGGACTGATGCCCGAAGCTTCTGCTCCGGCACCGGCGCCTCAGGCAGCCCAGGCAGTACAGCCTTCCGATGCGCAGCAGTCTGCGGTTGATTCCGAAACGGTTCGCAGACTGGAACAGACGATTACCCAGATGCAGCAGCAGATGGCTGCAATGGGCGCACAGCAGACGGCAGCCGCGCCTGCACAGCCTGAGGTCAGCAGTGAGACAATTGCTTCGCTGAGTCAGGAGATTTCTGCGATTCAGAAGTCAATCGGCGATGTGCATACGGCGCAGGCTTCGGCTGAAGAGTTACAGTCAATCCGACAGAAGATTGATGCGATGGACGAAGTCAAAACCCGTATGGATCAGCTTGCCGCCAATCAGGAATCCGTTCAGGCGAAGGTCGAGGCTCTCTCCGGCGTCCAGAGCAAAGTGGATGAGATCTCCGAAATCCGGGAAAAGGTCGATGCACTTTCCGATGTGCAGGATAAAGTCGAAGCTTTGTCCGATGTGGAAGAAAAAATCAGCGTCATTCCGGAACTTCAGCAGAAAGTTGAAGAAATGTCTGATTTGCAGGAAAAGGTCAATGCGATTTCCGATAATGCGGATACCATTAGCCAGATTCAGGATATGGCGGAAGCAATCTCTGATATTCAGGAAAAAGTGGATACCATTGCCGAAGCACAGGATAAGATTGATGCGATTCCGCAGATGCAGGAAAAGGTCGAGGCAATTACGGAATTACAGGAAAAAGTCAGCGTGATTCCGGAAATTCAGCAGACGGTCGCACAGATTTCCGAACGGCAGGAACAGCAGGTTGCAACGGCTGCGGTGTCTGCGGATACTGCGCAGCCTGAAACGAAAGAGGATCATGAGATTGCTGCGCCTGCTTCCAATCTTGCCAAAGAAGCCTATGAGCAAACTGCAAAGTCGGTTGAACAGGCTCAGGAATACGGCAAACTGGATCAGTCTATTTCGTTTGTTCCGGTACACCGGGGAGAATACGGCGCCGAGGACAAAGTCTTTACGCATGAAATTTCCAAGCCGATGCCCGGTCCTGTTGAGCGCAGCGCTGCCTTGAAACAGTACACGGTGATTGCATCCCGTGCCTTCCTCGGCTCGGAGGGCGGTGAACGGTTTGAAATTCCGGAGGGTATACGCAGAGTTGAGACACAGGCTTTCTGGGATTGCCCGCGTCTCCTTGCGCTGGAGATCCCGAAATCCCTGACGGAAGTGGAACCGGATGCATTCTCCGGCTGTTCGCGTCTGTCGGATGTGTATCTCTGCGAGGGATTCCCGGATAAAAAGGCTGTGGAATTTTTCCTGTTCCGTCCGGAGGTAAAACTCCATTGGCCGAGAAAGGGCTTCCTTTCCAGGGCGAGAGTTGCTGCTGTTTCCGAACTGATGGAGCAGTATGATGATATTTTGACTGCTCAGAAAGCCAAAAAACTGGTTGTACGCGATCATATTCTGCAAATACCGGAGGGCTATACCGTTCTGGCTCCGTATTTTGCAAAGGAGCTTGATTTGCGGAAGGATGAGCCGGAGCATGTTCTGAAAACGGTTTATCTGCCGAAATCACTGCGCCGGATCAGTGCATATGCGTTTGCCGGATTGGATGAACTGGTACATATTGTTCTGCCGGAAGGCTTGCAGATCGTTGATATGAATGCCTTTACCGGCTGCCTCGGTCCGCACCGCCTGGTTCTGCCGGACTCGGTCAGCTATCTCGGACCGTATGCCTTTGCAGCACCCTGTCAGTATGAGCAGATCCGTCTGCCGAATACCTTGCAGGAGATTCCCTCCAATCTGTTCTCGAACTGCAATACGCTTGTGACACTCCGTATACCGGATTCTGTAGAAAAAATCGGAGATATGGCGCTTTCCGGCTGTACTGCTCTGACCAATCTGACCGTTCCGAAGCGGTTTGAGGAGCAGCTTCCGGCGATCCTTGACGGTCCGGTTAAAATCAATGTAATCTTCAATGAGGAGAGTAATTCCCGTTATTCGGAGGCTGCGCCTGATTCGCTGCTTTCTGTTGTATCGCCTTCCTATCCGAATGTGGTCGAGCAGCGTATCTTTACAGCGGAAATCAGCAAGCAGTGTGCGAATTTTGCCGAGCGCCTGAATGCAATGCATACTCATCCGGTAATCGGCAGTTATGCACTGACCGAAATGGCGAATCAGACAAAATTTGAAATACCGCTCGGCGTGCTGCGCCTTTGCAGCTATGCGTTCGGAAATAATACCCGTCTGATGACACTGACCATACCGAAAGCTTTGACGGAATTTGAACATGCGGCATTCTATTACTGCCATAAGCTGCGTGATGTGTTCCTGCCTGAGGAATTTGACAGAAACATGGCTGCCGTGCTGTTTATGTATCAGCCGTCCATTCTGATCAGCTTCGGCAATTCGCGTGCAATCCGTGCGCGTCAGCTGATGCTGGAATGCCCGTGGATGCTCTCTGCCGGCAATTCCTCCGATCTTCCGATTGACCGGACGGGAACGCTTCAGGTTCCGGAGGGGTATCTGGTTCTTGCATCCTATTTGTATCACGGCATCATGCGCCGTGATGAACTGCGCCGCATTCTGGTTCCCGGTTCTGTCAAACTGATCGGATTCAATTCAATATCCAATATCCGGAATCTGGAAGAGATCGTATTTGAAGCAGGACTGGAAGCACTGGAACCGGAGGCAATCAATTCCTGTCCGAATCTGAAACGGATTGTTTTGCCGTATACGCTGGATTTCCTTGGCGTGAATCCGTTTACGGACTGCCCGGAGCTTCAGGAGCTTGTCATGCCGCGTAAATTTGAGGACAGAGCAGCTGAAATTGTCCGCGCCTGCCCGAAGGTGAAGATTTACTGGTGTGAAGAAGAACCGGAAGATGATTTGACAGTTGAGCAGACGGACAGCGCTGCGGAGGATGATTCTGTAACCGAGGTACTTCTGGATGAAGCAGTTCTTGATGCAGAAAAGCAAATGATTCCGGAAGAACCCGCAGCAGTTGAAGAGCCGGCTGCAATTGAGGCAGCCGAAGAGACTAAGGTAACCGAAGCAGAGGAAGAATCCGAAGAAGAGGAAGAATCCGAAGAAGAGGAAGAATCCGAAGAAGAGGAAGAGTCCGAAGAAGAGGAAGAATCCGAAGAAGAGGAAGAATCCGTAGAAGAGGAAGAGTCCGAAGAAGAGGAAGAATCCGAAGAAGAGGAAGAATCCGAAGCAGAAGAGGAAGAGTCCGAAGCAGAAGAGGAAGAGTCCGAAGAAGAGGAAGAGTCCGAAGAAGAGGAAGAGTCCGAAGCAGACGAGGAAGAGCCCGAAGAAGAGGAAGAGTCCGAAGAAGAGGAAGAATCCGAAGAAGAGGAAGAATCCGA
>JAFWVK010000105.1 GCA_017518255.1 Oscillospiraceae bacterium
CGGTGTTCTGAACATCAGCGTTCCGAAGGCAGAGCCGAAGAAACTGGAGAATCACAAGTATATCGCCATTGAGGGATAATACCTCGCTCAGTGATAACCCCGAAACGCAGCTTCCCGGAACTGTTCATTATGGACAGTTCCGGGGAGCTTTTTTTGTAAGCGGAAACAGCCGAATCAATGCAGTCTATTGCAGAGGCAAAATGAATGACCGCTGCGGAACGGTACATCGGGAAGTGAATACAGAGGAACCGCCGTCTGCGTTGTGCAGGCGGTGGTTTTGACTGTATACGACCTTGTATTTTTAAGAAAAGCACAAATTTATCATAAAAATGAGATGAAATGTGATTGAGAATCACAGAAAAAGCCGCTATAATACAATCAGAAGCAGTATTGCTTTACACGGTTTCCGGTGCGGGACGTTCTTCCGCATTGATAAGATAAATAAGCGAAATCTGATTTTGAAGAAATGAGGGATTAATCATGAAAAGGAAGACGGGTGCATGGTTGCTTTCGGCAGTTATGACGTTCAGCTGCCTTTCCGGAATGCCCGGTTTCGCTGCCGGAAATGTATATGAACTCGAGAACGGTAAAATTACCGGAAGCGGCGAAAATGCGTCTGCCGTTGTCAGCCTGAACGGCGCCAGCAGCGGCAAGGCTGTCCATCTCACCAATGCGGGAGACAAGGTCAGCGTGGAGGTGCAGTCCGCAGGCGGCAGTCAGGTTCTGACATTCCGCTACAGTCAGCCGTATGATGAAAACGGAAAATATCAGAATGTGCTGGTCAACGGCACGAACATCGGGCAGATTCTCTGTGCATATACCGGAGAAGGAAAATTCCGCACGGTGAGCATTCCGGCTACGCTGAAGAACGGCAAAAACACCATAACCGTTGAAAGTTCATGGGGGTGGACCTATCTGGATTCCATGACGGTCGGTGCTGCACAGACATCCTCTGCGGCAAATCCGATCATCAGCCGCGGCGTCCCGGCGCATGCCAATAACGGAAAAGCTGCTTCCGGAAATGACAGCTACTACTATACCACATGGGACGCAAAAATCGGAAGCTACCTTGCCTATGACCTTTCCTCTGTCCCGGAAGCACAGCGCAGCCGCGTCATTGCGGTCTGGTACAATAACGGCGCGTTTGACAGCATTGACGGTGAGGTGTATAAGAGCGATAAGCCCGTGGATTACACCATCGAGGTCAACAGTGCGCCGGGCGGAAGCTATCCTTCAGACGGCTGGAAAGCTGCGGAAACTGTGAAAGGCAACACGCTCAGCACACGGCAGCATGTCGTGGATATGGCAGGCTGCAACTGGATCCGCATCCGTGTCACAAAAGCAGAGGATCAGAATGTCAGCCTGAATTTTGATATTCACAGTGCTGCAAACGGCGTGCAGGACAGCTGGATGTTCTTCGGCGATTCCATTACTGCCGGCAGCATGGTCAATGCATGGGGCACCGGCTTTGCGACCCATGTGAATGCGCTGGACAGCCGCTTCTTCCCCGTGCAGCAGAACGGCGGTATCGGCGGACTGACAAGCTGGGTCGGTGCGGCGCATATTGATGAATGGCTGAAAGGTTGTCCTGCAAAATATGTGAGCATCGCCTATGGAACAAACGATGCATGGAACAATCCGAACAATCTGGATCGCTATTACAAGAGTACCAAATACATGATAGATGCGGTGCTCAGAGAGGGCAAGATTCCGATTCTCCCGACAATTCCCTATGCTTCCGACGGAAGTGCAGGCAAATACACAGCAGATTATAATGCCAAGGTTTTACAGCTCTACAAGGAATACGGCGACAAGCTGCTGCACGGCCCCGATTTCTATGCGTTTTTTAAGTCGAATCCGGGTCTGCTCAGCCAGGACGGCGTACATCCGAGCGGTGACGGTTATGAAGCCATGCGCAAGCTCTGGGCAGAAACGATGTACGAGACTGTCTACAAAAATGCAGCGTCGGATCCGGCGCCGGAAATTGCGGCAATGGAAGGTGATATCAATCTGGACGGCAGCTTTGACAAACAGGATGTTGTGACCTTGCAGAAATGGCTGCTGAAGGATGACTCGTCAGCGCCGGCTGCCTGGCAGGCAGGCGATCTGAACGGAGACGGTACGCTCACTGCGGCTGATCTGACACTTATGAAGCGCTTGCTGATGACGGAAAAAACGCCTGATCCACCTCCGCAGCAGCACCAAGAAGAATACAGTGCATTTTATGAAGCAGAGAAAGCAATGCTTTCCGGCGGACTGAAAGCCAGCTTCGAGGCAGGTGCCTCCGGCGGTCAGGTCGTCGGAGACTTCTCCGGCGCATCGGATAAGCTGTCCTTCCGGGTTTCGGTTCCTTCTGACGGAGTCTATTGTCTGAATATCCGTTCAAAAGGACTCGGCGGCGATAAGGTCAATGATATTCAGGTCGACGGAGAAGGCATCGGCAACTTTACCAGCACAGGAAATCAGTATACGACAAGCGTGGTTCGGAGCGTACTGATGACTGCAGGCGAGCATACGATTACATTTACCAGATCGTGGGGCTGGATCATGGTGGATTCTCTGGAAGTCAAGACAGACGAAATGCTGTCAAACAGTATTTACGATGTTTCCGATCAGCTGATTGATGCAAAGGCGAATGCCAATACCCGTGCGGTATTCTCCTATCTGTGCGAAACCTACGGAAAATATATGCTGACAGGACAGGTGTGCGACTATGGCTTTGACGGTCCGGAATTCAAGGCGATTCATGATGTGACAGGAAAATATCCTGCTATCTGCGGACTGGATTTCATGAATTACGCAACCGCGCTGACAGCGAGAGGCGCAAGAGGCGAAGCGGTTGATACCGCACTGAAAATCCACAAGGCTGGCGGATTGGTTGAGTTCTGCTGGCACTGGAGTGCTCCTGCAAAATATGTAAAGGACGGGAATGATGCACACGGCAACCCGTGCTGGTGGCAGGGCTTCTCCACATCGAATGTCACGATTGACATTGGTGCGATCATGAACGGCAGAGATCCGGAAGGCAAACGCCTGATTGATGCGGATATCGCAGCAGTCGCAAAGCAGATGCACATTCTGGAGGATGCCGGTGCTACAATCCTCTGGAGACCGCTGCATGAGGCATCCGGCGGCTGGTTCTGGTGGGGTGCCAAGGGCCCGGATGCATACAAGAAATTCTGGTACTACCTGTATGATCAGTTCACAAATGTCCACAACTGCCATAATCTGATCTGGGTATGGAACGGTCAGTCTCCGGATTGGTATCCCGGTGATAACTATGTGGATATCGTCGGAGAGGATGTCTATGCGGGCGAACGGAACTATGCTCCTCAGAACGCAAAGTTCACGGAGATCGCAGAGTATACCGGCGGCAAGAAGATCATTGCCATGACCGAAAACGGTACGATTCCTGACATCGACAGAATGCGTGCGGCGAACACGATGTGGGCATGGATCGGAACATGGTGCGGTGATTTCTGCGTCAGAAACGGTGTCTACAACGAACAGTATACAGATCGGGAAATGCTGAAGAAAACATACAACAGCGAATATGTCATCACGCTGGATGAGTTGCCATGGTATAAAAAATAAAGCGAACCGCCGCCTTCATACAATAAAGGCGGCGGTTGATATTTGGAATTGTTTCAGATTGCAGGAGCGCATCCTTTTTTTGTACTGCTCACAGGCATCAAGCTTCCCGTCAGAAATCAGATCAGCGCGCAGATTCTGACGAAGCCGGCAGGTAAACGCTGTTTTGCAGAATCACAGGCATCATTTTGATTTCATTTTATATCCCCGCCTTTCCTATGTTATTTTTCATCAGCAGTGTGTCCGCGTTTTTACGGCACAGGAAGGGGAATGCACCGGAAAGCCGCGCAGCGCATTGCTGTTTCTATGATTATTCCAGCATGAATCCTGCAAAATCACAATTACGCATCCTTTGTGATATATTAAACAAAAACATCCCGCACAGTTCCTGACACTGTGCGGGATATCGCTTATGCCTATACAAGGTGCTGCTTTTTCATCTCATCGGCAATCAGTGCAGCGGCTGCCTTTGCACCGGTTTCTGTGAAATGCGTGACATCATTTTTTCCGGTCGAGCACATATGATATTTGAATGCCGCATTATAACCGATCTGATTGTAATGATCGACCATCAGCTTGTTGAGGTCAACGCACGGAATCTCATAATATGCGGCGAGCTGCTTTGCAGCATCGCGGTAATTGACATACACCGGTACGAATTTGCCGTCCTTGCGTGAATCCAGATGGATCGGCGTCGTAATCAGGATCGGGAGCGCGCCTTTCGCCTTTGCCCCTTCGATGTACTGTGCCATGTACCATTCAAAGCTGCCGCTTGTTCCCGGAACTTTGCCGCAGGTCGGGCAGTAGCGGTCTTTCATAGAAAATGCGCCGTCATTGATGCCGAACTGCACAAGCAGATAGTCCCCCGGCTGAATCTCGTTGAGGATCTTTTTTAGATCGCCTTTGTCGTAAAAGCTCTTTGCACTTCTGCCGGAGATCGCACGGTTGATAACGGTATTTTCCTGGGGTAAGAAGCTGCCGAGATGTGCGCCCCATCCCTGCTGCGGTGCACGGTTTTTGCCGTAGGTCTGAACGGTGGAATCGCCGGCAAGCCAGATCGTTCGCTTCCCGTCAGGTGAAACAGGCGGCGTATCCGGTTCCGCTTCTGCATAGGTCTGCGCGTATGGTTCATCCGTCCACTGCGTTTTCAGATAGTCGAAATTCGGTCCTCCTTCTGCGGTTGCCGAGATCATGCGGATGGTGTTGATCCCGGCAGTCAGCGGCAAAACGATACGGCTCTCCTCCCAGTTTGTCCACGCACCGGTCGAAGGGAAATCCTGCATCCAGTAATCTGCATTCTGATTCACTTCGATTTTCATTTTTCGATTGACGGAGCTGCCGTTTGCAGTACCGAATGAACACATATAGCTGCCGTCTTCCGGAACAGAAATCTCCCATGTTATGCTGCTGCCGATTTTGTTTTCGAGATTGACATAGCCGGTGTCTGTGAACCCTGCATTCAGAGATTCCGTTACGCCGTCCTGCCATGTCATGTCGATCGCGTAATAAAACGCACGCTTTTCTGTATTCGCAGCAAAATCGCCTTTGCTCAGCAGATAGTCGCACAGCGCAGCTGCGTCTGTGCGGTCTGTTTTCCCGTCTGCATTGGTATCGGCACGGCAGCGCTGTGTATGCGTAAGCGTCTCCGTCAGAATGCCGCGCTTGAGCAGGGTAAGATCCGCCGCAC
>JAFWVK010000106.1 GCA_017518255.1 Oscillospiraceae bacterium
GGTACCGAAATAATTGGATTTTTTCAGCAGCTCACGGCATTCGTCCTCGGTCATCTTGCCCTTGCGGAGCTCAACCATCTGTGCAACCAGCGCTTCCATTTCCGGATAGCCTGCCGGGTCGATAATCTCAGCAGCAGCGATATCAAAACCGCCCTCAGCCGCAGCAGCCTGAACCTCAGCGACACTTCCGCAGAGAATCACGTCCATCAGGTTTTCCTTCAGCAGCTTGTCTGCCGCAAACAGAATCCGCGGGTCGCTGCCTTCCGTAAACACAATCTTCTTTCTGCTTGCCTTGAGATTGGCAATCAGCTTGTCAAACATACCCATCATGAAAACCTCCTCAATCAAATCATTTGACACTGCTATTATACCACATCGGCAATCATTTTTCAATAGCAAATTGACATATTTTTCACATCATCCGCTGTGCGGTCAGAATTTCCGGTATCTCCAGAGAACCGCCGCAACAACCGCTGTCGCGACAACCGAAATCAGCAGCGGATAGATCCAGCTTGCCCGGAACGGCAGCGTATCGGTATTGATTCCGTAGAATCCGTAGATAATGTTCGGAATCTCGATGATGACCGTGATAATGGTCAGGCGCCACATAACGGCATTCTGATTGTTTGCGATGACATACGAGAACGCATCCATCATTGCAGAGAGAATTCCGCTGTAAATGCTTGCCATTTCCGCTGCCTGCCGGAATTCGATCCCGACATCATCCATCAGATCCTCGTCCTCCGGATAGAGCTTCACAACTCTGCCGCGCTGAATCTTGTCTATCGTCACGAGATTTGCTTTCAGAGAGGTGGTGAAATAAACCAGAGACTTCTCAAGCCCCATCAGCTGCACAATCTCGTGATTTTTCATTGCGCCCTTGAGCTTCTGCTCCATAGAATAGGAAATTTTGTCTATCTGTTTCAGATAGGAGACAAAGCCAGCAGAAATCCGCATCAGAATATGCAGAATAAAGCGTGTCCGGAGCTGTGTTTCGATATGGGAAGACCGGTTTTCCGCCATTGCCGCCAAAACCTGATTTCTGCGCAGGGATATCGTAAACACATAATCGGCGGTATTGATAATACCGAGCGGTACCGTATAATACTGATAGACCTCGCTCTTGTCCTGCGGCTCCGCAACAGCCGTATCCACTATAATCAGCGTCTGGGAATCTTCCCGCTCAACACGGGAGGACTCCTCCTCATCCAGACAGGAACGGACAAAGCCAGCATCCAGCCCGTATTCTTCGGTCAGCCTGTGGAATTCCTCCTGCGACGGCTCATATACGGAAACCCAACTTCCCGGTTCGGGCTTTTCCAGCTGACAGAGTTCTCCGTTTATTGTTTTATAAATATTGATCATCCGAAAAGCCTCCGGTATTTTTATGATTTTGTTACATCCGGTCTGAAAAGTGTCAAATTGATGACGAATCATTCTCAATCTGAACGCAAAGTGTTGACAGATTACCGAAACCGGTTGATTTTTCCGTTTTTTTCCGCTATACTGGACTCATGAGAAACGAAACAAACGCAGCGGGTCAGGCGCAGTGAATGAATCGTTGCTCAGATTGGGAATGTGTTTGAATCCTGAATCTTTTCGATCCATTGTTACAACCTTCAAGAATCGGCTCTGCTGTTCAGCCATCAGCGGAGCCACTTTTTTTGCTCCCGAAGCCGGATCTTCATCCGAAAAAGGCACGGATTTCCGCTTCCGGTGCAGTTACGGTTCCCTGAATCATCTGATCCGAACCGCCGCCGCGGCCGCTCAGCAAGCTGTTGAATTCCTTTGCCCATGTGCGCAGCGGAATCGCCCTGCTGCCGATGATATAGCGGTAGCCTTCGGAATCGTTCCCCTGAAAGGCCGCACAGATTCCTCCGCATTTTTCAACGCCGGCATTCACCAGATTGCGCAGACTGTTCTGATCGAGCAAATCGTCAAACAGAATGATATTTCCGTCCGTATCATGCAGCGAAGCAATCCTGCTGTTCAGGAGCGCACGGCGCAGCTTTGCGGATTCCTCCCGTTCAGCGGAGAAATTCTTCATCAGCCGTTCGACTGCATCCGCTGATTCAAGCTGCTTGCAGGAGAGCAGATTGGATATGCGCACGGTATTGACATAACGCTTCCGGTAGTCATCCAGCGCATCCAGTCCGCAGAGCATCCGGATCCGGACGCCGCCCTTCCAGCTTTCCGAGCCAAGAATCTTGATTCCGCCGACCGCGCCGGTCTGCGAAACATGCGGCGCACAGCAGGCGCAGACATCCCAGCCCTCAATCGTCACGATCCGGATATTCTCCGTCAGTTCCAGCTTGGAACGGTAGTCCATTGCCGCGCACTCCTCCGGCGAAGGATACGATACCGTAACCGGAACATTCAGCGCAACCACGCGGTTTGCGATATACTCCACAAAATCCAGCTCTGCCTCTGTCAGAACGCCGCTGAAATCGACAGTCACGCCGTCCGTTCCGAGATGAAATCCGACATTGTCATACCCGAACTGCCGGTGAACAATTCCGGAAATCAGATGTTCGCCGGTATGATTCTGCATTTTCCGGAGACGCTGTTCCCAGTTCAGAACGCCTTTGACTTCGATGCCGGGTTCGAGCGGAACATCCGTAAAATGCACAATCCCGCCGTTGATTTCCTGCACATCCGTCACAACTGCATTTCCGAGATTTCCCGTATCGGCGGTCTGACCGCCTCCTTCCGGGAAGAAAGCCGTCCGATCGGTGATGACTGCATACGCAGCGCCGTCCTTCCGTTTCTTCGCATCCGGCAGCGGCTCACAGGATAGAATTTTAGCAGTAAATTCCCGAAGATAGCTGTCACGGTCATATAATTTTTCCGTCTGCATCACAGTAAACAATCTCCCTTCTGTCATCTGCATTTTTGTATAGGATTATTATAACATATTATGCAGGATAATTCAATGGATAATGTGAAAAAGATTCCATCGGGAATCATATGGGGACTGTCTCGGAGCCGGGCACTGCCCGGTTAGAACATATTATACAGGATAATTCAATGGATAAAGTGAAAAAGAATCCATCGGAAATCATATGGAGACTGTAAAGCCGGTTCCTGATAGTAAGCGGCAGAGCGAATTATATCGCTCTGCCGCTTTATAGTTCTGATTTATACTGCGTCCTGCCGCACGATTACATCATGTTGCACTGCGTCCTGGCAGACAGTTTTTTTTTCAATGCAAGCTCCGAGCGCCCGCAGCTTGCCCTCCATGTCGGCATAGCCCCGCTCAATATGGTAGATATCCTCAATGGTCGTGACACCGCTTGCTGCCAGTCCTGCAATCATCAGGGCTGCGCCCGCACGAAGGTCACACGCCTTGACCGGAGCACCCGTCAGATGACCGGTTCCCTCAATAACCGCAACTTTGCCGTCAACCTGAATATCCGCACCCATCCTGCGCAGCTCATCCACATACTGGAAGCGCTGCTCCGAGACGCCTTCCTTAATCATGCTTGTACCCTCAGCAAGGCAGAGCAGCGCAGAAATCTGCGGCTGCATATCCGTCGGGAAGCCCGGATGCGGACGGGTCTTAATACTGGTTTTGACCAGCGGACCGTCTGCGGATACACGCACGGCATCGTCAAACTGTTCAATCTTCACGCCGATCTTCTCCATGACATTGATGATCGACTCCAGATGCTTCGGGATAACATTTTTCACCAGCACATTGCCGCCGGTTGCGGCAGCAGCCACCATGTAAGTACCCGCTTCGATCTGATCGGGAATCACGGCATAGCTGGTTCCGCGGAGATACTTGGTTCCGCGGATCTTGATGGTATCGGTTCCGGCGCCCATGATATCCGCACCCATTGAATTCAGAAAGCTTGCAAGATCGACAATATGCGGTTCCTTTGCCGCATTCTCGATGACAGTCAGCCCCTCTGCTTTGACGGCTGCCAGAATGGCATTCATCGTTGCGCCGACGGTCACACAGTCAAAGAAAATCTGTGTTCCCTGCAAGCCGCTTTCGGGCGTTGTGATATCGACCATACCGCGTTCAACCTTTGCAATGGCACCGAGCTTTTTGAACGCCTTGAGGTGCTGGTCGATCGGGCGGTCGCCGAGAGGACATCCGCCGGGCATGGACACACGGCAGTGACCGAATCTTCCGAGCAGTGCTCCCATGAAATAATACGATGCGCGCATTTTTCTGGCGCTTTCGTAGGGAACGGTATAGCTCATGACTTCGCGCGTGTCGATCTCGTAGGTGTGCGGGGAAAGATAACGCACCTTTGCGCCCAGCTCCCTGAGGATCCGGAGGCTGATATCCACGTCGCTGATTTCCGGGACATTCTCGATGATACACGGTTCATCGGACAGGAGTGTAGCGGGCAGAATTGCGACGACCGCATTCTTCGCCCCGCTGATCTCCACCTCGCCGTGCAGGGGTCTTCCGCCCCTGATGACAAATTGTTTCGGTGTCTTCACGGTCTGTTCTCCTTGTTCTTCACATGTTTTATCTGCGGATCTCACCAGCATCGGTTTTTCTGTATGTGATGCTGTTTCCTTACCTGTTTCCAAACGACTCCATCATCCTTTGTATGTTGTCTTGATGTGCGCGGGATTACGGTGCAGCGGGCTTTCCGTCAGCCGTCATCCAGTGCGGCTCTGCGCCGTCATATTTTGCGACAACTGCTTTCTCGATCACAACCGGCTTTTTTGGCTTTTCATCGGCACCGGTCGGTGTTTTCTGGATTTCGAGCACATATTCCATGCCGTCAAAAATCTGACCGAACACCTCATAGCCGCCGTCGAGATACGGAACGCCGCCGATCTTTTTATACATTGCCTCCGCTTCCGGAGAAAATGTATAGCCTTTTTCGCGGTACTGGGCAAAAGAATCATCTGTCTGTATTTCGCCCGTTACGAAATAGAACTGACTTTTATTCAGTTTGTCTCCGCCGATTGCATAAGCAACCGCGCCGGTAAAGTGGCAGAGATTCGGGGAAATTGTCTGGGCAAAGCCTTCCTTGCTGCCCCAGCAATCCTGTCCGCCGGTTCCGTCGCCGCGCGGGTCGCCGCCCTGAATAACGAAGCCGTCCACGACCCGGTGGAACTTCAATTCATCATAGAAGCCGCTTTCCGTGAGCTTTTTGAAATTCTCTGCACCTTTTGCCGTCTGATCCGGGAAGAGCCGGATCTTGACGTCGCCGTAATCGCGGATTGTCATGATGACAATATCCTCGCCGATTTCCGGCAGCTGAAAATTCACGAGACTGCCCTGCTGCACATTCTGCTCCTCGATCTGCGAGGCGGCTGTGCCGCTGTCGAGGGTGACCTGCTTATGTGAGCAGGCGGTCAGGCTGCAAAGCGCCGATGCGCCGCACAGCACGGCAGCTGTCAGTCTCCGCTGTATGCGTTTTTGCATGAAACAATTTTCCTTTCCGCATTCACTTTTCCGGAACACAGTATTGTCTCAGGTATATTATATCACGTTTTTTGCAATTTGTAAAGAAGAAATTCATAATTCTGTCATCTTTTTCTAAGAAATCCGGAGGAGCATCCATATTTTTTCATGCTTTTCATCTCTTTTGAGCGGATTCCGGGACATTTTCTTCCTGATAGGCTGTTATTTCGACTGATGTGATAATAATATCTTCTTTCGGTCTGCGTTCCTCGCCGGAGCCCTGAAGCTTGGCATCCGTGATGGCATCCAGAATGTCGAAGCCGTCGATCATCTGACCGAAAATTGTAACCGACTGCGCGTAATTCGGAATTCCGCCCTTTTCCACTAATGCATCGGCTACCTTTTTGGAGCCCTCACTCTCGCTTTCGCGGAGTCCCTGAATGATCTCGTCGGTCATTTCGATGGTATCCAGCACCATAAAGCGGCTGCCGTTATACTCGGTTGCCGTACCGAAAAAGTTTTTCCAGAAGCCGGTATCCGAGCAGGTTGTCAGGGCGCAGAGTGATCCCCGCAGCGGCCAGAGTTTCGGGGAAAGTTCCTGTCTGACACGCTCCTGTGCAGTTCCGGACACGCCCTCAGGCAAATGTCCTTCGGCATCGGCGCTTCCGGCGGCAAAAAATGTACCCGGCTCCACGCGGAACACATAGGTGCCGTCATAATATCCTTTTTCCGCGAGCTCGCAGAAATTTGCGACCGCTTTCGGCGCCTGCTCCGGATACAGCTGGAAGGTCAGGTCACCTGCGGTTGTATGCATCACGGCGATTTTGTCGCCTGCTTTCGGCGGATCAAGCTGAATCATCTCGATATCTTTCGGATCCAGCACGATTGTGTGCTTTCTCGAAAGATAACTCCACACGCCGAATGCCATCGAGGTCAGCAGCGTAAACGTCATGCACAGCAGCAAGCCGCGTGCCAGTGCGTTCTTTTTCCGGGGTCCGCCGGTCTGAGGGCCTTTTGATCTCATTCTGTTCTTTCATCCTTTTCAGGTTCCTGCGCCGGTTTTCCGGATGCTATTCCGCTCCGTTAAATATGCGCAAAAATACTATTTTATTTATTATAGCACAATTCCCCGGAAAATGCAATGGGAACAAAAGAAAAAGATTTCGCGGAAAGCTGTATGAGCATTCCGTAATCGTGCGGATGCATCTTTCTGTCATGATTGCACATTGGAATTTTAGCAGAAGAAATGGTGAAATCTTTGCAAAGAGAAAAGGGGAACGGTGCAAAAAGCGTCTGCTTATTCCTCCTTTCCCTTCAGATTTCCGCTCCCCTTGGCTGTGCTGATCTTTCGCACATTCTTTATAAAGAACCCCTGTTACCGTGCTTTTACTGTACCAACTCAGAACGGGAAGCGGAAATGCCTGCGGGCGCTGCCCGCCGGGAAGCGGAAATACCGGCGGACGCTGCCTGCCGGGAAACGGAAATACCGGAGGCTTTCGTTTCCCCTTCGTCCTGCTGATCTTTAGTGCATTTTTTATTTATATATAGGATTTTTTATTCAGAATCCCTGTTACCGTGCTTTTACTGTACCAACTCAGAACGGGAAGCGGAAATGCCTGCGGGCGCTGCCCGCCGGGAAGCGTTCACGGCACCGCGCACTGCGCTGCGAGGGATTAAGCCGAAGCTGACTTCCAGTGCATAGTCTACCTGCTGCATCACATCCTGCCCGATCTCTCCCATACACTCCTTTAGCCGCTGCTTGTCAATCGTCCGGATCTGTTCCAGCAGAATGACACTGTCCTTTCGCAGACCGCAGCCCTCCGCCCGCAGCGATATGTGCGTCGGCAGCTTTGCTTTGTCCAGCCGGCTCGTAATCGCAGCCGCAATCACCGTCGGACTGTACCGGTTTCCTACGTCGTTCTGTATAATCAGCACAGGCCGGATTCCGCCTTGCTCCGAGCCCACGACCGGACTCAGATCTGCATAGTATATCTCTCCGCGCTTCACTGTCATCATATAATCATGCTTCCTTTCGTTTTGCCGGCACTTCCGCGCCTCTCTGCGCTTATTCTGTCCCGTTTTGCACCGGTTAATCATGCAAGCTCGCTTTTTTTGCGATGCTTCCGCGCGGCTGCCGCTGCTCTATTCTATGTCGAAGCCTGTCATTTTGTGCAGCGCCGAGTCAAAAAAGCCAATGACGGACAAACGGCAAAGAGAAAACGAAAGGGAGCTTGCAGATTCCTTTTTCTCTATCCCTTCGGAATCTTTTTCACTTTATCCATTGAATTATCCTGTATAATATGTTATAACCGGGCAGTGCCCGGCTCCAAGACAGTTCCCATATGATTCCCGAAGGAATCTTTTTCACTTTATCCATTGAATTATCCTGCATAATATGTTATAATGATGATAAATCATCATGGAAAGGAAGTGGTCTGTTGAAGCGATTCTTGCGTCGTGTCATACTGTTGATGACTGCGGTGACAATATCCGCACTGTATACATTCTGCGCACTGCTGCCGGCAGACTGCGCCCCGCAGCACGCAAAAGCTGCGGAGCCCCTTTTCGGAATTGATGTTTCCAAATTTCAGGAGGAGATTGATTGGAAAGCTGTTGCAGAGGGCGGTGTCAGATTCGCCATTCTCCGGTGCAGCAAGGTAATTCATGCTTATGACGACTGGGAACAGGACTCTGCATTCGAGACAAACTATGCCGGAGCAAGAGCTGCCGGAATCGCAGTCGGCTGCTATATGTATACGGATGCGGCAACCGCGTCGGAATTCATACAGGATGTCGATTACATGCTGCAGGTTCTGAATGGAAAATCATTTGAATTTCCGGTCTTTCTGGATCTGGAATCTGCGTCACGGCAGGAACATCTGCCGCCGGACGTATTTATGCCGGCTCTGCTTGCGGGTCTGGAACGGATTGAAGAAGCCGGTTTTACAGCCGGTGTTTATTCCAGTTCTGCATTTTATTCCGAATGCATCGACCGGAAACAGCTGATGGATGAAAATTACGCAATCTGGGAGGCAAATTATTTCAATTCCGTCAAGGGTCTGCCCAGCCCTGCCGGGCACGATCTGTCGGCGGAAGCTACCATCTGGCAGTATTCCGGATGCGGAAAAACGCCGGGAATCCGAACAACCGTTGACTGCAATATCTGCTATACTGATCAGTTTTTCTCACATTATGCCGCTCTGAGCAATTCCATGCTCCCCGACGGCGCACTGCGTGAGGGCGCAGGCTTCAGCGTGACCGGAACCCTCAGCTGCAAATCCGTTCTCCGGAGCATCACCGGAGAAATCTTTTTCGCGAAAAATCCGGAAAATCCGCTGCAATCCGTTACCGTGAATCCGAACGCGAGAAAATATAAGCTGACCGGTTTTTTCACGAAAAAGCTGAATTTTTCCGAACTGGAGTGCGGTGATTACCGGCTTCGGATTTCTGCGGTAGACTCATCCGGAACCGACATTACGGTTGCAGAATCGTGGTTTGCCGTCACAAAAGACGGGATGCCGCTGGCAACAGCTACAACTGTCACATCGCATACGGAAACCGAACCGGATTCTGCCGTGATTACTGCGGAATCATCAACGGAATCCTCCTTACAGAACAGAACTCACGCCGACAGACCGACCCGCAAACGTAAAAGCAGAAGCTTCGCCGGATGGTGGCTCGGCATGTTTTCAAGCATCTGGGAGCATCTTCCGGGCAGATGGCTGTTTTCCGGTGCGGCTTCGCTGACACTCCGCCTCTCTCTGGAACGCACCCCGCTGCACAGAATTTTTGTGCGGCTCAGCACCGTGGCAGAAATCAGCTATCTCGCCTCCGGAATCGGCAAGGAAATCCTTTAGTCTGCAATCCACAAAAAACTATACATAAAAAACAGGGACAGGAAAAATGCTTTCCTGTCCCTCAGTCTGTCAAAAAAGTATCTTTTGCTTCAATGAGTTTCCGAAACAGATGTACGAAAGACTAATAATCGGGGAAGAGAAAACTCTTGTTTTCCCTCCCCCGATGCCCCCTTCTTTAGCGCTTTTTGATGCAAATAGGATATTTCGCTGCCTGCGAGCTTTTGAAAACGCCCTTTTAAGAAAGGTGTGCCTGTGATAAATCAGAATTTATCAGATGATTTGTTTTGATAAAAAATACTTGCATAATTTAGGATTTTTATCTTCTCGAACGAATTCAACGACATACCCAAGTTTCTTATAGAATTCAGGTGCTTGAAAGCCAAAAGTTGTAAGGGTGATTTTATCATATTCTGTATTTTGAAATGCTTCCTCAACTGCTAAAACAAGTCTGCTTCCCAATCCGCATTTTCTGTGAGCTTTATGAATAATCAAATCTCCTATATGCACCTCATTATAATATGCACGACCTGTAATAACACCTAAAATCTCACCATCATCGCTTTCTGCAATAAAACAGAATTCATTATAATTCAAATCCACATTGTTCTGTTCAGCATAAGATAAGAATTCTTCATTGATAAAGCTGCCTATTCTGCTATCTTCTTCATTTATACGTTTTATGTTCATTATTGAATCACCTCATAATTAAAAATTTAGTTAGTTACCTAAATTCCGATTTATCCGAGCAACACAATTCCTAAAAGGGACTTTGAAAAAGCTCGGTCAAAACTTCTATGATACGCAGAATGAGTTTCTCTACAAGCTGAAGGACAGGAAAAAAGCTTTCCTGTCCTTCAGTATTTCTGTTCAGATTGAGACATACTCCGGATCGGTATTGACTGCAAGCAGATGCCGGTCAATTTCCTGCCTGCTGATTCCGTTGCCGATGACAATAAGCACCGCCTGCGCCGTCGGAACAGCGGAAAGCTCGGTCTTTCCGGGAACGGCATTGATCTTCAGCCAGCCGCCGTTTGCAGCGGGCAGCGTCCCCTTGATCCGCAGAATCTGACCGCAGCGGGCATCCTGCATCAGTCCGGCAATCACGGATTCCAGTTCCGTTTCCGGAACGGCAACATGCATAAAATAATGCACACTGCTTTCGATATTCTCCAGATTGAACTGCTTGACATAGCTGGCGCCGCGGTATCCCGCCGCTTCACATTCCGCGAAATCCTGCACGGTCAGCGGTTCTCTTGCAAGCATCTCCTCCGAAGAAAACTGCCGGTCACAGAAAATTGCCGTCAGCGCACGGTTGACATGCGCCAGCACCCTTGCAGATGCCTGCTCCGGTGTTTCATCCGTATGCGAAAGCTTGCTGAGAATCAGTCTGCCGCTGTATGCCGCCTCTGATGCAAGCAGATATTCCTGCTGCGCAGTCAGCATTTCCGGCATTTCCGTATCCAGCAGCGTCAGAATGCTGCCGATTTCAAACCAGTTGTCCAACGGCGGTTCATAAAGTGTATCGAAGAATTCGTCCATATCAAAGATGCCGGACGGCTCCATGACAATGCGGTCAAAATGCTGCATACCGAGAGAAATCAGCTGCGTTTTGAACCGCCGTTTGTGACAGTCCGGATCCCCGCCGCCTGTAATCATCTCCAGCCTGCAATTTTCCGATTTCAGATCATGCAGCATTGCCATATCGACATTCACAGCACCGAAATCGTTTTCAAGAACGGCAATCCGCTCCCCCTTCTCCAGAAGATATCTGACATATTCCCGGAGAAAGGTTGTTTTGCCGGAGCCGAGGATTCCGGTAATCAGATCAATTTTAGTTTTTGCCATACTGCCTTCGCTCCCGCCGCAGCATTTATTTCAGAATCCCGATTGTCTTTTTCCAGTACAGAATCCGCAGAACGGATGCATCCAGCCGAGATTCCTCGATTTCTCCGGCAATTACAGCGCTCTCAATTGCATCTACGGATGCTTTGAAATCCGAATAGCAAAGCAGATCATTGCCTGCAAGCACAGCGGCAACCGCCGGATTCTGCCCATCGGTATACTGTGTAATTGCTTTCATACCCAGATCATCGGAGATAATCACACCGCGGAATTGCAGTTCCTCCCGCAGAATGCGGTGAACTGCCGGAGAGAGAGAGGCGGGACGATCCGGATCCATGCATTTGACAATATTATGGCTGACCATCACCGAATTCGCGCCGTTTTCGATTCCTGCGCGGAACGGTTTGAAATCCTTCTGCTGAAATTCACTGAGTTCACGGTTATCCCGCCCGACACCCTTGTGGGTATCACTGCTGCCGCCGTAGCCCGGAAAATGCTTGAGCGTAGAGCCGATCCGCATATCCCGCATCGTTGCGACAACAGACATCACATAGGATACCGTCTCGGTTGTATCGGTGCTGAAGCTTCTGGGAGCAATATAATCCCGCTGCGTAATCGGAATATCGCAGACCGGTGCAAGATTGGAATTGATGCCGAGTGTCAGCAGAAGCGCTGCTTTCTCCTCGGTATCCTTGCGGATCGCGCCCCAGCCGCCCTCTTTATAGAGCTCTTTGGGGCTTTTGAATTTGCTCTGCCGCAGTTTCGGGTTCAGGCTGACGCGGTTAACCGTTCCGCCTTCTTCATCGACAGAAATCAGAAGCGGAACTGATGCCGCTTTCTGGAATCCGGAGGTCATTGCCTGAACCTGCTCAACATCCTTTTTCTCAAATGCCGCAGCGAACAGACAAAGTCCGCCGGCACCTTCCGATGCACATTCCCGCGCAAAAACTTCATCGTTGGTGCTGACCAGTATCATCTGTGCGGCTTTCTGCCGGACACTCATCCCCTCCAGAACAGAACGGAGCTGCGCATCGTCGGGCGGTGTATAGGCATTGGTCGTCGTTGTGGTTGTTGCTTCTGTTGTTGTCTCAGAGGATGTGATGGCTGCACCGTCCGGCAGAATGATTCCGGACGGAGAAGAATCCTGATAGGGATCGATCTTCTCCATACTGACACAGCCGCAGAACAGCAGCAGCAGGACAATCGGAAAGAGTAAGGGACGGTATTTTGATAAACGGGAAACCATGAGGATGCTCCTTTTCTTTTGACTTCTTTCTGTTTTAGTTTTTCAAGCTCTGCATCGGGGCAGGAATTCTGCCGCCGCGGGAAATAAATTTCTCTGCATTTTCTCTGCATACCGGCATCACGGGACCTGTACCGAACAAGCCGCCGAAATCGAGCTGCTCGCCCTCCTTTTTGCCGATTGCCGGTATCACACGGACAGCAGTTGTCTTGCTGTTGACCATGCCGATTGCCGCTTCATCCGCGATGATTGCAGAGATTGTGGAAGCAGGTGTATCACCGGGAATCACGATCATATCCAGACCGACCGAGCAGACTGCCGTCATCGCCTCCAGCTTTTCCAGTGAAAGCACACCGGCATTTGCCGCATCAATCATGCCGGCATCTTCCGAGACCGGAATAAATGCGCCGGAAAGTCCGCCGACACTGGAGGAAGCCATAACGCCGCCCTTTTTGACGGCATCGTTGAGCAGCGCAAGGGCTGCGGTTGTGCCGTGCATCCCGCAGACGGATATTCCCATACCCTCCAGAATATGCGCGACACTGTCTCCGACAGCCGGTGTCGGAGCGAGCGAAAGATCAACAATGCCGAACGGAACACCGAGCATTTCAGAGGCTCTTGTGCCGACGAGCTGACCCATGCGCGTGATTTTGAATGCCGTGCGCTTGATGACATTGGCAAGCTCATCCAGCGGGGCATCCGGATATTTTTCGATCGCGGCACGGACAACGCCCGGACCGGAAACACCGACATGCACTTCGCAGTCCGGTTCTCCGACGCCGTGGAAAGCACCTGCCATAAACGGATTATCCTCCGGTGCATTGCAGAAAACCACGATTTTTGCCGGCCCGAAGCACTGCTGAGATGCGGTGCGTTCGGCAGATTCACGGATTGTTTCGCCCATCAGCCGCACGGCATCCATATTGATGCCGGCTTTTGTCGATCCGACATTGACAGAGGAACAGACATTTGAAGTCTCTGCAAGCGCCTGCGGAATGGAGCGAATCAGCGCTTCGTCCCCTTCACTGAATCCTTTGTGTACCAGAGCAGAATATCCGCCGATGAAATTGACTCCGGTTGTATCGGCTGCCCGCTGAAGTGTATGTGCGATTTTAACGGGATCTCCGCCTCTGGTTGCACCGACCAGCATGGCAGCCGGCGTAATGGAAATCCGCTTGTTGATAATCGGAATGCCGTATTCCGTTTCGATCTGTTCGCCCGTGCGAACCAGCCTTTCGGCTTTCCTGGTGATTTTTTCATAAATCCGGTCACAGAGCGCATTTATATCCTCTGCACAGCAATCCAGCAGAGAAATACCCATTGTAATCGTCCGGATATCCAGGCACTCGTCCTGAATCATGCGGATCGTTTCCAGAATATCTGAGGTGTTGAGCATAATGTCCTCCAGGCTTTCTTTCAGATTCGGTGCATCGAATTAAAAATATCCTCATGCATAACATGGATTGAAAGACCGAGCTCTTTGCCCAGCGCGGTCAGCGAGGCGGAGAGTTCCGAGAAATCACAGCTCAGCCCGCGGATATCGACCAGCATAAACATCGCAAACAAATCCTGAAGCACGCTCTGCGTAACCTCAGTGATATTGGCATTATTTGCAGCGCAGATTCCGCTTACTTTATGCAGAATTCCGACAGTATCGTGACCGATGACGGTGATGACAGCTTTCATTGCAGACAGCCTTCCCTTCTTTTTCAGCAATCAGAATATGCAGGGGGAATTGTCTGTTCGCCCTGCACATACACTATATTATAACATATCCGGCAGGAAAATGCAATGGGTACAACATAAAAATTCACGACAGCCGAGCAAACGGCTTCCCTGTCGAAAAAAAGGCCGCACCGAGTCAGCATCGCCGGTGCGGTCTGTTCACTTTCAGCCGTCAGTAGAATGTAGCAACTTCCTGTGCCGGTGCCTCTGCATCCTGCACATCCGAGAGCAGCAGAACCGGCGCCGGAGAGCCGTCCCGGTTCCGTCTGATTTCCACCTTGCCCGTTACGGTGTACCACTGCCCCTTCCGCGGCGTAAACTTCCGCTCGCTGAATGCACCGAGCCAGCAGAACTGGATATCCTCGACGCAGCAGGTCATGATATGCCGCCCGACGGCTGCCATATTTTTCGGAAAGTTCAGCTGCCGGACTGCCAGACACTTGAACACTACGGTCTTTCCGCTGTATTTTTCCGGTGTTTCCATCAGGTCTCTGAACCAGAGTGCATAATCGCGGTCTTCAATGACAATTTTCGCGGCATTGACATCAAAAGGCAGCGGATCTTCGATATCGTCAAACATCGTTTTTCCGTCCGGATATTCATAGTAAATATCCGTTCTGCGGCTGATGCCGCGGATAATCTGATGATAGTCCTTTACAGCCATATCATCCGTAAAGCGGTTAAAGAAAACCGTTTCGCAGGCATTGATCTTATCGACAACGAGACTGCGCATATTGGTATTGTACTGCATAAAAGTCGAGGCATCGGCAATCATCACAGCCTGATAAACCGCCCAGTCATCTGGCATGGCATTGAACAGGTCAGAAATCAGCCACATGCCGTTGTATTCAATCACAACACGTTCGGCGCGGTACTGTTTCAGCAGTCCGTCCAGTTTTTCCGGATTCAGCTCGGAGGCATCCTCAATCACATGCGGGAAAACGGTATCCTTCGGGAAGCGGCTCAGATCATACTCAATCTCGCCCTCTTCACAGATCAGCAGGAGCGTCCGTTCTCCCTTCTGAAAGCGCTCATCCTCCAGTGCATTCTGCACAAACCGGGTTTTTCCCGCTTCCAGAAAACCCGCGAACAGATAAACCGGAATAAATTCATCCTGATTTGGCATACTGCGCCTCCTTATGCGATGCCGAACAGCTTCGCAAGCGCATCCTCACGGAGCTGCGAGCCGATGACGCAAAGTCTGCCGGTGGTTTCCGCGCTGCCTGTGCGGACATCCGGAACACCCGGCACATAGTCAAAGTGAATCCACTTGCCGTCCGCACCTGCAACAATTCCCTTTGCGCGAAGAACCGTGCCGTATGCCGCTTCATCGTTCAGTGCGTTCAGCGCGGCGGTGATGTCACCGGCGGTAAATGTTTTCGGGGTTTCCGCGCCCCAGCTTGTGAACACCTCGTCCGCATGGTGATGATGGTCGTGGTCGTGACAGCCGCAGGTGCAGTCCGGTCCGTGGTCGTGATGATGCTCATGTTCCTCATCATGGTCGTGGTGATGATGTTCGTGCTCCTCATCATGGTCGTGGTGATGATGCTCATGTTCCTCATCATGGTCGTGATGATGATTTGCTTCATCCAGCAGCTCTTTCAGCGCACTGTCCAGTGTGTTCTTCTGCGTCATGGCATCAATCAGCTGCCTGCCGGTCAGCTCATCCCATTCGGTCGTGACAACCGGTGCATTCGCATTAAAAGCACGAATCCGCTGCACGGCATCCTGAATCTGTTCCTGCGTCAGGCCGGCGGTATGGCTGAGAATCAGGCAGCTTGCATACGTGATCTGATTATTGAAAAATTCGCCAAAATTTTTCTGATACATCTTGCACTTCTTCGCATCGACAATCGTTGTAAAGCCGTCCAGTTCGACATCGTGCGCATCAATATTCCGGACGGCATTGATGACATCGCTCAGCTTGCCGACGCCGGAAGGTTCAATCAGAATCCGGTCAGGCGCATATTCCTCCAGCACCTTGACCAGCGCTTTTCCGAAATCGCCTACGAGTGAGCAGCAGATACAGCCGGAATTCATTTCGTTGATCTGAATGCCGGCATCCTTGAGGAATCCTCCGTCTATTCCGATCTGTCCGAATTCATTTTCAATCAGCACAAGCTTTTCACCCTTGAATCCGTCCTGAATCAGCTTTTTAATCAGCGTGGTTTTTCCGGCTCCCAGAAAGCCTGAAAAAATCGTGATTTTCGTCATGATGAAACACTTCTTTCCGTTCAATCTTTTTCTGACACTTTTTCGTGTGCCCGTCTATTATAGCATAAAATGCCGGAAAACGCAATGGGTACAGTGAAAAAAGAATCATTCAGGAACTGTATGGGCATTGTTACGGCTCCGGACACTGTCCGGTAGCATAAAATGCCGGAAAACGCAATGGGTACAGTAAAAAAAGAATCATTCGGGAACTGTATGGGCATTGTTACGGCTCCGGACACTGTCCGGCAGCACAAAATGCCGGAAAACGCAATGGGTACAGTAAAAAAGAATCATTCAGATGCCTGCCGGCAGCCCGTCAGCGGAATTTGTGTATTCTGTCGAAAAGAGCGCACCGAAAATGCTGCCCTTGCATAAAATGGCGCATTTCGTATTGACATCTTTTGGAAGATATGGTATAATATTTATACATATTTTATTGTGGCGGATTGTGCACTTTCATCCGTGCTGATCCGTATATCACACGCAAAATCAACGGAAAAGAGGAATGATCAATGGGCTATTTCGGCACCTGCGCAGCCTGCGGCGCAGATCTTGAAGAAGATGCACGCTTTTGTGTCATCTGCGGTGCAAAAGTAACCGCACCGCCTCCCGCCCCCGCCCCTGCACATACTCCTTCCTTCTGCACATTCTGCGGCGCAAAGCTGCTTGAAAACTCATCGTTCTGCGTCAACTGCGGCATGCCGGTTCACAGTAAGGCTGCTCCGGCACCTGCGCCGCTCCCGCCGGCTCCGTCGGCTCCGGTTCAGGCTCCTGCACCGGTACCCGCAACCGTGCAGCCGCCTCAGAATCCGGCTTATCCGGGCGGATTCTATGATGCTCCGGCGCCTACGGCACATCATTCGGGTTATCCGGGCGGTTTTTATGACGCGCCCGCACCGGCTCCCGCTGAGCCTGCACCGGCTCCGGAGGTTCCCGGCAGCTATTATGACACGCCTGCACCGGCTCCCGCTGAGCCTGCACCGGCTCCCATTCCTGAAGTTCCCGGCGGCTATTATGACACGCCTGCACCGGCTCCCGCTGAGCCTGCACCGGCTCCGGAGGTTCCCGGCGGTTATTATGACGCGCCCGCACCGGCTCCCGCTGAGCCTGCACCCGTTCCGGAGATTTCCGGCGGCTATTATGACGCGCCCGCACCGGCTCCTGCTGAGCCTGTGCCCGCTCCGGAGGTTCCCGGCGGCTATTATGACACGCCTGCACCGGCTCCCGCTGAGCCTGCGCCCGCTCCGGAGGTTCCCGGCGGCTATTATGACGCGCCCGCACCGGCTCCCGCTGAGCCTGCACCGGCTCCGGAGATTTCCGACGGTTATTATGACGCGCCCGCACCGGCTCCCGTTGAGCCTGCACCGGCTCCGGAGATTTCCGGCGGCTATTATGACACACCTACACCGGCTCCCGCTGAGCCTGCGCCCGCTCCGGAGGTTCCCGGCGGCTATTTTGATGCACCCGCACCGGCTCCCGTTGAGCCTGTGCCCGCTCCGGAAATTCCCGGCGGCTATTTTGACACTCCTGCGCCGGCTCCCGTTGAGCCTGCGCCCGTTCCGGAAACTCCGAAGCCTGCCGAAAAGCCGGTTCCCGAAAAACCGGAGCCTGTCCGTCATCAGAGCGCTCTGTTTATTCAGGCGGACGATTTTGATGTCTGACCGCAGTTCACACAGATTCTCACTGTACTCCATCATAACTGTCATTCCATATTATCATAAAAAGGTGGCGATCATATGAAATTATTCCGGAAACTTTTCGGCGTTCTGGCTGCCGGACTCTCCGCAGTCATTCTTATGCACGGCGCTGCTGCCGACATCACTCCCCCTCCGCTCGACACTCCGGCACCGACTTCAAACTCCAGTACACAGCAGATTGAATATGAAGAGGCTCTGACCTTCCTTGACGACACGGAACCGATGCAGAATTTCTACAAGGAAATTGATGCCCGGACGGATGCCTATGACGAAAGCACGGACATCGGCAAATTTTTTGCGGAAGCACAGTACAAATTTCACGATGCTTTCGGAACAGCCCTGACAGAGGAAATCGGCAAGACAACCATGATCATCATTCTGATTGCAGTCATTCTGCTTTCGATGGTCTGGGCAAGCACAGGGCATAAATCATATCCGATTTTTGCTTCGCTGCTGCTCTTCCTGCTGATGAACGGCCTTTCGATTGCCGAACTGATCTGTGCGGCAACCGGCGGAGAAACCGCTGTTTTCAAGGCGGTTCCGGTCTGGCTGAATGCAGTTGTCTTCCTGCTGTCTGCGGTTGTCGTCTTCTTCTGTTTCAAGCGCAGACGCTTCTCGGCATTCATCACAATGACGGTATGTACCCTGCCGCTGACGATGCTCGGCGGATGGCTGATTCTCAGGGAACAGATCGTCAATGCATACGCGGTCTGGCTCGGTTACCGTCCGTCCCTTCCCAACATTGCCGACTCTGAATCAGCCGGGACAACCCTGACTGTTTTAGCAATCATCTTCTTCTCGTTCAGCATCGGGCTTTCCGTGATTCTTTCCCTGCTGGGCGCGAAATTCAAGAAGCAGTTCCTGATGGTTGCCACTTCCCTGACCTTCGGCTCGCTTGCCGGTTATCTGCTCGCTGCACTGATTACAAAGACCTCAAAGCTCTCTTTGATGAGTTATCTGGCAATGGGTCTTCTCGTGCTCGGCGGCTTCCTGCTTCAGCTTTATATCGGTCACGGATTCTTAGAACAGAAGGCACAGAAGAAAGCTGCATCTGTCCGCGCAGAGGAATTCCCGCCGCAGGAGGCATATGCCCCCGATTTCGGTCCGCAAAACGGATTTGCACCGGCGCCCGGCGCAGATGCTTATCCCGCACCGGCTGCTCCGTCTTTCCCCGGCAATCACGCGGCAGAGCCATTCGCACCGTCCGTACAGCAGCCGGCATACCCGTCTTACCCCGAACAGTCTGCTGCTCCTGAGGAACCGGCTGCGGTTCCTTTCGCAGAAGCTCCGGCTGAACCGAAAGCCGCTTTCTGCACAGTCTGCGGCGAACCGATGGATCCCGATGCCGTATTCTGCACATCCTGCGGCGCGAAAAAGGGAAGCAATGCCCCGCAGCCTGCACCTTCCCAGCCGGAAGCACCGCAGTCTGAATCCCCTGCCGCAGTGCCCGAAACGGAAAATGCTTCCGAACCTTCTGCATTTACCGATCCCTTTACCGGTCTTCCGGAACAGCCGGCTCCCGAATCGCCGCTCCCGAAAATCCCGGATGAACCGAAAGATGTTTCCAACCAGTTCTCGCGCAGTATGCGGGAAAAGGCACGTCAGGCAGAACAGGATTCCGCAGGTGCAGGCGGTCCCGTCATCCGTATGGGAACCGGCGAGCCGAAGCCGGAGGACGAAACCGGTCTGGTGCTGCATTTTGAAAAAAAGCAGAAAAAAACCAGCACCGGCGAGGATGTGTTCGATCAGGATGACGGATTCTGATTGACAGTCTGCGGAGCACCTATTGTATCAAACGGCAGAAATGCCGGTCTGAATATATCTGAATGAAAGGAACTGTAACCATGGGAAGCAATTTCAAAGCGACCTACCATGTTGACCTTGTGTTCGTCATTGACGCGACGGGAAGCATGACAGATCTGCTCGACCTTGTTAAAACCAATGCACTGAATTTCTATCCGGATCTGATGCGCGTCATGGAAGAAAAGAAGAAAATCATTGATGCCCTGCGCATTAAGGTCGTCGCATTCCGCGACTATGTCGAAGACCGTGAGGACGCGATGCTGCGCACGAACTTCTTTAACCTTCCGGCGGATGATATGATCTTCCGCGAAACCGTCAATTCCATCGAAGCCTTCGGCGGCGGAGATGAACCGGAGGACGGTCTGGAGGCGCTTGCCTTCGCAATCCGTTCCAAATGGTCGGACGGCGGTGTCAGACGCAGACAGATTATCGTTGTCTGGTCCGATGCCTCCACGCATCCGATCGGCTACGCAAGAGGCGCATATAATTATCCGAAAACCATGGCGGAAAGCTTTGATGAGCTGACCAAATGGTGGGGCGACAAAAAGGACGGCGGCTATATGGAGGATAACGCCAAGCGTCTGATTATGTATACCCCCGATGTTCCGGGCTGGAGCGATATCACTAAGACCTGGAACAACGTCATCCACTTTATGTCCGAGGCTGGCAGAGGTCTGGAGGAAGCCGATTACCACCAGATCATCAATGCCATTGCCAACAGTATCTGATTATGGCTGCGATGAATTACGCCCAGCAGGGGCAGCCGGTCAATGCGCTTCCGGATCTTGTGATCTGTGCCTCCAAGGAGCGCATCAAGGGAGCGGGCGAAGACGCCTTCTCCTTCCAGTTCTCCGTAAACAAAACCAATACCGGCTATATCGCCGTCTTTGACGGCTGCGGCGGTATGGGTGCGCAAAAATATCAAAAGGCAAAAAATTTCAGCGGCGCACGTCTTGCCTCCAATATCGCGGCAGATATTGTAGACCGCTTCTACGCTTCTCCGAAAGACGGATTCCGCTTTGACGGAAAAGATGCTGAACGGCTGGAGCAAAAACTGAAATCCGTTCTTCAGACCGTCAAGCAGGAAATCGGTGAGCATTCTTCGCTCGCAATCGGCGGCGACCTCTTCCGCGAGCTGCCGACAACCGCCAGCATCATCGCCTCCAAGCCCGGCCTCGACGGCAGTGTGTTCTGCGAATACATCTGGGCGGGCGATTCCAGAGGCTATATGCTGAACCTCGACGGCATCTGCCAGATTACCGAAGATGACCTCGAAACCGAAGAGGATGCCTACTCCAATTTGCAGAGCGATGCCCGTCTCTCCAATGTCGTCAACGCCGATAAGGCATTCACGCTTCATGAAAAAGCCATCAAGCTCGGACAGCCGGTTATGCTCATAACCGCAACGGACGGCTGCTTCGGCTATCTGCGGACTCCGATGCACTTCCAGCATCTGCTGCTCAATACGCTGATGCGTTCGACCACTGAAAAAGCATGGGAGCAGAATCTCATCAACGAGCTGGACAAAACCGCCGGCGATGACTGCGCACTCGTGATTGCAATTTACGGCTGCGGCAGCTTCGAGGAATGCAAGCGCATGTTCATGAAGCTCTACGGTATGCACAATACCAAGTACATCAAGCCGCTCGCAAATGACGACAGTGAAGAAAATGCTGCTGCCCTGTGGCAGAAATTCAAACCGATGTATTACAGGGAAAATGTCGAGAAAAGACGGTGAAATCTGAATCATGGCTTTGGTAATTGACAAAAGGCTGACCGCCGAGCGGCCGCCGGAGGAAAATCCGCCGGCTGAATTCCAGCCCTACAATATCGGCGAATTCACACTCAAGGCTCCCATGACCAGCAACAAAAGCGGTTTTTCCAAATGGGGCTTCTGCTGGAAGGGCGATACGGAATTCTTTATCAAGGAGTTTCTCTCCCCGGTTTACCCGGATGATACCGTGGAACTGAATACCGCAATGCGCGAAAGGCGTATTGAGGAATGCATTCACTGGTTTGAACAGAAAAGTCACATCTACAATACGATTGTGTCTGCACAAACCGGAAATCTGGTTGTTCCGGTCTCCTTCTTCAAATACAAAAGCAGATTCTATCTCGTCACGCAGAAAGTTTCCGAGACTGCAATGGATTTTTCCATTCTGAGCAGATTCGATATGCAGCGGAAACTCATTGTCATGAAGGTTCTCGCAAACAGCTTTGCAAAGCTTGCGGAACACAATGTCGTGCATGCCGATGTCAAGCCGGACAATCTGCTGATTAAACAGACAAACGGCGGTTTCTTTACAATCAAGATCATCGACTTTGATGCGAGCTATCTTGCGGATCTTCCTCCTGAACCGGATGAGATTCAGGGCGACACCGTCTATTATGCACCGGAAACGCTGCTTTACATCATCGGAGAAAAGGTGACACTTTCCCCGAAGATTGACGTATTTGCCATGGGCATCATCTTTCACCAGCTGCTGACCGGACGTATGCCGATTATCAAACCGGAATATGACTATATCTACGAGTCGATTCTGAGCGGTGACGAACCGCTGCTGGATCCCTCACTCCCGGAAAACTACAAAAAGCTGCTGAAAGGAATGCTGCAAAAGGAGCCCGAAAACCGGCTCACAATGCAGCAGGTCTTTGACGAACTGACAAAGATTCAGGAAACCGATTCCGCACAGCCAACGGCTCCTCCTGCGGGACAGCCCGAAAAAAGAGGCTTCCTGAATGCGACCGAAGACGATTTATGGTGAGGTAATCAAATATGTGGATATGCAGTAAATGTAAAAAAGGAAATCAGGATATCACCTCGTTCTGCACCTGCGGTGCAGAACGGATGTGGGTCTGTTCAACCTGTGAAACGCTGAACCCGGTTTCTGCCGGAATCTGTTCTGTCTGCGGCTCACAGAAGCCGGCGATTCAGCCGCCGCAGCAGACTCCGGCGGGAAACAGCTTCGGCGGATCCATGGCAGCACCGCAGCCGGCACCTGCCCGCGCAGCATCTGCCGCTCCGGTACCGGTACCGATGCCCGCCGCCGCTCCGTCTTCCGCTCCGGCTCCCGCACCGGTCTCCTCTCCGGCTCCTGCATCCGCAGCAGCTTCATCCTATTACGATGAGCCCTCTGCCGCAACCGAGGCTGCCGCAAAAAAACGGAAGCGCATCCGGACCGGTCTGGTAATCGCAAATGTCGCTCTGTTCGCCGCGAATGTTGTCGGCTTAATTCTGATTATGAGGTAAATACCTGATGGAAAATAAAGAACTCTCTGCCAAGCGTGCGACCAGCATCCGCCGCAACAGCTTTGAACAAACACTCCCCTCCGAAGTACGGGATGTCATCGACCGCGTGATGCCGCGCGGTGACGCAGACCGTCTGTCCGCAGGGGCAAAATCCGCGGGATTTGCCGCATCTGCATTCGGGGCATCTGCTTCTGCATCCCCGGCAGCAAGATCCGCAGCATCCGCCCCGCGCAGACCCGCAGCCGGCATGAACTGGGATCCGGTTGCACATGCAGCAGCATCTGCTCCTGCTCCGCGTCCGAAGCCGGTACCGAAGCCGCAGGAACCCGTTGCGCATAAGGCTCCGCCTCCTTCCCGCGTGCAGGAGAAAGAACCGATCGGATTCCGGGAAATCGGCAATCAGAACTCCGGCGGCTTCAAAAAGATTGCGCTGATTATTGCAGCCATCGCTGCATGTGCAGCAGTCGGAATCATCGCAGCACTCAAATTCGCAAAGGGCAAGGATAAGCCTGAGACCGGCGCATCATCCGGCAGTGAAATCAGCGTTGCCGAGCTGAGCTCCGGTGAGGACGGCACGGAAACCACAACCTCCGCGCCCGAAACCACTGCCGCTTCCGAAACCACCACGACAGCCGAAACTACAACCTCCTCCGAGGAAACCACCACGACCGCAACGGAATCCGAAACAACCGTTACCGAGGCAACCACTTCCTCACAGACCACAACAGAAGCGACTACCACCGTAACACAGCCGCAGAAGGTCACCTTCTCGATAACCGAAAATTCCGCGCACTATATGATGGGAAACAACGGCGGCAATTATGCCTATCAGTGGATTGATGACGCCAATCACGGAAAAGGTCTGAAAACCGTCACATGGATGATTAACGTCCGCGGACAGAAACAGGCAAATGTTTATATCAAAGTAACCAATAACAAAAATATTCTGGAAGGCGAACTGATTGATCCGGAAGGTGTATTTGACGGATACGGAAATGAAAAAGATGCACTGAGAATAAACACACAGAGAATTATAGAGATGCTGATGAATCTCCAGCCGGGTGAAATCGCAAACAAGGATTTCAAGTTCCCGGCAAATACCAATCCGTATCAAGATTACTGGGGATATTCACAGTATTACACAGACTGGGTTAAAACAGCTCAAAGGCTTGTCTGGACCGATGTGCAGTCATTCCTGACAATGTATGTAGCCGGAAAATAAGCACAGTAACGTCATGTCCGGAATCAGCGCGGGATTTCCTGCTGATTCCGGACTCTGCTTTTTGAAAAAATATCCGGAAAGGCTTGACAAACGGAAAATAATCTGCTATAATACAGTTGATTGAACAACTATTCAACTATCAGAGGTGCGGTATGAAGAATGAACAACAGATTCAGCCCGAATGCGGCTGTGAAACCGTCCATGAGGAAATTGTCAGTCAGGTTCAGGGTAAACTGCTCTCGAAAGAAACATATATTGATCTTGCAACGCTGTTTAAGCTCTTCGGCGATGCAACGCGGATTCAGCTTCTCCATGCACTCGAACAGCATGAAATGTGTGTCTGTGATCTCGCTGCGCTGCTCGGCGTAACCAAATCCGCTATTTCGCACCAGCTCAAGTCCCTGCGGATTGCAAGGCTCGTCAAGTACCGCAGAGACGGGCAGAATGTTTTCTATTCCCTGGCGGATGACCATGTTCAGAAAATCCTGGATCTGGGCTACGAACATCTCTCAGAATAATACAAATCCCCTGCCGGCAGCGCAGAATATATGCCCGGTTCATACCGGGCATTATACAGGAATATTTGTTGAACAGATGCTCAATTATAAAACATTTGGAGGTCGCGATGGAACTGATTTACAGGCTGAACGGGCTGGACTGCCCGAATTGCTCCGCAAAAATCGAACGGGAAGTCAACGGGCTGGATACCGTTTCGGCAGCCTCTGTCAATCTGATGCAGCAAACACTGACGTTACAGACCGACGTTCAGGATGTGCCGTCGCTGAAGCGTGAGATTGAAAAAATCGTCCGGAAGCATGAGCCGGATGTTACGGTCGAGGATGGCAGCACAGAACATGCACATAAACACGAGCATAACCATGCGCATGAGCACGGGCACTGCCGCGACTGTGCGCATGAACACGGGCACGGACATTCACATGACAGCAGTGAAAACAGGATAATGCTGTTCCGGATTCTTGCCGGTGCGGTACTTTTCGCTGCCGGAATGCTGCTCTCTTTCGGAAAGGGAAACCTCTGCGAAACAGCATCGGATGTTCTGATGCTTGTCACCTATGCACTGCTTGGCTGGGATGTCGTTCTGCACGCAATCCGGAATATCCTGCGCGGAAAAGTGTTCGATGAACATTTTCTGATGAGCGTGTCAACCGTCGGCGCGATTGCTTTGCGGGATTTCCCGGAAGCGGCGGCTGTGATGCTGCTTTATCAGACCGGCGAACTGTTTCAGTCCATGGCTGTGCAGCGTTCCAGAAAATCCGTTTCGGCACTGCTGGAAATTTGTCCGGATACAGCAAATCTGATTGATAACGGCGAAATCAGAACCGTTCCCTGCGAGAATGTTTCAGTAACCGATGAAATTCTCGTAAAACCCGGAGAACGTATTCCGCTGGACGGAATCGTTGTATCCGGCGAATCCTTCCTCGATACGGCGGCACTGACCGGCGAATCTCTTCCGCGCAGTGTGAAGCCCGGCGACCCGGCACTTTCCGGCTGCATCAACCAGTCCGGAACACTCAGGCTGGAGGTCACAAAGCCGTTCAGCGAATCCACGGCATCCAGAATCGTCCGCATGGTAGAACATGCTTCCTCCCGAAAAGCACCCGCCGAAAACTTCATCACGACATTTGCACGGTACTATACGCCGGTTGTAGTCATTGCGGCACTGCTGCTCGCACTGATTCCGCCGCTTGCGTTCAGCGCTGCGTGGAGCATCTGGATTCGCAGAGCCTTCGTTTTCCTGATTGTCTCCTGCCCCTGTGCACTTGTTATCTCCATTCCCCTTACCTATTTCGGCGGCATCGGCGCAGCATCCCGCCAGGGCGTACTGATTAAAGGCAGCAATTATCTGGAAGCACTGAACCGCGTAACGGAAATTGTCTTTGATAAAACAGGCACACTGACAGAGGGTGTCTTCCATGTCAAAGAGCTGCTCCCGGCGGAAGGATTCACGGAAGCAGATCTTCTGGCGCTGGCTGCTGCCTGTGAGCAGGGTTCCAATCACCCGATCGCACAATCGGTCATGCAGGCATTCGGCGGACAGACGCCTGCGTTCTGTGAAGATCTCGATGAACTCCCCGGCTACGGCATCAAGGCAGTATCGGACGGCAACGAACTGCTCTGCGGAAATGCCAAACTGATGGAGCAGAACGGCATCCCGATGACAGTGTGTGAAAAAGCCGGTACGAAAATTTATGCCGCGAAAAACGGAAAATTCGCAGGCTGCATTCTGATTGCAGATGCCTGCAAGAAAGACAGCAAGGAAACAATCAGACTGCTCCGTAAAAACGGAATCAGAAAAATGACCATGCTGACCGGTGATGACCGCACAATTGCGGAATCTGTTGCTTCGGAACTTTCACTGGACGGCTTCCGTGCCGAACTGCTGCCCGACCAGAAACTCAGTGAACTGGAACAAATGCTGAGAAAAATTCCGTCGGGAGAAAAGCTCGCATTTGTCGGCGACGGCATCAATGATGCACCGGTGCTTGCACGTGCGGATCTCGGTATTGCAATGGGTGCGCTCGGTGCCGATGCAGCGATTGAGGCAGCCGATGTCGTGCTGATGACCGATGAACCGTCCGGTCTTCTCGCCGCCCTGAAAACCGCCGCAAAAACACGCAGAATTGTCACAGAAAACCTGATTTTTGCGCTCAGTGTCAAGCTGCTTCTGCTCGTCCTCGGCGCAATCGGCGCAGCAGAAATGTGGGCAGCAGTGTTCGGAGATGTCGGCGTTGCGATTCTTGCCGTACTGAATGCCATGCGAATGCTGAGAACGCGCACGATTCCCGAACAACATAACTGACAATAAAATCCGCTGATATGCAAAGCAAGCCCCCGGTATGAATACCGGGGGCTCAGCTAATAAATAAAGCGTACAATCACCCTGTTTATTCAGCAAACAACGGTGTTGAGAAATAGCGTTCCGCCGTATCGGGCAGAATCGTGACAACGGTTTTTCCCTCACCGAGTTTTTCCGCTAACTTTAAGGCTGCCGCTACATTTGTTCCGCTGGAAATACCGCACATGATACCTTCCGCAGATGCCAGCAGCTTCGCGGTCTTGATCGCATCCTCATCCGTAACAATGTGAATGTGATCGTAAATATGCTGATTCAGAATCGGCGGAATCACGCCGTCGCCGATTCCCATTTGCAAATGGGTCCCGATCGTTCCGCCCGCAAGTATTGCGGCATGTTCCGGCTCAACCGCCCAGATTTCCATTTCCGGATATTGCGATTTGAGAGTTTCACCGATTCCCGTAATCGTGCCGCCTGTTCCGATGCCCGAACAGAACCCGTCGATTCTGCATGCAGTCTGCTCCAGAATTTCAAGCGCTGTGTAATATTTATGCGCATAGATGTTATTGACATTCTCAAACTGCTGCGGAACAAAGACACGAGGATCTTTTTTTGCCATATCCAGCGCAGTATTCAGACAGGTCTGAATACATTTGCCGATGTCTCCGTCATCATGAATCAGAATGACTTCTGCGCCGTAATGACGGACAAGTTTGCGGCGCTCCTCGCTGACCGAATCGGGCATAATGATAATTGTTTTGTATCCGCGGACTGCGCCGACAAGTGCCAGCCCGATTCCCTGATTGCCGCTGGTCGGCTCAACAATAATCGTATCCGGACGTATCCGGTTTTCTTTTTCCGCCTGACGGATCATATTATATGCCGTGCGGGTTTTGACGGAACCGCCGGCGTTCAGTCCCTCAAACTTCACGAGGATCTCTGCATTGCCCGGTTTGTTCATCCGATTCAGCCGTATCATCGGAGTGTGTCCGATTGCATCAAGAATTGAATTACAAATCATAATATATGCTCCATTCATCTAGTGATCGCATTCTATTATAACATATTATACAGGATAATTCAATGGATAATGTAAAAAAGATTTCATCGGGAATCATATGGGGACTGTCTCGGAGCCGGGCACTGCCCGGTTATAACATATTATACAGGACAATTCAATGGATAATGTAAAAAAGATTTCATCGGGAATCATATGGCGCCTGTCTCGGAGCCGGGTACTGCCCGGTTATAACATATTATATTGCAAAACGCAAGGGATGTGCGTAAAAGGGAGTGGCAAAACGGGAATTTTACAGAGGTATCCGCTTCGCGGATGCTATTTTGGAATGGGGTTCTCTATCCTAAAGAAGCCGCCCCTCTTTGAACAGAGGAGCGGCATACAACCGTATAATCAAAAATCACTGTCAGACCGGCGGCATGATTTTGTGCGTAGCCAGATACAGTCTGGTTTCGGGGCTGTCTCCGATTGCGCACTGCGGCGCATAGGGCTGAATCATTCTGCATACATAGTCAACCTGTGCGCTTTTACCCTTAAAGAGGTAATCGACCTGATCGCCATAGCAGGTATATGCGGAGAGAAAGAGCCCGGCAGGCTTATTGCCGTAAATTGCGATTGAAAACAGCACGCCGAGAAAAAGTGTTGCTGCAATCTGTCCCCTGCGATCCTCCTTGCATGCCAGCAGCAGATGGGTGTTCGGAATAAAAGTTGTAAAGTCATTCGGTTTCATGATGAAAGTCGGTGTCAGCATAAAATATTTATTTGAGAACACGACCTGTCCGTATGCCGCATTGACCGCTGCTGCAACGCCCTGCGGTCCGCCGTACCGCCTGAACACTGTATGCTGATCGGATTTGCTTTCCCTCCGGCGTGCGACAAGCGCTGCAATCATCACACAAAACACGATGATTCCGAATAACACCGAAAAACAGATGCACATGACAGCAGCACTGTCGGAATCCATTCCGGAGAAAAGGCCCGCAAGAATAATGCACAGATTCAGGCTCAGCAGCACGATCATCCAGATCAGACAGGCATTCGTCTTTTTCGCAAAGAAATGCGTGACATTTTCAAGAACATCTGCGCCGGAAAGCGGCTGAGATACATCCTGCATGGAAAACACCTCTTTCGGAGCAGATCCGGAGCAGGAGACTGCCTCAGGAAATGCTCAGATTATTTCTGTGAGATTTCGGGGACGGCATCGGGGAAAGCATTTTTGCTTCTTCGGGCAGCAGCGGCTCCAGCCTGTTATCATATTCCGGCGGAGCGAGTGCCGTATCGAGCACTGTTTCGACTGTCTCACAGGGGATAAAGTGAATGGCTTCCCGAACCGTTTCGTCAAGTTCGGTGAGTTCCGGCTCGTTTGCAGCGGGGATCAGCACGGTTTTGATGCCGTTTTTATAAGCAGCCATTGATTTTTCAATCAGTCCGCCGATCGGCAGGACTTTGCCGTGCAAAGTGATTTCACCTGTCATGGCGAGATTGTGCTTGACCGGAATGCCGCTCATCGCGGAAACAAGCGCCGTCAGCATCGTAACGCCCGCGCTCGGACCGTCCTTCGGGACAGCACCCTCCGGCGCATGGATATGAATATCCTTGGAATGGAACAGCTCCGGATTGATATTGTATTTTTTCGCAACGGAACGGGTATAAGAAACTGCAATTTTCGCGCTTTCCTTCATGACCTCTCCGAGCGAACCGGTAACCTGAATTTCGCCTTTGCCTTCCATTGTCAGCACTTCCAGCGGCATCAGAACACCGCCGATGCTTGTCCATGCAAGCCCGTTGACCAGTCCGACGGTATCGGTTTTCGAGAAATAGTCTCCGAGATACTTGTGCGGGCCGAGCGCTGCCTCAACAGTTTCCGGTGTATATACGACCTTTTTTACATTCTTAGTCAGCAGTGCTTTTGCGCATTTTCTGCAAAGCGAAGCGATATTCCGCTCCAGTGTACGGACGCCGGCTTCTTTGCCGTAGCAGTCAATCAGGTCATAAATTGCCGCATCTGTAATCCGCATTTGCGCAGCCTTCAGGCCGTTTGCCTTTATCTGTTTTCTGATCAGATGCTCTTTTGCAATATGGAATTTTTCCTCGCGCGTATAGGAATTGACCTCAATAACATCCATACGGTCATAGAGCGGCGCAGGGATGGCAGAGGGATCATTTGCCGTCGTGAGGAACATTACCTGCGAAAGATCGAACGGTACCTCGATATAGTGGTCGCGGAAAGCATGATTCTGGGCACTGTCAAGAACTTCGAGCAGAGCCGCGGCGGGATCGCCTTTGAAATCGCCGGAAAGCTTATCTATTTCATCAAGCAGTACCAGCGGATTCATGCTCCTTGCATTTTTAATCGCTTCAATCACTCTGCCGGGCATTGCGCCGACATAGGTTTTTCTGTGTCCGCGGATTTCCGCTTCGTCGCGCACGCCGCCGAGCGAAACGCGGACATAGTTTCTGCCGAGTGCTTTCGCAACTGACTGTGCAATCGAGGTTTTGCCGACACCGGGAGGGCCTACGAGACAGATAATCTGACCGGTCAGCTTCGGCTGAATGGCATGAACACTCATTGCTTCGAGTACGCGCTCCTTGACACGCTTCAGCCCGTAGTGTTCCTTGTTCAGCAGCGCCTCCGCCTTATTGATATCAAGCTTCTCTTTTGAATAGGTTCCCCACGGAAGTCCCAGCACGGTTTCGAGATAGTTGGCAATTACATATGCCTCCTGTGAGCCGGAGGGCAGTTTCGTGAGCTGGTTCGCCTCTCTGCGAAGCTTTTCCTTGACCTCATCGGAAGCGGCGAGTTTTTCGATCTGTTTCAGGAACTTCTGAGCATCGCTGCCCTCGCCGTCACCCAGTTCTTCGGAGATTGCTCTCTGCTGCTCGCGCAGATACATCTCCCGCTGTCCCTGGTCGATGCGGGACTGTACGCTGTTTTGCAGTTCTGTCTCGATTTTCAGCACTTCGTTCTCACGGACGAGCACTGCATAAAGCATCGTCAGTCTCAGGAACAGACTGCTCTCTTCGAGCATGAGCTGTCTGTCATGATAATCAAATTCAAAGTTAGACCAGATTCCCTCAAAGAGCATCTGCGGATTTTCCTCAGAGAGAACCATTTCCGCAAATTCGCGCGGCATTCTGTGAGAAAGCCGGCAATAGGACGCAAAGGAATCCTTGACGGAATTGACAATTGCCTGCATCTCCGTCGGGGTGGATTTGGTGCGGCTGTAAGTCGGCAGCGGTTTATATTCCGCCTGCCAGCAGCCGTCCTCCTCCGGAACCACAAGCTTGGTGATTTTTGCGCGGGCAATGCCCTCGACCAGCACTCTTGTGCCTTCTCTTGCACGCATGACCTGCCGGATTTCACAGATGACACCGACGCGGAAGAGATCGCGCGCCTTCGGCTGCAAAATGCTCTGATCGCGCTGTGCGACGAGCAGAATGCGTCTGTCACCGTTCACGGCGGCATCGACGGCAGCTTTGGATTCGCTTCTGCCGACCTCGAAATCAATGACCATATGCGGAAACGCAACCAGTCCGCGCAATGCGACGAGCGGCATCAGAGCTGCGTCGGCATGATCCTCCTGCACGGTATCCGGAGTCTGTTGTTCTTTCTCCTGCATGTATTTTTCCTATCTGCCCTGCGCGGCGGCTGTGCCGATCCGGACCCGTGCGCAGCCGGGAACCGGAAAATACCCGTTGATATTATTATAATGGATTATCTGAAAAAAAGCAAGCGGTAAAATCAGTCAGAGCCTGACGGATTCATTTCCCGTTCTGCCGGGAAACACAGAGAGGTGAGGGAATCTCCCGCAGATAAAATCCGCAGGAGATTCGTAATCAGAATCAGTTATGCCGTTTCCGGCAGTTTGGTTTCATCCTTGCAGAGCTGCGGCGGCTTTCCGTCTCTCACGCATTCCGCGGTAATGAGCACCCGCTTGATATCCTCCTGTGAAGGAACCTCAAACATCGTCTGCATCAGGATACCTTCGAGAATGGCACGCAGGCCGCGTGCTCCGGTTTTCTGTTCAATGGCGCGCTTTGCAATCTCGGCAAGTGCATCATGCTCCGCCTCCAGCTCAATCTGATCGTAGCGGAAGAGTTTTTTGTATTGCTTCAGCAGCGCGTTTTTCGGTTCGGTGAGAATACGAATCAGCGAATCCTCGTCCATTTCGTCAAGTGCGGTGATAATCGGCAGTCTGCCGACAAGCTCCGGAACAAGTCCGAATTTTACCAGATCCTGCGGAATAACCTTCCGGAAGATATTGGCAGTTTTCTCTGTTTTGGAGAGCACCGGCGCACCGAATCCGAGCGCAGAAGACTGCGTGCGGCTGATGATATGCTTTTCGAGTCCGTCGAAGGCACCGCCGCAGATAAACAGAATATTTTTTGTGTTGATGTGAATGAACTCCTGATTCGGGTGTTTTCTGCCGCCCTGCGGCGGGACATTGGAGACCGTGCCCTCAATGATTTTGAGAAGAGACTGCTGCACGCCTTCTCCGCTGACATCCCTTGTCAGGGAAACATTCTCTGATTTTCTCGCAATTTTGTCAATTTCGTCGATGTAAATGATTCCGCGCTCCGCGGCTTCGACATCGAAATTCGCAGCCTGAATCAGTCTGAGCAGAACATTCTCGACATCGTCACCGACATAGCCTGCCTCGGTGATGGTTGTGGCATCGGCAATGGCAAACGGAACGTCGAGTATCTTGGCGAGCGTCTGTGCAAGGTAGGTCTTGCCGACACCGGTCGGTCCGAGCAGCAGCACATTACTCTTTTGCAGCTCGACATCATCGCCGTCATCCTGACTGAGGATGCGCTTGTAGTGGTTATAGACGGAAACAGAGAGAGAAACCTTTGCCTGCTCCTGTCCGATGACATATTCATCGAGCACTTTTTTGATCTCGGCAGGCTTTAGGAGATTGATTTTCTTCTGACTGGATTTCTTTCTGCTGCTTTTCTGCTGCGGCTTCAGATCGAGATCGCCGTAAAGCAGCTCATAGCAGTATGTGACACATTCGTCACAGATATTGTTGTTTCCGGCGGAGAAGATGCTCTGCACCTTATCCTCCGGCTTTCCGCAAAAATTACAGACTCGCATTCCTTTATCCGGCATACATTATCTCCTTTTCTCCTCTGCTTCATCTGTCGGATGATTTGTCATACCCGAGCATCACATCGAATTCGCGCAGCTTTTTCTCGATTCTCCTCATGCCGAAACAACCCGGAGCATAGCATCCTGCCAGACAGCTGGTCGTAATGACAATCATTACGGCGAGTTCGTCCATCTTTCCGATCTTCGCAAATGTTGTAAGCACCACGCCTGTGAGCAGGATCAGGACGGTTTTTATGCGTGCCGCTCTCCTTGCTGCTTTCAGTCTTTTGGTTCTCTCTGCTCTCATTCGCGCCAGTTTTTCTTCAGCGGTCAGGACTGCTTTTTCATCTTTCTGCTCCGATTGCTCCGCCGGCTCCGGAAGGCTGCTCCTGTCAGACAGATCTTTCAGAATATCCGCATAGAGTATTTCTCTTTCCGCGGAGCTGTCTGCAAAAACATTTGAGCCCTGATTCTTCACAGACTTGTTTTTTCCTCATCCATGCTGCCACCTCAGCGGCTGACAATCATCATCTCTTGGCAACAACCTTGTCGATCAGTCCGTATTTCAGTGCTTCCTCAGCGGTCATGAAGTAATCGCGCTCGACGTCGCGTTCAATTTCCTCAAGAGCCTTTCCGGTATTCTCGGAGAGAATACGGTTCAGATTTCCCTTGGTGCGGAGCAGATTGTCCGTGCGGATTTTGATATCCGTTGCCTGACCGGAAAGGCCGCCGCCCATAATCAGCGGCTGATGAATCATAATTTCGCTGTTGGGGAGCGCCATGCGCTTACCCTTTGCGCCGGAAGAGAGCAGCAGTGCGCCCATTGAGGCGGCAAGACCGATGCAGATGGTTGCGACATCGCATTTGATATACTGCATGGTGTCATAGATCGCCATACCCGCGGTGACAGAACCGCCGGGGCTGTTGATATAAAGGGAAATATCCTTTTCGGGATCCTGGCTCTCAAGGAAAAGGAGCTGTGCAACGACAAGGCTTGCCGTCACATCGTTGACATCCTCCGAAAGCATGATAATGCGGTCGTTGAGCAGTCTGGAATAGATATCGTAGGCACGCTCGCCGCGGTTGGTCTGTTCGATAACAGTCGGGACAAGGCTCATGTTCATATTCATCATACGGGTATCGTCCTTTCTTCGGCATAATCTGCGGATTTTCGACAAATATCCTTATAAAGCAATGTTCCGGCTCTATGCCCTGCATGCACGGCATACAGGGCATCAAGCCGGGGTATCAGACTTATTCTTCGGCAGCTGCTTCCTCGGCAGGCTTCTCAGCCTCTGCCGGTTCCTCTGCTGCATCATTATCGACAACTGCATTGTTCTTGATCAGTTCAATGACCTTCTGCACGCGCATATCGGTGCGGTAATCTTCGACCGGAATTCTTGCCTTGACAAGCTCCAGCGGCGCATTGAGCTGTGCAGCGAACTCGCTGAGACCTTCTTCCAGTTCCTCATCGGAAACCTGAATATCCTCTTTGTCCGCAATCGTTTCGAGAGCGAGTCTCAGCATGACTTCCTTCTTTGCCTGCGGCTCATACTCATCGCGGAGCTGTTCCATGGTCATACCGGTCAGCTGGAGATAGTCATTGAGCTTCAGGTCACCGTACTGCTGCTGAAGCTGGCTTTCAAAGTCGCGGACGCGCTGGTCGATGCGGCGGTCATAGAGCACCTGCGGAATCACGCCGTCAGCCCCGGCGACGACGGTATCGAACAGTGCATTGTCAAAAGCGGTCTGGGCCTGCTGCTCAGCAGACTGAGTCAGGCGCTTTTCAATATCCTCGCGCATTTCTGCGACGGTATCGAATTCGGAAACATCCTTTGCAAATTCATCATCGACCTCCGGCAGTTCCTGCGCGGTAATGCCCAGAACCTCGGTCTTAAAGACCGCAGCCTTGCCGGCATAGCGCTCCTCGGAGTAATCCTCCGGGAAAGTAACCTCGATGTCAAACTTGTCACCGATGTTCTTGCCGATGATCTGATCTTCAAAGCCCGGAATAAACTGTCCGGAGCCGAGCTTGAGCGGGTATTCCTCACCCTTGCCGCCTTCAAACGCCTCGCCGTCAATAAAGCCCTCGAAATTGATCTTGACCTCATCGCCCTTCTGCGCGGCGCGGTCGTCGATGTCGATCACTCTTGCCTGACGCTGACGGAGCATTTCGATCTGCTCGTCAATATCGGCATCGGTGATTTCTCTGACCTTCATCGGAGCATGGATGCCCTTGTACTCACCAACGGTAATTTCCGGCTTTGTGATGAGGGTTGCCTTGCAGACAGCGCCTTCCGCCTTCGAGCAGGAGACCAGCTCGACGGACGGTCTGTCGATGATGTTGATGTCATTGTCGCGGATAATGGCATCGAGCTCACCCGGAATCAGCTGATTGACGGCATCCTCAAAGAAGACCTCCTCGCCGTACAGTTTTTCGACCATCTTGCGCGGCACCTTGCCCTTGCGGAAGCCTTTGACGGCAATATCCTTCTTCTGGCGCTGATAAACGCGCTCGCAGGCTGCTTCCAGATCTTCCGGCGTAATTGAGAAGGTAACTTCTCTCATATTTACATCTGTTTTCACATCGGATACTAAGCTCATCGGTTGTTCCTCCAAATTTCGTTTACTTCTTCACAGTTTCCGCGGTGCATCCGCGCACCGGGGCATATGACAGACACTTTATTATAGCATAAAAAGCCGGATTTTTCCAGAGATTTTTCTGCTTTCTTCCCTTTTCACAGTTTACATTATTTTTTGTGGAATAAACTGTATATAATCTCCGGATATCAGGTGATAGCGGATGCCGTCCCGCTCTCCGTTGATTGCATATTTATGCTGAGATTTTCCGTGGACATGCCCGTACCAGCAGTCTTTGATCTGATGCTTCCAAAGCACATCGAGCATTTCGTAATTACAGCTTGCGCCGTAGATCGGGGGATAATGCAGAAACACAGCCGGTGCAAGCCCCTGCTGCTCCGCAGCGCCGATCGAAACATCAAGCCGCTGGGCTTCCCGCGCACGCACTTTCGCGTTTGCGGAATCGTCGCCGCTTCCCTGTTCCATATTGACCCAGCCGCGCGTACCGCAGATGCCGGTATTCTGATAGACGTAGCAGTTGTTGTGCAAAATCCGCAAAGTCCGGAGCTGATGGTCTGAGAAGAAAGCCTGCATTTTCTTCATGGTTGTCCACCAGTAGTCGTGGTTTCCTTTGAGGATGATCTTCTCGTTTCCGGGCAGCGCATCCAGCCAAGCGAAATCCGGCAGGGCTTCATCCATATTCATGCCCCATGAAATATCGCCCGCCAGCACGATTGTATCCTCTGGCTGAACCAAACGCACCCATGCATCGTGCAGCAGCTGCGTGTGATTCTCCCAGCCCGCAAAAATATCCATCGGCTTTTCCGTCCCGAAGGAGAGATGGGTGTCCCCTATAACAAACAGGCTCACTGAATGCCCAGCTTTTCCCGGACATACGCCGGCATCTGATCCTGCGCAACGGAGTCACGGAAGAGAACCTCTTTGGTCTTCAGGTCTGCAAGCGCCGCAGGAATTTTCATGCCGCTTTTTTCCTGAAGCCGGTCGAGAATCTCATATTCATCGGCATCGGTGTCTCCGCCGATTGCCTCCAGAACGGCTTTCCCGAATTTGTAGGGGTTTGCGGTCGATGCAATCAGCATCGGATATTTTTCGGCGGATTTCGCGGTGTAGTCGCGTGCCGCGCAGATGCCGACAGCGGTGTGGGTATCACTGAGGTATCCGTTCTCTGCAAAGACCTTGCCGATCATATCCTTTGTCGCGGCATCGTCCCAGAAGCTGCCGGAAAATTCTGCCTGAATGCGGTTTTTCAGTTCTGCGGGAATTTCATATCTGCCCGCAGTTTTCAGCGCACCGAACCATTCCCGGATCTGTGCGTCATCCTCGCCGGTCATGTGATAGAGCAGCCGTTCAAGATTGGAAGAAATCAGAATATCCATCGAAGGCGAAACCGTTGCATGGAAATCGCGGTTGCGGTCATAGATACCGGTGTCAATGAAGTCTGTAAGAACCTTGTTGATATTGGAGGCACAGACAAGATGCTGAACCGGAACGCCCATCTGCTTTGCATACCATGCCGCAAGAATATTGCCGAAATTACCGGTCGGAACGGTCAGTACAAAGCGCTGTCCGGGCACAAGAATGCCTTTTTCAAGCATAGTCACATAAGCAGAGACATAGTACACAATCTGCGGGACGAGTCTGCCCCAGTTGATGGAATTCGCACTGGAAAACTGCATTCCGTTCCGTGCAAGTGCCTCCTGCATCTCCGGATCGGTAAAGATTGCCTTGACACCGTTCTGGCAGTCGTCGAAATTACCTTTTACGGCGCAGACACGGACATTTTCGCCCTCCTGCGTCTGCATCTGACGTTTCTGCATGGAGCTGACGCCGTCCTCCGGATAAAAGACCATGATCCGGGTTCCGGGAACATCCTGAAAGCCTGCAAGTGCAGCCTTTCCTGTGTCGCCGGAGGTCGCGGTCAGAATGACAACCTCTCTGTCAATTCCGGTTTTCTGAATCGAACGGGTCAGAAAATGCGGCAGAATCTGAAGCGCCATATCTTTGAAGGCGCAGGTCGGGCCGTGCCAGAGCTCCAGCAGCATCGAGCCGTCTGCAAGTGTCGTAATTTCCTGCACATCCGGTGTTTCAAAGGAGCCTGTTTCATAGGCATTGTGCGTGCATTCACGCAGCTCCTCATCAGTAAAATCGGTGAGATAAAGCTTGAAAAGGCGGGCGGCGCGTTCTGCATATGAAAGCCCCTTGAGTGCCTCAAAGTCTTCCTCGCGCAGCTCCGGAACGGAATCCGGCACAAAAAGTCCGCCGTCGGCAGCGATGCCCTGTGCGATTGCCTCTGCACTGCTGACAGAGAGTGCCTTGTTTCGTGTGCTGTGATAGAACATAGTTAAACCTCCTGAAAATGCTCGTAGCATAAACATTATTCTTTATCCTGATATCTGTTCCGAACAGTCAGACGCCGGATTCCTCATCTGTAGTCTGAAGCATCAAAGGCTGCCGGAAAGTATGTGATATGCCGTACTGTCTGACCGGAATACTCGACCTCCGCAACATCAAACCGCGGCTGCAAATCATTCGGGAACCGCAGCAGATACTGCTCAGCCGCACGGATAATGAACCGCTGCTTTTTTGTATCAACCGCAGCAGCGCCGGAAACCAGCGCACCGGTTTTTCTTGTTTTGACCTCGACGAACAGCAGCCATTCCCCAAGCCTTGCGATCACATCAATCTCGCCGCCGCGGACGGTATAATTCCGGCAGAGAATTTCTGCGCCCTGCCGTTCCAGCAATGCGCAGACAGCCGTTTCGCCGAGACTGCCGATTTCCCGCAGATCACCCCTGCCGCTCATAGAATTTTTTGAGGAAAGAGGGTCTGTGTGCCGGACAGAGCCCGTACTGCTCAATCGCAGCATAGTGTGCTTTGGTACCGTAGCCCTTGTGCGCTGCAAATCCGTACTCCGGATACAGCGCATCCAGTTCGCGGAGCGAGGCATCACGCGCCGTTTTCGCGAGAACGGATGCCGCTGCAATGCTTGCGGACTTGGCATCGCCGTGAATCAGCGTTCCGACCTGCATCGGCAGAACCGGCGGCTGATTGCCGTCCGCGAGGGCAAATTCCGGCTGAATGCTCAGTCCTTCGACGGCTCTGTGCATGGCAAGCAGTGCCGCCTGCAAAATATTGAGCCGTTCAATTTCGGCAACCGATGCCGAGGCAACACTCCATGCAACTGCATTTTTTTTGATGACCGGAGCGAGGGATTCTCTTCTTTCCTCGCTGAGTTTTTTGCTGTCATTGAGGCCGGGAATGACAATTCCGGGCGGCAGAATTACGGCGGCAGCATAGACATCGCCCGCGAGCGGACCTCTGCCGGCTTCGTCCACGCCGCAGAACACCGGAAAATGCACCCGCACTTCCTCATCAAAATCAAAAAGCGCCTGATAGACTTTCAGTGCTTTCGGCATTATGTCACACCGCCTTTTCTTCGGGAATGAATCAGTGAACAGTCAGAATGCTGTCAATATCCGCGTAATAATTGTCATAATTCTGCGGATCGACATAGACGCGCACCTGACGTCCGGTCAGAGCCGGTGTCGGGTCAGTCATGATATTCCGGCTGCGGAATACATGCACGCCGCCGAGCGGATCAACAAACTGAAACTCCGCGCGGTAGGGGTTCATCCCGTTTATCTCAATGCTCATATTAAGATTTGCGCCGGTAAAATCCGCCATAATGTAATTTCCGGCAGCAACCAGTTTTTTAATTTTGCTGTGCTGCATCACGGATATGCCGAGGAAAATACCGCCCAGAACGGCAAACAGCCCGCCGACACCGCAGAATACACCTTTGAACACGGCGGACGAGCCGCTGATTGCTTCCGACGGAATCACAATGCCGAGAATCAGAAACAGCAAACCGATCGGCAAAAAGATCAATCCGATCAATCCGAGTGCTCCGGGTCTGTATTTTACATTCGGCTCCATTTTTCCTTCTCCTTTATTCCGGTCTTTCGAGCGAGATCCTTCCAAGCTTTGCCGCACGGAATTCATCAAGCAGCATAATTGCGGCACGCTCGGTATTCGGAACGCCGCCCGGAAGCAGCATCCCGCGGTTTTTTGCAGTCATTTCGAGATATTCAAACCCCTCCGCCTCGGTTTCCGGTGCGATTTTATACCGCTCGCTGAGCGTCTGCGGATACTGCTTGTGCAGCATGGTCAGAAGTCTTGCGGCAAGTGCCTCTTTGTCGAGAATGTCATCTCTGACTGCGCCGGTCATGGCAAGCCGGACAGCGACCTCCTGATCGTCGAGCTTCGGCCAGAGAACGCCGGGGGTATCCAGCAATTCCACGCCGTCGGCGGTCTTGATCCACTGCTGGGTTCGGGTAACGCCGGCGCGATCCTCGGCTTTCGCACGCTTTCCGCCTGCAAGCCGGTTAATCAGCGAGGATTTTCCGACATTCGGAATTCCGAGAATCATCACACGGATCGGTCTGCCCTTCATACCCTTCGCTTCGAGCTTTGCAAGCTGTTCGTGAAGCAGGCTGCGCAGTGCCGGTGCAAACTGCTTTACGCCTTTTCCGGATTTGGAATCCGCTGTCATGACGGCAAGCCCCTGCTTCTGAAAATACCGGATCCATTGCTGTGTCACATTCGGGTCTGCCATATCCGCCTTGTTGAGAATGACAAGACGCGGCTTTTTTCCGGTCAGCCTGCCGAGCTCCGGATTGCGGCTGCTCAGCGGGAGTCTGGCATCCAGCAGTTCTGCGGCGGCATCGACCAGCGGAAGACTTTTTGCAATCATCCTTCCGGTTTTCGCCATATGACCGGGAAACCACTGAATATCCTTCATATCATTCATATTGTATCCTTCTTATTTCACAAAACCGAACTTGGAAAACGGCGTAATCCGCAGAATCACCTTTCCGACAATTTCACTTCTCGGAACCAGACCGACTCTCGGATCACGGCTGTCGAGCGAAACTTCCCGGTTATCTCCGAGGACAAACACATACCCCTCCGGAACTGTCAGCGGAAAATCAAAAGTTGCGCACTGCTGCTTGGAAAGGCAGTTTGTATACGGTTCCTCCAGTGCTTTGCCGTCCACATAGACAATGCCCTCTATAAAGTCGATGTTGACCTGCTGACCGCTCTGTGCGATCAGTCTTTTGACGATCCGCTTATCCTTGCCGTCACTCCGGATGCCGGGGCCTTTTACCACTTCTCCGGCGGCGTTGAGCGTATAGCCTGCATTATTATTGAGGATCAGGATATCGCCGGTTTCAAAGTCTTTGCTGAGGCGCGATACCACCAGCCTGTCCCCGTTTTTCAGGGTCGGAACCATAGAGGTTCCCTCCACATTGGCGGTGCAGTACAGAAATGCATAGACCAGCATGACTACAAAAATTGATGCAATCACGGATTCGATCATATCCAGCACGTCACCGAGGAAATTTTTTACGGAATACGGTTCCTTTTCTTCCTCTGCGGATGACGCTTCTTCCGCCTTTGCTTCCTGTTCCTCAAGCGCTGCAAACAGGGATGTTTTTGTAGGTTTTTTCAATCTCTGCGAAATTTCCTCTGCCGAAACAGCGCCCGTCTGCGCCTCATCTTTTTCCGAATTCTTTCTTTCAGAAGGTTCTGCCATAAAGCTGCCTCCGTTTCCGGTTGTTCAATAGTTCTTATATTTTTTCATCACAGCAGCCATGCAAAGCGGTCACGCCACGATTTGCAGAGCTTTTCCGCTCTGCCGTACCGCATGACGGCGGCACCGATTACATCATCCTCCGGAATCAGACCGACCTGTTCAAACCGGCTGTCCGTACTGCCCATGCGGTTATCGCCCATGACGAAAAGATATCCTTTCGGAACCGTAAACGGATAGGTAAAGGCATTGCCTGCCGTTTTGGTCAGTTCCTTAATATAATCCTCCTGGAGCTGCTTTCCGTTTACGGCAACGGTGCCGTTGTCCGGGTCAATATCAATCGTATCTCCGCCCTTTGCAATCAGCCGCTTGACGATGACCATTTTCAGCCCGCCGGATTCATAAACGGATGTTTCGGCATCATCTGCGAAGAAGCCGCCCTTTTCGTCATTGATGACAATGATATCTCCGTTTGTCGGCTTATAAAGCGATGTGACAATCAGAATCTGATCCTTATCATAAAGTGTCGGCTCCATAGACCTGCCGTCAACGGTAACAGTTCTCAGCAGATAGGCAAAGATTAAAAGAAAAACAAAGACGGTCGCGATTGCGGTTTCCGCAATATCCAGAACGTCCCAGAGGAAGGACAGTCCGGCATTCTTTTTCTGTTTTTCCGCCATAATTCAGCCTCTTTCACTATTCAGATTCATAAACACACGGGTAAAACGAAAGGGGACTGCGCCAGTCCCCTTTCGCTTGTTTGCAATCAACGAACCAGGCCCTTGACCTTTGCCGCTTTTCCGACTCTGCCGCGCAGATAGTAGAGCTTTGCTCTGCGGACAACGCCCTTGCGGACGATCTCGACTTTGTCAACAGCCGGGGAATGTACCGGGAACACACGCTCAATGCCGACGCCGTGTGCGACTCTGCGGACAGTAAAGGTCTCGCTGATGCCGCCGTGCTTTTTCGCAATTACGGTACCTTCAAAGACCTGAATTCTGCTCTTGTCGCCTTCCTGGATGCGGACATGCACCTTGACGGTGTCACCGACATTGATCTCCGGGACATTTTCCTTCATGCTGGACTTGCTGATTTGCTCCAATGCGTTCATTTGAGTTTCCTCCTTGAATTGTTTACGGATGTTCTTACCTCGCGCAGGGCAAATCATGCACTCTGCGAATTCCCTTCATCTTCTGAATTTTCAGCACATTCAGTGCGGGACGAATGCAGCGGACCATCCATTTGTCAGAATGTTTGACGGATCACAGCAGACGGCTGTCTCTGCACCCGTTCGGCATCTTGACCTCGCCTGTCAAGGACAGGCGGATATTCAAATGCTGTACTATTATATCACATTTCATTCCAAAATGCAAGGGCTTTTGCGAATTTTTTTCATTTTTCCGAAAACCGTCCGAATGCTGTATATTTTGCGGACAGACGGTCAGAATTTATAGATTTTCCGGAACTGCTCTGCGGCTTCGGGGCAGGATACACTCAGGATTTTGTAATACGGACGCAGCTTGACACCGTATTTATAGCCGAATGTGAATGTGATATCCCGGCTCTGCATTCCGAAGGGGAATCTGCCCAATATACGCAGGGAATCCGGCAGATACACCTTTTGCAGGGCGTCGCAGCCCATAAAGGCGTTATCTCCGATTTCCTCCGTAGGATCGGGAATATCAGCTTCGGTCAGATTGCTGTTGTCTGCAAAGGCACTTTTCCCAATGACCCGCAGTTGTGCCGGCAGGTGCAGTTCCCGCAGATCGCAGCAGGAAAATGCAAATGCACCGATCATTGTGACTGTTGCCGGGAAATGCACATAGTTCAGGAAGGAACAGTTATAAAATGCACGCGCACCGATCTCCCTCACACCGTCCGGCACGGTCACTGTGTCCGCATTTCCGGTGTAGCGGATCAAAACGCCGTCTTTGATTTCAAGCCCCGGCGTTTCTGTTTCCCGCGGCTGTATTGTGTCCCGTCCGTCTCCGGCAGCTGCATGTTTCTCCGTAACCGCATTTACGGTTTCCGCACGGGCTTCCGCAGATTTCTGCAATTCTTCAACTGTTTTTTGCAGTTCTGCAACGGTATTCTGCAAGGCGGCAAACTCCGCCTGCATATTTTGCATAAGCTCCGGCAGATGTTTCAGAAACTCTGCCTGCTGCATTTCTTTGACCAGTACTTCCCGGTCGGAATCGGAAAGCGGGTAGAAAAAGCGCATCTGCTGTTTCATGTCATCAGACCTTTCCGGATTGTTTTTGCTGGGATATCAGGGCGGCTGTCAGAATCCTCTGTACTGAACATTTCCTGCGCCGGCTCAGAAGAGAAAGCGTTCACGGCTGCGTACCGCGTGCCGCTACAATCTCTGCAAGCTCACCGACATTCTTCATGCCGGAGACCTCTTTCATCTTAAAACGCATATTGAACCGGCTCTCAATCTCCGAAATCAGATTGAAATGCTCAACGCTGTCCCAGCCCTCAACGTCTGCGGCTGTCATTTCTTCCGTCAGCTCAATGCTGTCATCATCAAACAGCTCCTGAAAAATCGGGGTCAGTGCCTCCATTGCTTCCTGCTTGGTCATAATTTGTATGCTCCTTTCTTTATTTTCTCCGCGCACAGGTTCACTGTGTACGGATTGTATCAATTTTTCTGCCGTTTCCGCCGTTCGCGCTGAAGCTGTTCATACAGAACAGAACGTCTGTCACGCCCTTATCCTTCATGAACTGAATCGCGTTGACGTTGAAATAGCGCATATCAATGACGAAGATTTCCTCAAATGACGACGTCAGCCACGGAATCAGCGCATTGCCGTAACTGTCCTTAATCACCGCGAGTTTTCTTCCGTTCTTCACCTCGGTCTGAACATGAACCATATGATCGTCGCCTGCCATATATACCATATAGTAGCTGACAGGCGCGACGTTCTTCATGTTCATGAAGAAGCTTCCTTCATACTGTTTGACCAGGTTTCTCGTGTAATAGGTTGTCCGGAAGGGCGCATTCGGCACATACCAGGAGAATTCCTCCGGATTCTCTTTCAGCGTAATGTCACCGGAATAGCCGTACAGTGTTCCGACATAGTCGTCTCTTGTGTTCTTCTCATATTCTTCGATTCTGGCAAACGGCACACGCGCCACCGCAGAAAACTTCTCCGCGGCATAAAATGCGCCGAGCGATGCCCAGTGATGGTCTGTCCGCATATAGATCGGCTCGTCCTTGTGTGCCTCCAGTGCGGTGTAGACATCGACCGGCTTCACGCCGATCAGCTGACTGTTGAGATAGTCGATGTTTGCCTTTTCGCTCTTGATCAGCTTCTTGAATTCATCCGGCGTATAGAACGAGCAGACCGTCGGAATGACCATATTATACATCTGCACATTCGGGAGATCCTGCTGGAAGCGATTCAGAATCTGTGCGTATCCGGCGCCTGTTTTTTCTCCGGCTCCGAACAGCATGATTCCGCGCTTATTGACAATCAGGATGCTGTTCTTGCCCATTTCGCCGCCCTGAACCTCTTCCTCCTGCTGCTCCGTGGCGGCGGCAGTTGTCGTGGTGGATTTGGTTGTCGTAACGGAAATATCCGGATCGGTTGACTTTGTGACTGTAACTGCGGTCATCTCGGTCACTTCTGACGGCCGGTCCTCATCCATAACGGGCGCGCCGCCGTGAATGACAGGTCCGCCGGTCAGTCCCAGATGCTTCCGGAACTTCTGTGTCAGGGCTTTGAACGTCGAACGGAAGGGAACGGTATCGTTGTAATATTCTGCAACGCCGTTGGTATATTCGCCGCTGAAATACTTTTCCGACGAAAAGGACGGCATTTTAGCCAGCGTCCGGTTTTCCTCCATCGAAACAGTCGGGCGCTTCAGCAGCAGCATACCCGCGGCAATGCCGAACAGCATAATCAGGCAGACCGCGATATTGAACTTTGCGGCGATTTTAGCGGAATGCTCGCCCTTGATTTTCGCCTGAATGCCGGACGCCTCTTTTTTCCATGCACGGTCGGTTTTCCGTGCAAGCGCACGAACCTCACTTCTGGCATTCTTAACGGTTCTGCGGTACTGATCTTCCGCCTCCGCTTCGGACATCAGCGCACGCTTTGCGGAAAAGCGGTGAGGCTCCCGCAGAACACGCCCCTCAGCGGAATGCTCCGCGTGCTTATTTGCTGCATTCGGATGCTTTGCTGTACGGCTCTGAGATTCCTCCCGGAGGATTGCAACAATTTCATCCGCATCTGCGCGGTTTTCTTCTGTTTTTGCGGTTTCGTCCAGCCAGCCGAATTTTCCGCTCTGATTGGAAACGGGTTTCGGTGCTGTTTTGCGGCGCGCCGGTCTGCGCGGCGGGGCAGGATCGGCATGTTCCATAATTGAATTCGCAGCCTTTGCCGCACGCGCCTTTGCACCCGGTTCCTCTTTCGCTGCCGCATCCCTGCGGACGGCACGCGCCTGCCGGATTGCTGTCCGGCGGTCTGTCAGTTCCTCCTGCGGTTTCGGTCTGCGCGGCTTCTGTGCCGGCTGTTTCTGTTCCGGCATCTCTTTCTGCGCCATTTGGTATGCTCCTTTCTCTTTGAAGGGTATGCCCGTTCAGAGCGGTTCATAGGAATACGTCGTTGTTTCGGTGCCGCCGTCAAGGTAGGTTGTGATGACCTGAATCAGACGGTTTTCCGAATCGTATTCCCGCTCATAGGTTGTCTTTTTTACGATTGTATTCCCAAAATCCCAGTATGTGTCATCGCTGAAAACGGCATTGCCGCTGTCATCATAGCGCGATTCCTTCAAAATGTGGTAATACGGTGCCTTCACATCGGACTGATACAGCGCGTCCTCCTTGATGCGGTTGCCGTTTTCGTCATAGCTGTATGTTCTCTCGGACTTGAGCTTGTCCTCGGTTTTATACATACGGCTTTTGATCAGATGTCCGCTGTCATCGTATTCGCATTCGGTCTCGACCTCTTTCACTTTGAAGATAATCTCTTTTTTGCGTGTTGTTAAGTCAGACCGGTCATAATACTCGGTATAAACTCCGAGGTAATTGCCGTAATCGTCATAAAACTGCTCAATCAGAAAAGAGGGGAGGCCGTCCTCATAGTTCTCAATCGCGACCGGCTCGTCCGTGACGTCGGTATACTGATAGTACATCTCAACGACGCGGGGGTCTCCGAGAACCGTGGAATATTTGCATTCCCAGAGCTTCTGTCCCTTGTCGTTGTACTCGTATTCATAGCAGGTAATGTCGTTCTGTTCGCTGGTATCCAGCGTAATCTCATATTCCAGCAGCGGGTCGCCGTGTTCATTCCGGTACTGGACAGTTGAATACTGCGCCTTGCCGATCTGAGAATCGACCGTAGTCCGCGTCATCTTCTCGCAGGCGCCCGCAGGGATATCCGTGCTGACGCCGTTCAGCGTCTTTTGGTGCGTGCGGAATGTCTGCGTGGAATAGCGGGATTCGCTGTCCTTTACTTTTCCGGAATCTGCGTCCTTTTTGCCGCATCCGCAGAGGATACAGCACAGCGCCGGAAGGAGCACCGGCAGAATGCGTGCTTTGTTCATGTTCGGTTCCTTTCTTTCATCAGAAGCGGAAATAGAGGAACGGGTTATTTGTCGCATCGACAAGCAGAATGCTGCTCATCGCGAGCATCCCCGCATTGGCGATAATCTGGAAGGCATCAACGGCATAAACGGCACCGGGCTTTCTGCTCCGCAGCTTTTGCAGTCCGTCATAGAGCGGGAAGCAGCAGATCAGTGCGGCAATCAGCAGGAACAGATTGTTCCTGATTGAAAGCTCCGTGACATTGTCCCAGAGGACATTGTGATTCAGACCGACCAGATTCTTGAAAAATTCGCCGAGTCTGCTGAGCTTTTCAAAATAGAAGATGCCGAAGCCGACAATAATGACGATTTTGCTGTAAATATGACGGATAACCAGCGGAATCTTTCTGATTCGCTTCTTTCCGATCAGCTGTTCAATCAGAATGAACACTCCGAAATACAGACCCCAGATAATGAAATTCCAGCTTGCGCCGTGCCAGAGGCCGGTGCAGAACCAGACCAGAAACAGTCCGCCGTATTTTCTGCGCTTTCCGAAAATCGGAACATAGAGCAGATAGTCACGGAAGAAGGTTCCGAGCGAAATATGCCAGCGCTGCCAGAATTCCGAAATATCCTTGCACAGGAACGGATGCCGGAAGTTTTCATCAAAGTGGAAGCCGAACATCCTGCCCATACCGATTGCCATATCCGAATAACCGGAAAAATCGAAGTAAATCTGCATGGCATAGACAATCACGGCATACCATGTTCCGGCGACGGAGAGTTTGACGCCCTCTGTTCCGAAGAATTCCTTGACGATAACGGAGAGATGATTCGCGAGAATGACTTTTTTTGCCAGACCGATCATCAGGCGGGTCAGGCCTTCGCTCAGGTCGAGCAGCGTTGTTTTCCGGTTATTGATTTCTTCTGCTATTGTGCTGTAACGGACAATCGGTCCGGCAATCAGCTGCGGGAACATTGAGATATACAGGAGCAGGTGCAGCGGATTTTTCTGCACATCAATCTTTTCCCAGTACAGGTCTATGATATAGGAAAGAATCTGGAACGTATAAAAGCTGATGCCGATCGGGAGCGTCAGTTTCGGGACGGGGAGGTGTACGCCCGGAATCCGGTTCAGGTTTTCCGTAATAAAGCCGCTGTATTTGAACACGCCGAGCAATCCGATATTGAAGATCAGGCTGCAGGTCAGCAGCACTTTTGAAAGTTTTTCATTCTCCTTTTTCTGACAGCTCCCCATTCCAAGTCCGAACAGGTAATTCACAAATACGCTTGTCAGCAGCAGCAGAATATAGATCGGCTCTCCCCATGCATAGAAAATCAGCGAGAACACAATCAGTGTCAGATTCTTGATTTTCAGATTCGGTGAGAGCCCGTAGCATAGCAGACATGCCGGCAGAAACAAATATATAAAAATCAGGTTTGAAAATACCATTTTTCCTACGCTCCTGTTCCTGTTCTTCACATGTTCCGGCAGAGGCATCCGCCGGCTTTCTTTTTGTCCTGATTTGTGCAACCGGACATATTTCTTTTATTATATCACATATACCGGAAACATGCAAGAGATTTTTTCTTTTTTATTATGTTTCTGAAAAAGAAGCCGCGCACCGGTTCATTCCGGTGCGCGGCATTGCATCATCTGAATTTTTACTGTTTCTCGTGGAAGAAGTGCGGGAGCGCATCGTAGATATACCATCTGACGAAGCCCCACCAGTGGGTCTTCTTGTTGCCGTCGTTGCTGTTTGCAAGGAGGAAGTAGAAGTTGCCCTGAGAGAAGTCGGATGTATAGGTGAAGTGCGTGGTATCATTCTTCATCGAATCCATCAGACCTCTCATATTGCCGTATGCGATATCCTGATCGCCGGTTGCAGCCAGAATGTAGTATTCGTCCTTCTGGAATCCGAATTTGTCGATCGCGCCCTGAATACCGCTCAGACCGCTCCAGCAGTGACCGGAAAGCGGCATGTAGTATGCGCAGATATCCAGATTGTTGATGAACATATTCCATGTGGAGCCGCCGCCCATTGAGAAGCCGCCGTATGCACGGTGATATCTCGAAGCCTTGAGTCCGTCGATTGTAGTCGATTCCGCATAGGTGGAATATTTGCTCTCGATGTACGGGATAATGGTCTGACGCATCTCATCCCAGACAGAGCCTGCGCCGCCGTTTCCGTCGATGTTCGGGCAGTTATTGAAGGTCGGTGTGACTACGATCATCGGCTCGATTTCGCCGTTCTTAATCATGTGGTCAAGAATCTTGTTCATCTTGACGTCATTGCTGAAACAGGTATTCTCGTTTTCACTGCCGCCGTGCATCAGGTAGAAGACATTGTATTTCTTGGATTCGTCATAGCCGTAGGGCAGATAGACGTTCATTGCCTTGCTGCCGTTGATGCCGCTGTAATACTCCTTGACGATCGTGCCTGCCTGTGCGCAGTCATCGAGATAGTTCTCGTTCGGTCTGTTCGGCTCGTGATACTGGAGATTCGGATCATAATCATAATCGCTCGGATTGTAAATCGGATCTGCCTTTTCCGGATATGCCTTCGTATTGCCGAGGAGGAAGTCGTAGTACCATCTCAGGTCGGCTTCCGTGACGGTGCCGTTGCGGTCAACGTCTGCTGCGAGCTTTGCGGTGCTGTTCTTGAATTCGTTTTCCATGCCGTGCTTTGCGAGGGAGAAGTCTGCGGCATTGATCGTGCCGTCGCTGTTGACGTCTCCGAGCACAAAGGAGGAAGCGCCGGCGCCATCAATCTTTACGCCTTCATCTGCGCAGATCATCTCGTCGATGTAAAAGCTGTCGGAGCCGGAATCGGTTTCCACATAGATGCGCATATCGGATGCATCTTCCGGAATGGTATAGGACTGGTTTGCGAGCTGTACCCATTCGCCCTTCATGACGGTACCGGAAACGATCTTGTCGTAGTGAACCTCTCCGTCCGCGCCGGTATACTGGAGCGTGAAGTGGAAGAGGTTAGAGTCGGAGCCGCTGGTATACTTGGTATTGACGCTGAAGCTGTAAGCCTTTCCGGGCTCGCAGACTGCTGTGCTCAGGGTATGTGCCGGACCGTTCCATGAAGCGGTGCGTCCGGTCACGGCGAGGGACTGATTGCCTGCATACTTTTCCGCAGTGGAGGTTGCGAGGGTTTCGCCGCTTCTGCCCGAAAAGCTCTCTGTTCCCTTTTCAAAGGTATAGTGGAACCAGTAGCCGTCCGGATCCTGTTCGATGACCGTCGGAACATTCCAGTCGGCGCGTTCATAATCAAAGAAGTCGAAATCGGCATAGCCGCCGGTGTTCGAGGTGCCGTAGCTGTAAAGCGCATTGCGGTAGCCGGTAAAGAGCTTCAGGCTGTAATCCATGTTCAGCGTATCGCCGATCTTGGTCCAGCTGCTGCCATCATAGGAATAGTAGAAGTTTGCCTTGTTGGCATCGCCTGTTATGAGACCGTTGCTGCCGACATTGTTGAACTGGTAATCTGCCTTGAGGTAGATTTCCTTTCCGTTCATGTTGACTTCTTCGATCTTCTTATCGCTTGCATTTGAAACCTCATCGCCGCCGCCGTTTCTGGAGGCATAGATTTTGCGGGTTCCGTCATTGGTGAGATAGACGCCGACATTGCCGTAGTGGAACTGGAATGCGGAAAGACCTGCATGATCGCCGGGCTTCATGCCGGAGGTATCAAGCTTTACCACACCGGAGCAGGCAGGACCTTCGGTGCGCATTGTCAGCGTATTGCGCGCCCAGAAGATGTTGCTTGCCGTTGACTTATTCGTAATGCGGTAATAGCCGGGACGGTCGGTAACAGACCATGCGGAATTGTCCGGATTATGATTCCACTGCCAGACATAGTCAAGCTTGTTGGAGCTGTAATTGAAATCATCGTCTTTTGCGAGGAACGTGCCCTTATAGCCGTCTGGAACGGTCAGCGTAGTCGGCGCCTTGCCGCTTTCGCCGAAGACCGGCCAGTCATTCTGCCATGTGCAGGGAACCAGAACCGGCACTCTGCCGAGGGAGCCGTGATCCTGGAAGAACAGACCGTACCATTTGTTGTCCGGTGTATTGATGATGCCGCCCTGCGCGACGCCGCTGCCGTAATTGCCCAGACCGGATTGAAGAACGACCTTGCCCTCCCATTCGCCGGTCAGGGATTTGCTGCGGTAGCAGTATTCGGTACGGATAGAACCGCTCGGCCAAGCGATAATGAACACATAGTAGTAATCGCCGACCTTGTGAATATGCGAGCCCTCACCGGCAAGGCCGGAGAGATTCGTCTTAAAGAGCGTGCGCTCACCGCTCTTGAAATCGGTCATCGTGTCATTGAACTCTTTGATCTTGATTTCGCCGCCGCCGTAGACAAGGTATTTTCTGCCGTCGGTGTCAAAGAGCATCGAAGCGTCATGATACATCCCGCGGAGCTCGACGCGGTTCCAGTTGCCGCTTTCGATGTCATCGGTAGAGTAGATGTAGGAATTGCCGGTGCCGTAGCTGCCGAAGAAAACATAGAATTTTCCGTCGTAGTAGCGCAATGAGGTTGCCCACTGTCCGTGCGCGTAGTCATGCTGACCGCTCTGGAGATTCTGCTTTGCGCCGTCCGCATACTTATCGTAGACATAGCCGCAGATTTCCCACGAGAAGAGGTCTTTCGATTTCATGATCGGCACACCCGGCGTAAAGAACATGGTTGTATGCACCATGTAATAGGTGTCGCCGACGCGGATAATGTCATCATCCGGAACATCCGAAAGGATGAACGGATTTGAGATGGTTGACGCGGCCTGTGCCGGCACAGCGGGTGCGGTATGCGGCATAACGCCGATCATACTGCACGAACAAAGCGCAGCCGTAACGGCTGCTAAAATCCGTTTCTGTTTCATATTTTTCCCCCATAATATTAATAATAGAAAAAACTGAGAGTTGTTTCTATACTCCCAGTTTTATCATATCAATTTTCTACACGGATTGCAATTCATTTTTTGCAGAAATCATAGATAAAATGAATCTTTTTTATTTTCAGTTTCCCGATAATCGCATGATACAACAAATCCGGCAAAATACTTTTATACAGTTCCGGATAGGTTATCCGGATTCCATCCGCCGTATGTGTGTTCCCGAACGGCAGCTCAAAAAACGGAAAAGCCCGCTGCACCGGTTGAGCCGGTACGGCAGGCTTTCTTGTTATGAGCCGAGATGCAGGACATTCAGAAGCAGAATCCAGCTGATTCCGTAATAGGTTACAACCGCAACCAAGTCGTTCACGGTTGTAATCAGCGGACCGGACGCCACTGCCGGGTCCACCTTCATCTTTTTGAAAAACAGCGGAATCAGTGTTCCGACTGCGCTGGAAATCAGCATGGCAAACATCAGGGACATGCCGATACAGCCGGAAACCGCAAAGGCAAACAGCGCCGTTCGGCGCTTGACCGCCATAATAAAGACGCCGACAAACAGGAATGACAAAATTCCCAGCAGAAGTCCGTTGCAGAGACCGACCCGCATTTCCTTCATTACAAGATGCCATTTCTGCCTGAAGCTCAGGTTTTCATCCGTCAGAACACGGATGGTCACGGCAAGCGACTGGGTTCCGACATTACCTGCCATATCCAGAATCAGCGACTGGAACGCCATAATCAGCGTCAGCTGCGAAATAACCTTCTCAAACACACCGACTACCGAGGAAACCAGCAGCCCCAGTCCGAGCAGAATCAGCAGCCAGGGCAACCGCTTTTTCATACTCTGCCCGAGCGGCTCCTGCAAATCTTCTTCTGCAATCAGACCTGCAAACTTTGCATAGTCCTCGCCCATCTCGTCATCCACGACCTCAATGATGCTCTGTGAGGTGATGACACCGAGCATTTTATTGGCATTGTCCAGAACCGGGATGATGCTTTCCGAATAATCCTTCAGCTTTTCAATACAGTCGTCGATTGTTTCCGTTGCATAAACGTACGGAAAGGAAGTCACAATCAGGCTTTCGAGCGATGTGGAGCTTCGTGCCGTAATCAGTTCCTTCAGACCGAGCGCGCCGTAGAACTCTCCGTTTTCGTCCGTGACAAAGAGTGTTGTGATATTGTCATTTTCTTCCGCCTGATGCACCAGCTCATTCATCGCCTGCTTTACCGTCAGGTTCTCGCGGATGATGATACAGTTTGTCGTCATTTTGCTGCCGATCTCGTCCTCATCAAAGGAGGCAATCAGGCGGATCTCCTTCCGGATATCCGGTGCAATTGCATCAATAATCAGCTTGCGCTTTTCTTTTTCGATAATGTGCAGAACATTTGCGGCGGTATCGGTTTCAAGCTCCGAGATAACTGCCGCTGCTTTCTGAATGTCCATCTCATTCAGATAGGCGCCTGCTTCCTCTTCTTCGGCGTACTCGAAAATCTCAGCCAGCATTTCCGCCGTACAGACCCTGTAAAGCTTGCGCCGCTCCTGAACGGTAATCTGCTCCAGAATCTGCGCAATATCGTTCTCGTGATAATCCTCAAGCTGTGCCTGAATAGATTTCGGGGATGCATTGCTGCGGATAATGGAGACAATTTCCGCTGCGTAATCCGGCTTTCCGGACATTTCCTCATGATTCATAATCAACCCTCCGTTTCATTCGTTGAAGCTGTGCTGGAATTCAACGCTGACGTAAGGGACAAATGGACAAAAAACCTGTGCATGACGGGTCATACACAGGGTGACTGCATGATTCGTTTACCGGAAAGAAAGCAGCTTTCCGCAAAACCGCATGTCTTTCCGGTCAGATCTGCATAATCGCCCGTTTGACCCGCAACTGTCGCCGTTTGCCACTTTCTTCACCTCCGTAAATAATTGTTTTACAGCATTTTTATTATAGCACATAATTCACAGATTGTCAATAATTTTTCATTCCGTTCGCACAGCAGAAGCATCTCCCTTCAATCTGCACAAAAGAAGAATGATTATTTTACATACTCCCCCCTGCTCCGGCGGAGACACAGCCAAAGTCACGCACCGCATCTGTTTTAATTTTGTGCATCATGCAGAAAATTATTTGTTAAAATAAAAACGTTGTACGGAAACGTGCAATTTTCTTCCTGTTCCGAACCGTGCTTGAACTGCGATGTGTTCTCTCTCCCGCACCGCCGTTCAACCCTGAAAACGGTATATGCCGGATTACCCCTATGAAAGGAGGTCGGTCATTCTTGCCGAACAACTTAACCGGAAAATACAAAGCCTTCTGCCGTTGGTATCTCAACTGCGGAAATGTCCGGGAGGCAGCACTCCGCGCGGGCTGCTCTCCCGAAACCGCAGAGGACGAAGGTCTCGGAATGCTGCAATCATCTGCTTGCAGGCGCCGGCTTGGGCAGCTCGCTGCACAGCCTGCTCTGCCCGTTCAGAGTCTCGTTACAGCCGGGCTTTCCAGACTGGCGTTCGGCACGGCAAATGATGCGGCGGTGCTCGTCTTCTCGGACGAGCCGCTCTCCCGGGCTCAGCTCGCAAATCTCGATCTGTTCCATGTGGTCAGCATGAAGCGCGACAAGGGCAGCATCGAAATCAAACTCGCTGACCGGCAGCGCGCAATGGAAAAGCTGCTCGAATGCGCATATGCCTGCGAATCCGCAGAAGCTGCTCAGGCGCTGCTCTCCGCAATCAGTGCGCCGTGCAGAGAGGAGGTGCAGCATGAACCAGCCGGCGAAAATGGTTCGCTTTTCCCCGAAGCAGAGAAAGGTTCTGAACTGGTGGAATGAGCCGGAGACACGGAGGTTCGATGCAATTATCTGCGACGGCGCAATCCGGTCGGGCAAGACAACCGCGCTTGCGCTCGGCTTCGCGATTTGGGGCACCTTTCAGTTCCGCAATCAGAATTTTGCAATCTGCGGGAAAACCATGACCGCTGTCCGGCGCAATCTGCTGGTCCCGCTTTTTGCGCAGCTCCGTACCCTCGGCTTTCACATCGAGGAGAAAATCAGCCGCTCCTATTTTGACCTTACGCTCAGCGGGCATACCAACCGTTTCTACTGCTTCGGCGGAAAGGACGAGAGCGCTGCTGCGCTGATTCAGGGCATTACCCTCGCGGGGGTTCTGATGGATGAGTGTGCGCTGATGCCGCGTTCCTTTGTCGAACAGGCGGTTGCGAGATGCTCGGTTCCCGGCTCTAAAATCTGGTTCTCCTGCAATCCCGAACATCCGGCGCACTGGTTCTACCGCGAATGGATTCTCAAAGCAAAGGAAAAGCACGCACTCTATCTGCATTTCACCTTGCAGGACAATGCCTCACTTTCGCCGGAGGTCATCCGGCGCTATGAGCGGCTCTATACCGGCGCATTCTTTGACCGGTATATCCGGGGTGTCTGGACAGCCGCACAAGGACTGGTTTATCCGATGTTCAAGCCGGAACTGCATGTCGGGGAACCGCCGGAGGAACCGGAAGAATTCGTGATTTCCTGCGATTACGGCACGCTGAACCCGACCTCACTCGGACTGTGGGGGCTCTGCCGCGGCTGCTGGTACCGGATTGCCGAGAGCTATTATGATGCCCGGAAAACCGCGCTCCCCCGCACCGATGAGGAGCACTATGCCGCGCTCAAAGAACTCGCCGGAAACCGGTGCATCCGGCAGGTTGTCCTTGACCCTTCGGCGGCAAGCTTTCTTGCCTGCATCCGCAGGCACGGGGAGTTCACTGCCGTTCCGGCTAAAAATGATGTGCTTGCCGGCATCCACAGAACCGCGGATGCGCTGCTCAGGGGCGAAATCAGAATCTCGCCGGAATGCAAAGATGCGCTCCGCGAATTTTCACTCTATGTCTGGGATGATAAGGCACGGCAGGATGCACCGAGAAAGGAACACGATCACGCAATGGACGATATCCGGTACTTTGTCGCTACCGTTCTCGATGCCGGCAGTCAGGATGCGTTTTTTGCGCGCTCTGTGAAGCACTTGTAATATCCGCGCTTTATCCATTCATTTTTCAGGAGGTGTTCCATTGGCTTTTCCGTTCTTTTTCAGACACGGGCGGAAACAGAATGTGCAGCGCGAATCCGTTCCGCTGCTGCTCTCGGCGCCCAGAGCGGCTCCGGCTGATCTGCTCCGTGTCCCTGACGCTCCGCCGCCCTCTCCCGCAGAATATGCTCTCTATGATGCCCTGCGCTTTCATGTTCCGGTCATTGATGCCGCGATTCACAAAATCGTCCGGCTGACCGGCGGTTTCCGTCTCACGGTTCCCGACCCCGAGGCGCAGGCAGTTCTCGACCGCTTCTCAGACACTGTTCCGGTCAATGCATCCGGCGTCTCCCTGCAGCTCTTTGCCGACCGGATGCTCGACAGCCTGCTGACCTACGGCAATGCCGCCGGCGAAATTCTGACCGATGACGATGTCCCCGCCGCACTTGTAACCGTACATCCCCAGATACTCGGCGTTTCTGCCGACGGGCAGGCAAACCCGCACTTCTTCCTCCGGAATGCCGAAAACAGCTGCCCCCTGCCGCTGCCGCATCCCGAACGCATTCTCTTTGCCGCACTTGATCCCCCTGCCGGCGCAATTTACGGCGTTTCCGTTCTGCGCGGGCTTCCTGCGGTCTCCGGCATCCTGATGCGCATTTTTGCCTGCATCGGACAGAATTATGACAGGGCAGGCAATATCCGCTATGCCGTGACCTATCGTCCTGACAGTGCCGGCGCACCCTTTGCAAAAGAACATGCAAAGCAGATTGCCGATGCATGGCAGGAAGGCATTCAAGCTGCAAAATGCGGCGAAGTTCAGGATTTTGTTGCGGTCGGCGATATAGACATCAAGGTCATCGGCTCGGAGAATCAGCTCTTTGACACAAATATTCCGGTCAGACAGCTGCTCGAACAGATTGTCTCCAAGCTTTCCGTCCCGCCCTTCCTGCTGGGACTTTCGTGGTCCACGACCGAGCGGATGTCCAAGCAGCAGGCGGATATTCTCACCTCCGAACTGGACTACTTCCGACGCATATTAAGTCCTGTACTCAAAAAAATCGGTGCTGCCGTCCTCCGCGGCGCAGGATTTGCACTGACACCCGCGATCGAGTGGGATATCATCAATTTGCAGGATGAAACAGAGCTGGCGGAGGCAAGGCTCAAAAATGCGCAGGCGGAGGAAATTGAGCTGCGGAACATCCGCACAAAACGCGAGGAAGCAGATGCTTCCGGAATCTGAAAGGAGATCAGTTTATGTACGATTCTGTGAAACTTGAAAAAGGCATGTATCATCTCACAAACCGCACCTTTACACAGGCGCTGGAGGATGCAGACCCCTCGGCACAGTATGCCGGCACGCCGCTCGAATCCCTCGATGCTTTTGAGCGTCAGCTCAAGCGCTTTGATATCCGCGTTTCCGGCACCGACTGCGATAAGGTCGAGAAATTTTTTACAACAACCGAAAGCGCGGTGCTCTTCCCGGAATTCGTCCGCAGAGCAATCAAGCGCGGCATGGAGGAATCCGTTCTGCCGGAGCTGACAGCCGCCTCCGCTTCGGTCAATGCGACCGCCTGCAAAAGCTTTGCGATTGATGAAACCGACGGCAGCTACAGCACTGTCACAAATGAAGGCGTCAGCCTGAAAAAGACCGTAATCACGGAGGGCGACAGCATTCCGCTCGATAAATTCGGCAGAATTATCTCGGCTTCCTATGAGACTGTCCGTCAGCAGCGTATTGACGTCTTTGCCGTCATGCTGCGCGCAGTCGGCAGAAAGCTTGCCGGCGCGATTGCTGCAAAGGCGCTCACTGTCCTCAAAAATTCCGTGACGCCGTTTGCTTCCGCGGGCAGTACACTCGCCTATGATGACCTGACTGCGCTCTACGGCAAGTTTACCGACTACGATCTGACAACCGTCGTCGCTTCGCCGGTGAATGCTGCGGCAATTCTCTCTATGGCGCAGATGCAGGACCGCACGCTCGGCAGCAGCGGAGAGGTCTGCCTCCCCTTCGGTGCAAAGCTCATCAAGGATGCCGCTCTGACTGACGATACCGTGATCGGCATTTCCAAAGACTTTGCACTCGCGGCGATGACCGGTTCAGATGTGCTGCTTGAATCCGACCGGCTGATTGACTGCCAGCTCGACCGCATCGCGGTTTCGGTCAGAATCGGTTTCCAGCCCCTCATGAGCGGCGCGGTCGCAGTTCTCCATATCGGCAGCTGAATGCGGAGATTTCTCCGGCGGGCAAAACCCGCCGGAGAAACGGAAAAATCAAAGGAGGGTTTCTATGATCGATCAGAAGGAGCTGCTGAATCAGCTCAACCGTTTTACCAAGCGCGAGCATACGCTCGATGAGGTCTATCTCTTTGATATTATCCTCTGCGACAATGAAATCGACCGGGACGGTGACTGCTTTTCCGACCATGCGCTGAAACAGCTTGCGGAACGCTTTGTCGGCGTCACCGGCATCTTCGACCACAACCCCCGCTGCGGCAATCAGACCGCACGCATCTTCCGCACAGAGCTCTGCGCCGATCCCGAACGAAAAACCGCTGGCGGACTCCCCTATCACTTCCTCCGCGCCAATGCCTACATGGTACGGACGGAAGGGAATGCAGACCTCATTCGCGAAATTGATGCGGGCATCAAAAAGGAGGTCAGCATCTCCTGTGCCGTCGGAAAACAGATTTGCTCCGTCTGCGGCGGCAACAAGCTGCAAAAGCCCTGTACGCATATCAAGGGCAGAATGTACGCGGGCGTGAAATGCCACACTGTGCTTGATGACATCACCGATGTTTATGAATGGAGCTTTGTCGCGGTTCCCGCTCAGAGAAATGCCGGCGTAACCAAAACCTGCGGCGGGTGTGCAGATCTCGAAAAAGAGGAGATGCGCAGAGTGCTCGACTGCACGGGGGCGCTGCTCGACCGGCTGACCGAGGAACTGCGGCGCGAATGTGTCCGGCTCTGCTACAAGAGCGGAGAAAATGCCTGTTCAAAGGCGCTCGCCGCTACAACCGAGCACATGAGCGCGGAACGCCTGCTTGCACTCCGCGAATCGCTGATGCAGGGACTCTCCGCCGCGAACAGCAAACCGCAGCTGATTCCGCAAAATGCCGAAAGCAAGCATCCGCAGATGCACGCCTTTCAGTTCGGCAGACAGGAACCGTAAGGAGGAATCAACATGCGCAAGGCAAAAATCTCACAGCTATTCCTGCTGTTTACCGGTCTTTCCTGCGCGGCGGAATGGGATGACCTGATTGATGCCGCGATTCTGAAAACAAAGCAGATGCTCCGCGATCATGCCGACGAAACAGACATCCGCCTCTGCTATCTTGCAGCCGCACAGGCAAATTTACAGTACCGGCAGATTGTTGCGGCAAGGGCTTCCGCTGCGCCGACCTACGCGGGCAATACCGCAGCGGCGCGCGACGATTCCGCACAGTGTACCCTCGCACAGAAGCTGGTTTCGGAATACCGTCTGGCTGCCGCCGCACTGCTTCGGGACGATGCCTTTGTTTTTCAGACAATTCCGGAGTCAGGCGGTGCATCATGCTGAACACGGATCTGCTGATTGCGGCGGTTGTCCGGATGCTCCGCGATGCCGGACTTTCCGTCTGTGCCGAATTTGAGCGCAATGCACTGCCGCTGCCGGACGAAGCCTGCTTCGTCACAGTCGGCGCGGAACAAATCAGAATGCAGGCTGCGATCCCGCAGGGAACTGCCTGTGTCATTCCGCTCAGCATTGCACTGCGCATCCGTATTCACACGAAAACCGGTTCGCCTGCCGCGCTTTCCGGAGATGCCGTTCGGAAGATTCTCGCCGCTCTGCTGCCGGGACGGAATCCCTTTCCGGCTGCTGCGGATGCTTCCGCTCCGGTGTATCAGAAACAGCTTGACCGCCTGACAACAGAGCTGCATATGCAGCTTGACGGGCTGCTGACCGTACAGGAAGGGGATGACACACTTGCAGATGACGCTGAACACGGACTGTCCTGCACTGCTGCTGACGCTCGGTGACCTCTCGCTGCCTGCGGACGATTTTGCGCTGAAAGCAGAAATTCCCGTCAAAAGCAGGGTGCTCTGTGACGGGAATGTTCAGATATATATGCTCACGCAGACACACTGTACGCTGACCGTAACCGGCAGAATTCCGCAGGGCGGAGGCGCGGCTGTCTGTCCCGCGCTACAAAGGGAAATGCACGCGCACACTGCCTTCGCATTCTCGTTTGCGGGCGCGGACTTTTCGGATATGCAGATTACCGCACTCTCCTGCAAAACCCAGAACCACCGGATGCTCACCGATTATACCGTGACGCTGACCGGTCGGTTAACGGAAGAGGAGGAGCCTGCATGAATGTTACCTGTCTCTGCTTTCACGAGGATCGGACAGTCAGCATTTTACAGGAATGTATCCGCTTTTCGCTGCTGCGTGACCGTTATCTTCCGTTCGCTTCAATGTCTGCGCAGTTTCACACGGCTACCGAGCTGATGCCGCCGGTCAGGGTGCAGCTTTTTATCCGGCAGAGGCTGGTGCATGACGGTCTCGTCCGCCATGCATCCGCTTACCGGAAAGGCGGACAGTATTATGCGGAAATACAATCCCGCGGGTTTTCTTCGGTTCTCACGAAGAATCAGCTCGTTCCGGGCATTCACACCGACGTAACGCTTGATTCTCTCATGGAAACCTACAATCTGCCGCATGTCACCTATCAGGACAACATGCAGGCAATCAGCTATATCTACGTCAAAGACAATGCGACGATGTGGGATTCTGTCATCGCCTATAATTATAAGCTGAACCGCGGATATCCCTATATCCGCGTTCCGAATCTGCTCTGCGTCATGCCGCGCACGGGCGGACAGCCGGTTCCGGTTCCGGAGAGCTCTCTGCTCAGTGCCGGCAGCAGCATTCACACCGCCGATATGCTCAGCCGCATCGACATGGCAAATGCTGCCGGAGAATACGGAACCTTTACCCTCTCCAATCCGCTTGCGGAACAGCCCGGCATCGTCCGCGTCCGGCAGATTCTCTTTGACAAGCAGTTTGCGCACGCGCCGACGGAGGCACTTCGCTTCCGCATTGCAGTCGGCAACCGGAAGTTTCATGCGCGCAGCTTTTCCTATGCCGGATACTGCGGGGAGGATCTTGAGGATACCGTGCAGATCGGGAACGCCTTTTCTGCAAAAGTCTCGCGGATTGATATTCGCGGCGATGCAACGGGCATTGTCACAGAGGACACATTTTATTTCGACGATTTCTGCAACCCCGCCGCGCAGTGAGCAGTGCCGTTTCCCGGCGGTCAGTGCCCGCCGGGCGCTGACCGCCGAATCCAGAGCAAATCAGCGCGGACAGCATGAAGCTCGGCAAGCAGTTCATCACTCTGCACGGCATCCAGCGCATCCAGTCGCAGAATCGCCTCATTCAGTTCGGTCATCGGCTGCGCAGGCAGCATCAGGCGCAAAAGCCCGCGGTTCTGTTCCCAGCATCGGGTCAATGCGCCGATTTCGCCTGCGGCATGGCCTTTATCCATTGTATCCAGCACATAAATCGCCGCATCCGTGCATTTCAGCAGCCTGTCACAGCTGCGCCGCACAAGTGCAGCAGAACAGATTGACAGCAGAAAAATACCGGTCAGCAGCAAAATGGCTGTCAGCGTCCTGGTGTTCCGGAGTAAACTATTCATACGGAAGCCTCCTTTCGGATCAGGCTTTTTACGCCGTTCTGATCGGCAGTCAGCAGGAATACATCTTCCTGTGCAAGCCCGTGATGCTGTAAAATGCGGTTCAGACGGTCATTCGAGCAGCCGGCAGCAGTCATGCCGTCCTCGCTGAGACAGCCGTCCGCAATCAGTACCTCCGGCGGCGGCTGATCCGGCACGCGCAGTCTGAGATCGCCGCAGGTTGCAGCCCGTGCCTGTGCCTTTTGATATGCGGAAACCTGTCCGTTTGTTTCGACAACTGCAAGCTGCACTTCCGTCAGATCAAAAATGCCGAGCGACCGCAGCGAAGTCATCAGATCATCAAGCGAAAAGCGCAGTTCCGTCATTTTCTTCTGGTCGATTTTTCCGTCACGTATGATAATCTGCGGCGCACCGGAGAGCAGATGCCTGAGCTTTCTGCTCCGCAGAACCGCCCACGACATCAGAACCTCGAAGCAGATCAGGACGAGCATCGGAACAATGCCCATCAGCAGCGGCAGATTCTGATCCTCCAGCGGCAGCGTCGCGATATTCGAGATCAGGATGGTCACGACCAGCTCAGTCGGCTGAAGCTCTCCGATCTGACGTTTTCCCATAAGCCTGACACCGAATACGACAATCGGATAAATAACCAGAACGCGCAAAAAACTTGTCAGCATAACGAAAAGACCTCCTTAGAGCGATTCCGCATCGGCAAACGAAAGCTGCGGATGCAGGGCAAGATTCAGCGCGCAGGCAATCAGCCGGGATGCATGATGCAGAATCTGGTCGATATCCCGCGGCGTAACCATCAGATTCGGAATGCTGCTCAGGCGTTCCGGAGCCTGTCCCGTCGCCTGCATCACAACTGTATGCAGATCGACAACCGTCGGAACACCGACTGCAATGACCGGAATTCCGAGCGTTTTCCGGCTCAGCTCCGCTCTGCGGTTCTGCACGCCGCTGCCGGGTGCTATTCCGGCATCTGAAATCTGAACGGTTGTCCCAAGCCGGTGCAGATCGGAGCAGGCAAGAGCATCGGCAGCAATCACGCAGGCAGGCTGAACCGTTTCCCGGAGCGCCGCAATCAGCTCTGCCGTTTCAATGCCGGTCTGTCCGAGAACACCGTTTGCCAGCACGCTCACCTGCCGAAGTCCGCGCAGAAAGCTGGTGTCCGGATCATTTTCGGAAAGTTCTCTGCGCAGATGCCGCGTGGCAAGCACACGCCCTGCAATCTGCGGTCCGAGTGCATCCGGCGTAATGTCGGCATTGCCAAGACCCGCGAACAGAACGCCGCCTGACTCCGGAAGAAAACTGCGCAGTTCCTCCGCAAGCTCCGTGACCTCCTCCTCCAGCAGCGGCACGGCATGTCCTGCCTGCCGGGTTTCCAGCGTCAGATATCGCCCCTTGCTTTTGCCGATTGCAGCGCCGTGTTCATCGGAATCAATTTCGATTTCCGTAATCCGGAAATGCATCCCGCGCCGCCGGATGCAGATGCCCTCCTGCGGCGGATAAGCCGCAGCACACTCCAGTGCAAGATCTGTCCGGTGATTCATATTTGTGCCCTCCTGTTTCAGTGTTGTGCATTATGCCGAATGAGCCCGCTTATATGAGACAAAATTCCGCATTTTGCCCTATTGCAATTTTCAGCGGGAACTGGTATAATAATATCTGGTTTGGCAGCATGTAACATGTACGCGGTCCCCACCCGCACGGCAGGACAGTCCCGCCATAACTGTTCTGTATTTACTGTATGCCGCTTTTCCGGAATTATTCTGAAGCTCTGCAAAACCCGCAGACAAGAAAAGGAGTACCAGACAATGGCAAATGCAAAAAACAGCGGGCCGAAAAAGCGCCCGACACCCGAAAAGAGAGACAAGACTAACAAAATCCGTGCTGCCCGCAACAAGGCAACCCGTTCCGCACTGAAGACCGCAATCAAGAAGGCATATGTCGGCGGAAAAGACCGTGTTGCCGTGATCCGCTTTGCAATCAAGCGTGTCGATCAGGCGTGCGCAAAGGGCATTCTGCACAAGAACAACGCTGCCAGAAAGAAGTCTCAGCTCATGAAGCTGCTGAACAAGGCGGTCTGAACCGTATCAATGACAAATGCGCTGCTTGATTCATGTCAGGCAGCGCGTTTTATATTTTTGTATTTCAGAACGAACACAAAAAGAGCCCCCCGGCAATGCCGGGGGGCTCTTTTACGGAATCATTATGCTTTATCGACAGAACCGAACAGGCGCATCTTCTCTTCAACCTTTGCACAGATTGCCTCGAAGCCCGGAGCAAGCAGCTTGCGCGGGTCAAAGCCCTTGCCCTGCTGATCCTTGCCTGCCTCAATGTAGCCTCTGGTCGCCTCAGCGAATACCAGCTGGCACTCGGTGTTGACGTTGATCTTTGCAACGCCGAGGGAGATTGCCTTTTTGATCTGGTCGTCCGGAATACCGGTGCCGCCGTGGAGAACAAGCGGCATATCGCCGACTGCCTTGTTGATCTTTTCGAGAGTTTCAAAGCTCAGACCTTCCCAGTTTGCCGGATAAACGCCGTGGATATTGCCGATGCCGGCTGCAAGGAAGTCAACGCCGAGATCTGCAATCTGCTTGCACTCAGCAGGATCCGCACACTCGCCCTTGCCGATGACGCCGTCCTCTTCGCCGCCGATTGCGCCGACCTCAGCCTCAATGGAGAGACCGAGTGCGTGTGCGACATTGACCAGCTCGGTGGTCTTCGCAACGTTCTCGTCAATCGGGAAGTGGGAGCCGTCGAACATGATCGAAGTAAAGCCTGCCTTAATACACTTGTAGCAGCCGTCATAGGTGCCGTGATCGAGGTGCAGCGCGACCGGAACGGTAATGCCCAGAGATTCGTCCATTGCCTTGACCATAGCGGCAACGGTCTTGAATCCGGTCATGTACTTGCCTGCGCCCTCGGAGACACCGAGGATGACCGGGGAATTCAGCTTCTGAGCGGTCAGAAGAACCGCCTTTGTCCATTCGAGGTTGTTGATGTTGAACTGACCGACCGCATACTTGCCGTCTCTTGCCTTGTTCAGCATTTCTGTTGCAGATACCAGCATTGAAAATTCCTCCTAATACACACTGTTGTGCCGGCATCGGACAGGGACTGTCTGAAACCGGCTTTTCCGGATAAAATATACATCCGTACATTTCACCGCATTTATTATACACGATTTCCGGAAAAAAAGCAATAGGTAACCGGGAAGAATTTTTCGATACGGCGAATCAGCTGACTGATCCGGTTTTCTTATTTACCGTGTAAGTTTCTGTGGATGCAGATTTTTTCTGTCCAAGTACAACACAGTAGCAGACAGAGCCGTCAAACCTTATTCTGTAGTATTCATCTGTTTCTTCTTCGCAACGGACACCGCCCATCGAAGGAACATACACTTTCACCTCACTGCTCGGCACCCCTGTCACAAGATGCTGTGCCAGCTGATTGACCTGAACATATCTTTTTTCTGCAATTTTCCTTGCCTCGGAATAACTGTACTCTTTTGGTGCTTCGCTGCCGGCAGAATCTCCGCAGCTCATCAGTGTTCCGCAAAGTCCTGCTGTCAGTAAAAGAGCTACCGCTGCTGCTTTCCGTTTCATAAACAATCCTCCTTTTTTTAATTGCACCTATATAGGTGCAATTTCATTATAGCATAAGCCTATAATAAAGTCAACTGATTTTGCACCCGTTCAGGTGCAGAAAAACAGAGAGGATTTTATGCATAATGAACAAAGAAACTGAATACCGGGTCGGCTGCAACATCAGACGTCTCCGTGAAAAAAGGAAGATGACGCAGGATCAGCTTGCTGCGAAACTACAAATAAACGGCTGTGACATTACCCGAAGCGCCGTTGCAAAGATTGAAGTCGGGCAGCGGCATCTCTATCCGGATGAAATCATCCTGATAAAACAGATATTAAATGTGCAGTATGAGGATATGTTCGATGTCTGAACCGTCCTGAATACGCATTTTTCGGTGAAAAGTGAATAAGCCCTCCGGAACGGAACCAGAATGAATCTGAAACAAATCATCCGAACGGAGGAAAATGAGATGAAAAAAGCAATCAGAATGCTGGGGCTGCTGCTCTGCGCGGTCATTACGGCGAATCTGCTGCAAACGGAGCAGATGCTCGAAAAAGTGGAACACAGCGTCATCCGCCTGCATATTCTTGCCAATTCGGACAGCACAGCCGACCAGACCTGCAAGCTGCTTGTACGGGATGCACTGGTTTCTCGAGCAGCGGAGTGGATTCCGGAGCATGTGACATGGAAGGAAAGCTGTGCGCTGCTTTCAGAGAAGCTGCCGGAAATACAGAAGGCAGCGGAGGAAACACTGCGCAGCGCCGGCTGCACCGACAGCGTGCGGGTTTCATTCGGCAAAACGGCATTTCCTGCACGGCAGTACGACGGCTTCACACTGCCCGCGGGGGATTATCAGGCACTCCGGGTCGAAATCGGATCCGGACGGGGACAGAACTGGTGGTGCATCATGTATCCGTCTCTCTGCCTGCCCGCCGCCTCAGAGCCGGAGCTGCCGCCGGACAGCGATGTCCGCGAGCTGACCGAACACACCGAAAAATACGAAGTGCGCTTAAAGTGCGTGGATGCACTGCGGGCGGTCTTTCGCTGGCTTCGGGATTTCTGAGGCATTCGGCGGGCTCTGCGCCCGCCGCTTGCAAATAAAGTTTCTCCGGCGAAATCAAAATGGGGGCTGCTCCCGCGATGCGCAGTGCCTTTTTTACTAGATAACCGTAAATCTTCATTTGTCCGCAGCTTTTTCAGCCGCACCCCTTGCGTAAATTGCGATTTTATGGTATACTTGATTATGGGAAAGCCTGTGCTGACTGTGCAGGCACTCTCTCCATATTGATTTCAACAGGGAAATGAGGTCGATACATCCATGAAACTGATCTTTGCAGTCGTCAACGGCGATGACAGCGCCGCGGTCTCCAAAGCACTCGCAAAAAACGGATTTCGCGCAACAAAGCTCGCATCCTCCGGAAGCTTTCTCAGCTCCGGCAATACGACCTTCCTGATCTGCGTCGAAGAGGAACAGGTTGAGGACGTTATCAGCGTGGTTCAGCAAAAATGTCATCACAGAAAACAGTTTGTTCCCTCAACGCCGAGTTACGGTTCCCCCGCGACCGGACAGATGCCCTCCATGCCGCTTGAGGTTCCTGTCGGCGGCGCGACGGTTTTTGTCACGAATATCGAACGGTTTGAAAAGCTGTGAACGAACAGGTTTTTCCGGTTCCGCCGATTGCCGGCAATTCACAGCTTCTTTCCGAACTGCGGCAGATGAAACAAAACAACCGGCTGCCGCACGCACTCCTGCTGCACGGTATGCAGGGCTGCGGCAAAAAGGAAATCGCAGAATGGTTTGCTATGCTGGTGCTGTGTGAGCAGAAGGAGAATGCCCCCTGCGGGAAATGCCGGAACTGTAAGCTCGTGCGCAGCCATGCACATCCGGATGTGACGGCAGCAGAGCATTCCGGTAAACGCGGCGGCTTTTCCGTTGATACAGTCCGGGAAATCCGCGCGGAGGCTGCCGTTCTGCCCAATAACGGCGAAATGCGGATTTTTATGTTTACGGATGCGGACGGAATGAGCATTCAGGCACAGAATGCGCTGCTGAAATCGGTCGAGGAGCCGCCTGCACATGCATGCTTTGTGTTTACGGCGCAGACACCGGGCGTGCTGCTGCCGACGCTGCTCTCCCGCATGACCGCGAAAGCCGTATTCCCCGTTTCCCGCGGCGAATGCATCGAAGCCCTGACCCTGCGCGGGTTTTCAGGCGATGACGCGATAAATGCCGCGTCGCGTTTCGGCGGCAATCTCGGCAAATGCATTGCCTATCTGACAGATCCTGCCGTCCGGGAAACAACCGACCGCACGGCAGAACTGACCGCCGCACTTGCAGCGCAGGACGAATACCGGCTGCTCAGGCTGCTGACCGCCGCCGCTGCGGATAAGGATCAGCTCCGGAAAACTCTGGAGCTTCTGGATATTCAGATTCGGGATGCGGCGCTGATGACACTGAACAGCGAAGCCGTCTGCATGGGCTGCGACAGACAATCTGCTCGTCAGCTCTCAGAGAAGCTGACACCCAGACGAACGGCGCGGATGCACGGCGCCGTTGCAGAGACATTCGCCGATCTTGACGGAAATGTCGGGGCGGTGCTGGCTGTCACGGCGCTTTGTGCGGCTCTGGCGAATGCCTGAAACTATATTTGATAACGGAGTTTGGATGGTAAAATATGATTGAAGTAATCGGAGTCAAATTCAAAAGCGGCGGAAAAATGTATTATTTCGCGCCGGGCGACCTCAATCCCGCCGAGGGCAGCTATGTCGTCGTAGAAACAGCAAGAGGGCAGGAGTGCGGAGAAGTCGCGGCACGGCGTCATGCGGTTCAGGAGGACAGCATCACCGCGCCGCTCAAGCCGATTATCCGGCTGGCAACCGAAGAGGATTTGCAGATTCTCGAACGGAACCGCGCCTATATGGCAGATGCCTTCCGCATCTGTCAGGAGCGGATCGAGGCGCGGGAACTGCCGATGCATCTGGTGGATGTCGAGTGCGGCTTCGACAGCAATAAGCTCATTTTCTATTTCACGGCAGAATCCCGCGTGGACTTCCGCGAGCTGGTGAAGGATCTTGCCAATGCGTTTCATGTCCGCATTGAGCTGCGGCAAATCGGTGACCGGGACGAGGCGAAGCTGCTGGGCGGTCTAGGCATCTGCGGAAGAGAGTTCTGCTGCAAAAAATACCTCAATAATTTTCAGCCCGTTTCGATTAAAATGGCAAAGGAACAGGGGCTTGCACTGAATCCGACTAAAATTTCCGGCGCCTGCGGCAGACTGATGTGCTGCCTTCGCTACGAAAACCCGGTCTATGAAGAACTGATTAAGCTGACCCCGAAGGTCGGCTCAACCGTCATTCTGCCCGGAGAACCTCCGGTTCGCGCCTATGTCATGGAGGTCAATCTCGTAACCGGCAATCTGCGCGTCAAGCCGGAGAATTCCGATATGCCCGTGACGGTCAGCCGGGACAGCGTCGAACGCCTTCAGGATGCCAGCCGCAGAATGACAAAGGAGGATCTCCGTGAACGCCGGCAGGTTCCTGCTCCGGAAAAGCAGCCGGAGGAAAAGAAACAGCCGGAAGCCGCGCCCGAAAAGAAAGTGACTGCACAAAAGCAGCCCGCGCCCGAAAAGAAACAGGCAGCACCGGAAACACAGGCAAAGCACGGAAATCCGCAGCCGGCTCCGGAAAAACAGCCGGTCAGTTCCGCGCTGCATCCGGAATTCGGAGAAAAACAGCAGGCGCAGCACCCGCAGAAAGCACCGGCTCCGGCTCAGCCCAGACGGACTGCCGCACTGCCGGCAGAAATGGATTTTACCGAACACCGTGCAATGATTGAAAATCCTGAGCTTGCCGCTGAGCAGGCGCAGCAGCGAAAAAGCAGCGAGGGCGGACGCCATTCGCACCGTCCGAACCGCCGCTTTCAGAATCACCGCGGGAACCGGAACCGTTCAGGCGAAACGGCACAGAAACCCGACGGAAAGGGAAATGGATCCGGCACTTGAGTCAAAAGTGAGGGATTTGTATGTTCTGCAAATATTGCGGTGTGCAGATTGATGCAGAGGATGCATTCTGCACCGGATGCGGAAAGGCGCTGCAGCCCCGGCAGGATTCTCCCGGAAATCTGGCATCACCCCGGCAGACTGCTCCGGCGTCTCCGGTTTATCCGCAGCCCTTTTATGCACCGCCGGTGTATCCGGTTCCGTATCCTGCGTATGTTGTACCGGCTGCGCCGCCGCTTCCGCCGAGGGCGTCTCATCTGGACCGGACAATTATCTCATCGTTCTGGAGCCTGATCTGGATTCTGACTTTCTGCCTGTTTTTTGCGCCGCTGTTCCGCGTGCTGAAGTTCAACCCCGAATATGCGAAATACTATGAGCGGAACGGAAACTTTATCTATTACGATTACTGGACAAAGGAGCCGCCTGAGCTTGACCTGGGGCATACATACGAGAGCAAATCGGTCGTCGGAATGCTGATAGATATAGAGGACGATCACAGCGCGCTGCACCGCGCCAGGGATTTTATGACAGACAATGGGCCGAGGCTCGGAAACGGTCTGCTGATATTCGGCGCTTTCCTCGGTGCGTTTTCAATCGTATCCGCCGCGGTCACATTTTTTGTCGTGTTCATCGAGTGGATCTTACACTTTGTCAACAGCAGCGCGCATGATTACGGCAGGGTATGGCGGAATCTACGCGGTGCGCTTGTAATGCTGATTATCACGAGATTTTTCGCCGTTCTTTCGACGCTGATTATCTGCGGCGAACTGAAAGACTGGAGCGAAATCTTTGCAGAGGGCGGTCTGATGAAATCTCCCGTACCCTTTTTCCGGATTGCCCCGACGGCGCTGCTCGGTCTCTGCATGATGATCGGCATGTGGATCGTGGTCAGAAAATATATCCGGAAAACCCCGAAGCTGAAATCGGAACCGGAGCTGCTTCCTCCTTACGGTATGCCGTATGCAGCTTTCCCCGGAAATCCGGTGCAGCCGGATGAATGGGATGAGGATGAGGAATGGTATGATGAAGCAGACGAAGAATGGGAAGATGAGGACTGAAAAGTACTAAAATATTCTATAAACTGAGCGCCCCTCATCTGAGGGACGCTCAGACTGTCGAGAAACCCACAGACAAAGCTTCTGCTCTGATAAAACAAACCGAAAACAACATAAGGACTGAAAAAACATATGGCAAGAATCTATCCCCTGTTCAGTTCGAGCAAGGGCAATGCTACCTTCATCGGAACCCCCTCCGGCGGAATCCTGATTGATGCGGGCGTCTCGGCAAAGCGCCTGCGGGATGCACTCTCCCGCGCCGGCATTCCGGCAGAGGCGGTCGAAGCAGTTTTTGTCACGCATGACCACTCCGACCATGTCAGCGGACTGCGTGTGTTCTGCCGGCAGACCGGTGCTCCGGTCTATGCAGAGCCGCAGACACTGGAAAATCTGCTCCGCTGCGGTTATGTGGATCCGGATGCCGATGTGCACCCGCTGACAGTTCCCGTAACCGCCTGCGGTCTGATTGTTTCCCCGTTCGCAACCTCGCACGACACCGAGAAAAGCTGCGGCTACCGCATCACATTTCCGGACGGACAAAGCTGTGCGGTCTGCACAGACCTCGGATATGCGCCCGAATCGGTGCAGCAGGCACTCTGCGGCTGCCGTCTTGTGCTCCTCGAAGCAAATTATGATGATACTATGCTGCGGTACGGTCCGTATCCGGAATATCTGAAAGCACGCATCCGCTCAAATTCCGGCCATCTCTCCAATGTGCAGAGCGGTCAGCTTGCGCGGTTTCTGATCGAAAGCGGAACGGTTCATCTTGTTCTGGGTCATCTCAGCGAGCATAACAATACGCCGGAAAAGGCGGAGCAGGCGGTAATCGGCGCACTCGGCGGATATGTCCGCGGACAGGATTACCTGCTGGATATCGCCAAACCGGAGGACGGAAGGATGATTGTGTTTTGATGCAGATTCAGCTTGTGTGCATCGGCACACTCAAGGAAAAATGGCTGCGGGAGGCATTTGCGGAGTATGAAAAAAGACTGAGCAGATACTGCAAATTCACCGTGACCGAGCTGAATGAGGCGCGTCTGCCCGAATCCCCCTCGGAGGCGGAAATCGCCGCCGCACTGCAAGCGGAGGCAAAGGCTGTTTTGCAGGCTTGCAGAGGGAAAATAATTACCCTGTGCATTGAAGGCGAGCAGCTTTCGAGCGAGGATTTTTCGCACATGCTCGACCGCGCAGCGGTTTCGGGCAACAGTATCCTGAGCTTTGTAATCGGTTCGAGCTTCGGGCTGCATGAGGATGTAAAAAAAGCCGCATCCATGCGCTTTTCAATGTCAAAGATGACGTTCACGCATCAGCTTGCGCGGGTGCTGCTTGCCGAGCAGCTCTACCGCGCCTATCAGATCAGCACCGGCGGAAAGTACCATAAATAATCATTCATCCGCAATTGATCGCATTGGTATTTTATCTTGAAAAGGAGTGTATGCAGTATGATCTATCCGGAGATTCAGGCAACGGCAGATGAGATTGCAGCGCTGGGCAAGCCGCTGAAAATCTACCTCATCAGCCACAAAACCAACCACGCGACGAGCGAGCTGGCAAGCTTTAAGCTGGCGCTGATCGTCAAGGATGAAACCGCGAATATTTCTGAGCTTGCGTGCTTTCTGTATACAGCGGTAGACTGCGATTGTCCGTATGATCTGGTGCTTTACAGAGAGAGCGAATGGGAAACGCTTTCGCAGGATCCGCGTACTTTTGCGTGGTCAATCCGTGAGAACGGGAGTGTGCTGTATGGCTAGAGGATACCGCGAGGGCGACAGCAAGCGATATTTCGACTGGCTGTATTATGCCGCAATCGACCTTCGGGCGGCAAAGCTGCTGCTCGATGACGACCGCTGCTACAATCTGATTTCGTTTCACTGCCAACAGAGCATGGAAAAAGCACTGAAAGGCTATCTGCTATGGCGGCGGCACAAGCTCTATGACGGACACAACCTGCCGTGGCTCTGCAAGCAGGCAATGCAGGACGACGAGCATTTCCGGAGCTGGATTCCCTTTGCCAGTGAGGTGAACGGCTACTACATTGAAGCCCGCTACCCCGCAGACTTCCTGCTGCGGCTGGATGAGGAATCCGCGACCGACCTGATTGTAAAGGCAAATGACTTTGTGACCTTTGTGAATTCGCTGGTGAAGTTTGATTTCCAGAGCTACCGCCAGCGCAGGGCTGCCGGGGAATAAGCAGGAGCAGGAGTATGAAGAAGATAATTGAATCTGCCTTTTCGCTTTCTGATACAGATAAAATCACGCTGATGCGTGAGATTGAAGAAGTGCAGTTCATGACTGCCCTGCCGGATGCATTCCGGAAATTGCAGGCGGATTTTAATGCGCTGAAAGTGGAGTTTGACACACTGAAAGCGGAACATGAGAACCTAAAAAAGCGGATGGAAGCCGGAATTATAGGACAAAAAAAGAACCAACTAGCTATTGGTGAAATTGTTACGTTCGGTAATTATGATTGGCTTGTGATTCAAAATACTGGAGTATACCTGACTTTGCTGTGCAAAGAAATAATATGTCAGATGCTGTTTTATCAGAGTAGTAAAAACGGTTTTGCATGGACAGTATCCTCCTTGCGTGCATGGCTTAATTCAGAGTTTTTCAATACTTTCACTGAGGAAGAAAAGTCAAACATTATTTGCGGACAAGGAATAAGTGACAAAGTCTACTTGCTGAGCAGAGGAGAAGCTGAAAGAGTTAAAATCAATATTCTTTCTTGTAACTCATGGTGGTGGCTGCGCTCAATCGGCAAATCAGAACAATATGCCGCAGGGGTAAATCCAAACGGAAGTATTGACTACAGTGGGATCAGAGTTTCCGGACAGGGCGGCGTCCGTCCGGCAATTACTATCAGAATCTGACCCTGACGAGGTAACACATGAACAAGGAAATCAAAACCTATTATAAACTGAATCAAAAGGATAAGGAAGAACTGCTGGCAGTGCTGACCGGACAGACGCCGGATACACCGCAGGACGCCCCTGCGCAGGCGCAGGAAAAGGCGAAGGCAAAGAGATCATTTCTGAACAACCATTGGGAACCGTCAAAAAAAGACATTACAATTATCAGAATCATAGTCTGCGCCGTCGCCGCCGCTGCAGTCGCATTGGCTGTCGGACTGATCGTTCTGCTGCTTCATCTGGGCGCGTTCGGGCGCATCGTTCTGATTTTGCTGGCAGGCGCGCTCAATATCGCTGCGCTGGTGTCCGCGAGCGACGATCTGAATCAAATCGCGACTGCCACAGGGTTTGTCTATGTCATATTTATCATCTGCTATATCATCTTTCATGTGAAAAACGGGTTTGCGATGTTTGATATGCCGTGGAGGCTATTCTGTCCGGCGGTGCTGTTCATGCCGCTGCTGATGCTTCCGGTCAAATACTTTGCCTTTCACAAACTTCCGGCGTCAAGCTTTGTGACTTTTCTCTTTATCGTCCTGCTGCCGGTCTCGGCTTTTTTCAGCACGCATCTCATCGGCATGGCGGGCTTCATACTGCTGTGCGCAGCTTCCGCCCTGTGTTTCTTCTGCTATATCATGGAAGAATATCTGTAAACAAGCACATCGCCGACTGAATCAGGAGAACAATATGGAACTCGAATACAAATGGCAGTTTCCGCAGGATACCATGCAGGCGCTTGCGGAATACCTGCACGGACTGCCGGGGAGTCTCCCGCAGGAAACACTGCACATGGAGGCGGAATACTACGATTCACCGGAACGGTTCGCATATAAAACCGGCGCGGCACTTCGGCTCCGCAGAGAGAACAGCCGGACAGTCTGCTGCCTGAAACAGACAGTGCAGAAAGAGGGTGCAAAGGCACTCCGGGAAGAATACGAAACCGAAGCGGAAACGGTCGCGGAGGGGCTGAAAAAGCTGCCCGCAGCCGGTGCGCCCGCAGAACTCTGTCTCGCGCTTTCCTTGCAGCCGCTCGCGGTTTTTGCGAGAACGCAGTTTATCCGCAATTGCCGGATGCTTTCGCCGGACGGAACCTTTACCGCGGAATTTGCGGTCGATGCGGGGCATCTGGGCAACCCGAAGCGGATGCTGCCCTTTGAGGAACTGGAGCTGGAATTCAAAAGCGGCGATGCCGCCGCCTTTCAGCAGTTCGCGGAGGATTTGCAGAAGCGCTTTGCACTGGTGCCGCAGCCGCTTTCCAAGCTCGCACGCGCAGCCGCCGCACAATAGCCATAATGCCTGTGCAGTGCGCCAAAAAACTGGGCAGAGTGACAGAATGTCAAAGAAATTTTGTGAAATTCTTGACAAACTCCGCCTGTCTGTGCTATAATGCACCTATCATCAGCCGGATTAAATCCGGCAGAAAGGACGTTTTCCCATGTTCAAGTGCAGCGCTCTTTTGAACCTCGTGCTTCGACTTACGGTCTTGGGTCAATCCTCTAGGCCTGCTTCGTTGTGCGCAGTTGATTTTTGAGCGGTAAGGGAAAACGCAGAAAATCATACAGGACAGCGGTGTGAGGTCTGAGGACTTCATACCGCTTTTTTGTGCTTTCAAATCTGATGGAGGGAATCTTTATGAAAATCTGTTTTTCCACACTGGGCTGTCCGGATTTTGAGTGGCAGGATGTCTATTCGATGGCAAAAGACCTCGGTTTTGACGGTATCGAGCTCCGAACCTACGGGCTTCCGGCGGATCCGTTCCGCAGCAAGCCGTTCACAGGGGCACAGCTGCCGAAAACCGTCGCAAAGCTCCGGGCACTCAAGCTTGAGATTCCGTGCGTCAGTTCCAACTGCTGCCTGAACGAGCGTGAAAACGAGGAGCAGAACCGCAAAGAACTGCTCGCCTGCATGGAGCTGGCTCAGGCAGTCGGTTCACCGTATATCCGCGTACTGGGCGACCGCTACGGCGAAGCAGTCGGCGAGGTTGACGATGCCTATGTCGCACAGATGCTCCGCGATCTGATTCCGGAAGCAGAGGCACACGGTGTGACGCTGCTCGTCGAAACAAACGGTGCGTACAGCAATACTGCAAGACTGGCAAAGCTGCTCTCGGAAATCGACAGCATCCATGTCGCCGCACTCTGGGATATGCACCACCCCTACCGCTACGGCGGGGAATCCCCCGAACAAACCGTTGCCAATCTCGGCAACCTGATTAAATATGTCCAGACAAAGGACAGTTCTTTCAAGGACGGCAAGCTGCGCTATGAGCTGATGGGCAAGGGCGACCTCCCGCTCGACAGCATGATGAACGCGCTGGCAGGCATCAACTATAACGGCTATATTTCACTCGAATGGGTCAAGCGCTGGATGCCCGGTCTCTCCGATGCGGGAATCGTCTTTCCGCAGTTCGCGGACTATATGGCGAAATACCGCACCAAACACAAGCACGATCTTCAGGTCAGCCGCCGCGGTACGGGCTTTTATCCGTGGCCGAAGGAACGCCTGATTAACTACACCTTCCCGGATGTGCTTGACCGCATTTGCGAGCAGTTCCCGAATCAGTATGCATTCCGCTACACAGAGCTGGACTACACCAGAACCTATCCTCAGTTCCGCGATGACGTTGACACCTTCGCAAGAGCACTGATTGCACTGGGCGTCGGCGCGGGCGACAAGGTTGCAATCTGGGCTACCAATGTACCGGCATGGTACATCACCTTCTGGGCAACAACAAAAATCGGCGCAATTCTGGTTACGGTCAACACCGGCAACAAGATTCACGAAACCGAGTATCTGCTCAAGCAGTCCGATACCCACACGCTGGTCATGATCGACAGCTATAAGGGAACGGACTACAATGAGATTATCCGGACACTGATTCCGGAGCTGGCAAACTGCGAGCCGGGTAAAATTGAATCGGAGAAATTCCCGTTCCTGCGGAATATCATCACGATTGAGAGTAAACAGCCGGGCTGCTTCTCATGGGATGAAGCAGTCGCAAAGCATACGGAGGTTCCGCTGGCGGAGGTTGAGCGCCGCCGCAGAGCAATCAAAAAGGACGATGTTGCGAATATGCAGTATACCTCCGGAACAACGGGTTTCCCCAAGGGCGTTATGCTCACGCACTACAATGTCATCAACAACGGCAAGGCTATCGGCGACTGCATGGATCTCTCGACCGAAGACCGCATGATGATTCAGGTCCCGATGTTCCACTGCTTCGGCATGGTTCTGGCGATGACCGCCTCCGTGACCCACGGCGTCACAATGTCCCCGATCACCGCATTCTCGCCGCGCAAGGGTCTGCACTGCATCAATCAGGAGAAGATCACCTGCTTCCACGGCGTCCCGACCATGTTTATTGCAATGCTGGGACATGAAAACTTCCCGACAACCGATTTCTCGCATATGAGAACGGGCATCATGGCAGGCTCCCCCTGCCCGATCAAGACCATGGAAGAGGTCATCGAAAAGATGCATATGCCGGAAATATGCATTACCTACGGTCAGACCGAGGCTTCCCCTGCAACGACAATGTCCAAGACAACCGATACCATTGAGCAGCGCGTCAATACCGTCGGCGGACCGATCTTCGGCGTTGAGTGCAAGATTGTCGATCCGGAAACCGGCAAAGAGGTTCCCGACGGTGTGGACGGCGAGTTCTGCGCACGCGGCTACAATATCATGAAAGGCTATTACAAAATGCCGGAGGCGACTGCCGCAGTCATTGACGAGGACGGCTGGCTGCATTCGGGCGACCTTGCCCGCAGACTGCCTGACAGCGGCTATTTCAAAATTACCGGCAGAATCAAGGATATGATTATCCGCGGCGGTGAGAACCTCTATCCGAAGGAAATTGAAGACTTCCTCTACACGCATCCGGATGTCCGTGATGTGCAGGTCATCGGCGTGCCGGATAAGCAATACGGCGAGGAGGCAATGGCGTGTGTCATCCGGAACGAAGGCGCAACCTGCACCGAGGATGACCTGAAAGAATATGTCCGCTCACACATGGATAAAACGAAGGTTCCGCGCTATGTCCGCTTTGTCGATGAATTCCCGATGAATGCGGCAGGCAAGATTCTCAAGTATAAAATGCGCGAAGAAGCTGTCGATTACCTCAATCTGCACGAAGCGAACAATATTGTAACTGCATAATAACGAAATGTGCGGATGCCCGCTGCAAATTTGCAGCGGGCATCCGCACGTTGTATGGAGAGAAACATAAAAGCGATTTCAGAAGGCTGTGTTACCAGCCGTGACCGGCAAGCTCGTCAAACTTTGAGAACTCGTCGCCGTAATAGTTATTATACCACATATCCATCATCTGATTATACCGCGGATTCCAGCGCCAGCCCTGATCGACGGAGCCGGAACCGACACGCACAACCTTTGCTTTCGGATAGGTCTGTTTCAGTTTTTGAATGCTGGCATTGGAAACACTTGTAGATTCCAGCCAGACTTTTTCCATCATCGGAGAATTCAGCAGAGCACTGATATCAGACAAACCTCCGTTGTAGCTGATGTTGACATCCACAAGCTCTTTCAGACCTGCCAGCGGAGAGATATCACTGATCCGGTTGACAAAGAGCTCCAGATAATGCAGATGTGTCAGCTTTGCCAGCGGAGAAATATCGCTGATGCGGTTATCGGCAAGGATCAGCAGCCGAAGCTCCGGCAGATAATCGCCGATAACAGAAATATCCGTAATCGCCTGATGTCCGAGATCAAGCGCCCGCAAATCCGTACAATATTTCAGCACCTGAATATCATTGGTTGTCATTCTGCGGTAATCGTAGTGGAAAATAAGCACAGAAAACGCAATCTGATCCGTGCGCATATTCCATTTGCCGAGGTAAATCCGCCAGACGACCTTGACTTTATCCATTTCCCCGCGGAATCCGGCAAGAGTTTCATTGCTCAGTCCGCAGTCACAGAGAATCAGCTTTTCCAGATTCGGGAGCTGTTCACAGACCTCTTTCAGCTCCGGAAGATCATCTTTGGTCAGCTTCGTTTTGCTAAGATCAAGTTCAGTAATAGAAGAATCATAGGTCTGATCACGATAATGTACCGTCCAGCCGAATGAAACATCCGGGAACTTCTCTGCAAGTGCAATCCGTTCCTCCTTGGTCAGCGGCTGATCATGCAAATCAACCTCCCGCAGTTCCGGAAGAAGCGCCAGCTGATCAAAAAGGGAGGCATCGAGATTCACATCGCGCAGATCAAGAGCTGTTTCATTTTCCAGAACAGACTGCCCATAGATTTCAAAGGTTCCCATTACTTCAAAAGCAATATTCGGAAACGCATCACTCAGCATTTGCTTCTGCGAATACGGAATCGTCTGTTTACCGAAAAGCACTTTTTCCAGTTTGGGCAGATATTCCAGCTTCTGCATAAAGGTTTTACAGTCGGTAATACCGTGATCGGAGACATCCAGTGAAACAATATCGGTGCGGCAGACCTGATCCTCGACATGCACGACCGTCTGATAACGGAGATCCGTATGCGGGAACTCCTGACGGAGCGGGACAGAATCCTCTGCCTCCACCTCATAGCTGCCAAGATCGGCGACTTTCAGGTTCTTAAATTTTTTCAGATAGGTTTTCAATGATGAAACATCTGTAATCTCAGAGCCGTTAAAATAGATTTCCTCCGCAAAAATGTCTGTTTCTTTTCCGTACATGTCAAAATGCGTATGCTTATAATACAAAAACATTCCGACGGAAATTAACAAAATCAGACCTGCCAGAACAGTCAGCAAAATCCAGATTGTTTTTCTCGTTCTCGTTCTCGTTTTCTTTTTCTTCTTCACTTTTGACAACATATGACGGCTCCCTCAAACAGTGATTTAGCCAAGAACATGCAAAACAGCGCAATACATGCGACCGTTCGCATGTATCACACTGAACGCCGGACTTACCGGTTAATTGGTTGGGGTAGCAGGATTTGAACCTACGAGTGCCAGAGTCAAAGTCTGGTGCCTTACCGCTTGGCTATACCCCACTGCAATTATTATATCATATCAGTTGGAAAAAATCAAGCTGTTTTAAGGGTTTCTGAAAAAAAAGCAAAACCCAGAGAAAAGAATTCTCTGGGTTCAGAGCCGGCATTGATCTATCTTCCCGGGTCGTCTCCAACCAAGTATTTTCGACGCGAATGAGCTTAACTTCCGTGTTCGGAATGGGAACGGGTGGAACCTCACTGCCA
>JAFWVK010000107.1 GCA_017518255.1 Oscillospiraceae bacterium
GGACTCCGCGACCTTTTTGAAAAAAGGTCGATCAAAAACTTCAATGATAATCCTATCGAGGTTTCTCGACAGACTGACGCGCACCGGAGAAATCCGGTGCGCGTTTTATTCTTTCCGCCCCCGAAAAGATGCCACACATTCCCGGTAAAATCTTTTTTCCTGTCCCCATTGCATTTTTCTGCCCGATGTGTTATAATACAGAGTGAGTAACTGTAAATAAATGTCAGGGAAAGGATTTATCACATGGCGGAAAACAGCATGCAGACCCGCGAGGGAATCCGTGCCGTTCTGGAAACATTCCGGCATACGCCGAAAGCACATGTCCAGAGCTTCGGCTGTCAGCTCAATTTCTGCGACGGCGAAAAATACAAGGGAATCCTGCAGGATCTCGGCTATGAGCTGACCGAAACACCGGAGGAAGCGGATGTCATTCTCTACAATGCCTGCGCCGTTCGGGCACATGCGGAATCGCGCGTCATCGGCAGACTCGGCGCCCTAAAACCGATTTACGACAAAAACCCGCGGCTGATTGTCGGGCTTTGCGGCTGCATGGCGGAGGAACAGGAAGTCCGCGCACTGCTCAAAAAGTCCTATCCCTTTGTGAAGCTGATTCTCGGCGCGGGGGCAATGGAGCGCCTGCCGGAAAGTCTCCTTGCAGTATACCGCGGCGAAAAGCACCGCGAATCACTGGAATTTGCCGGACTGCCGGATGAAACGCTGCCGACCGTCCGGACAAGCAGCTTTCAGGCAAGCGTGCCGGTGATGTACGGCTGCAATAATTTCTGCACCTACTGCATTGTCCCGTATGTCCGCGGAAGAGAGCGCAGCAGAACCCCCGAAGCAGTCGAGCAGGAGGTTCGCGGTCTGATTGAACAGGGTTACAGGGAAATCCTGCTGCTGGGTCAGAATGTCAATTCCTACGGCAGAGGCTTGCAGACGGAAATCGGTTTTCCGGAGCTGCTGCGCCGTCTTGATGCAATCCCCGGCGACTATTTCATCCGGTTCATGAGCTCGCACCCGAAGGATGCCACACCGGAGCTGATTGACACGATGCTGCATTCGCAGCACATTGAGCATCACCTGCATTTGCCGGTGCAGTGCGGCAGCAACCGCGTGCTGAAAGAAATGAACCGGAACTATACATCCGAAAAATACCTGGAATTGATTGACTATACCCGCGGCATCGCGCCGGATTTCGGCTTTTCAAGCGATATCATCGTCGGATTCCCGACGGAGACCGAAGCCGATTTTCAGGATACGATGCGGATGATTGAATACGTCCGGTACGACAATCTCTATACATTCATCTACAGCCCGCGCAGCGGAACAAAAGCCGCGGAAATGCCGTTTGTGTCCTCGCAGGAGGAAATCTCGGACAGAATGCGCAGGCTGCTGGCAAGGCAGCGGGAGATTTCCGAAGCCTTTAACCGCCGCTTTATCGGGAAGACCGTCCGTTTCTTAGCGGAAAAATTCGACCCGGATACAAAGCTGCTGCTCGGCAAGACCCGCGAGGGCCTGGTGCTGGAGGCTCCCGGCTCGGAACAGGATGTCGGAAAACTATTGCATGTTACGGTGACAGATGCCAAAAACTGGGCGCTGACCGGCGAACAGCAGCCTCTTATATAACCGATTCCCGCGCCCGGGCAGTCTGTAAAAACACAGTCAACGATTTCAAACGGGGGCAGTTCCCCGGTATTCACAGGCAACAATCCGAAAGGAGTTTAATAATATATGGCAGATCTATTGGAAATGGCAAAGCAGCTCGGAAAGGAACTGCAAAAGGACGAGCGGTACCTGAAATTCCGCAGGGCATCCGAGCAGAACGATGCCGATGAAGAACTGCAAAACCTGATTGCACAGTTCAATCAGAAGCGTCTCGACCTTAGCAATGAGGAGGATGCGGCAGAGCATGACGAAGAGCGCGTGAAAGCACTCGGAGAAGAGGTCCGCGCAATTTATTCGGATATCATGCGGAATCCGAATATGACCGCTTATCAGGGCGCCCGCGCCGAATTCGAGCAGCTGCTCGACGGCATCAACCGCGTCATCGCAATCAGCGCGGCGGGACAGGACCCGGACAAATTCGACCCCTCTGCTTTCTCCGGAAGCTGTTCCGGCAACTGCTCCGGCTGCTCCGGCTGCTGCTGATATGGGAATCGAAATTGACCGTTCCAAGCTCTCCCCGATGATGCAGCAGTACCTTGCGGTCAAAGATGCATCGGGGGATGCGATTGTATTTTTCCGCCTCGGCGACTTCTACGAGATGTTTTTTGACGATGCCATTCTGGTCTCCAAGCTGCTGGAGCTGACGCTGACCGGAAGAGACTGCGGTCTGCCGACCCGCGCACCGATGTGCGGTGTGCCGTATCATTCGGCGGAGCAGTATCTCAAACGGCTGGTCAATTTAGGCTTCCGTGTCGCAATCTGTGAGCAGATGGAGGATCCGGCTCTCGCAAAGGGACTGGTAGAGCGCGGCATCATCCGCGTTGTCACGCCCGGCACACTGATCGAATCCAGTATGCTCGACGAATCCAACTGCAACTATCTCGCAGCCGTGTGGAACGGAGAGGAATGCACTGCATTCTGCGCGGCGGATATTTCGACCGGCGCGGTAAATCTGCACAAAACAGAGGGCAAGGCCCGCACAGATGAGCTGATCTCCCTGCTGGACAGATATCACCCCTCCGAGCTGCTGATTACAAAGGAATTCCTCGACTGCAAGCCGGTCGCGGACTTCCTGAAAACCCGCACGAACTGCATGGTAACCCTGCGGGACGATGACTGTTTCTCGCCGCAGAAGCAGCGGGAGACCGTTCTGAAACAATGCTCCGCGGATTCCTTCAAAGCACTGGGCATTTCCGAGCAGGGCGCGGATGCAAACGTCATCTGCGGACTGTTCCAGTACATCGCCGAGACACAGAGAGCGCTCGTCGGACGCTTTACCGAGATCACGGTTCACGGGAAAGACGGCGTCATGGGGCTGGATTCCAATGCCAGAAGAAATCTTGAACTGACGGAAACCCTGCGTTCCCATGAGAAAAAAGGCTCGCTGCTCGGCGTGCTCGATCAGACCGAAACCTCGATGGGCAGACGGATGCTCCGCACATGGATGGAACAGCCGCTGACACAGCCCGTCCGGATTATGGACAGGCTGAATGCCGTCGAGCTGCTGATGAAGAACAGCGTTGCCATGTCTGAGCTGCGTTCGCTGCTGGACAAGGTTTTCGACCTCGAACGCCTGATGTCCCGTGTCATGTTCAAAAAAGCAACGCCGCGCGACCTGAAATCGCTTTCGCAGACGGCTTTGCAGCTTCCCGCAATCAAGGAACAGCTGAAAGCCTTCACACAGTCCAAGCTGCTGACAAAGCTCGAATCCGAAATTTCACCGCTCAGCGAAATCTCCGATCTCATTGAACGTGCGCTGGTCGAGGAGCCGCCGGTTCAGGTCAAGGACGGCGGCGTGATCCGTGACGGCTTCCATGCGGAGCTGGATACACTCCGGCACGCCATGAACCACGGCACAGACCTGATTGCGGAGATTGAGAACCGGGAGCGGGAACGCACCGGCATCAAAAACCTCAAAACCGGCTACAACCGCGTGTTTGGCTATTATCTCGAAGTGTCGCGCTCCTATTACGAGCAGGTGCCGCCGGAGTGGATCCGCAAGCAGACCCTGACAAACTGCGAGCGGTACATCACACAGGAACTGCGCGATGCCGAAAATACAATTATCGGCGCAAAGGACAAGGCGCTGGCGCTGGAAAATGAAATTTTCACGGAACTGCGCGATTTCGTCGCACAGCAGCTCCGCACGGTTCAGGAAACAGCCGCCGCGGTCGCACAGACCGATGTCCTCTGCTCCTTTGCACTGACTGCACTCGAAAACGAATACTGCAAACCGGAAATCTCCGTGGACGGCAAAATCGAGATTCACGGCGGCAGACATCCGGTTGTCGAGCAGATGCTGACGGACTCGGTCTTTGTCCCGAACGACGTCCTGCTCGATCAGAAGGCGAACCGGCTGGCAATTATCACCGGACCGAATATGAGCGGAAAATCCACGTATATGCGGCAGACGGCGCTGATCGTGCTCATGGCGCAGATGGGCTGCTTTGTGCCGGCTTCCTACGCGAAAATATCCGTCGTCGATCAGGTCTTCACCAGAGTCGGCGCATCCGATGACCTGACGGCGGGCGAATCGACATTCATGGTCGAAATGCATGAGGTTTCAACGATTCTGAAGCGTGCAACCGCAAACAGCCTCGTCATTCTTGACGAGGTCGGGCGCGGCACCTCAACCTTCGACGGCATCAGCATCGCCAGAGCCGTTGCGGAATTCATCTCCGGAAAAAAGATCGGCTGCAAAACCATGTTTGCAACACACTACCACGAGCTGACCATGCTGGAGGGACAGTGCGAGGGCGTGCGGAATCTGAGCGTCGCCGTCAAAAAGCACGGCGATACCATCCGGTTCCTGCGCAAAATCGTGGAAGGCGCCGCCGACGACAGCTACGGCATTGAAGTTGCCAAGCTGGCTGGGCTCCCCGCACAGGTCACAAACCGCGCCAGAGCTCTGCTGACCGAGCTGGAGGCACAGTCAAAGGCGGAAAAGGAGTCCTATGCCGCAAAAATCGCTGCGGAAGCACAGGGGCAGATGAGCTTTTCTGCGGATGCAGATGCACAGATTATTGCGCAGCTTGCGAAAACGCATGTCAATGAGCTTTCGGATGCGGAATGCCGGGAGCTGCTGCTCGATCTGACTGCCATGCTGCACTGATGCTGCATAAAACGGTATAAATGCGAGCAATCGCATCGGAAATAATTTTATATCAGACGGAGGTTATATATGTTGAGAGTCTTTCTTGCACTGTTGTGCAACCTGCTGCTGAACGGACTGGTATTCGGCGGCGCTGCGGCATATTTCCGCAGCAACCGGCTGGAAGAGGAAACACGATCCCGCAGCCGCGCCTTCAACGAACAGAACTGGAAGGTCAATGTCATCTGCTTTCTGGCAATTGACTGCATCTGCGTCATGATTGCGGCAGCCCTGACAAAGCATGTTCTGCCGATGATATTCCTGATTCCGCTTCTGTGGTTCCTGTGCGGATTTTTGCAGCTCCGCGTTCTGGAACCGATTATCCGTTCCAAGCTCAAAGCAAACTTTTACCGGAACAAGCAGTAACAAAAGGGCACATTGCGGGCAGTTTGTCACAGGCAGGCTGCCCGCAAATCCCCGTGAAAGGAGAAACCCCTGTGCCGGAAATCCATGTATTACCGAAAAATATCGCCGAACTGATTGCTGCCGGCGAAGTCATTGAGCGCCCTGCCTCCGTGCTGAAAGAGCTGACCGAGAATGCCGTCGATGCAGGTGCAAAGCGCATTACGGCAGAGCTCAAGCGCGGAGGCGTTCTCTATCTGCGCGTGACGGATGACGGCTGCGGCATCGCACCCGACCAGATCCGGACGGCTTTTCTGCGCCATGCAACCAGCAAAATCAGCACTGCCGAAGATCTCAACTCGATTTTCACGCTCGGATTCCGCGGCGAAGCGCTGGCATCTGTCTGCGCTGTCTCGCGGACAGAGGTTCTGACCCGGCAGCACGGCGCGGAGCTCGGCATTCATTATATGCTGGAGGGCGGCGAGGAAACCGCGTATGAACAGAGCGGATGCCCCGAAGGTACAACTGTCATCGTGCGCGACCTGTTCTACAATGTTCCCGTCCGCGCAGGCTTTCTCAAAAAGGATACCGCAGAGGGCAATGCAGCCGCAGCAATTTTCCAGAAAATTGCGCTTTCGCATCCCGAAATCTCCTTCCGGCTGATCCGGGAAAACAAAACGGAATTCGTCACGCCCGGCGACGGAAAGCTGTATTCCGCAATTTATGCGATCTTCGGAAAGGATTTTGCGCGCGATCTGCTGCCTTTGCAGTATGCGGAATCCGAAAGCGGCGGCATTTCCGTTGAAGGCTATATCATGAAACCGCTCTATGCCCGTCCGAACCGTTCGCATCAGCTCTTTTTCGTCAACGGGCGCTCCGTGCGCTCCTTTACGCTGACGAATGCGCTGGAGGAGGCATTCAAAACGCTGATTATGACGGGAAAATATCCCGCCTGTGTTTTGCAGATTCAGGTTTCGCCGCGCACAGTCGATGTCAATATGCACCCGACCAAGGCGGAAGTGCGCTTTTCCGATGAACGGCGCGTTTATCATGCGGTCTATCTTGCCGTGCTGAGCGCGCTGGAGCAGAATCATCTCATTTATGATTTCCGTCTGCCGCAAACTCCGGCAGCAGCTTTGCAGAATCAGCCGGAGTCCGTGCAGAATTTCCCGCAGCAGCGGACGGTCTCCGCACAGGTTTTTGTACCGCAGAAGCCGAAAACAGACTGGTTTGCACCGCTGCCGGAACCGGGCAGCAATACGCCGGAGCCGCTCTTTCAGAAGCCTGCGAAACCTCCCGCACCGGCTTCTTCGCCGGAACCGCGGCAGGAGTTTCCTGCACCGGCGCCGGTTTCCGCACCGCTGCCGCAGCCGCCGCAGCAGCCGGATATTCCACGCCATTCTGCCGCGGAGGAGCCGTTCCGGGATTTTCCTGCACTCCGCGCGCAGCCGCCCGCTGCTTCCGCTGTGCCGATGCAGCAGCCCCCGTCCGTACAGGAGCTTCCCGATGAGCCCGCCGCCCGCAATGCTGCGATTTCTGCGGTTCAGCGCGAGAAAATAGAAGTCATCGGGGAGCTGTTCTCGCTCTATGTTCTCGCACAGGCAGGGGAACAGTTTGTCATCATTGACAAGCACGCGGCGCATGAACGCATTCTCTTTGAGCGCTTCCGCACAAGGGAATGCCGCGACCGGCAGACGCTTCTGACACCGGTGCGCGTGCTGCTGACCGCAGACGAGGTTTCCGCATTGCAGGAGCAGTCGGAAACACTTGAAAAATGCGGATTTACATTTGATTTCAGTGAAGATCCCGTCGTACAGATGACCGGCGTTCCGCTCTCCTGCGCGGAGCTGGATCTCGATCAGATTGCGTCCGATCTTGCGGCGGGATGCGCAAAAAGCCACACACAGCCCGATCTGCACCTGCTGGACGATCTGTTTCACGATCTCGCCTGCAAGGCGGCAATCAAGGCAGGAACCCATAACACAAAGGAAGAATTGCAGTCGCTTGCCGTTCAGGTCTGGACGGACGAACGGATCCGGCACTGCCCGCACGGAAGACCGGTGATGTTCCTGCTTTCCAGATATCAGCTCGAAAAACAGTTCAAGCGCATTCAGGATTGAGGAGGGATTCTGTGACAGAACGCGAAAAAGCAGCAGCCGGTTATCTCTACGATGCAAACTATGACAAAGAGCTCGCGGAGCTGCGTGCTGCATGTGCGCAGCTCTGCCGGAAATACAATGACCTGAACCCCGCCGACACCGAAGGAATGCAGCGCATTCTTTTGCAGTTATTCGGAAAATGCGGCGAAGACTGCATCATCATGCAGCCCTTCCGCTGCGATTACGGCTTTCATATCTCCGTCGGCAGCGGCTTCTTTGCAAACTACAACTGCATCATGCTCGATGCTGCGGATATCACCTTCGGCGATCATGTATTCATCGCGCCGAACTGCGTATTTGCAGCTGCCGGTCATGCGATCGACGCGGAACAGCGCAGCCGCGGGCTTGAAATCGCCCTGCCGATCACGGTCGGCAGCAATGTCTGGATCGGTGCAAACGTGACCGTTCTGCCGGGTGTAACAATCGGGGACGGAACTGTCATCGGCGCCGGCAGCGTCGTCACGCGGGATATCCCTGCCGGTGTCATTGCGGCCGGCAATCCCTGCCGTGTCCTGCGGGAAATTACAGAGGAAGATAAACGGAAATATCCGGTATATGAGGAATGATAGATGAAAGTCAGAGCATACACAGATGCGGATTTGCCGCAGATGCTGCAAATCTGGAATGAAATCACGGAGGCGGGCAACGCCTTTCCGCAGGAAGAGCCCCTGACGCCGGAGGAAGGCGCCGCTTTTTTTGCATCACAGTCCTATACGGCTGTTGCCGAAGAAAACGGAACGGTGTTCGGGCTTTATATCCTGCATCCGAACAATGTCGGACGCTGCGGACATATCTGCAACGCAAGCTATGCCGTCAGGGCGGAAAGCCGCGGCAGAAAAATCGGGGAACTGCTCGTCTTGGACTGCACGGAGCAGGGCGCGAAGCTCGGCTTCCGCATTTTACAGTTCAATGCCGTTGTTGAGGAGAATCTTGCGGCGCGGCGCCTGTATGAGCGGCTGGGATTTACACAGCTCGGCACAATCCCCGGCGGGTTCCGCAAAAAGGACGGCAGCTATGTCAATATCTGCCCCTATTACAAAACGCTCGGTGCAGATACATGAACAGCACAGAAAAACCGCCCGTCATCGCGGTCGTCGGCGCAACTGCCTCCGGCAAGACCGCGCTCGGTGTTGAAATTGCGCTGGAATACGGCGGCGAAGTGATTTCCGCCGATTCCATGCAGCTCTATGAGGGGCTGGACATCGCTACCGCAAAACCGACCGCAGAGGAAATGCGCGGCGTTCCGCATCACCTCATCAGCGTCCTGCCGCCGGAACATGCCTGCTCAGTTGCAGAATATACGGATATGGCGCGAAGAAAAATTGCGGAGGTTCAGGAGAGAGGCAGGCTGCCCGTCCTTGTCGGCGGGACAGGTCTTTATATAGATTCCCTGCTGGACAATATTCAGTTTCCGGAGATTCCCGCAAATCCGGAACTGCGGGAAGCACTGAACCGCGAAGCGGAACGGCTCGGCAATGCCGCCATGCGGCAGAAGCTGATGAAGATTGACCCGGAATCGGCAGAAAAACTGCACGAAAATAATCTGCGGCGAATCCTTCGCGCAATCGAAGTCTATGAGCTGACCGGCATCCCGCTCTCCGAACACGCAAGACGCAGCCGGGAAATTCCGCCGCCGTGGAATGCCGTGCGCATCGGCATCGGCTTTGCCGACCGCGAAAAGCAGTATGCAGGAATCCGTGCGCGCGTGGATGAGATGATGCGGCGGGGACTGACCGGGGAAGTGAAGGCGGAATACCTGAGCGGGCGGCGCCGCGCTACCGCTGCTGCCGCTATCGGCTACAAGGAACTGCTGCCGTGGCTGACCGGCTTTGAAACGCTGGAGACCGCGCTCGAACGGGTCAAACGGGAAACCTGCCGTTATGCCAAGCGGCAAGGCACATGGTTCCGTCGGAATCCACAAACAGAGTGGGTATACCGCGATACTGTTTGTCAGGAATGTGGAATTTTTTTAATTGTGAAAAAAATTATCGCCAAACGGACCGGTTTGTGATATAATATATTATGTGTAGTTGTTTATGGGGGGAAGTATGCCCTCCGGCAGTCTGCGCTATATACATGCAAAATCGAAAATGAAAGAAATGAGGCAAACAATTATGACAAACAAAGGGTTGAATCTTCAGGACGTTTTTCTGAATCAGGCGAGAAAGGACCGCCTGCCGCTCACAATCTTCCTGACTAACGGCTATCAGTTCAAAGGCATTATCCGCGGCTTCGATTCCTTTATCGTGATTCTGGAAACGGACGGCAGACAGCAGCTTGTCTATAAGCACGCGATTTCTACAATCGTCCCTGCCAGACCGATCTCCATTCTTGACGCAATGGAGCAGCGGGAGGACGCAGAGTAACCGATGAACGAGCTTACAACGCGAATCCTCAGAATTCTTGTGCTGGTGTTCGCCGTTGTTCTGGCATCAACCATTTTTTATCATCTGCTGTTTCAGGATTATGAAACGGAGAATGCGACCTATTATGTCGTGCAGGATGTCTCCGCCTTTGAAGGCGTCTATGTCCGGAATGAATCCGTCAGGACCTATGCCGGAACGGGCGCACTGCGCTATTGCGTCAACGACGGCGCAAAGCTGGGCATCGGCAGCGTGATCGCCGAGGTGTATTCCGACGAGAAACAAATAGATCTGCGCAGACGCATCGCGGACAAACAGGAAGAGCTTGCGATGCTGAACAAGATTGAGAACCCCGGAACCAGCGAGCATGCACAGCCTGCAAACCTCTCCGCACTGATCCGCGAACAGTACCGCTCTATGATCCGCAGCCGGGAACGCGGCGACCTCGCCGGAATGCTCGGAAACCGCAGAGATCTGACGGTATATATGAGCACCTATGAGAAAATTACCAATCCGGACGTCGATTATGCCGGCAGAATTGCTGCGCTGGAAGATGAAATCAACAGGCTGAATGCGCAGAAAACCGCTCCGGATCAGACCATCCGGGCAGACAGAAGCGCCTATTTCATCAGCTATGTGGACGGCTATGAGGACCTGCTCAAAGCCGACAGCGTCCGGCAGCTGACACAGGAGCAGATTGCTTCGGTCAGCGATGACGGAAACGGCAGTGCCGATCCGAACGCAATCGGAAAACTGGTCGATGCGTATTCGTGGTATATCGTCGGCGTGTTTGACAATACCAAGCTCCGGCTTTCTGAGGATGACACCGCAACGGTGCATCTGGAATCGCTTTCGCGGAATCTTCGCGTGAAGGTCGTCTCCCTGATTTCAACGGGTGACATCACCAGAACGCAGGCGGTTCTGCGCTGCGACCAGTTTACCTATGATGTCGTTCAGCACCGGACGGAACGGGTCGAGATTCTGCGCGATACCGTCGAGGGAATCCGCATTCCGCGCTCGGCAATCCGCTTCAAAACCCTCGAAGAAGAGGTCAAGGATGAAAGCGGCAATGTCACAACAAAGCAGACGGAATACATGGGTGTCTATATTCTGATCGGAGAATCCGCAGAATTCCGCAAGCTCGACATCATCTATGAGGACGAGGACTTCTGTCTCTCTAAGCTCGGTGCCGGAAGCGGTTATGTGTCTCTTTATGACGATATCATCGTAAAAGGAGTGGTCGCAGATGACAGCTGACGGGAACATCACGGAGGAACAGATCCGTGCGATGCGCACAAGACTTTCAGGAATCCGTGAAAACATCGAAAGAGCCTGCACGGCAGCAGGCAGACAGCCGCAGGATATTACACTGATGGCTGTTACAAAAACCGTAGATCCGGTTCTGATCAATGCCGCCGTCGAGGAGGGCGTAAATGTACTCGGCGAAAACCGCGTACAGGAGTTTCTCTCCAAAAGATCGCTCTACCGCCCGGAGGCAGAGGTGCAGTTTATCGGACATCTGCAAACCAATAAGGTGAAGCAGATCATAGACAAGGTGACCTTGATTCATTCCGCGGACAGCCTGCATCTGGCTCAGGCAATCGACCGCGCCGCAGATGCGGCGGGGCTGGTGATGCCGGTTCTGCTGGAGGTCAATATCGGCGGGGAGAGCTCCAAATCCGGTGTTTCGCCGGATATGCTCCCGGCTCTGCTCCGGGATGCCGCAAAGCTTTCTCATATCCGCGTAGACGGTCTGATGACCATTCCGCCGCCTACCTCCGACGAAACGGAGCAGAACCGCGTCTTTTCAAGAATGCGGAAGCTGTTTGAGGAGCTGCGCGGGCAGACCCCGATGCATATCCTCTCTATGGGAATGTCCGGAGACTATGAAGCGGCAATCCGGAACGGCTCCACACTTGTCCGGATCGGAAGCGCCCTGTTCGGCGCAAGGGTTTATCCGCAGAAAGCTGTATGAATACAGCCGTTTCTGCACAGAATACAAAAAACAGGGAAAAGATGTGCCCGGCAGGCTTACCGGACATATTCAGCATAAATACTACAGATAGAAAAGGAGAATCCAAATGAAAGCATTTGACAAGATTCGTGATTTCTTTGCCCCGGAGGAAGACGATTCCTATGAATCCGAGCCGGTGCGCGAAACCAGAGACTTACCGCGGAGAGATGATCTGCCGCGCAGAGAAGTGCGCGAATCCTACCGCGAGCCGCAGGAGCCTGTTATGCGCGAGCGCGAAAGGAACGATTCTTTCCGCGACAGCTACAGCAGACCGGAGCCGAGCACCTATCAGTCCAAACGCGACAATAAGGTCGTGAATATTCAGGCGACTGCACAGCTTCAGGTCGTTCTGGTCAAGCCTGAGGTCTTTACGGATGCAAAGCAGATTGCGGATCATCTGATCTCCAAGAAAACTGTTGTGCTCAATCTCGAAACCGCTTCTGCGGAGAATAAGCGCCGCATCATCGACTTCCTTGTCGGCGTCGCCTATGCAAACGGCGGCAGCCTGAAGCCCGTTGCCAACCTGACCTATATCATTACGCCGTATAACGTCGGTTTTATCGGCGAGGATCTTGTCAATGAGCTGGAGACAAACGGTGTCATCAGCTGATTTTGCTGATGCATAACCGAAAGGAAGGAGAATTGCCGCTATGATTACCGCAAAAGAGATTCAGAGGAAGAAGTTTGAAAAGGTGAAATTCGGATACAGCCCCGAAGAAGTTGACGAATTTCTCTCCCAGATTGAGAACGATATCCGTCTGATGCAGCAGGATCTGGACGATTCCAACGAGAAAATTCAGCTGCTTGCAGACAAGGTTCGCGAATATAAAAATTCCGAAGAGGATATCAAGAATGCACTGCTCGGCGCCCAGAAACAGGCGCGTGAAGTGATCGACCAGGCAAAAGCCCGCGCCGCTGCTATGGAGGAGGAAGCAAAGAAAACTGCCGATGCCGCAAAGTCGCAGGCGCTGATTGATCAGGAAACTCAGCTCGCCCAGATCGGTGAAAAGCTCGATCACGAAAACCGTGTGCTGGTCGAAACCCAGAAACAGGCTGCTGCATTCAAGCAGACCTTGTTCGATCTCTATAAGGAACATCTGGAGCAGATTTCCAGAATTCCGGACGAGATTGATGACGAAGACGACGAGTACGAGGAGTACGACGACGAGGAAGAAGAGTACGACGACGACGAATACGAGGACGACGAGTACGAGGATGACGCAGAGGATGAGGCTGACACGGAAGAAGAGACTGAAGCGGCAGCGGAAGACAACGCTGAGACTGTTCAGGAAAGCGCTGCTCCGAAAGAGGAAGCCGCAGCACCCCCTCCCGCATTCGGAAGCCGCCGCGATGATGCCAGAAGCCGTTTCTGATTAAAATACACATGTAAAAGTTTCAGAAGGAACTTGCAGCGGCTTCTGCTGCCGCGCAGGTTCCTTTTTCCTGTCTCTGAAAGGAGCAACGAAAACGATGTTTGCTTTGTTCATTTGTGCGGCTGCCGCCGCCGTTCTGACAGGTGCGGATCAGCTCATTAAAATCTGGGCGATTCACAATCTGAGAGAACAGCCGGCGCGCCCGTTCCTGAAACTCGGAAGCTTTGACTGGATGCATCTGCGCTATCTCGAAAACGACGGTGCCGCGTTCAGTATGCTGAGCGGCTCCCGCGGCTTTCTGATCGTATTTCCGATTATTATGATTACGCTGTGCTTTTACGTTCTGCACCGCAAGGGCAGAACGCACCGCTATCTCTATCCCGCACTGACGCTGATTGCGGCGGGCGGTCTCGGCAATCTGATAGACCGTATTTTCCGCGGCGGGCATGTCGTCGATTATTTTGATTTTCAGCTCTGCAATTTCGCAGTGTTCAATTTTGCCGATGTCTGCGTAACCGTCGGTGTCGCAATTATGATTTTCGGCATTCTCTTTCTGGAGCATGAGCTTCCGGAGGCGAAAAAGCTGAAGCAGGCAAAGCGTGTGCCGTATGCCCGTCTTGCCGCAGATGCACCGCTCGCAGGAGAATTGCCGGAAGCCGGAGAACTGCCGCTTGCCGGCGAGCTGCCGGAAGCCGGTGCAGCCCCGCAGCGTGAACTGCTGCCGGAATTACCGGAGGAATCCGAAAATGCCGGAGAATGAGCAGATTCTGACCGTACCGGAGGAAGACGCGGGCAAGCGGCTGGATGCATGGCTCGCAGCACAGGAAACACTTTCCCTGACACGCTCCGCGGTTCAGCAGCTTCTGGAGCGCGGCGGCATTCTGTACTGCGGCGCACCGGCAAAAAAGAATACGAAGCTCCGCGCAGGCGACCGGATTTCGGTCACCGTACCGGAGCCGGAGGAACTGCATGTCGAGCCGCAGAACATTCCCCTGACGGTTGTATATGAAGATCCGGAGCTGCTGGTCGTCAACAAGCCCAAGGGCATGGTTGTGCATCCTGCACCGGGACATCCGGACGGAACTCTCGTAAATGCGCTGCTGTATCACTGTGCAGGGGGGCTGTCGAGCATCAACGGTGTCATTCGCCCCGGCATTGTCCACAGAATCGACCGCGATACCAGCGGACTGCTGATTGTCGCGAAGACCGACCGTGCACACCTCGGACTGGCAGAACAGATTGCCTCTCACTCCTTTACGCGCGCCTATGAAGCAGTCGTCTGCGGCAGAATGAAAAACGAATCCGGAACCGTACATGCGGCAATCGGCAGAGACCCGCGTGACCGGCAGAAAATGTGCGTAACCGAAAAAAACGCAAAGGATGCCGTGACGCATTATGCCGTTCTTGCGCAGTTTGACCGGCACACGCATGTCCGCTGCACCCTTGAAACCGGCAGAACGCATCAGATCCGCGTTCATATGAAATATATCGGTCATCCGGTCTACGGTGACCCTGTCTACGGCAAACCGGAAAAGGGAATCGAGGGACAATGTCTTCACGCGAAGCTGATCGGCTTTGTGCATCCCGTAACCGGGCAGTATCTCGAATTTGAGGCGCCCCTCCCCGATTATTTTGAAGCCGTTCTGAGAAAGGTATCGCACGCTTTGCCGTAAGCACCGCCGATGAGATACCTTTTTTCATATTCTTTTTGGGAAGTGATTGAAATGCATTTTGATTACTGCCCGCATTGCGGTCAAAAAACAGCAATGCGGCAGATGGGCGATGACGGCGCTGTTCCCTACTGCGAACAGTGCGGCATCCCCCTCTTTGATATGTTCAGCACATGTGTGCTTTCCGTTGTCATCAGCCCTGCCGGCGAGATTGCCCTGATCCGTCAGAGCTACGGGCAGCAGGAGTTTTTTGTCGGCGTTGCCGGATACATGAAACCGGGCGAAACCGCTGAGGAAGCGGCTGCGCGGGAAATCACAGAGGAAATCGGCATCACACCGGAACGGACAGAGTTTGCATTCAGCCGTTGGCATTCCGCAAAAGGTCAGCTGATGCTGTGTTTCTGTGCTTTTTCAGCACAGGATGCCTTCACCTGTTCTCAGGAAGTCCGTGAGGCAAAGTGGTTTACACCGCAGCAGGCTTTGCAGGCATGCCGCCCCGGCAGCATTATCGGACAGCTTGTGCAGTATGCCGTAGGCCTGCCTACTATGCAATCATTACAAAAAATGCATGAAATCGGCGGTAAAAAATTTTAGGGATTTGACGCGTTAAAGCATTGACAATTTAACAATTATCGTGTATAATATGAGACAGACAAAGCAGAAACCCGACACAGAACGAAAAATCAAAAGGAGAATCCGCAGCTATGATGAACATGAACTTCGAGCGAAAGCTCGCAATCCCGATGGAAGTGAAGGAAATGTATCCTGTCACTGCCGAAATGGAACAGACCGTTGAAAAGCGCGCAATTGAAATCAAAAACATTTTCAGCGGCAGGGACGACCGCCTGGTACTGATTATCGGACCCTGCTCGGCAGACAACCCTGATGCTGTTATGGACTATATCACCCGTCTGCGCAGCATACAGGAGCAGGTAAAGGATGAAATATTTATTATTCCGCGCATCTACACAAACAAGCCCCGCACAACCGGCGCAGGCTACAAAGGACTTCTGCATCAGCCGGATCCGAATGCAAAGCCGGATATGTTCAAAGGTATCATCGCAACCAGAGAGCTGCATATGCGCGCGCTGAAAGAAACCGGTTTTTCCTGCGCGGATGAAATGCTCTATCCGGAAAACCACAAATATCTCGATGACCTGCTTGCATATGTTGCAGTCGGCGCACGCTCCGTTGAGAATCAGGAGCACCGCCTTGTCGCAAGCGGAATTGCCGGCCCTGTCGGCATGAAAAACCCGACTGCGGGCGACCTTTCCGTCATGATGAACGCCATTACCGCCGCTCAGCACGGGCATACCTTCATTTACCGCGGCTGGGAGGTTCACTCAACAGGAAATCCGCTTGCACACGCCATTATGCGCGGCTACATGAACAAGCACGGTCAGTCGATGCCGAATTATCATTATGAAGACCTCGCGCATCTGGCGGAGCTTTACGCAGCCGGCGGCTTTGAAAATCCCGCGGCAATCATTGACACCAACCACGCAAATTCCGGCAAGAATCCGTTTGAGCAGCCCCGTATTGTCAAAGAAGTGCTCAATATGCGCAAATACAGCAACGATATCAAGAAGCTGGTCAAGGGCTTCATGATTGAAAGCTATCTGGAAGACGGCGCGCAGAAAATCGACGGCGGCTGCTACGGCATGTCAATTACCGACCCCTGCCTCGGCTGGGAGAAAACCGAGCGTCTGATTCTCGAAATCGCCGAAATACTGTAAAAAAAGCTTTCGAGAAACCTCGATAGAATCATCTCAAAAGTCGGCGGAGCCTCTGACCGCCCTCCGCAGAGGGCGAAACTCCCTATTTGCGTAAAAAAGCGCTAAAGATTGGGGAAAGGAAAACAAGAGTTTTCCTTCCCCCGTTATCAATCATCGCGCAGCGCACATTTGCGAAGCAAACTGTGCAGCTGCGCTTTGCAAAACGTGCAATACCTTTTTCAACAAGGAAAGCCATAGTATCGGGAATACTATGGCTTTTTCTATACGGTTGCAGGCAGTTTTCACTGTTCAGCCGGAATCGGTTTTCCGGCTTCCGCCTGCTGATACTGTTCCGCCTGCGGGTCGGTATTATGAATGGAAGTAATCACCTGTAAAATCGCAATCGGCCGCATGGATTCCGCAAATTTCCGGACTTCGGACGGCGTTTTCAGCGTATCGGTAATCAGCTTGGATTCCTTTTGCCCTCCGTCCTCTGCGGGCTGATTCTGCACAGGCTCAGGCTGAACCGTTTGTGTCTGCTGCGGCTGCATATTCACTGCCGCAGGGATTGCCGGTGCAGAATACGCAATTTGCGCAAACCGTTCCTTTTTCTTCGGAAGCGGCTGTTTGCTCCGGATATTTTCCAGAATCATCTCACAGACACGCATCGGTATGATAAAAGGTTCCTCAGCGGTTCCGGTGATGAATGCACCGGGCTGCTGCGTTTCTTCCTGCAAGCCTGCCATAATCCACGCATAGAACATCTCGCCGGTTTCATGAAGCATCCGAAACGAGAATCCCTCTGTCTCCGCCGCAAGATCCGCCGGCTGCTTCTCCCAGACCAGCTTCTGATACGGCTTCATCATCATCTGAAAATACTGTTCGCGGTCATGTTCCGACGGATAATCCAGATACAGAATCCGGAACGCCCGCTGAATGCTCTCAGGCAGCTCCGACGGATGTTTGTGACAGCGGCAGGCTGTGACAGACATATGGGTTTCATCCGACGGGAGCTGACCGATCCAGTATGCAAAGCGGTCCGCGAGCTTCTTCTTTTTCAGAACCGGTCTGATGTCCCCGAAGGACAGATACAGGCAGGTTCCTTCATACTCCGGCTTTCTGCACATTTCCGAAACGGCGGACATCACCGTATCCAGACGCGGCAGCGCTTCTGCCTTTCCTTCGTCAAATATCTGCTGAAGGGAAAACTCATAGGCACGAAACTCGTCCTCATTGTCCTCACAGAGCTGATTCAGAAATGCAAATTCCAGTGTCCGCTTGCCGCAGCCTTCCGCTCCGCAGAACAGAAACGCACGGCTGAGCCGGGCGGCATGCTGCTGCATGCCGTCCAGCATAAACTGCCAGTGAATGCCCTCATCGTCAAAAAAGGGAAGCGCACCTTTGAGAATCCGGACATGCTCGCTTCTCCCGATCAGGCGATCGAGCGTCCAGTCCGGATACGGCAGTTCGGAAAGTCTGATACAGCAGCTTTCCGGGTCAAATGAAAACCGTTCTGCCATAGCGGATCAGTCCTGAATCTGGCGCGGCTCGGTATCCTCGTCATCCTCCGCATAGAACATATCGTCGTCCTCATCCAGATTCCGGCGCTTCCAGTCTGCGATTGCATCGAGAATATCCTTTTTCGGGGAGGGCTTGAATTTGGAGATTGCATCCTCCCACTTTTTGCGGGTCAGCATATAGCTGCCGTTGCGCAGTGCGCCGATTGCGGCGAACTGGTTGTCATACTGCTCCAGAACCTCCTTGAACGCCTCGCGCTTAATGCGGGTTGTCAGGCGTTCAAAGTCACGGTAATTATAGCCTTCGGTAACGGATGCCATTTCCGCAAAGCTCAGACCCTTTTCCAGAATGAGGATATCCTCAAAGCGCTTTTTGATCGCGGCTTCTCTTGCACCGGTATCGGGCAGCGGAACCTCAATGACCTCGACACGGTCGAGCATCGCGGAATCCACACGCTGCGGATAGTTGGTCGCACCGATAAAGATCACCTTGGAATCGGAACTGTGAATCCGGTTGAAGCCGGTCAGGAAAGAGGTCGTGATGTTAGCGGCATATTCGGGCAGATTCGGCAGGGAGCGGTTTTTGCACACGCTGTCGATTTCGTCGATGAACACGATGCAGGGCGCATTCTTCTCGGCTTCTTCAAACAGGCGGGTAACGATTTTCTCCGCATCGCCGACATACCGGCTGATGATATCGGAGCCCTGCAAAGACAGGTACTTGTAATCCTGCTCCATCAGCTCATGCGCAAAGGCTTCGATGATATAGGTTTTGCCGCATCCGGGAGGACCGACAAAGAAGTAGGAATTCAGATGCGGGATCTGGAGATAATCCATCAGCTCCTCGGATTTCGCATCGGTGATGCACGCCTGAAGGCGTTTTTTCAGCTCAACCATACCGGAAACATCGTCAAAGGAATGCCGCGGCGCTTCCTTGAACCATGTCCGGACTGTGCGGTCCAGCGCTTTCTCTTCCTTGGTTTTGCCGCTGTCCTCGCCGCCGGGCGCGACGCCCTTTCCGCCGTCCTTATCGCCCGCCTTCTTGGCAGCATTCGGGTTCAGCTCCTGACGGATGCGCATGATCTCATAATCCAGACGGTTCTTTTCTCTGGTATGCCGTGCCTGCTCCGCACCGATCGAGATCTGTGCCATTTCAAATTCGAGATCCGCCGCCATTTGCAGGAAACGGCACTCCTGTTCGCTGGCAGCGTTGTTGTTCTGCTGCCGGCAGGCTCTTGCCTGTGCCTGATAGTTGGCACTCATAGTTTCTTTTTTCAGGAAATTGGTTGTAAATTTACTTTCCATGACGGTCTGTGCCTCCGTTCATTCAGTGATTTTTGATGTATTCCAGACACGCTTCGGCATCTGCGTGATCCAGTTCGGTTTCGCCCATGCCGAGATTGCTGATTGTGACAGGAGCGGTCTGTCCCTGCTCTGCCATCAGTTTTTCTGCATTTTCCGTTGCCGCAATAACCTCTTCCGGCTGCATGGCAAGAAAAGCGCCGTTCTTTGCCGCATCCTGAATCTGTTCCTTTGTCAGACCTTTCATATCCTCGCTCTTGGCAGTAATGAGCAGATCCGCAGGAGATTTCGGCAGATTTTCCTCCTCGATCAGCTTGTCGATCGGGGTGAGGAAATAGCGCTCGGTATTGATTGCGGAGACATCGCTCTTGATGCCGAATTTGGTTTTCTGATACCAGAGGGAAATCCGGGTCATCCAGTCCGAGCCGGTCGAAATCGCGTTGACGGTTTTATAGCCCTTGGTCAGGTTCCGGATAATCTGCTGCCACTCATGCTCCTCAGGAATTTCCGCAAGGCGGTCCAGTGTCTGCTCAACCAGTGCGAGCGCATAGTATGCATTCTTCCACTTGGTTTCGAGCTTATGCAGTTTTGCATCTCTGCCCGGTGATGCCGGTTCCTTCTGTCTGTATGCAATTTCCTTCTGTGCGCTGTAAATGATATCGGTCAGCTGATCGCGGATAACCCACATCTCGCCCTTTGCCTTGTCAATCTGTTCCAGCATCTCCCGCTTTTTGACCTGCTGGGCAACCCAGTCCAGATCGGAGGCACGCTCCTGCTGTGCGCGGTTTCTGTTTGCAGCTTCCATACGGGCATTGGTGAGATCTTCCAGCGTATCCAGCCGTCTGTCTTCCTTGTCGGCATTCTTCTGCAATTTTTTCGTTTCACGCTTCATGCGCCATTCATCAAACATAATTCAGGAACTCCTTTCGCGTTATCAGCCCATATCCGCCATGATTTTGTTTTCTTCTTCCGGCTGCTCATTGACCTGCGGCTCGTTTTCAATCTGCGGCGGTTTATTCTTGTTCTCGGTATACATCTTGTTAAAATCGTTATAGGCTTCCATGGATTTCTTGTAGTGCATTCTGTAATCTCTGGATTCCACGGCATTTTCCACCCATGCCTGATTGGAAGCCGCTGCATGAATCAGGCTTTCAATCCGTTTGCCCATTTCATAGGATTCCGCTTCCGCACGGAACATATCATTGATATCGCTGACCGTGCGCTCGGTGATGCGCTTCAGGGCATTCTGGGTTTCTTCCTCGTTGTAATCCATACTCTGTTCGGTGACAAAGCGCTTCTGCGCCTCATCGCGGAATGCATCCAATTCTCTGCGCAGGCGGGTAATTTCGGCGGTATAGCGCTCAATATCCAGCTTTGCCATTTCCACATAGGAAAGCGCATTGCGTGCATTGATTTCAAGGCTCAGGAAACTGCGGAGCGGGTGGTTGATCGGGAGTTTCTCCGCGCCGGCAAATCCGAGGACTTCAAATTCCTCCTGATATTTCTCCGGAATGGAGTCCAGCTTCTTATCTTCCTCCATATATTTCTGGCGGCGTGCCTCATAGGACCTTTCGGCATTGCTCAGCGCGGCGATATCGCCGTAGATCTTATCGACCGTCCGGATTGCTGCCCAGAACACATCCTCAATTGTATTCTTTCTCAGTTCGATGACCTTGCGGACCGTTTCTTCATTTTTGCTTTCAATCGGTCTCTTGTGAACGACCAGAACCGCATATTTCAGAACCTCGCAGCAGACATCTGCCTTGAGCTTCTGACCGTCCGTCAGTGCTTCGCTGAACTTGCGGACAAAGGGCAGAATCAGCGGGTCGATTTCATCCGCGCCGACTGCGCAGGCTTCCGCAGCGGACATATTGTGCGTATAGGCGCCGGCGACCGCTTTGATCATCGTGCGGTAATCCTGAAGCTCAGTCGGGAAAATATAGAGATCCTGTTCCAGCTCCAGCCGGTTTTCAGTCATATATGCTTCGGAAGGATTATTCTCCCTGACCGCCTTCAGAATCTCTCCGTTGCGGTCGGCAGTTTCCTCGTTCTGCTGTGCGGCTTTCATCATGTTGTTTTCAAAAGCCGGCATTTGCAGTGCATTCAGTTCCTCGACCAGAACATCCAGTGCCGAGCGGGCGCCTGCCATTTTCACCTGCTCCTGCTGAATCAGCTGTGCCGGTGTAGGCTGTTCCGGTACAGGTTGTTCAACAGCTTTCTTTTTGCCAAAAAATCCCATAAGCCTTTCCTCCGTTTCAATCTTTACAGCATCCCGACCGGCTCGGACAGGATGTAAGAATCTTTATTGCCGACTGCGAGTCTGAATGAAAAGTCATCTCCGGCGATAACGCCGACATGCTCCCGGCTGACCGGATGATCCGGCTTCATCGGCACGACCTGCTCACGGCTGGAATCGCCGCACCGCATACGAACCCGCATGGAGAAGTTTCTGTCTGAAACCAGCTCCTGACAGCTTAAATCTGACCAGAACACGGCATCTGTTCTGAGCTGGGATGCTCCCGCGAGCGGACGCCATGCGGAGCCTTTGTCCGTTACGCCCTCCGCGCTGACCTCATAGCTGAAAATCTGCAAATCAATTGTGATCTGCGAGAGTTTTCTTGCGCGGTGTTCTTCGATCATCCGGCGGTATTCATCCGTTGCGGGATTGACCAGCACCGGGAATCCGCAGTGCGGACAGGTCGCAAGCCCCTCGGCAATTTCATTGCGGCAGCAGTTACATTGCATACTGATTCACCTTTCTTTCCGTATCTTCAATGACTGTTATATAATCCGTCTGAAGCTGTGACATTGCCACGCGGATTGCATCCAGCTGTTCGGAAAGCGTCTGCTGCTTTTTTTGTAAAAGCGGCATTCCGTTCTGTGCGAAATACTCTGCCGGAATGTCCGTTCCGAACAGAGCCTGAATGCCCTCCTCATAAAAGCGCAGCTTTTCCTGACAGCTGTGGATTTCACGTTTTTGTGCTTCATACTGCTCAGGACTGAATCCTTTGCGGTATTCTTCGATATCGTTGCGGTAGGTGCTGAGCTGCTGTGTCAGATTCTTCTGCTTTGAATTCATTTCATCCCGTTCCGCTTTGGTATCTGTAATCTGTTTTTCCAGCTCCTCCAGCTCACGTTTGGCAGTCCGGCTGTCATTCTGTGCTGCCTGAAGCTCCTCCGTAAGCTGCGTATGCTTTTTCTGCATTTCATACTGACTTGTCTGCATTTCCGAAAGATCGGCAGTCAGCTGATTGAGCTTTTCCTGAAGCCGGACGACATCGCCGTGATTGAGCATTTCCTGTTTTTCGTTGATTTCGCGGATCAGATTCTGCTGCTGCTCACCGAGCTGCTGAATCTGCTCCTCAACCGCTTCGCGGTCAGTCTTTTTCTGTTCGATCTCCGATTCCAGCGAAGCAATCTGCGCATCGGCTGCGGCAGATTCCTGTTCCAGTGCGTCAAACTCCGTTTTCTTCTGGTTGTAAATCAGTTCCTGCTCTGTTTTCCGATCAAGTGCGGTCTGTTTCCGCTCCTCCAGCATTTTGATTTTGATGCGCAGATCGGAGGCATCCTTGCTGTATTGCTGCTCAGAGGCAGTCAGTTCCGTGCTGAGTTCGGTGAGCATCCGTTTCTGTGCTTCGGCTTCGTCAGCTTTTTTGCGTTTTTCGTCCGCATCTGTCTGAAGCCGTTCCGTCTCGCCGGTCAGAGCGGCAAGCGTTTCATCCGCCTGCTGATGCGCAGCTCTTGCCGCATCGTTCGCTGCCTGTGCATTCTGCACCTTTTCCTGCATTTCCGCTTCGGCGGCAGTAAGGGATTCCGTCTCGCCGGTCAGCTCACGCAGCAGCTTTTCGGCGGCGGCAAAGGCTTCCTCCGATTGCTGCTTTGCCTGCTTTGCGGCGGGCAGCTTATCCTGCATCAGAATCTTCCGGTCACTTTCCAGCTTCTCGTTTTCATCGGTCAGGGTACGGAGCTGTTCGGCGGCTTCCTTTGCTGACTGTTTCAGCGCATCCTGCTTTGCTTTCGCCTCTTCAACACAGCGCTGCTTCTGTGTCAGCGCCGCTTCAATGCCGCCGTTTTCGCCTGTCAGCAGATCGTATTCCTCCTGAAGCGCATTGAGCTGCTGCTGCTGTTCGGAAGCCGAGCCGGAAATATCTGCGAGCTGCCGTTTGATCTCCTCGCAGGCTTTCTGTTTTTCTGCAAGCTCCGTTTCCGCACCGGCGCAGTCTTTTTTTATTTGCTCCGTTTCCCGTGTCAGATCGGAAATCGCAGTTTCATGCTCCTGATACTGCTTTTTCTGCGCGTCACATTCCGCTTCTGCATCAGCCTGCTTCCGGAGCAGTTCTTCCAGCTCCTCCTGCCGGCGGGCAGCCTCCTGCTCCAGAGCTTTGATTTTTGCGCTCAGCGCTTCCATCTTCTGATTTGCGGACTCCCGTTCGGCTTTTTGCTGCTCCAGCTCCGCGATTCGTGCATTCAGCTGCTTCTCGTTCAGCTCCGGAATTTCTTCCAGACTTCTTCGGAGGCCGGCTTCTTTTTGCAGAAGATCTGTCAGCTTGGCATTCTGCTGCTCTTTTTTCCGGGAAAGCGTCTGCAAACGGTCAATCTCGCGGTTCAGCGCATCAATTTTTTCGGCATCCTGTTTCAGCTGCTCCTCCGCGCCGGCGCTGTCCGCATAGCGGGCATCAAGGTCACTTTGCAGCGCCTGCAGCCGCTGCTGCTGTTTTTCATTGAGCTTCTCTGCGGAATCATCAATCCTGCTTCGCAGGAGTACATGCGCAATCGTCCGCCATTTCAGCAGCGCACTGTCATCCGGCTGCAATTCAGCCGGACTTGTTCCCGTTTCATCCTGAATATCCTGCATGACATCCTGCATGACGGCATACATCTCACCGAGCGTCAGGGAGCGCTGCCGCTGCAAATTTTGCAGGCTTTGCTTTGTTCTGGAGAATAACATATTACGACCCTCCCAATCCGGTCAGGACAATGCTTTCAAACATATCCTTCAGCGTAGACAGCGGCAGCGATGCCGTCGGCTTCGGATCGCGGCGCGCATGTTCGATATCGTAATTAAAGACATGCACGGTAATGCGGTCGCAGGCATCCATTGAAAAGCCGATGACAACAACCATTCCGCAGGGAACAGACTGAAGCTGTGCAGCAAATTCGGGCTTCGGCTGAACATCTATCGCCGTAGAGCTCTTTCTTCCGAAGTTCAGCAGGAATTTATCAATGCTGCCCGATGTCATCGGGAACGGCTCTCCGCGGTCGTCCAGCGCGAAATAAATCTGATCAGGTTCGATTTCCTGACCGTAATTGATTGCGAAGCGGTTGAAGCGCCGCCCGTCCGGATAGGTCGCATAGGTTCCGATGGAGAACTGTGCGATATTGCAGACAGACAGCACATTGTCGGCAAAGAGCGCCGCACCGTGCGCAATTGCTGTTTCACGCTGTGCCTCCTCACGGATCATGCCCTTTGTGCGGTCGTCGATCTGTGCGATCTTGAAATAATCATAGATCTGCTTCCGGACAAGGTAGAAATTGCAGAAGCCGCCGACAAGCGCGATCCGGAGATTTTTCGGGTCTTTCAGGTCGGTTGTGGTTTCATCGAGAACGCGCTGCAAAACCGGATGAATATGCTCCTGATAGCATGAATAGAGCTGATACAGGTCAATGTCAACCGGCTCGCCGTCATAGGTCAGCCCGCAGAGCGTGATATCGCGCAGGCCGTCCGGTGCAAAGCTGAATTCCTGCATGGACTGCGAAACATAATCGGACTGCGAAAGCAGCTGCTCCTCAAAATCCTTCAGGAATTGATTGAAATGCGCATCATAGGGAATGCTGTCCCCCGGAATATCCAGTGCTTCGCTGATTGCACGCCGTGCGACAGCCTCCTGGAATGCGATGCCGGCTTCTCCGATTTTATTGTCATGGTTTTCTCCTGCGCCGCTGCGCATTTCCGGTTTAATCTGCATCTGCCCCTTCTGCTGCCGCACATTGACCAGTGCGGTATCAAGGGTTCCGCCGCCGTAATCGACAACCAGAATCCGCCCGTTCAGCGGTTCATGAAACTGCTGCTCATAATTCCAGACACAGAATGCCGCCGCATTGGTCGGCTCGCTGATGATTTTGACTTCTTCAACCAGATTGGGCATTTTGCGGCAGATCTCGCGCAGCGTACCGCGCGCATCGACGGTCTGAATACTCTGGAACCAGCATTCCGGTGCGCCGATGACCAGTGTTCCGACCTTGCTCTCGCCCTTTTTATCCAGCGTATTCTGAATGACGTAACGCAGAAATTCCTCGGTAATTTTTTCGGGCGTATTCACTTTGTCATAGCCGCGCAGTGCAAGGTTTTCCTCGCTCATCTGCTGGTTCAGCAGCATTTTGAAGCCGCGGTAGGTGACAGTATCCTTTCCGCCGACTCTGCTGCGGGCAGCTTTTCCGCAGATATACCGGTCGCGTCTGCTGTCATAGACAACAATAGAGGGATAGCTGTATGAAAGGCCGTCCGGCTGAACCGTAACCGGGACACCCTTGCCTTTTTCATAGACCGAAACCATTGTGTATGTACTTCCGAAGTCAATTCCGATGTTGATCATTTCCTCTTACTCTCCCTTATGATTCGATGCAGTATAACCGGATTTGATTGTAAATATCCGTTTTCTGAGACGATGAAGCGGTTTTGACGGATTCCAGCGTCCGGAGCAGTGCGATGGTTCTCTCTGTAAACGCTGCCGCTTTTTGTTCTTCGTAGGGGGCATTTTCCGATTTCTGCATATAATACTGCACCAGCGCCGGCTGCGGATTCGCCGAACTGCCTCCGGAAATCAGTGCAATCTGAACGGCTTTCCGGAAGGAATAATGATAATCGTCTGTTCCGGATGTCAGCTCCGCATCTACTTTGCAGTAATGGAACAGAACAAAGAGAATATACATTATGCCGCTGTCCCAGTTATTCCATTCCTGCTTCTTCCGCAGATAATCGAACAGTGCGCGAAGCGATTTCTGACACTCCTGTCTGCGGAATTCACAGTATGCCGGCTCACAGCTGTTATCGGCATGCAGGAAGCCGGGCTGATTGAATTCCTCTGTCATTTCCAGCAGAGAAAGCAATTCCTGCTCGCTCAGCAGCGATTCGCGCCCGCGCAGAACCGCACGGTACTGTGTCAGTGTACTGACAAAATCCTGCTCGGTCTCGGCGCGCTGAAGAAACAGCGGCTCCGGGCTGAGATCAAACCGTTCCAGAATCTGCTGCGGATCGGTCAGAAGTTCCTCCTCTGCTATCTCGGAGAGTCTCAGGCGGAATGCCGGATCCTCCAGATTCTGCACCAGCACGCTCAGTTTCCGGAGCGGATTGTCACGGCAGCCGAGCAGATCGTAGCGGTCACGGAACAGAATGCTGCGCTGCCATGCCCACAGAACCGCGGCATAAACATCCGCCTTTCCGCAGTTTTCCCAATCAGGATGCCGGAGATAGGCATAGCGCACAGCGAGCCGGACATCTTCGGGAGAGAGTACATTCCAGCAGTGCAGACGGTTTCCGAGCGTTTTCCGCATCAGCTCATAATGCATCACGCGGTAGGAAGATTCACTGCGGAATGCCTGCTGCAATTCAGGAAGAAGGTAACGCTGTATCAGTGCGCCGTTCGGAAGCTGCACGGTTTTCCCGTTCATTTCGAGGGAGGGGCAGCGCAGGAGCGGGTCGCAGACAGATGCGGCAGGCGCAGCGGTCAGAATCAGAACATTGCTGCGGTTATGCTGCCGGAGCGTATCCAGCTGTTTCTGAATATCGGTATTCTGTGCAGCGAATCTGCCGAGCAGCTCGGCGGGCATCGCAAGAACGGTTCCGTTCTTCTGAATCATGACGTTCAGAACGGTTTGCAGACGTTCCTCCGTCTCTTCTGCACCAAGGGGCTGCATACCGACCTCGGCTTTTTTTTCGTTATTCTCGTTCCGTCTGCCGAACAGTCCGCCGAACAGCGATCTTCTTTGTTCAATTTCCAGCGAAGAGAGACTCTGTGCGCCGACCCACTGAAACTGATAATCGTAATCGCTGCCCTTGGGTGCTTCAAACAGCAGATAAATATTGCGGAACGCCGGTTCGGACTGATATAACCGATAACGGAGATACGGCAGGAAATCAAGCTGCATCAGATTCTGCGTATAATATTTGTCATCGGCATTTGCAAATAAAAGATGAATCAGTCCGTCCGAAGCATGAAACACCGCTCAACACCCCTTTCCGCTGCCGGAGCCGTTCAAGCTGAACAGGATCCGTATACGGCAGCAACCATAGAACATAAAGAATCAATTGTAATTATATCATATTTTGCCGTTTAAGTCAATCCTTATTTTATATATTTTGCAATGAAATCAATGCTTTTTCCCGGTCGGCAGTGCCGACAGCCGTTTCCGCTTCCAATGCCGCTTCCCGGTCTGATTTGGAACAGAAAGATCGACAGTTTTGTTAATCTGAACATTGCAGATTCTATTTTGAAAGGGAAATAGATTCAGATTATTTTTTTCATTCTCTCTTTACCGTTTATCCTGTCTCTCCTTTTGTTGGGCGCGGTGCGCAAGTGCGAGGGGAAGAACCACAGGGAGAGGGAAGTCGTCGCTGCCGCTCCGGTCTCCCCTCTCCCTAAGGTTCTCCCCCTGCGCGCTCCCTCGTTCCTTACCCTCTCCTCTCTATGCCCTGCAATCCTTTAGGATTCAATATACCGTGTTTTTTCTGTTCTATCATAGAACGGGAAGCGGAATCGGAACCGCGCACTGCGCGGCGGCTCTTGACAAGATACGACAAAAAATAGTATAATAAGACAGCGCTGTGCCGAGAAAGTACAGCATGACAGAAAAGGGGATGAGATCATGGTATGCAAATCATGCGGAAAACAAAATCCTGACGGTCACAATTCATGTTCTTCCTGCGGTGCGCCGCTGATTGCGGCTTCTTCACCGGGACTGACAGCGCCGTCTCATGTCACATTTCATCCGGCAAAAAAGAAGCTTCTGAATCTGCCCGGCGTCCTCGGCGCACTGGCAGCAGCAATCAGCGTGTTTCTGCCGTTTGCGCATCTGGCAGATCCCAAAACAATCAGTATGTTCGGCGACGGAACAAACTCCTACTGGATTATCACGCTGCTCGCTGCGGCAGCAGGCGCGGTATTTGCCTGCTTCGGGCTGAAATTCGGAATGCTTCTCAGCGGCATTGCCTGCATCATTACCGGCGTGCTCGAAAACAGCAGTCTGCACGACCAGACCGCTCTGCTCGGTGAACCTTATTCCCATGCCTTCGGCTTCTGGCTGCTGATTGCCGGCTGCGCGCTTCTGCTGATCGGAGGCATCACCGGATTCCTCAAAGCAAGAAAACCCGCCGAATAAAACGGATGTCCGTCATAATATATAATACAAAGCCGTATTTCACAGAGTGCTTTGCCTGAATTGATACAAAATAAAGCAAGATACAGCGGGCACTTGACAAAATGTGACAAAATCGTGTATAATGTGTCTGAGCTGTGACAAGGAAACCAGCTTCTTCCGGAGACAGTTCCGGATACAAAATTCATTCAGTGAGAGGTATGAATCATGTTTTGTAAAGCATGCGGGAGAAACAACCCGGATGGTCTGACGACCTGTTATTCCTGCGGCGCACCGCTCGGCTCGGAACCGGCAGAACAGCCTGCCGCCGCTATGAACACGGGAACGCCTGCTCCGCCGCCGGTATCGGCTCCGAATGCCTATAATCCTGCCCCGACACGCGCTCCGTCTGCGACAACAACCGCAGAGCGCAAGAACTACATTGCCTTAATCGGCGCCCTTGCTGCACTGGTCGGTGTGTTCCTGCCGTTCTGGATTATGAATTACAGCGTTTCTCTGCCGAATTATCTGTCAACGCTCGCTGATTCCAAGACCTATTCGATGATATCGGACAGCGTTAGAAACGGTATTATAGTCATTGTTTTCGCAATCGGAGGCATTTGCACTGCCCTCAAGATTACCGACGTCAAATTCGGCTCAATCGGCGCAGGTATTCTGACTGCGTTGTTTACCGTAATCGAATTGGATGCCCGCAACGATTTAATTTCGACAGCTTCTGCTAAATGTCCTGAGTATAAAGATATCATTAAGGAACAAATCACTGCCGGCTCTAAAATCGGCATCGGCTGCTATGTCCTGTTTATCGGCGCAGGACTTATGATTCTCGGCGGAATTATCGAAAAAGCCACTGCGAAAAAATGATACGTTAAAAAGTACCTGCGCTTTTGCAGGCACTTGCAATAAAAATACCTTCGAAATACGAAAGGAGTTCTGATATGATTTGCAAAGGCTGCGGACGGAATAATCCTGAAGGACAGGTAACATGTTTTTCCTGCGGTACGCCGCTCAACTCGGATTCAAATTCACCGGCAAACACCGGTATGGGCATGGGCATGGGAAGCTCCATGGCGCCGAATGCGTATAACCCCTCCCCCGTTCCGACAAGAGGCTTTTCCTGGCCGACGGCGACGGCAGAACGCAGAAACATCATCGGCATCATCGGCGCGGTAATTGCGCTGATCGGTTCGTTCCTCCCGTTCTGGGGATATGATATTTTCGGAGTCACCGATTCACTTTCGCTGTTTGCGGACGGCTGGCGCGGATATATCGCGCTGGTGGCGGCAGCTGCCGGTATTTCAGCCGCCCTGAAGGGTATGGATGTCGGCGTGCTCGGTGCAGGCTGTGTAGTCGGTCTGATGGGGCTGCTGGAATATAATATGCTTGACAGCGCAATCAGAACCGCGCTCAAAAAAGTCGGAGGCGCAGAAATGGCGACCGGTGAGTATGTCGAACTGATGAAATCATTCTTCCACACCGGCGCAGGCTGTTATATTGTCTTTATCGGCGCTGCGGTAATGATCGGCGGCGGCGTATACGGAATGGTGTCCTCCAAGCGGTAATCCTATGATGCAAAGTGCCTGCGAACCCGCAGGCACTTGAAATATACAGAGCAGAACAGAAAGGAGCTATGAAATGATTTGCAGAAACTGCGGGCGGAATAACCCCGCGGGACAGGTAACCTGCTTTTCCTGCGGCACGCTGCTCGGACAGGACCCGACGGCAGCAATGCCGTCTGTGCCGACTGCCCCCAATGCCTATACCTCGCCTTATCCGCCGCCTTATATGCAGCAGGCTTTCCCCGTATCCGCAACCAGGTCGGGTTCCGGACTGTTTGCATCGGGCGGAAACCGGAATATACCCGGACTGATTGCAGCCGTGATCTACGCGCTCAGTGTTTTCCCGGTTTATATCTATGTCAGTGCTTCCATCCCCTTGCTGGGCATTACACAGAGAGGCGATGAAGCGCGGCTGGTTCAGAGCTACGGAGGCTGGGCGATCCTCGGTATCGCCGTACTGGCTGCCATTGTGGCATATATCGGAAACAATAAGGCGCTGACAGGCGCGGGCGGGCTTGCCGTTGCGCACATGATCTATAAAGTCATTACCGTGGAAAATGCGGTCAACAAGCTTCGCGACCAAACGGTAGAAGCTCTGAGCAAAACAGAATATGCATCTTACCTTCAAATATCCTTCGGAAAAGGCATGGGCTTCTGGCTGCTGATTCTTTCGTCGATTGCCCTGCTTGCGGTCGGCATTATCAGCTGGATCACGGAAGAACCGAAACTGAAATTCTGACAGACCAATCAGGCAATGCAGGAAAAGATGACACAGCCTGCTTTGATTGCTTGTATCACACAGTTAAGATGAGCGATGTACGAATGATTGATAATCGGGGGAGAGAAAACTCTTGTTTTTCCTCCCCCGATACCCCTTCTTTAGCGCTTTTTGATGCAAACAGGGAATTTCGCTGCCTGCGGGCAGCGACCGGAGGGCGCCGCCCTCCGGTCACCCGCAAGCCTTTGAAAAGGCTTGACCGAAACTTTTAAGATGCGCAGAACGAGTTTCCCGACAAGCTGAGGAATTCACCCAAGCCGGCGAATTCCTCTTTTTTGTGTGCGGCACTTAAAACCGCACTGCATCTGTGCCGCAACAGAAAAAACACAAGGAAGGTACGCTCATTCCGTTTCAGATTATCCGCAGCCGGAGCCGATCCCCTGCCCGAAACGCGAAAAAAACCTGTGATATCACACCGTTCCGAAAATGCCCTGAAATAATTTCACACAATTTTCACGCAGATTTCACCCAGTTTTTTTTTTTTTTTTTGATATGATAAAAAGACCAAGTAGAAAATGTGCGGAATTTTGGCTGTAATGCTGAAAAAGCACTTCCAAAAGGAGAGTATGATTATGACATTTGTATTTTACGGCATTTTCTTTTTCGCATTGACAATTATAGCAACATGGCATGTCGGACGTCACAGCGACGATCATGTAGCGGAAAAATGGCTCTACGGATTATCGCTTGTAATGGCGTTCGTCGGCGTAGCACTCATTGCCGTGCTGGGTTATTTGCAGAAGAAAAAGGGAGACGGCTTCCGCTTTATTGCGTATGCTGCCGTTCCGGTATATTATTTCCTCTGCGGAACTATTCTGGAATCTTTGCTGAAAGGCAAGAGAACAACGCTGAATGCCGTGCGGATGCCGGCTGTGATCGCATGGGCTGTATCTGCGGTTCTTCCGCTGGCGCTGCCTGTTCTGACAATGAAAACCAGTCTCGAAAACGGCTTTGCCGGTGTTGAGGGCATTGACAGTGAATCACAGAAAGTCAGCTTCTTCCTTCTGGGAAAATTCATGCGGACAGAGTTCTGCCCAAAGACCGTCAGCTATCTGTCGGTGCTGGTACCGCTGGTTGTGATTCCGCTGCTCGCCGCCGTCCTGAATCTGATTGTTTCGGACAGACATTATATCTGGCTGAATATCGCACTTGCAGGCGCACATATCTCCGGTCTTTGCTTCTACTATATGAAAGTATCTGCACTGGATAATGCAGCAGAGGAAATTTCGGTTTCGACCGGTCTCGGCTTCCTGCTGATTTTCCTGCCGATGTCGGTTTTCTGTGCAATGCTTTCCGTTCTGACCGGCTTCTATACCTATGAATACCGCCGCGCACAGGCATCGGAACCTGTTCTGATGCAGGAAGGCGCAATGTAATCCAGATCAGTATACTGAACACGAACCGCTCCGGTTGATGCCGGGGCGGTTTCATTTGCAGAAAGAGGCTCCCGGCGAATCAAAACAGGGCTTCGGGAGCGGACAAATCATGGCGTTTATGAAAAGGCAGTTAAGTGAATTGATTTTCAATTCACTTAGGGGAGCCCTTTATGACAAGGTGTTTCGCCGTCTGCGGACGGCGGGCTTTTTGAATGATTCTGTCCGCTTGCAAAAAAAAAGAAAATGTGTTATACTATATCAGTATGACTAATTATCAGAAAGGAATCTTTCATTCATGGCGAAAAAACAGCAGGAATACGGAAACGAAAGCATTACCATGCTGAAAGGACCTGACAAGGTCCGGAAGCGCCCTGCCGTCATCTTCGGTTCTGACGGACCCGACGGCTGCGCACATTCCGTTTTCGAGGTGATTACCAATTCCATCGACGAAGCCCGCGCCGGATTCGGTACGAAAATCATCATTACGCGGTATCTCGACCGCTCGATTGAAGTCGAGGACTTCGGCAGAGGGTGTCCGGTTGACTGGAACCCCGGCGAAGAGCGCTATAACTGGGAACTGGTTTACTGCGAGCTGTATGCCGGCGGAAAATATGACGCCAATGACGACACCTATGCCTATTCGCTCGGTCTGAACGGTCTGGGTCTCTGCGCAACCCAGTTTGCCTCCGAGTATATGGATGTCACGGTCATCCGCGACGGTCAGCAGTATTCCCTGCATTTTGAAAAGGGCGAGAATATCGGCGGACTGAAAAAGGAGCCCGCTGCCCGGAAGCAGACCGGTACCAGAACCCGCTGGAAGCCGGACCTTGAGGTTTTTACCGACATCGCCGTTCCGGACGAATGGTTCCGCGATGTCTTAAAGCGGCAGGCTGTCGTCAATCCGAATGTCCTCTTTGTCTACCGCAGCGAGGTCACGCCGGGAAAATTTGAGACAACAGAATTCCGCTATGAGAACGGCATCACGGATTATGTCACCGAAATCATCGGGGAAAAGTCGCTGACACCGGTGCAGTTCTGGCAGTGCGACCGCAAGGGACGCGACCGCGCCGACCGCGATGAATACAAGGTCAAGCTCTCTGTCGCGTTTGCATTCTCCAATACGGTGCAGCGGCTGGAATATTATCACAACTCCAGTTATCTGGAGCACGGCGGCTCTCCGGATAATGCCGTAAAGCGTGCGTTTCTGGCACAGATTGATGCCTTCCTGAAAAACAACAACCGCTATCAGAAGAACGAAAGCAAAATCTCCTTCACCGATATTCAGGACTGCCTTGTGCTGGTTTCCTCCTCGTTCTCGACGGTCGCATCCTATGAGAACCAGACCAAAAAGGCGATTACGAACCAGTTTATCTATGAGGCGATGACCGAATTTCTCAAACATCAGCTTGAGGTTTATTTCACCGAGAATCCGGACGATGCCGCGAGAATCGCCGATCAGGTGCTGATTAACAAGCGCAGCCGTGAAAATGCGGAGCGCACCCGCCTGACGATCAAGAAAAAGCTTTCGGGAAATCTCGATCTTTCCAACATGGTTCCGAAATTTGTGGACTGCCGCTCGAAAGATACCGACCGCAGAGAGGTCTATATCGTGGAGGGCGATTCCGCTCTCGGTTCCGTCAAGATGGCACGCGATGCGGAATTTCAGGCGGTCATTCCGGTGCGCGGAAAAATCCTCAACTGTCTGAAAGCGGATTATGCCCGTATTTTCAAATCGGAGATTATTACCGATCTGATTAAGGTTCTGGGCTGCGGCGTCGAAGTGACGACGAAGGCAAACAAAGAGCTTGCAACCTTCAATCTTGCGAATCTGCGCTGGAATAAAATTGTCATCTGTACGGATGCCGATGAGGACGGCTTCCATATCCGCACACTGATTCTGACGATGATCTACCGCCTTGCACCGACGCTGATCCGCGAGGGCTATGTCTATATCGCGGAATCACCGCTTTTTGAAATCACAACCAGAGACCGCACCTATTTTGCCTATGACGAAAAGGAGCGCGTCAAAATTCTCGAAATGATAAAAGGGCAGAAGTACACGATTCAGCGCTCGAAGGGTCTTGGCGAAAACGAAGCGGATATGATGGCACTGACAACAATGAATCCCGAAACCCGCCGCATCATCCGGATTACACCGGAGGATGCAGAGGCAACCTTTGTAATGTTTGACATGCTGCTGGGTGACAACCTCGCGGCACGCAAGGATTACATTGCGGAGCACGGCGGCGATTATCTCGATCTTGCCGATATCTCATAAATACAGCAATGGGAGGAAACCAGAAATGGGAATGCTGAGTCTGAAATACAACAGCGCAGAAATGGCGCAGATTCTGAGCAGAATGCTCCAGCCGGGCGAAAATATGATCTCGGCGGTCTACTGCTCGTTTCACCGCGGCGCATTTGAAATGGGTTCCAGTGTCATGGCAGGCTATATCAGTGTCACCGACCAGCACCGCCTGATCGGTGTGAAATACGGGCTGATCGGAGAGGAGCCGTTTTCCGTCTGGCTTCAGGGCGTTAAAAAGCTCATCATCAAAAATTCGTTTTTCGGCTCTAAAATGATTACGCTGAAAACGGACAATCTCAGCCTGCGGTTTCAGATTACGCCGAAAGCAGACCGGAAGCGTTTTCCCGATCAGGCGGAATGTCTGGAACAGATGCTCCCCGTTCTTCAGATGTATCAGACCGCCTGAGCGCATATATAACCGGAAAGGACTGTCACAATGGCACGAAAGAAGAAGGACGGGCAGCCGAAATCTGCAAATCCGTCCAATGCATATATCGAAGGCGCGGGACTGACCGTTGAGGAGCGGATTACCGAAACGCTCCGAAAGAACTTCATGCCCTACGCCATGAGCGCGATTGTATCGCGCGCACTGCCGGAAATCGACGGCTTTAAGCCCTCACACAGAAAGCTGCTCTATACGATGTATAAAATGGGACTGCTCTCCGGCGCAAGAACCAAATCGGCAAATGTCGTCGGACAGACCATGCGCCTGAATCCGCACGGCGATGCCGCAATTTATGAGACAATGGTCCGCCTTGCCCGCGGAAACGAATCTCTGCTGCATCCGTATGTGGACAGCAAGGGAAATTTCGGCAAGGTCTATTCCCGCGATATGGCATATGCCGCGCCGCGTTACACCGAGGTGAAGCTGGAGCCGATTGCTGCGGAGCTCTTTGCGGACATCGACCGGGAAACCGTTGATTTTGTCCCGAATTACGACAATACGACACAGGAGCCGACTTTGCTTCCGGCAACCTATCCGTCGGTTCTGGTCAATGCGAATGTCGGCATCGCCGTTTCCATGGCGAGCAATGTCTGCCCGTTCAATCTGGCTGAGGTCTGCGAAACAACCGCTGCACTGATTAAGAATCCGGAGCATGACCTGCTCTCGACGCTCAAGGGTCCTGACTTCCCGACCGGCGCGTTCATGCTCTATGACGCAGAGGAACTGCAAAAAATCTATGACACCGGCAGAGGCAGCATCCGTCTGCGCGCAAAATGGAATTACGACAAATCTGCCAACTGCATCGAGGTTACGCAGATTCCCTATTCCACGACCATCGAAGCAATCATGGAGAAAATTGTCGAGCTGGTCAAGGCGGGGAAAATCCGCGAGATTTCCTATCTCCGTGACGAAACCGACCTCAACGGTCTGAAAATCACGCTTGATCTGAAGCGCGGCACAGACCCCGACAAGCTCATGCAGAAGCTTTTCCGCATGACGCCTTTGCAGGATACTGTTTCCTGCAATTTCAATATTCTGATAGCAGGTATGCCGAAGGTCATGGGTGTCCGCGAAATTCTGGAAGAATGGATTGCGTTCCGGACAGAGTGCATCCGCCGCAGAGTATATTTTGACCTGCATAAGAAAATGGACAAACTGCATCTGCTCGAAGGCCTTGAAAAGATTCTGCTGGATATCGACAAGGCAATCCGGATTGTCCGGGAAACCGAGGAGGAATCCGAGGTTGTCTCGAACCTCATGATCGGCTTCGGCATTGACAGTGCGCAGGCGGAGTATGTTGCGGAAATCAAGCTTCGCCATCTGAACCGGGAGTATATTCTCAACCGCACGAACGAGACCGAACAGCTGCGGAAAGACATTGCGGAAATGGAGGACATCTTAAAGGATGTGAAGAAAATCCGCAAAATCATGACCGAGGAGCTGAAAACGGTTGCGCAGAAATACGGTCAGCCCAGAAAGACACTCTTTTTCGATCCGACCGATGAGCCCGAAAGCACTGCCGAGGACGATACACCGGATTATCCGGTTCACCTGTTCCTCTCTGCGGAAGGGTATTTCAAGAAAATCACGCCGCAGAGCCTGCGCATGAGCAGCGAGCAGAAGCTCAAGGAGGGCGACACGGTCATGCAGCAGAAGAATGCCTCCAACCGCACCGAGCTGCTGTTCTTTACCGATCGTGCGCAGGTCTATAAGACGAGAGCAAGCTTCTTCGACGATACAAAGGCGAGTGTGCTGGGCGACTATGTGCCGGTCAAGCTCGGTTTCGATGAAGGTGAGCGCGTAAGGTTTATGATTGCGACGGAGGATTACAGCGGATTTGTGCTGTTCTGCTTTGAGAACGGCAAAATCGCCAAGGTTCCGCTCAGCGCCTATGCGACAAAGACAAACCGCAAAAAGCTCGCAAATGCATATTCTGAAAAGAGTCCGGTTGTGCAGATTCTGTATCTGGAGGAGGACTGCAATATTTTGCTGCGCTCAACCAATAACCGTGCGCTCGTGTTTCATTCCGCCATGCTGCTGCCGAAGTCCACAAGAGATTCGATCGGCGTGCAGGTCATGACGCTGAAAGCGAAGAACGCTGCGGTTGAGGAGGCTGCCGTTTTGACGGAGGGGCAGCCGGAAGCCCTGCAAAAATATGTTGTGAAAAATATTCCCGCTGCCGGCGGTATGGCAAAGGATCTTGAAATCGCCGGACAAATGACCCTTTAACGGCGCTGTCGGCAGTGCCGACAGCCATTTCCGCTTCCCGGTCGGCAGTACCGACAGCCATTTCCGCTTCCCGGTCGGCAGTGCCGACAGCCATTTCCGCTTCCCGTTCTCTGTTGGGACAGGAAAAGCACAGCCACAGGAATTCTAAATATAATGCGGGGAATGTAATCCGACTGTTTACAATAGAATCTGCACTGTTCAGACTTGCGGAACTGTCAATCGTCCTGTTCCAAATCAGATCGGGAAGCGGTTTCGCCAGCGCGGGCTCCGCGCCGGGGACTTGACAATTCGCGCAAATTATGATAAACTGAAAAAGATAAAAGGGAGTAGCCGGCAACTGTCTGTTCAGTCAGTTGTCTTTCGGAGCGCCATACCCGACTGACATTATGCGCAGTCCGCCCGAAAATCAAACGGCAAGACTTTTATCGCAGCCGGACAGGTCTCCGCTGCGGTAAAAGTCTTTTTTCTTACTCCGGAAAGGCAGAATCAGCTTATGGATGTACTGTATCAAAATCTTCTGAATCTTGACTGGAAAATGATTGTCATGTGGGCAATCGGCGGCATTCTGATCTGGCTTGCCGTCAAAAAAGACATGGAACCGACACTGCTCCTGCCGATGGGCTTCGGTGCCATTCTGGTCAACCTCCCGCTTTCAGGTGCAGTCTCGCACTATCTGGAGGACGGTTCCCTGAACGGAGAGGAAGGTCCGCTCTCCATTCTGTATCATGCCGGCATTGCAAACGAGCTGTTCCCGCTGATTCTGTTTATCGGCATCGGCGCAATGATCGACTTCGGACCGCTGCTCTCCAATCCGGTGCTGATGCTCTTCGGCGCAGCGGCTCAGTTCGGCATCTTCTTCACGCTCTGTACCGCGTCCGTGTTCTTCGGTCTGAAGGATGCGGCATCCATTGCGATTATCGGCGCGGCGGACGGTCCGACCTCCATTGTCGTCGGACAGAAACTGCAATCGGGCTATATCGGCGCAATTATGGTCGCGGCATATTCGTATATGGCGCTGGTTCCGATTATTCAGCCGCCGATTATTAAGCTGCTGACAACGAAAAAAGAGCGCATGATCCGCATGGAGTACACGCAGAAGCCTGTCTCCAAAACCACGCGCATTCTGTTCCCGATCTGCATTACCGTGATCGCCGGACTGATTGCACCGGCATCCGTTGCACTGGTCGGCTTCCTGATGTTCGGCAACCTGATCCGCGAATGCGGTGTCATGGACAGCATCTCCGAGACCGCACAGAAGGTTCTGGCAAATCTTGTCACAATTTTCCTCGGCATCACGATCGCCTCGCAGATGCAGGCGGACAAGTTTTTGCAGGTCAATACCCTGCTGATTCTCGGTCTCGGTCTGGTCGCCTTTATCTTTGATACGGCGGGCGGCGTAATCTTTGCCAAGATTCTCAACCTCTTCCTGAAAAAGAAAATCAATCCGATGATCGGAGCGGCGGGTATTTCGGCGTTCCCGATGTCCGGCAGAGTCGTGCATAAAATGGCACTGAAAGAAGACCCGACCAATTTCATTCTGATGCAGGCAACCGGCGTAAATGTCTCCGGTCAGATTGCATCGGTCATCGCCGGCGGTCTGATTCTGAACTTTTTCCTGTAATCCCTGAAAGGAGAATTCTGTTATGAATGTGATTGCAGAAGTCCAGCCGATGAATTTTGTAAAGAATCTGAAATATATGGGGCTCGGTATGCTCGGCATCTTTATTGTAATCGGCGTGATTATGCTGCTGACGATTATTCTCAACGCCGTCACAAAGGAACGGAAGAAGCCGGAAGACACAGACAAGCAGTAAAGGGGGACGCAATGTCTGAGAATGAAACACGCCAGAAGCTGACTGTACCGGAACAGCCCGAACAGCCGGAAGAGGGCTTTGTACCCTATGCGGCAGAAGCGGCATCAGAAGAACAAGACCGGAAAAAGCACAGAAGAAAAATTCTGATTCCGGTTCTGCTTCTAGTGCTGATTGCCGTGATTACGGGCATTCTGCTGCTTCTGACCCGGCTGAACCGCTATCATTCCGTCATGAAGAAGCTGGAATTCGATTACCGGGAGGCGGAGATTCCCGGCAGCAGCGAAGGTGTTACACCGGGCGAGCATTCCATCCGGCTCGCCAAACAGCTGAAACAGCAGCCGGTTGAGGTCAAAGCAGTCTCCTACCGTATGGACGAAAACGGAAAGGTTGACAGCACCGTTTCAGAATATGAATATCTGAGCAGCATGGGTCTGACCGAGCTGAAAACGGTTTATTCCGCATCCTCCTCCATCCGCTCGAAAAAAAAGGATGTCCGGCTCAAAAGCGACGGCTACGAGAAACTGGTTGACGATGACTGGAAGCCTGCTGAGAACGAGTACATTCCGCCGCTTCGAGATTATTTCTTCGGGATTACCTCACATGATAATATTGCCATCGGCTGCTATGACAGCTATCCGACTTCTGTCGGAGACCGCAGCTATTCCTGCGAGGTCTGGCTCATGGACGAGCATTTCGGTGATACGGTTCAGTATGACACCGTCTACCGCTATTATGACGGAGACCGCCTTGCAGGCGTCATCATTCTGCGGGACAGCGAAGAATGGAAGGAAGTCTTTGACATCCGTTCTTACAATATTTATTTTGGATTCTGAGAAAGACCTCCCCGGCACCGGAAACGGAATCGGGGAGGTCTCGGTCTGCTGAAAAAGTATTTTCTGTTTCAATCAATATCCGTAACAAAGGTATGAAAGATTGATAATCGGGGGAGAGAAAACTCTTGTTTTCCCTCCCCCGATACCCCCTTCTTTTGCGCTTTTTTCATGTAAACAGGGCGTTTCGCCCGTTGCGACGGGCGACAAGGGACTCCGTCCCTTGACCCTGCGAGCTTTTGAAAAAGCTCGACCAAAACTTTTATGATGCGCTGAATGGCATCACCGGCAAGCTAAAACCTCCCCGGCACCGGAAACGGAATCGGGGAGGTCAGTTTATATGCTTTTATTGTGGAATGGGTTCGGGACAATCCGTCCCCCGCTTTGAATCCGCCGGAAGCATTTTTACGCAAGCTTCTGCAAAAGCAGGCGGAGATCCTGCAAGGTCAGCAGCCCGTTTCCGTCCAGATCGGAAGTATCCAGCAGCGCATCGGCGGGAACCTCCTCCGGAGCCAGCGATTCCGAAAGATATTTTGCAAACACAACCGCATCGGAAATGTCAAAGGCACTGTCTGAATTGAAATCGTATTCGACAGCCGGCGCCCCTCCCAGAGAACGGAATTGATAGGAATATTTTTCTGCGTAACGCTGCGCCGAAGAGTTGTCATAGCCGACGATCTCACCGTTGAAATAGGTTGTCCATGTATCAAAATCCATACCGGATGCAATCGTGTCGAAACTGTCGTAGATGGAGCAGTTCGGATTCAGAATCGTGATTTCCCGGAGCGCTTCACATCCGTAGAACGCAGTGCGTCCGATCTCGCGCACACTTTTCGGCAGAGTGATTTCGGTCAGGCTTTTGCAGTTTTCAAAGACATTTTTTTCGATTGTGCGTACAGTTTCCGGCAGGGTTACCTTTTCCAGTTTTTCGCAGTCATAGAACGCATTTGCCCGGATTTCCGTCACGCTGTCCGGAATGACGACATCGGTGACACCACCTTCCTCTGAAAAGCCCCAGAACGCGCCCTCACCGATTATCTTCACAGTGTCGGGGATTGTCACATCACCGGTCAGCGTCGTTGCATCAACGAGTACACCGTTTACAACCACGAACGGATCCTCCGCACGGCGGTCATCGAGCCATGCCGTTCCGTCAAAGGCAAAACGCTCAATATCTGTCAGGTTTTCGCTGTAATGAATCGTTTTGAGATTGGGGCAATATGCAAATGCCACATACATCAGTCTTGTCAGGCTGTCGGGCAGATCAATCTCAGTCAGCGGCGATTTGCTTTCCCAGCCGAATGCATACGGCGCAATTGCCTTTACCCCCTCCGGAACAGTGACATGCTCGGTGCCGTCGCAGCAGAGCAGGATGTCATTGACGACAACAAGCGGGTTTTCCGCTTTCTTCGCCTCCAGCCACGGGGTTTCGCCGAACGCCGGTTCCCCGAATGTATCGACGCTTGCAGGAATATTGATTTCCTTCAGGGCAGTGCATCCGCTGAATACCAGATTGCCGATTTCTTTCAGACCGTCCGGCAGCGTAATGGATTCGAGCGATGTACACATGGCGAACGCGCCCTCATCAATACTTGTCAGGCCCGCCGGAAGATTGACCGTTTTCAGGTTTTTGCAGGAAAGGAATGTCTGCATCCCGAACGAAGTCACGGTCTCCGGAATCGTCACGGAGGTAAGGTTTTCGCGGTTATAGAACGCCATCTGCGAGAAGCCCGTGACCGGCAGCCCGTCAATTTCGGACGGAATCACCAGTTCGGCAGGGAGGTCATCGGTACAGTACATGATCGTGACCGATGTTCCGTCCTCGGAAATCTCATATACCATGCCGTTGTAAACTTTTTCCTCTGCCTCTCCCTCGGCAGAAACCGGAAACGCCGCCTGAAACGGGCTGAGAACGGTCATGCAGAACAGTGCAGCCGGCACGGAGAAACAGCGCAGAAATCTCTTTTTCATCGGAACAACCTCCTGTCGTTTATAATATGCATCAGAATGAACAAAGCACGAGCAAAATGTCATATTATTGTATGAACATTTAATAACTGCATTATAGCATATGCACCGAAAATTGTCAATGGTTTTTCCGAAAAAAGTATATGAGAGAGGTCCTCATGCGCTCCGTGATACACAGAGCGAATTACCCGGCATATTTAAGCCCCCGCAGAACTGCGGGGGCTTGTGCGGTTACATCTGTGCATTGAACAGGCTCTTTAAGCTGTAAATCACATCGTCGTTGTCGGCATTGATGCTCGCTGCCTCGTTAATCGACGAAAGCTGCTGCAATGCGGAGAGGTTTGCATTATATCCGATCGTATAGCAGGGAATATTCAGCGCCTTAACAATCGGCTTGATTTCATCCAGAGAGTTTCCGGTATTCTGCTCACCGTCGCTGAGAACAAAGAGCAGCGGTTTAACGGTTTGTCCGGTTTCCGCCTCAATCTTCTTCTGAGCATCGAGCAGCATATCCATGCCGACCAGCACTGCATCATAGGTGCAGGTGTTTCCGGCAGGAGTGAGATCCTCGACGGCGCCGGTGAAATAGCTGCGCTGATTGACATCAAACTTCGCAATCGGCAGATTGACAGAGACATCGGTGCTGTAACTGATGAGCCCGATATAATTAGAGGTGTTGATGTACTGTGAGGCATTGACCAGAGAGGACTGCAAATTCTGGAGCGGAGCGCCGCCCATACTGCCGGAAACATCCGCGACGAACACGGCGACAACCGGGCTGCCGGCATCCTTTTCGGTCTTCCAGAGCTTCTGTGCGCTTTCGAGCTGATTGCCGTTCAGACCCCATTCCGGTCCCTTGTAGTCTTCGAGATAATTAAATCCGTATTTCTGTGCAAGGCGCTGGTTTTCGTCGGTCAGGCAGTAATCGGCAAACGCCTTGGTCAGCTCCTTCTGCGCATCGGAGACATTGCCGAGCGTATAGACGGGGCTGTCATGCCGCACGCCGAACGGAACGAACTCATAATCGCGCAGCTCCGTTGCATTGTGATAGCCCTGATACTCCATGACAAACGCATCAAGCACGCCGTTTTTCGCCGCGCCGCGCATCTGAAGTGTGGAGTATGCGACAAAGGGAACACTCTGCTGGAATTTCTGGAACTGTTCGGTTGCGCTGCTGCTGAGGATATCCGAGGAATCGAATTCCTCCAGCGCGCTGACGAGGAAGTTGATGCCGGTCGAGGAGGCGTAGGGATTGGTGTAGCCCATAGCGATTTCGCTGTCAACGGTTGCCTTCACGATGGCGCTGATATCGACCTTGCCGTATTTTTCTTCCAGCTTTTTATAGGTATCGCGGCTGACGAGAACGCCTGCGGTATTGCCCGCGATGCGCTTTTCGATCATGTCGATCTTGACGTTCTGCGAGGCAATCATTTCGCCCCAGAGTTCATTGGAGGGGGAATATGCCTCCGGCACATACTTGCCGGAAACGATATAGTCAATCGCGGCACCGGAAGCAATCGGGCGGACGGAAACGGTTGCCCACTGTCCGTCGATTGTGTAGTGCGAGCGGTTGAAGTTCTCGGCGACTTCATTCAGCCAGCCGTCAGTTCCCTCGGAGGATTTTTCGGTCGAGGAGAATATCTCGATATTGATATCGCCCTGACCGGTCACGCTCAGCTTATACTTGGAGATATCCGGCAGTTCCTCTGCCAGATTGTTGTCTGAAATCTCAATGGTAGCCTTGCGCGGCTGAACATCTCTGACCTTGATCTTTTTAAGCTTTTTATCCAGTTGTTTCTGTGCGGATTCGTAGGTCAGCTCCTTGGAATCGCTGACATGCTTGCTGACAGCAACACCGATTCCGATGCCGCCGATAATCAGGCAGGCAAGCAGGGCGAAAAATCCTGCATTTTTCTTATTGTTTCTGCTCATGGTTTTCTCCTTTCAGGTCAATCGTCTGATCCGGTTACATCTGCATCATCTGCGGGGGCTGCGGCTGTTCCGGAGTCTGTTCCGTAAAATCCTCCGGCCGGCTGCGCACGCTTCTGAGCGCGGCGGTCAGCTCATTGAGGCAGGGTGTTTCCGCGGTCGCATCGTCCCCGATCTGGGAGACCTCCAGAATCAGGTTCTCGAAATCGGAGAGGACATGTGCATTCTCTCCGAGAACCTCCTGTAAATAGGCGACATGCATATTGAATTTATGCGGCTCGCTCCTGTCATAGATCATTACGCGGTTCAGAACCCGCTTGCAGTTTGCCAGTACATAGGTATCGACATCCGCGGCAACCGAAAGAAACGGGCTGTCCTTGGAATCATCCAGAACCGAGCGGAGTGCTGCCTGCTTATGCTTCAGGGATTCAAGCTGCTTGATTGCGGTATTGATATACACGGTAAAGGGCGTATCCTCCTCCTGCCATGCATGAAATGCTTTCAGGTAATCATCCGCATCCTTCAGCTTTTTGGCATCGCTGACCGAAGCGGCGCTTCTGCCGCGGAGAATCAGCCAGTCAATGCCGAGGGAGAGCGCGACGACTCCAAGCAGCACCAGATATTTCAATGCAGAGGATTCGCTCTGCGAGAGAATATTGTAAAGTGCAATTGCAAGCGCAACCTCACCCGCTGCCAGTGCAAGCAGAATTCCCTTTTTAACATTGTTCATCGGATCGCGCTCCTTTCGTTTGTTGATGTAAATATCATAACATAATCCGGCGGCATTGTCAACCTTGAAATTCGGCCAAAAAAGCCGGATTTCGTTCAAAAACAAAAAAGAGGACGAATCTGCTCCGTCCTCTTTTTTCAATCTGAGCCGGACTCAGACCGTATATTTCCGGTTTATTCTGCGGATTCCGCAGCAACAGTCTCCTCTGCCGGAGCAGCCTCGGCGGCAGGTGCAGCCGGTGCTTCGTCGGAATACACGACCTCGTCTGCTGCCGCAGCAGCTTCCTCCTCAGCGCCGTCATCCGCAGCAATGCGCATAGAAAGGCTGATGCGCTTCTTGTCATTCTCCTTATCAATGTCGATTGCAGTAATCTTGACCGTAACGGTATCGCCGACATTCACAACGTCCTTGACATTGGTCACGCGCTCGTCAGAGAGCTGGGAAATATGAATCAGGCCGTCGATGCCGTCGGTAATGCGGGCAAATGCGCCGAACGCAGTCACGGAAACAATAGAAGCCTGTACGATATCGCCGACCGCATACTCATTGGTGAACTTCACCCACGGATCATCCTCAGGTCTTCTGTGACCGAGAGAGATTCTGCCGGTTTCCGGATCCAGAGCCTTGATGTAGACTTCGAGGGTATCGCCGACTGCGACCACGTCGCTCGGCTGATGAATGCGGCTCCAGCTCAGCTCAGAGACATGAACCATGCCGTCGATGCCGCCCAGATCGACGAATGCGCCGTAATTGGTCAGGGACTTGACCTCACCGGTGTAGACATCACCGACTTTTGCGGTTTCCCAGAACTTTGCCTTTGCGGCATCGCGCTCCGCCTTCTGTACCTGACGGATCGAGCCGACAGCTCTCTTGCGCTGCTCGTTGACATCAATGATGACAAAGCGAACCGGTTTCTTCAGCAAAACATTCAGATCGGCACCTCTGCCCAGACCGGACTGGGATGCCGGAATGAAGACATGAACGCCGTTGCAGTCCGCAACAAGACCGCCCTTCACGACGTTGAGAACGGTACCCTCCAGCACCTCGCCGGCTTCCTTCGCCTTGAGGATGTTCTCAAAGCCGACGAGTTCATCGACTCTGCGCTTCGAGAGCTGAACAGTACCTTCTGCGTCATTCACCTGAATGACGACAAGCTCAAGCTCATCGCCGACCTTGACAAGATCGGACGGCTTCTTGGAAGTATCACTGGTCAGTTCGGAGAGGGTAATATAACCGGTCTGCTTGGCACCGACATCAACCATGACTTCGTTGTTTCCGCTGATGGAAGCGACGATGCCGACCACCCGGTCACCCTTTCTGATTTTTTTCGTGAAGGTCTTGTCAAGCTCCTCCTCGAATGCTGCCGCGAATTCCTCGCTTTCCGGGATAATGGTATCGGTGTCAAAAATTCCAGACATATTGGTTTGAACCTCCTTAATAATGTGAGCGGGTGTACTGGCTCCTGCCGTGATGCCGATTTTCAGGATATGATCCGCGCCTTTCTCCGCGATGACGGCTTTGGCTGCCGCACGGATTTCGTCCGCGCAGTCTGCAAGCTCCCGTGCATTTTCTATGAGCCACGCAGGGCAGTTCCTGCTGCAAACGTCATAGAGCTTGACGGTATTGGAGCTGTGCCTGCCGCCTGCGACAATCATCAGATCGGAAACACGTGAGAGCTGATCCGCGTCCGACTGTCTTGCGGCGGTTGCATTGCAGATGGTGTCAAATACCTGCAAACCCGGTTCACCGGAAGGAAGAAGCTTCATACACTCCCCCCATAATATTTTATTATACGTTGTTTGCGCGACAATTGCAACCCTTTCCGGCAATCTTCTATCAATTAAGCATCTGAGCTCGTTTTGATCCCGGAAAACTGTATAATTTTCATTACAATGTCCGACAATCCCCTGCACTTCGGGGTGCTGAGGGTCTCCGGCAATCCAGACACGGCACCCCTGCGCACACTGTTCCTCTGCAATTTTGTGTATCCGGGCGACGAACGGGCAGGTTGCGTCGATGACGGGATTTCCGGTTGCGGCAGCCTGCTCATAGACCGATTTCGGGACTCCGTGCGCACGGATGATGAGGGTTTCACCGGGGAAAAGCTCGGCGGGGTCGCTGATGATGCGTGCGCCTTTTGCGGTGAGGTCGCTGACGACGGCATCGTTATGGACGATAGGGCCGAGGGTAGCGACGCGCTTTTCCTCATTGAGCGCCTGATAGACGAGTTTGACGGCGCGGTCAACGCCGAAGCAGAAGCCGGCAGATTTCGCCGTTGTAACGGTAGCTTTCATGGGTCTGTTCTCCTTGTATATGGATCCGGAACAGGATGCAAGGTCTGCAAATCATACTGTTCAGACCGGCACAACTGTGATATGTTCTGTATTCCATCAGATCGGGAAACGGTATCGGATGCGGGCACTGCCTGCCGGCGATCAATGCACATAATCGGGGAGGTTGGCCTCCTTCGGCTGAATGCGCTTGATTGTACCGGGCTGCTCGGAGACCAGCTGATAAAGTGTCAGCGTATCCCCGATCGCATCCAGCGGCTCCTTTGCGGTACTGCCCGCAACAATGCACACATAGGTGTTTCCGGCGGCATCAACCGCCCACGAAGCAAGGCACTGTCCGGCAGGATTGGTAAAGCCGGTTTTTCCGCCGACAACATGCAGCGGCACGGACATGCCCTCCAGCTCGTTGCCGACCATGCGGGTCAGTGTGGTGCTGAGCAGCTTGATGCCGTTGGGATGCTGCTTGGTGGATTCCGTAAAGCAGCTGCGCGTGGACATAACCTCTTTGATAAACGGGTTCTCCATTGCAGCAAGCAGAATGCGCGAAATATCGCGGGCTGTGCTGTAATGGTTCTCATTGTGCAGGCCGGTGCAGTTGACAAAATGCGTCTGCTGCAAGCCCATTTCGGCAGCCTTCTGATTCATCTGCTGCACAAAGGCTTCCTCCGTTCCGGAAGCAGTGACCGCCAGCATAACGGCAGCCTCTGCGCCGGAGGGCAGCATCATCGCATAAATCAGATCCCTGATTTTGCAGCTCTCGTTTGCCTTGAATCCCGCGCAGAGCAGCCCGCGGGCTTTCTGCGCATTGATAACCGTCTGCGTCATTGTCACATGATTGTCGAGCTTTTCCTCCGGCACAATACTGAGGAAGGTAATCAGCGTCATCATCTTGGTCATGGATGCCGGATAGATTTTCGCATCGGCATCGCGTGTAAAGATGACCTCGTTTTCCGTTTCCCCGACCTTGAACAGCAGTGCATTTCTCGCAATCAGGAGGGAGGGGTTCATAACATTCGGGTCTGCCGGAAGTGCCGTAACATCGGTTGACGCAGCAGAACTGCCGGAGTCTGTGCCTGCGGCGGATGACATCGTTGTTGTTTCGGCGGATGCCGCGGAACTATCCGCTTCGGTTCCGGTCTGTTCCGTCAAAGTTGTATCCGCCGGAGACGCTGCGGTTCCTTCCGGAGCGGAGGAACCGCCCGGCAGCATCTCCGTAACTGCCGCAGAGAACGGTTCATTCCGGTCTGCGCTCTGCCGCTTCGGCTGATCGCTGATGCGCGGCAGAATCAGCCATGTCAGCAGGAAAATGCTGACACATGCCAAAACGGCGACCAGCGGCGCATAGATATAATCAGCGGTATTCCGCTTCTTGCCTGTGTTCTTTTTTTTTTGCAAATCCTGTTCGGATTTTGACATGAATCTGAGCCTCTTTTCTGATTGCTTTTTATTGTTCGTCCGGAGCGCTGCTCTGCGCATCCTCAGGCGCGGGTGCAGCCGGAATCTCATCAGCCGCATTCCCGCCGGTCATCTGATTGGTTCCGCAGTAAATGCAGAACTTCTTCTTTCCGCTGAGGGGCTTTCCGCAGGCAATGCAAAGCTCCGGGGCGCCGCCTTTCGGTGCGTCCTCACTGCGTGCCGGCGGGAGATTCTGCGGAACCGGACGCCGCACCGGAACCGGTACCGGAACGGGACCCTCTGTTTCAGCAGTCTTCGGCGCAGGCTCCTCCGGCAAATCCAGAGACGGCATCTCGGCTGACTGCACCGGAACACCCGCTGCGGCAGACTCCTTTGCGGCGGTGCGAACTGTCAGGTATCTGCTGAGTGCGAGCATCAGCAGTCCCGCGGCAAAGAGCAGCCCTGTATTAAGCCACAGCGCAGGGCGCACGGTTTTCAGAAAAGGTTTGAGTCCGACATAATTGCCTTTGATGAACAGATAGCTGAATGCCACAAGTGCAAAGCCGAACAGCACAACCGCCATCGGAATCATCACGGTCAGTCCCATAGACTTGAGCGCGGAAAACTTTTTCTTTCCGCAGTTCCGCTTGATGACCGTCCAGCGCCAGAGCAGCAGTCCGGCAGCAGCCGCTTCAAACAGGAAGCCCGGAATGCTGACAAAAAATCTGCCGACAGCCCTGCCGAGTTTTGTGCGGTAAATCCGGATACCGAAAAAGGTGATTTCCTTGCTTTCGCCGTCAAAGGCATCGCGGATTTCTTCAAAATCGCGTTCCTCAATAATCAGGTGACAGCTTCTGCGCAGAGCTTCTTTGTTTTCCTCAAGCGGCTGAATAATCTCCTCCGCAGAAATTGTCATCGGCTTGTCGGATTCCCCGCGCAGCATTGCAAAGTGCTGTGCCGTTTTATCGGCGAGAAGCTCCGGAATACCGATTGCATCAATCGCTTCGGCAACATCGCTTTCGAGGATTTTTTCATCCTCCGTATGCCCGCTCAGGACCGCTTTCTTTACCGGTCCGTAAAACGGAATCTGCGCATCGGAAATGCGCGACTGCCGCAGTCCCTCCGGAACGGCGTTGTTTTCGATCAGATCGTGCATCACCAGCGTGCGGTATGTCAGGCAGAGCAGAAAGAGCGTTCCGAGCACACAGAGAACGCCGTGCAGAATGCCGTATCCTTTCGAGCGCTGACGGTGTCTGCCGCAGCGCGTGCAGATGCCTTTGGAATCATAGGCTGCACCGCAGATACAGACTGCATTGTTCGGGTTTGCCATTTTTCGGTCATCCTTTCTTTTGATGAGAAATATACAGATCCTTCACTGCATCCATTATATCATATTACGGCAAAAAACGCAATGGGAGCAGGAGAAAAAGATTCGCCGGAAATCTTATGGCGGCTGTCACGGCTCCGCGCACTGCGCGGTTATAGTATATTACGGCAAAAAGCGGCAGCAGATCTGCTCTGCCGCCGCCCAACCCCCGCGGGAAATGCGCAATTGCTTTCATCAAATTTCAAATGCATCCGTAATAAGCGCAAATAATCGGATTATACGCCCGGATTTTACCGGGTATGCTCCGGTCTGCACCGAGGTCATGCATTCCCTGCACTCTGCTCCTCACCGAGCAGCGAGCAGGCGGCGGCAGCTGCCGGAACGCTCAGAATCATGCCCCAGACGCCGAACAGCCCGCCGCCGATGACAATTGCCGCAAGCACCCATGCCGGCGGCAGCCCGACCGAATGCCCGACTGTGTGCGGATAAATGAGATTGCTTTCAATCTGCTGGAGCACAATGATAAACAGCAAAAACCAGATTACGGCGCCGGGCTTAACCATGAGCAGCAGCAGCGCACAGGGAACCGTCCCGAACAGCGGGCCGAAATACGGGACAATATTCGTGATGCCGATAATGACACTGATGAGAACCGGATAGGGAAAGCGGAAAACGGTCATTCCGAGCCAGCACAGCGCACCGAGAATCAGGGATTCCTTGCACTGCGAGGTCAGAAACCTTGCAAATGTTTTGCAGACCGTCCGCAAACCGCCCGCCAGCTTTGCCGTGCGTGCAGAAGGGAAAATGCGCCTGCATATGCGGTGCATCTGACCGGAAAGGCGCTGCTTGTCCGCGAGCAGATACAGTGCAAACACCACGCCGATTCCGATATCCAGAAGCCCGCCGAGCAGCGATGCCGTAAAGCCGTAGGTTTTCCGCAGCAGAGCCGGAAGCCGCTGCTGAAGCGAATGCAGCAGCTCCGCAGGCTGTCCCTCCGGCAGAATCTTTCCGAGCCGTGTTTCGGAAAACCGCGCAAGCCGGAAGGACAGATTCCGGCTGTAATCGTCAAAATGCTCCGAGAACAGCCGGACGGATTCCGAAATCTGCGGAATCAGAATGCAGATGATGCTCGCGAGAATCATCAGCGGCGGAAGCAGCGCGCCGATCAGAGAGGCAGTCCGGATCCAGCCGGAGCGTGGGTTGTGTCCGTGCCGCTCCGCGAAGGCAGAGAAGTCTGTCCGGAGCTGTTCATATGCGGGATTCAGCATTCCGGCAAACAGCACGCCGAGCAGAAGCGGACGCAGGGTATGCGTCAGGCGGTGAATCCAGAGAATCAGACTGTCTGCACGCAGCAGCAGGAAGAAAAACACCCCGCCTGCCGCAGCCATGCGGAACAGCGGTGATCGGAGCAGGCTTTGCTTTTCGGACATGCGGGGTTCCTCCTTAGATTCCGAGCGGAATGGAATTCATCAGTGCGGCAAGGGCGTTCCATGTTTTCCGGTCCATGATTCCGGTCTGCGGCAGGGCGGCAATTTCCTGAAGCTGCCGGACGGCTTCTTCTGTTTCGGCATCAAATGTACCGCTGACCGCAACCGGCGAAAGATTGCTGAAATGATTTCCTGCCAGCCGCAGCAAGACCTGTGCAAGCTGTACCAGCTCTCCGGTATCACCCCGCCTGAGCTGAAAGCTGCCGGACGGAAATACCGTCAGCGGAACGGCATTTTCCATCATACTGCGGTATGTACTGACAATGGAGTCCCATGTTTCCCCGTCGATTTCGCCGGTCACCGGCAGCCCGTATGCCTCCTGATAGGCGCGGACGGCAAGCCCGGCTTCCTCGGTGAATTCTCTGGAGGGCAGCACAATCGGAATACGGCTGTCCCGCAGTGCAATCTGATAGAGATATGTCAGGATTTCTTCAATATGCTCCTGCTTCTGTGCTTCGGTATAAAGCATCTCATGCTCCTTTCACATGTGAGAAACTATCGGATAATATAGCCGGGCGCCTGATAGGGGCGCTTGCCGGAGCCGCATTTCATCTCGGAATACACACCGGAAATCGCATCCCATGTCACGGCACCGACCTGCCCGTTCGGTGTCAGACCGTATTCGCGCTGAAACGCCTGTACCGCAGCCTTGGTCAGCGGGCCGAAATAACCGGTATCGGAAACGGGCTGAATATTGGAATCATACTGCGAAATAAAAGTCAGATACTGCTGCAAAGCCCGCACATTTTCACTGCTTACGCCCTCCCGCAGCACTTCGTTCGGATAGAGCTTTGCGCATTCGGACGGCGGCTGGGAATCCAGAATACCCTGATAGGCACGGTAAATATCATTCCATGTCCTGCGATCCGCGATTCCGGTCTGCGGGAGACCGTAGGTCTGCTGGAACGAGCGGACGGATGCCGCCGTTTCCGCATCGAATTCTCCGGAAATCCGGATCGGAATGACACTGTTATAGTATGCCCCGACAACCGCAAGATAATACTGGAAGGAGCGCACGGCATGGCCGTAATCGCCCTCTCGGAGCACATTCGGGAAATTGCGCTGCGTCTCCTCGAAGGTCAGCCCCTCCGACTGCAATTCGGCAAGGCGCTTCACGCTGGCATAGATATACGAAAGGCGGTACCATGTTGCCTCGTTGACAATTCCGGTCGGATTGAGCGAAAAGACCTCCTGAAAGATCCGGACGGCATCGGCGGTGCTGCTGTCATAAACGCCGTCGGAGGCAACCTTCGGAATCGCGGGGAAGTTTCCGGAAATCCGGTTCAGCTGAATCTGTATTGTCTGCACATCGTTTCCGACCATGCCGGTTTCCTGCGGGACGCCCGGATAGCTCGGCGTAGAGGCACGAACCTCCTGCGCACGGACAATATCAATGTTGTCGCCGTAATAGTATTGCAGTATCTCATAGGGAACCATGCCCTGATTGGCAAGCCCGACAGTCCCCCACTGCGAAAGCCCCGCGCAGGAGGTCCGCGAGCCGTCGCAGAATGCGGTAAACATCGGCTCGACGGTGCCCTGCCTGCGGACATACGACCGGAACAGTTCCTCGACAAGCTGCGAGATATTCCCGAATATCTCACGCCCGTAAACAAAAGCCTGATCGTACTGCGTGGTATTCGTGATGTCAAACGGATAGCCGCGGGAGCGGTACCACTCTGTATAAATCCGGTTCAGCGCATAGGTATTGATTGCATAGATATTTGCACGCAGCGCATTCTCCGGCCATGTCGGATAGATTTCACTCGAAGCAACATTTTTCAGATAGCTGATGTAGGGAACTGTGACGTTTGCTGCCTCGGAATCCGGAAGACCGAGATGCACCGTTATGGTTTCGGGGATGAACATTTCTCCGCTGAGCATCTGTATGACCCCCTTCTCAGTATTGCCGCATATCGTTGTAATATGTGAGATCGCCGCCGGGAACCGGTTCTTCCGTACCGGTCGGCAGGGGAATCATGTCGAAATTCTGCACGGAGGTGATATTCGGGAATACCGGAACGTCCTCGCTGTGCTCGCGGTAATAGCCGGCAGCCTGCACGGAAAGGCTGTATGTGTAATACTCCGGATTCCGCTGATCGGCGGAGGGCGGCGGTGCGGGAACCGTTACCGGATTGATGGCTCCGTTTTCATTTGTCGTTTGCAGGGAGATCAGCTGCGGTTCTCCGTCGGACATCCGCGTAATCATGACCGAAGCACCGATTACAGGTCTGGCGCCCTGCGCGGTCATGACATGCACCTGAATGATGCCGGTATACGGGCGCTTGGGCAGCTCCGGTTCGGAATCCGTGCGGCTTTCTTCCTCCGGTTCGGGCAAATCCTTTATCGGGGACGATGCAAAGTCCTCCGGCTGCATATAGCCGGTTTCCGGTTCCGTATTTTGCGGCTCCGCTGCATCATTCTGCAAAGAAGCTGCCGGAATGACACGCGGGAGCGGCGGGAAAGGCGGGAGCGGAGGAGGAGGCGGCGGCGGGGGCGCGGGTCGGTTCCCCTGCGGGCGCGGAGGCGGCGGAGGAGGCGGGGGCGCGGGTCGGTTTCCCTGCGGACGCGGAGGCGGAGGGGGCGGCGGAGGCGCAGGACGGTTCCCCTGCGGGCGCGAGGGCGGCGGCGGACTGACATTCTGATTTGCGTACATCCGGAACAGCTCTTCGCGGTACCGGCGTGCGGTGTCCTCAAATTCCTGACGGTTCATAGCAGCATGACCTCCTGTCATTCATAGTATTCTATTCTATGCGAACGGGAGCAGAATCTTGCACGGTTTTGAATTTGGACATATTGTCTGATTTCAGGTGCTTGTTTTTATAGATGTATCTGAACTTTGCGGAAATTTGTTGCGCCTTTTTTGATGCTGACAGGGAGTTTCGCCGCCTGCGGGCAGCGACGAGGGACGCTGTCCCTCGACCCTGCGAGCTTTTTGAAAAAAGCTCGATCAAAAACTTTTATAAGACACAGACAGGGTTTCCCGACAAGCTGAGCAGCAGCGGGAAATCAACCCGCTGCCGCCAGTTTGCAGATAAAGTCTCTTATTCTGCAATTTGTTCCTGTCAGGAGAGGTGCGAAAGATTGATAATGGGGGAAGGAAAACTCTTGTTTTCCTTCCCCCAAGCCCCTA
>JAFWVK010000108.1 GCA_017518255.1 Oscillospiraceae bacterium
CGGAGAAATTCATCTGTATCCACATAGTTGCATATTTGCGCCGCTTCCTCGGCAGTCAGGTCATCGTTCTGCATCCGCATCAGACCGTACCGCAGAATGCTGCGCGTGATGTCATCTGTAAAGGATATGCCGATTTCTTTCTGATACTGCGCTTCAAATTCCGCCGGAGATACACTCATCTCCGCTGCAAAGGCGGCAGCGCGTTCGCTGTCAGCAGAATCGGGTCAACGGCAGCGGCAGAGAGGGCAACTGTATGTTCAAATACAAGGGCAGATACTATTTCTGCGTGTCCGATCTGCACGGCTGGAATTCCTCGCACAGCTATTATATGTCCGCTGACAATATCAACGGTCCGTACACGAGCTGGGCAGTCATGGACGGCACGGATATGGATTTCTCACATGTCACGCAGACCGGATTCTACTATACGGTCAAGGGCAGCAAGCAGGAGACCGTGCTGTTCTGCGGCGACCGGTGGAGCGATTTCGCCGGAAACGGGCTCGGCTATAATCAGTGGGTTCCGTTGACAGTGGAAGGCACAAAGGTAAAATTCAATTCTCTCAGCGAGTGGAATCTCAATGCGGAAACCGGCGAATGGTCGGTCGGTGCGGGCAATAACTATGTGCTGAATCCGAGCTTTGACGCAGACCGCGTTTCGCAGACAACGCTTGCGGGCTGGAAAGCATCCGGTTCGGGATGCTGCAATGCAAACGGCGCGCGCACCGGCAGATGGTGCGGTCAGCTTTACAGCGGGGATAATTTCGGCGGCAAAATGTCGCAGAATATCACCCTGCCGAACGGCACATACATGCTGAAAGCATACTATAAATCCAGCGGTACATACAGCGGAAAAATCAGTATCGGCGGTTACGGCGGAAATGAGAAAAGCGTCGATGTGAAAGCGAAATCCGACAGCTGGAAAGAGATCACGATTTCTGATATTCAGGTAACATCCGGCAAATGTACGGTTGCTTTTGAAGCTGCCGGCAACGGCGGAGCGTGGCTCAAGGTCGATGACTTTTCACTGATCGGAAACGGCAGCAATCCGCCTGCTGTGATCGAACCTGTCAAATATGCGGAAGGCAAGTACATTAAGAATCTTACGGTCAACGATGCGGAAAACGCCGCAGACTGGTCTGTGCAGACCGAGCCGAAGCAATCGGGCAGCACCGTGTTCGGCGACAGAGCATTTACATTCACTGCAATGCCGGAAGCGCTCAAAGGCGCAGAGTGGATTCAGACCGCTGCTTTTGTTACTGCTTTTGAGGCAATCACTATTTGTGAATTCTCAGTTGAAATACGTTCAAACAATGTAGTGGGAACTCATCATTCGACAAGCAAAAAAAGGAATCACGCGGGTTTGACAGCATCTACGCAGATTTCCGCATAATAGTGAGGGCTAGTGTATGTAAGTCGTGGGAATCGGTTATGTGAACCGGCGTGGGAACTCGGCCTGAAAAGTGTTGCAAAATACGGAAAATTTATTCCGAATTCGGAATTATTCTTCAGAAGAATCATTGCTTCTCTTTCGATGATGCGTGAATTTCACTCCTTTAGGCTGTTTTTGCACTTTGAGGCTGCGAGGGGCGCTGCTCTCCGGACACCCGCCAGCTTTTATGATACGCAAAGCGGATTTCCTGACAAACTGTGAGCCTCTCTGTATTGCAGGGAGGCTCTTATGCACCGTTCAGGAAGGCAGAATTGCTTCCGGTGCAGTCGTCCCTGCATCGGGGAAAAAACCTTGCCGTTGCCGGACAGGTCATTCTTTACGAAAAACTGCTCTTTCTCGAATTTCGGATGCAGCTTCACGGTATATGCCATGTTCCCTGTATGCTGTATTGATACGGTCAATCTCCGCAATCAATTCCCGGCATCTGGCGTAATCCTGCAATTCCGCATACACATCAAGCAGACAGTTCAGCAGTTCAGCGCGTTTGTCAATGTATGGCAGCGAATCCGGATATTTTTCGCAGCGGTTGACCGCATTTTGCAGTGCTTCTGCCGCAAGGGACATTTCATGATGATAAAACAGGCAGTTCGCCTTCGGGATATCCACAACATCAATCCGTTCGAGGTCTGTCTGAAAGACAGCTTCCGCAATGTGTCCGGCGCTGTCCATACAGGCAAGCATCCGTTTCAGATCCGGCTTGACAAGTGTACTGTACCATGCGGACACCGTGAAAAAATAGCAGCGGTTTTCGCTGTATTCCGGTTCATTTGCCTGTATAATGCTGTCCGCCTTTTGCAGGTAATCTGCGGCTTCCGCGTGACACTCCGGAACACTTCGGATCAGAATGCCCGCCATCGAGAGATATGATTTTGCGAGGAATGCAAATTTCCGGCTGTCCTGTGACTGCTCAGCCTCTGAAATCGCGGACATTTCCGCATCAAGCATCTGTTCGAGCATTTTCGCTTCGGCTTCACTGTATGGAACATAATTTCCGCCGAGCAGTGTATCATAATACTTTCCGGTCATCTCAAAATACAGCGCCTTGACCATATGCAGCGGATTCTGTTCTTTGAAGCGCTCTGCTTCTTTGAGAATCAACAGAATCTGTGCGCCATTTGCCGTGCCCTCATAAATGTCAATCATTTTTCGGTGATATTCCATGACAGTGACACCGTCCCGCATATTCCATTGCCGGTTCCGCAGTGTTTCGGCGATGACGGGATGCAGACGCACGCTGTCAGCAGAATAAATCCAACCCTGTTCGGACAGAGTGCCGAGCATTTTCGCAGTGATCTGCGGGAAGAACCGCAGCAGCAGTTCGGATTCCAGTCCGCGAACATTCAGCAGTGCAAGGATTTTGAGTACTGTTTCTGCATTTGTTTCAAGATTTGATGCATCAAACAAGCCGGAGATGATTCCTGCAAGGGTATCGCAAACCTCCTCACCGTCCTTGTAATTGCCGATCTTTTCGGCGGAAAAGCGTGAAAATCCGTTTTCACGGATCAGGCAGAGCGCGGTCTGTATGCTGATCATTCCTGCTGCAATCTGTCTTGCAATCAGTTCCAACACGAGCGTATGCCCCTGCACCAGACCGATTATCTCTTCAAAACAGCGCCGTTCTTCTTTCGTCGTCTGCCGTCCGAGATTCAGCGAAATCAGATGATACAGTGCCGCTTTTTCGGCAATTGCGCCGAGTTCCAGAAATGAAAAGCTGTTTTTCGGCGGCTGATTCCGCGTGACAATGACCGTATTATAGCCGCAGTCCAGAATGCGGCTCAGGTCTTTTGTAACCGCACCGCCGTAATTATCCAGAATAAACAGTACGTGCTTTTCGCCGCAGATGCGCCGGAATTCCGACAGCTTTCTGCTGAAATATGCATCTGCCGGTTCTCCGTCCTGCCGATGAACGGTACTGATTGCAAGCTGTCCGTCATCGGCAAACGTATGCCTGATTTCGCCGTCATATTCCAGATACACAATCACATCGTACCGTGATTGATTCTGCACGGCGAAATTTCGTATCAGCGTGCTTTTCCCGATCCCTCCGACGCCGGTGACAAACAGAACGCGGTTTTGTTTCAGCTGTGTTCCGACTGCATTCAGTTCGGTTTCTCTGCCGACAAAATACGGCGAAACAGGCGGCAGCTTCGGAATGATATAATCACGCCGGTTCAGTTCTGCCGTCAGGTCATCGAGCAGTCGGACAATCCCGCCGGTGTCGGGGAAACGGTTTGCCGCTGCGGAACGAAGTGTTCCGCGAAACAGCTGTGTGAACAGCCGCTTTACATCCGGACGTTCCGTGTACCTTCGGAATTCCCGCCGGCATTCGCCGAAGGGATATTCCGAAAACCCGCGGTGCTCCGATTCTTCGGAATGCCGTCCGAAAAGCAGATAGAACATGATCTCACCGAGTGTATAGATGTCCGCTGCACGGCTGATTTTTCCGCGCATATACGGATTGCACTGTTCCGGCGCCGCCCATTCCCTTGTATACGAAAACACTGTGTGTTCCGTGCATTCTGCAGCGGAACGTACACTGTCAAAATCAATCAGTTCGACAAGCTGTGTGACAGTATCATCCGGTGTATTTTGCAGGATAAACAGATTATCCGGCTTCAGATCAAGGCAGAGAAATCCGGCTCTGTGATAATAACCGACTGTTTTCGCAGCTGTCCGGCAGATTTCCGTATACTGCGGCAATGTCAGATTCTGCAATGCACTGAGCGTTTTTCCCCCGAAGCATGGGATATCAATGTATGCGGTTCCGTTCGCTTCAAATATTTCACAGACAGGCGGCGTCTGATTATTCAGTTCCGTCAGCTGCCGGATGCGGTTCTGCATTTTGCCGGCTGCCAGAAACCGCTCTTTTCCTGCCTCAAAATGTTCCGTTTCCCGCGGAGCAAATTCTTTCAGAATACAGCGGGAGAGCAAGGAGCCGCTTTCCCGCTGCGCAAGGAATGCCGCCGCGTTTGCGCCTCTGCCGAGCAGTTCCAGAACTGTATAGGTTCTTCCCTCCGCATACAGTACATCACCGGTTTTCAGCATGGCATCCGCCCCCTTTCCCTGTTATTATACCCGATCACCGTCCGGCGTTATAAATCGGAATTCCACTCGTTAACATAATGCATAGTCAGAATCGGATCGTAGGAATTCGCGCAGTACATCAGCAGGCAGTCAAACGGATGACAGACATAAATCTGCGCAAGCCCGCAGGAGATCAGCGTCCCGTTCAGTTCCTCATAAAAATCCAGCAGATTGTTGACAACCGTGTTCCGATCCGTATTCGGAGCAGCGCTGTAAAAATTATAAAAACGGAGCAGCATCAGCGTTTTCCGAAGCAACTCATAGGAGGCGGTACCGCCGTTGACAATTTTTCCGAGCGTGACGTCATTCGGGAGCGATTCCGCAAACCGCTTCGGCAGGTCGGGTTTATGCTTCTCCTTCAGCACACTCTGATATCTGTAACCGAACAGTTCGGCAATTGCCGCACTGTTCATTCTCTCCGGTGAGCCTTTCATGTTCGGAGCGTTTTTTCGGACAGTCTCTTTCAACTGCTCCATTTCACGGAGAATAATGCTGCGTGCTAGCTGAAACTGCTGTCGGTTCCCGTAGCAGTGTGCGGAAAGATACCGCATAAACGCCGCATCATCCTCTGTCTGCACAATCACCGACAAAATCTGTGAGGTTGCGGTATGTGCATTCTCCTGCGGCACATAGTCTGCGGATTTCGCGAGCATGTCCGCAGCAGCAGCATAAGGCTTCCGGTGATACAGGCAGTAGCAGAACACGGCATCTTCACGGCTTTTCACATTGAACGGCAGTGTCAGAAAATGCTTTTGAAAAAAGCAGGCTGTCTGCTGAAAGTCCATTTCCAGCGCATAGCACAGTTCATAATTGTTTACCCTGTTGGTCATGCCGGGAGTCGTGCCGCGGATCCAATTCTGAACCGCCTTCGGACATGTTTTTCCGAGAATTGTCCGATAGCGGCGCCGGACCTCTCTCAGCATAATCTCCGTATCATCGGGAGAACAGGCTGTTCCGAGCGCGGTCAGTCTTTCCGCGAGCCCTTCCGGAAACAACGGTCTGGCATCCGTTTCCGCTGCCCGCCGGATACCGGAAATCACATCCTCAGCCGTTTCCGCATTCACCGGTACAGAAAAGCAGATATCATCAAACATCATCTCAGTATCATCTCCGCGGATCAGTTCTCCGCTGAAATCTTCATTCCGAAGCATCTTTTTGCCTCCTTTCAATTAAGAATCCTTCCGGGTTCATGACAAGCAGCCGGACATCCGATCAGATATCACGGTTTCTGATGCGTCTGTCCGGCTGCGGCATTCTTTATGTTTTCACGCGGGTTCTGGCATAGTTCCATTTATCCGCATCCAGCGGCTGTTCCAGCCATTTTTCGAAGAGTTCCTTCTTTTCCCAAAGCGGTTTTGACTCGAATTTCATTTTCAGTTCCAGCATTGCATATCGGTAGATTGCACACAGATCCTGCTTCACGCAGTATGTCAGGAAATACTCCCGATTTGTCATTGCATCGCTCCTCTCTGAAATCAGACGGTTTCCGGCGGGTGATATCCCGCCGTCATCCAGTATACAGCATCGAGGATTTTATTTATAAAAACGGATTCCGCTTATAGCATACAATTCATGATAACCTTGATGATCATTTCTTTTTCTTCCGGTCTGGATTCCGCAGCCATAATTGTCAAAGCGGCAAGCGTCTGATCGGCAATTGTTTTCTGCGTTTTTGCTTCGTCAAGGAACAGTGCGTGATTCCTGTCAAGGAAATAAAGGAACATTGCCGCCGCAATGCGCTTGTTGCCGTCAGAGAAGGAGTGATTCTTCGTGATGAAATACAGCAGATTTGCCGCCTTCTCCTCCAGAGACGGATAAATCTCCGTACCGCCGAACCCTTGAAAGATATTGGCGATGCTGCCCCTGAACGAATCGTCTTTTTCATTTCCGAAGAGCACACTGTCCGATGCAAACTTCATCCGGTCGATTACGCTGCGGCACTCCTCATAGGAAAGCATACGGACTGCTGTCCTGCCTTTCGGCTTCTGCAAGGTTTGGTGATCGTAGTCATCCAGAAGGTCAAGTGCTTTGCTGTATCTGTTTATGGCTGTGAGGATCTGACCGGCATCGCTCTGAAGATCTGTGTGATTCATTTTTCTGATTTCCTTTCTGCAGATGTTACACTTAAAATGCTGTCAGTTCCAATTTCTGCGGCACAGCTTCTTCGCTGAGTTCGGTAAATGAATTGTTTTTGGAATCATACTTCATATATTTCGTGTCAGTCGCCGCACCGCGCCACGAATCCATGCGCAGCACATTCTGTTCGCACAGATAAATGTAGTAGCCTTCTCCTCCGTGCAGAATACGGAATGCCCCGCGGTCGCTGTGCCAGATGAACACATCAATGATCTTGGTTTCGGCGGAATCGTCCATAAGCCCGATCAATACTTCGGATGCGCCGTCCCCGTCCAGATCCTGCAAAAGATAACCGAATTTGTTGTTTCCGTCTTTCATCTCGTCACTGACATTCAGATCGCTCCGTTCATTTTTCCAGCCGCCGTCGAATCCTTCCCTGTAATATTGCAGTGTTTCCCGATACCAGTCTGCGGGGATTTTTGGACGGCGTTCTTTTGTCTTTTTCTGACCGCATCCTGTCACAGCAAGCGACAGAACTGCAAGCAGGATCATACGTTTCATATTTCGCTTCATGATCTTTCCTCCCGATGCTGTTTTATGTTTTCGGTGCTTTTTCTGCTGCCATTATACCACAAGTGCAGCTTAAAAATCAAGCATAAACGCTGCAACGGAAAAAGAAACTCTGCTGTCATTTCGTGAGCGGATACTCTGAATGTTCGTATCAGAAGCGGAAAAGCTAGATAAGACTGAGGCAGTGCAGAATCATCTGCACTGCCTCAGTTTGTTATGCTTTCCAGCTTTCGATGGATTCGAGAACCTTTGCGAGCTTTTCCTTTGCCTTTGCAAGCTTCTCGCGTTCATTCTGTATCAGCTGAGCCGGAGCCTTTTCACAGAAGCCCGGATTGTTCAGCTTGTTCTGAATGATTTCAATATCTTTGCGCGCTTTTGCTTCTTCCTTCGCCAGCCGTGCCAGTTCCTTGTCTTTATCCACAAGCTGCTCCATCGGAATGAAGATTCTTGCACAGTCGGTCACGGCGGTCAGCGCATTCTTGAACTTATAGTCCTGACCGAATTCCAGCTCGGACGCGCCGACCATGTTCTCGAAGAAGATGCTGTTTGCAGAGAACACATCGACATCCAGTGTTTCAAAGTAAAGTTTTGCCTTGACCGAATTCGGCACATTGAGCTCCATGCGGCTCATGCGCACTGCCTTGATTGCCGCGATGACCTTTTCAAAGTCCGCCGCAATTCTGCCGAAATCGAGCGATTCCTGATATACCGGATAATCCTCCAGAATAATCATGCTCTCCTTGTCGGTCAGCACCTGCCAGATTTCCTCGGTGATAAACGGCATGAACGGATGCAGCAGTTTCAGCATACCGCGGAGTACCCAGACGAGCACCTGTTCTGCATCTGCCTTGGTCTGTCCGCCGGCGCGCATTCTCGGCTTTGTCAGCTCAATATACCAGTCGCAGTAAATGTCCCAGATGAAATCATAGAGCTTTGTGCTTGCAACGCCGAGTTCAAAGCGGTCGAGGTTGTCGTTGACGTCTTTTGCCAGCTGATTGAATTTGGATACAACCCATTTGTCCTCCATGCGGAGGTTTTCCGGCAGACCGGTGAATCTGAAGTTGTCCGGCAGATTCATCATGACATAGCGCGAAGCATTCCAGAGCTTGTTTGCGAAGTTGCGGGCTGCTTTCACCTTGTCGTCCGTAAAGCGCATATCGTTTCCGGGGGAATTGCCCGTTGCGAGCATGAAGCGAAGGGCATCTGCGCCGTAATTGTCGATGATTTCCAGCGGGTCAATGCCGTTGCCGAGAGACTTGGACATCTTTCTGCCCTGTGCATCGCGCACCAGACCGTGAATCAGCACATGCTTGAACGGAACCTCGTCCATGTGCTCCATTGCTGCCACAATCATTCTGGAAACCCAGAAAGTGATGATGTCGTAGCCGGTGACAAGCGTATCCGTCGGATAGAAATACTGAAGATCGTCTGTCTTTTCCGGCCAGCCGAGGGTTGAGAACGGCCACAGTGCCGAGGAGAACCATGTATCCAGCGTATCGGGATCCTGACGCATCGGCTTGCCGCATTTCGGGCAGACAGCATGATCTTCCTTGGTCACGGTCAGCTCACCGCAGTCGTCACAGTAGAAGGCAGGAATCTGATGACCCCACCAGAGCTGACGGGAGATACACCAGTCGCGGATATCCTCCATCCAGTTGAAATAAAGCTTGTCAAAGCGTTCCGGAACAAATTTGATTCTGCCGTCGCGGACTGCCTCAATTGCCGGTTTTGCCAGTTCGTCCATTTTCACGAACCACTGGAGCGAAACACGCGGTTCAACGGTTGTGCCGCAGCGGTAGCAGGTGCCGACATTATGCACATGCGGCTCGGTCTTGACGAGATAGCCGCCCGCCTTGAGGTCTTCGAGAATAGCCTTTCTTGCCTCATAGCGATCCATGCCTGCATACTTCGGATAGTCGTCGGTAATCTTCGCATCCTCGGTCATGACGTTCAGCACTTCGAGATTGTGGCGCTGACCGACCATGAAGTCGTTGGGATCGTGTGCCGGCGTAATCTTCACAACACCGGTACCGAAGTCCATATCGACATAGCTGTCTGCGACAATCGGGATTTCTCTGCCGACCAGCGGGAGAATGACTGTTTTGCCGATGACATTCTGATAGCGCGGATCTTTCGGATTGACGGCAATAGCCGTATCGCCGAGCAGCGTTTCCGGACGGGTTGTTGCGAGGAACATATAACCCGAACCGTCTGCAAACGGATAGCGCAGATGCCAGAAGCTGCCCTCCTGTTCCTCATAGGTCACTTCTGCGTTTGAAATCGAGGTCAGGCAGTGCGGACACCAGTTGATGATGCGCTCACCGCGGTAGATCAGCCCTTTTTCGTAATAATTGATGAACACTTCCTTGACGGCGGCGGAGCAGCCTTCGTCCATTGTGAAGCGTTCACGCTCCCAGTCACAGGAGGAACCGAGCTTCATGAGCTGCTGGTCGATTCTTCCGGCGTACTGCTCCTTCCACTTCCACGCGCGGTCCATAAAGCCGTCTCTGCCGACGTCTTCTTTCGTGAGGCCCTCCTTGCGCATCGCCTCGACGATCTTTGCCTCGGTTGCGATTGCTGCATGGTCGGTTCCGGGCAGCCAGAGCGTCGAGAAGCCGCTCATACGCTTCCAGCGGATCAGGATATCCTGCAGGGTTTCGTCGAGTGCGTGACCCATGTGGAGCTGACCGGTGACATTCGGGGGCGGAATGACGATCGTATACGGAATTTTGGTAGCGTCGGTTTCCGCATGAAAGCAGCGCTGCCGCATCCATTCGTGATAGATTCTGTCTTCAAAGCTGCCGGGGTCATAGTTTTTCGCGAGTTCCTTTGCCATAGCTTTTCTCTCCTTCAGTTTATGGTTTGTGCGGCAGCAGCGCGCCGCTGATTGATAAACTCTGCAATCTGCGTGTTGTTTTTGAGCTGTTTGCACTCATAGCAGGAATCGGCTGTCCGGATGGTCAGTTTGCCTTTCTTTTCTGCATGAATCTCCGTGATGCCGGAAATCGGGACAGGCGTATTCCGATTGATCCAGACTGTATCGCCGAACACCTCTGTCGGGGTGTACTCCTTTTTTCGGCTCCGGTTGATTGCGGAACATATCATCATCAGAATGATGAAGGAAACGGCGGTCAGCAGGGCGGTCAAAATGGGGATGACCCAATAATTCGATTTCCTTACCTGCGGGATATAATACTTCTGCAGATCCTTTGTGATCTCCCCGCGGCTTTTCTGCCCGATAATGCCGCGGCTGAGAATGTTCTTATCTTCTTCGAGAGACTCGTGTGCGCGGGCGTAGCAGTAGTCTTCCACGCTGTCGTACTGTTCCGGATCTTTGCTGAGCATTTCGGTCAGACCGAGTGTAAATATGTCGAGAAATATATCTCCGATCTCTCGCCCGCTCATATAATCATCGTAGGCGTCCTTGTCACCGCTTTTTTTCAGTTTCTCTATTTTCCTGTAATATTCGTTATATTCCATGGTATAACGGGTGATGTCATCCTTTTTCCCCTGATAATATTTGGAGTAGAATCGTTCAGCCTTTATCAGCGCCATCCAATCCGGATACAGGGTATTGAGGAGAAGACATGCAGCGCCCAGCAGAACCGTTGCAATGACGGTGATGATGATACACCGTCCGGTTCTGACGCTCCTGAACCGGGAGACGGCGTCCGGCATCACCGGAGCGGGATTGCAGGCTGCGGGAGTCAGATTGTTCGTTCCATCGGTCATCGTCAGCATCTCCTTTCTCGAAAAAACAAAACGCCCCGAACCGGAAAGGGTTCAGGGCGAATGGATTCTTCACATCCGCGGTACCACCTGAATTCAGCGGAATCCGGAACGGATTCTGCTGCACTTGAAACCGGCAGCAGATGCAGCGTTGCTGCACGGATACTGCCTGCCCGGTAACGGCGGACAAACCGTCAGACGGTTTTCCTGCTGCGAAACCCGAAACAGGCTTTTCCGTCCGCTGCTCGGAACGCGACCTTCATCCCGGAAACGCAGGTACTCACACCGCCCGTACCCTCTCTGCTGCGTCTGCCCGTGATTACTCCTCGTTCGTCATGGCATTTATACATTTATCATTATAGCAGGATTTTTCGGCTCCGTCAAGAGCGGCGGGATTTTTCAGCAGATTGCACAATGCCGCTCCGTCAAGCGCTGTTTTCCGGAAGCGGATTCCGCACTGTGCGGCATTTGCCGCAGGATCCTGACTGTGCGGGAGAGGCGGTCTGCCGGAACGGTTCCCTGCTCTGCTTCTGACACAGAACCGTGAAAAAACGGATCCGGAGCGCCGGTTCCCCGATCTGCGCCTGCATTCGGTGAAATTGCAATTTTCGTCATTTTGCACAATTGCTGCATACGCCTGAGCAGTTGACAAAAGCCCCCCGGTTGTGATAATATATATGTATATTCATTTTTCAAGATTGTATTGGGAAAGGAAGCATTTTTTGCCATGAATCAACTGATGCTGCCGGGTTTTGCCGCGCTGCCGCTCGGCGATGATACGCCGGTTCTGATTTATGTGCTGCTGGGTGTCGGCGCACTTGTGCTGCTGATCGGGGCAACTGCGCTCGGAAAGCTTTCCGAAGCAAAAAAAGCCCGGAAGAAAAAAGATAAAAAGAAACGCAGCTGAAACAGGTCATGAAAAAATAATTGCACTGCCTTCCCTGCGGCGGAAGAACCCATTCCGGTTTCGCAGGGCAGTGTCGGCACAAAAAGACAAGGAGTGTTAAAATGGATCTCAGGAATGATGAAAACGAGCTGAACCGTCTCGGCGATGCAGAGGAAGCGCTCGAAGATGCAGCGGAAACGCTGACCGAACGCCCGCCCCGCAAAAAGAAGCGCAGACCGAGAAATCCTGACGGAACACCGGTACGCAGACCCCGTCCCGCACAGAATGAATTGACCGCTGAGGATGTTGCCGCAGAGGCGGAGCGCCTCTTTGCCGGCAAGAGTGAGGACGGAGAGCAGGCTCCCGACCGCCCGCATAACCCGCATAAAAAGCGCAGACCGAAAAATCCTGACGGAACACCGGTTCGCAGACCCCGTCCGGAAACGGCGGATGCGGAAACGCTTGATTCCGATGCACCGGAGCGTCCGCGCAAAAAGCGCAGACCTCGTCCGGAGGAAGCGGAAGGTGCAGAGGGAATGCCGGAACGCCGTCCGCATAAAAAGCACAGACCTCGTCCGGAAGCGGACGTACCCGCGGATGAAACGGATTCCCTCCTGAGCGGCATCTTCGATGATGAGGAAGATGTTCCGCGCAGAAAACGCAGACCGCGTCCGGAGGAAGCCGCAGAGGAGCAGCTCCCGCAGATTCCGGAGGAGGATGCAGCCGTTTCCGCACCGGACGAAGATACCGTGCTGGATCTGGACTGGCGCAATGATCCGGAGTTTGCCGATGATGCGGACGAAGAAAAGCCCTCCTTCTTTGCAAGACTGTTCGGCGGAAAAAAGAATGACGAGGACGAAGAATACGATATGCTTCCGGATGAGGAGCAGGATGCAGCCTATCGCTCGGATGACGGCGATGACAGCGGCTCCTATGACGATGAAGCCTATTACGACGATGAGGACGAATCGGCATCCGGAAAGCACAGGATCCTGATTCCCGCCATTATTGCGGTCTGCCTCATTGCGGTCGCCGTAACGGTCGGCTGCGTGATGTACGTCAAAAAGCAGCCGCAGAAAATGCTGGATCTCATCAATCACGGAGATTATTCCGGCGCCGCCGAGTATTATCAGAATCATTCCTATGCTGAATCCGGCGAGATCGACAAAGCCATTGACGCACAGTCCGATCTTGTGCTCCAGAAGTACATGAACGGTCAGATTGAATATGAAACCGCAATCGGCGAGATGAAACAGCTGGAACAGATTCAGGCGATGCGCGCCCGCACGGATTTCAACTGCACCGATGCGGTCGAGCTGATTCACGAGAGCCGCACACACTTTGAAGCCGGCAGGGAAGCACTGGCACAGAAGCAGTATGACAACGCAATCGAGGAATTCAACAAGACCTGCGAAGCGGATGCACAGAATTATGCAGAAGCGCAGAAGCTGATTAAGGAAGCCGAAGACGGCAAGGAAAAAGTTCGGAACGATGCGATTCAGAGCATCATTGCCGAAGCAAATACCATTGCACAGAATGATCTGGATTATCTCGCCGCATATAAGAAAATCGAGGCTTCTGCCGCGGCTTATGACAATGATTCCCGCCTGACGGATGCGATGAATGAGCTGAAGGATTCCTATATTCAGGAAAAGCTCCGCTCCGCAGACAGCCTTGCCGCAGACAAGAAGTATGACGATGCGCTCAATCTGCTTCAGATTGCCGATACCGAAATGCCGGGCACGGCGGAATTCCCCGCAAAAACGGCAGAGATTCAGAAGGCAAAAGAGGCATATGATTTCGCGCAGCGCAAGGAAGCGAAGCTCGCAGAGGCTGCTCAGGCATTCGATCTTTCCGGCGCGGAAAATGCAATTCTGATTCTTCAGGCGGCAACGGAATTCGCAAACGATCCGGATATCAAAGCGAAGATTGCAGAATACGAGAGCCTGCGTGCGACCGATATCACTGACCTGACCGTTGTGCATCAGGATACTGCCGTTAAGGACGTCGATACGGCAAAGACAGCCAAGGGAAAGGAACTGAAAAATGCATTGCAGTTCCAGTATCTCGCGGCGCATGAGAAGCTCAAAATTACGTATTCCGATAATAACGCAAGCTATGAGAGACTCTCCTTTACGGCAGCTGTTGACGAGGACTTCTTCACGGAGGCAAATCTCAGCCTGACCGTCAATGTCTATGCGGACGGCGCACTGGTCTATACGAGCGAGGCAATCAATGCGGAGACCGATCCGATTGAGGTCAGCGCAACCTTCCAGGCCGGTGCAAAGGACATCAGCATTGTTGTAACGAGATCCGGCGTACCGGACGATGCTTACAAATGGAAGCGCCTCTACCTCGATATCTATAATATTAAGGCTGCAAAAAAATAATCTGCTGATCATGACAGGCTTATCCGGAAGCGGGTAAGCCTGTCAGAGTTAAATCAAATTGACAGGAGGAAACACATTATGAAACTCGAAACACAATGCCTTCATGCGGGCTATACGCCCGGAAACGGCGATCCCCGCGTTGTACCGATCGTTCAGAGCACAACATATACCTTTGACTCCACCGCGCATATCGCGGCACTGTTTGATATGCCGACCGAACCGATGTATTCCCGCTTTGCCAATCCGACGGTTGATGCAGTCGAAAAGAAGATTGCAGCGCTGGAGGGCGGTGTCGCCGCAATGTGTACGACGAGCGGTCAGGCTGCCAATCTGCTTTCCATTCTGAATATCTGCAAGGCCGGCGACAGCTTTATCTCAACCGGAACCATTTACGGCGGAACAGTCAATCTGTTCTCCGTTACGCTGAAGCGGCTGGGAATCGAGTGTATCTTTGTGAATCAGGATGCATCCCGCGAGGAGCTTCAGAAGGCGATTAAGCCCAATACCCGCTGCGTGTTCGGCGAAACACTTGCAAATCCGGCGCTCTCTGTGCTCGATATTCAGAAGCTTGCGGATTTTGCGCATGACAACGGTCTGCCGCTGATCGTAGACAACACCTTCCCGACCCCGATTCTCTGCCGTCCGAAGGAATTCGGCGCGGATATCATTACGCATTCGACAACCAAGTATATGGACGGTCATGCGGTGCAGGGCGGCGGCGTAATTGTGGACTGCGGCACATTCCCCTGGGATAACGGCAAATTCCCGGAATTCACGGAACCGGACGAAAGCTATCACGGCGTATGCTATGTGCGGGAATTCGGCAGCATGGCTTTTATCATTAAGTGCAGAATGCAGCTGATGCGCGATTTCGGATGCTATCCCAGCGCGACTGCCGCGTTTTATCTCAATCTGGGACTTGAAACGCTCGCTGTCCGCATGAAGCAGTACTGCATCAACGGTCAGAAGGTTGCCGAATATCTGCAAAGCCGGCCGGAGGTTGAATCCGTCAGTTATCCGGGGCTCAAAAGCGATCCGTATCATGAGCTTGCGCAGAAATATCTGCCGGACGGATGCAGCGGTGTCATTTCCTTTGTCATCAAAGGCGGCAGAAATACGGCAATGAACTGGATGGATTCCCTGAAACTTGCCTCGAATGTTGTGCATGTCGCCGATATCCGGACCTGCGTTCTGCATCCGGCATCGGAAACACACCGTCAGCTGACGGATGAACAGCTGGAGGCAGCAGGCATCAATGCCGGCATGATCCGCCTGTCTGTCGGACTGGAACATACCGATGACATCATCGAAGACCTCGAACAGGCATTTGAAGCAATCAAAGCATAATAAAAAACCGCAATTCCTTGAAAATGAAAGAGGAATTGCGGTTTTATTTGCGCATAATAAAAGTTTTTGATGCGGCAGCTTGCTGATGCCTGCATTTTGAGCGAATGCGTATCTGACTGTGTCAGGTGCGCGTGCTGTTTGCAGCAGAGCATTTCCGTTCCGGCAGAACCCGCATATTTTGCAGCCCGGTGTCATATAATACGGCATACGGAGGTGTGAACTATGAATAAAATGCCGGTTTTCTGGAAAAAAGCTCTTTTCTGGGTTGTATTCAGCCTCGCTGCCGGCGGATTGTCCGCATGGCTGACACGGGACGGCTTAAAGCGCTTTGAAACAATGGCGAAGCCGCCGCTGACCCCGCCGCGCATCGTCTTTCCGATTGCGTGGTCCGTTCTGCTGTTTATGATCGGATTCGGCTATGCACTGATACGCGAAAAAACAGCGGACAATGCCGCACGCGATACTGCGACAATTGTTTTTGCCGTACAGATGGTCTTTTTCTTCTGCTGGATGATCTGGTTTTTCGGGCTCGGCTGGTACGGCTTTGCCGCGATCTGGCTGGTCGGTATGATTGCTGCGATTGCCGTGATGATCAATTTTTACCGGAAGATTTCGCCTGCTGCCGCATGGCTTCAGGTTCCGTATCTGCTTTGGTGTTTCTTTGCGCTGTATCTGAATATCGGTGTCTGGCTCCTGAACCGGTGATGCCGATTCAGGAAAGCCCCGGCAAAATCAGCATCGCATCCCCGAAGCTGAAAAAGCGGTACTGTTCCGCAACGGCAGTCTGATAGGCATTCATAACATGCTCATAGCCGGCAAAAGCGGAAACCAGCATAATCAGTGTCGATTCCGGAAGATGAAAGTTTGTGATTAAGCCGTCAATGCAGCGGAATTCATACGGCGGGTAAATAAAGATACCGGTGTCTCCCTCGCAGGGTATGACACTGCCGTGAGCGGCTGCGGCACCCTCCAGCGTCCGGCAGGAGGTTGTGCCGACTGCGATTACACGGCCGCCGTTTTCCTTTGTTCTGCGGATTTTCTCCGCTGTTTCCTCCGGAATCGAGTAATGCTCGACATGCATATGATGCAGCCGGATATCGTCCTCCTTGACCGGACGGAAGGTTCCGAGTCCGACATGCAGTGTCACATAGGCTTCGTCAATGCCCTGTTCCTTCAGCTGAGCGAGCAGCTCCGGTGTAAAATGCAGTCCTGCCGTCGGTGCGGCAGATGAACCGGGTTCACGGGCATATACAGTCTGATAGCGTTCGCGGTCGCGGAGCTTTTCCGTGATATACGGCGGAAGAGGCATCTGCCCGATCTCATCGAGAACCGCATAGAGGCTGCCTTCGCAGAAAAAGCGGACAATCCGCCCGCCGTCCTCGGTAACATCCAGAATCTCTGCTTCCAGCTTCTCACCGAACGAAAAGCGGGTTCCGGGCTTTGCCTTTTTCGCCGGTTTGCAGATAATTTCCCAGACCTTTTCCCCGACAGGCTTCAGCAGCAGAAATTCAATCGGGGTCTGATTCTCCTTCTTTACGCCGTAAAGCCTTGCAGGCAGCACGCGGGAATCGTTCATGACCAGCAGATCACCCGGCTGCAAAAAGCGCCCCAGTTCATAGAAATGATGATGGGAAACCGCGCCTGTTTCACGGTCCAGACAAAGCATTCTGGAGGCACTGCGCGGCTCGACCGGCGTCTGCGCAATCCGCTCCTGCGGCAAATCGTAATAATAGGTGCTTTTTTTGGTGAAATCAATCTCCATCTGCGGGATTCCTTTCCGTTCCGATTGCTTTTTTCATTCTGATATGCGGACAGAATTCGTCCATATACGGCACGCCCTCTGCGGAATAACCCATTTTTTCATAAAACCCCTGTGCGCGTACCTGTGCGGAAAGCACACAAAACCGATAGCCCTGTCGCGCAGCATACTGTTCCATAGTCCGGAGCAGCAGCGCGCCGAGATGCTGTCCGCGAAATTCTCTGCGCACGGCAATTCTGCCCGGATGCACGGTTGACGGATCCTGCGGATCTTCATAAAGCCGTCCTGTTCCGGCGGGTGTTTCATCTGCATAGCAAACAAAGTGAACCGCTTTGTCATCAAGCGGTTCAAATTCGTTTTGAAAGCCCTGTTCTTTTATAAAGACCAGACGGCGCAGCGCAGCCGCGTCGGGCATATTATGCAGCCCGTGCGCATGTTTTATCACAAATTCCATAGCTGTTTTTCTTACAGAACCTTCGAGAGGAATTCTTTCAGGCGCGGATTTTTCGGATTGCCGAAGAACTGCCGCGGTGCATTTTCTTCGAGAATCTGTCCTTCGTCCATAAACAGTACACGGGAGGCAACTTCTTTTGCAAAGCCCATTTCATGCGTGACAACAATCATCGTCATGCCGTCGTCGGCAAGCTGCTTCATCAGCTGCAAAACCTCGCCGACCATCTCCGGATCCAGTGCGGAGGTCGGTTCGTCAAAGAGCATCACTTCCGGATTCATCGCCAGTGCGCGCGCAATGGCAATGCGCTGTTTCTGTCCGCCGGAAAGCTGTGCCGGATATGCCTTTGCTTTATCGGGCAGCCCGACGCGCCGGAGCAGCTCGGAGGCTTTCTTGTCCGCCTCCCCCTGTGTCATGATGCCGAGCTTGACCGGAGCCAGTGTAATGTTTTTCTGAATCGTCAGATGCGGAAACAGATTGAAATGCTGGAACACCATTCCCATTCTCTGACGAACCCGGTCAATGTCACGTTCTTTCAGGGCGGTAATTTCCTGACCGTCGAAAAAGATTTTTCCGGCAGTCGGGCGCTCCATCAGATTCAGGCAGCGCAGAAAAGTGGATTTTCCGGAACCGGACGGTCCGATAATGACGACCTTTTCGCCCTTTTCAATTGTTGCATCAATATTCCGCAGGACGGTTGTTCTGCGGAATTTTTTTGAGAGTCCCTTAACGTCGATCATTTGCAGCCAGTCTCCTTTCCAGAATGCCGACCAGCTTTGTCAGCACAACCACAACAATCAGATAGATCAGCGCAACTGCCAGCAGCGGCAGGAACGGCGCAAATGTAATGCTGCGGATAATATCGCCGCCTCTTGTCAGGTCGTTGATTGCGATATAGCCGGCGACAGAGGTTTCCTTCAGCAGAACGATACATTCATTGCACAGCGCCGGAAGGACATTTTTGACCGCCTGCGGCATTACGATATGTATCATCGTCTGACGGTAATTGAGTCCGAGACTTCTTCCTGCTTCCAGCTGACCGATATCGACAGACATAATGCCGCCGCGGACAATCTCCGCGACATACGCACCGGAATTGACGCCGAATGCGATGACAGCCACAAGGGTTTTGGAAATCTGCACACTGCCGAAAATCACGAAATAGATAATCAGAAGCTGCACAACAACCGGCGTACCGCGGATGACCGTCAGATACAGGCGGCAGATCAGATCCGGAATCAGCAGCTTTTTGGTCCGCAGATAGGTCGAGCGGATAATCGCAACCAGAAAACCGAGAACCATGCCCAGCATAACAGCAAAGACGGTGATAAACAGAGTCGTTTTCAAGCCGTCCGCAAGATATCTCCAGCGATCTCCTTCTATGAAATTCTGCCGGATGCTTTCAGATAAGCTCATGTCCGTTTCCTCCGAAAATCAAACGGAGCCGTCCGCCTTTCGGAAGACAGCTCCGCTTCTGATTTTATTCTCTCACTTTTTTCTCACGATGATGACCTGATGCGTTACCGCATAATTGTCGGTAAACAGAACATTCTTTTGGCGGTCTTCCGTAACGGAGAGACCTGCAACGCCGACATCGGCTTTTCCGCTCTGCACTGCCGGCAGAACCGATTCAAACTGCATGTCGTCGATGTGCAGCTCATAGCCGAGATAATCGCAGACTGCGTTCATCATGTCAACGTCAAATCCGACAACGGAACCGTTGTCATCGTGGCTTTCATAGGGCGGAAATTCCGCATTGGTTGCCATTGTCAGCTTGCCCTTGTCGCGGGAGGCGTTTGTCTTGACCTGATATGGATGCTGACCCTGCTCATCGCCTTCGTAGTTTGCCTTGATATCCTGAAGTGTGCCGTCCTCGGTCAGTGCTTTCAGGGCACCGTTCAGTTCTTCCTGCAATGCCTGATTGTCGAGCTTGACGGCAATTGCATATTCCTCATCTGCGAACTCTTCATCCAGAACGCGGATGTCATTGTTCTTCTCGACGAATGATTTTGCGGTTTCGAGATCCACGATTACGGCATCAATTTTGCCCTGTTTCAGAGCCTGAACGGCATCTGCCGCCTTGTTGTATTTTTCAACTTTGGCATTCTCAATATCCTCTGCGAGCGTATCGCCGGTTGTACCGAGCTGGACACCGACGTTTTTCCCCTTCAGATCATCTTTGGAGTGTACTTTGTTCGGAGGCGGACCGCCGCATCCGGAAAGCATCATTGCGGACAATGCCAGTACGGAAAAGCCTGCAAACAATTTGTTCATTCTCATATGTAGTTACGCATCCTTTCTTGCCGAATCTGCATCCTTTTCATCGGATTGTACTCTATTATAGCACAGCTTTCCCGATTTATCAAGTGTTTTTCCGGATTTTTACCGGAATGTAATATTTCCGGCAGGTAAAAAATATCTTCCGCTTCAATAAGTTTCCGGAACAGATGTGTGAGAGATTGATACAAACAGGATATTTCGCAGCCCGCTGCCTTTGGCATGGGGCGGAAGAGACTCCATTTTGGAGAAAGATTTCTGATTGTTCATATTACTGTTTCCTTGCGATTTTGTATTCATCCCCGTCGCGGTAATAGGGGCAGTGCGCACGGTGATCCGAGAGCAGCCTTGCCCATTCATCTTCATCGAGGTTCATCTCGCAGACATAGCATTCCCAGTCTTCGTCGTACACATAGTACGCACAGGTTTCACATTCATTCATTTTCATCACCGGTTTGGTTGTCAGAACGGTCGGTTTGATGCTTCCGGCTGCGGCTGCGCAGAATTGCCGCGCAGATGAGAACCGCAGCAGTGATGCCGCCTGCAATCAGGCATTCGCGGTTTCCGGCATAGGTTCCGGCAATACCGCCGCAGATGATCGGAACTGCGCAGATTGCCGTTATTTTTCCTATGTGACGGACCTGACCTTTTTTGTCCTTTCTCCGAAGTGTCGGCTGAACAGTGTAAGGGAGCAGACTGGGATTGCCGGAGGAAAGCGCCGCAGCATAGAGCAGCAGCGCGATTCCGAAGATCAGCATCAGTATCGAAAAGCCGTTGTCCATGCTTGACGCTCCTTTCGTATTTCAGCGCTTGACAAAGTACTCCTCATACCAGACAAGGAAGGTATAGACTGTCCAGATTTTGCGCCAGAGATCGGAATTTCCGCCGGTATAGTCGTCGTAGATTGCCTGAAGCTCCTGCGGTTTGAAGAATTTCGCGGCAATTTCGCTTTGCAGCAGGCGGCGGACATCCCCGTTATAACGCTCATCCGCAAGCCAGAGGCGGATCGGGACAATGAAGCCGAGCTTCTTGCGGAAGGCTATCTCCTCCGGCAGCACCTTTGCGGCAGCCGTGCGGAATGCGACCTTGTTCTGTTCGTCATTGACCTTGAACCGTGCCGGCATTCTGGATGCGATATCGAACACGCGGCGGTCGGTCAGCGGCATCCGGATTTCGAGCCCTGCTGCCGTACTCATCTTATCGACATTCAGGTAGATGTCGCCTTCCAGCCAGATCTGAATATCCACATCGGACATGACGGTCAGCGGGTCGAGCCCCGCGGTCTCGGCATAGATCGGCTCGGCAATGTGAATCGGCAGCACATCCGGATTGTAGTGCTGCAAAATGCGCTGCTTCTCGTCCTCTTTCATAATGTTGGTATTTCCGACATAGAAGGTCCGGAGGTTATCGCCGTAGCGCTCCGCGTTGCGGTACATATTGTATCCGCCGAAAAATTCATCGGCACCCTCGCCGGAATAACAGAGCTTTGTGTGCTGTGCGGCCGCATTGCAGCCGAGCGTAAACACAATCGCGGAGGCGTCGCCGAGCGGCTGCTCCATATGATACATTACATAGGGGACAATCTCAAAATACTGCTCCGGCGTGATTTTCGCAACGGAATGCTCGACGCCCAGCAGCTCTGCGGTTTTCGCGGCGATGCGGGATTCATCAAAGCGCTCCTCATCGTATCCGCAGGAATCTGCGCGTTTTGCATCGGACATTGCGAGCACATAGGAGGAATCCACGCCGCCGGAGAGGAAGGATTCCGCAGTCTCATCCGGCGTTTTGATTTCGCGCATCATCTGCTGCACGGTTGTATGAATCTCATCCGCCCAGTCCTCAAGAGAGCGGGATTCATCCGGACGGAATTCGGGCTTCCAGTAGCGGGTGATTTGCAGCTTTCCGCCCTGAAATTCGAGCAGGCAGCCGGGCATCAGCTTTTTGACGCCCTGAAAGAAGGTGTTCTCGCCGGCAACATAGGTCAGGGAGAGATAAATTTGCAGCATTTCCTCATTCAGTTCTTTTACGAAGCCTTCCTGAGAAAGAATATCGCGGATCATCGTGCCGCAGAGCAGTCTGCCGTCTGCGGTGACGTAATAATAAAACGGTTTTGTGCCGAAGTGGTCGCGGAAGCAGATCCATTTCTCTGCCCCGGTATCATACAGTGCAAAGGCGAACATTCCGTAGAGATGCTCCGGCAGCGAGTTGCCCCAGACCTCATAGCCTTTCAGCAGGATGCGGCGTTCCCGTTCTTCTCTGGGAAGGGATTTGTCAAGGGAGAGTGCATCACAGAGGGTTTCCCAGTTCCGGATATGGCCGCGGTAGGTTTTCAGCTCAATCATAATAATACCTCTTTGTGTTCAGTTTGCGGGCTGCATCATTTGCCCGGTATTACAGATATGTGCCGTTCCGGGCGGATATGCGCAATTTTATTATAACATATTATGCGGGAATAATCAATGGATACCGTAAAAAAGATCATATCGGAAATGATAGGGATTCTGTCACGGAGCCGTGTACTGCCCGGCAGCGAACGTCAGCAAGCTGCCAAACGTCAGCAAGCTGCCGAACGTCAGCAAGCTGCCGAACGTCAGCAAGCTGCCGTGCCCGAATCTTTTATGCTGCGCAGAGCGGGTTCCCCGACAAGATGAGCCCCCGATTCTTTCCGGAATCAGGGGCTGAAACACATTTATGTAACGGTTATCCGCGGTTTTTTTTGTAGTCTCTGTGATGTGTAATGACGTGCATATCCGATTTGCGCAGTTCCTCCGAAACAAGCTCGGCAAAGGTTACGGAGCGGTGCTGTCCGCCGGTGCAGCCGAAGCCGACCACCAGCTGCGTGCGTCCCTCACGGATATAAAGCGGAACCAGAAATTTCAGCAGCTTCACAACTTTATCGAAATACTCTTTCGATTCCGGCGCATCCATAACATAATTCTGCACCGATTTTTCAACACCGGTATGCTCGCGCAGATAGTCCACATAATACGGATTCGGCAGACATCGCATATCAAAGACCAGGTCTGCTTCCAGCGGTGCTCCGTATTTGAAGCCGAAGCTCATGACCTGAATCGGCATGGCATCCGTGATGTGCTGCATAAACAGCGTCTTGACCTGATCTTTCAGCTGCTGACCGGTTGTCAGTGAGGAGTCCAGCAGAAAATCGGCAGTTGCGCGGATGATTTGCAGCTGATCGTGTTCAAACTGAATTGCAGCCTGCACATCGCCCTCAAATTTCCGCTGCGCGACCGGATGCCCGCGCCGGAGTGTCCGGAAGCGCTTCAGAAGAACCTCTTCCTGTGCTTCCACGCAGAGCATACGGAACTGAATTTCGTTTTGGAATTTTTCACGCATTGAGCGGTAGGCTTCTGCAAGCTCGGAATACCGGTGACACGAGCGCAGATCAATGACCGCAGCCGTTCTCGAATACCGCCCGCCTTTTTCGAGGCAGTGCCGCAAATAAGATTCGAGCATTGCCAGCGGCAGATTGTCAACGGCATAATATCCGATATCCTCCAGCGCATCCAGAGCGCTGGTTTTTCCGGCACCTGCCATGCCGGTGACCAGAATCATTTCTGTCATTGCGGTAAAACCTCCCTCTCAGATGATTTAACAGGGTAAAGTCCGTTCCCCGGAAGGGTTATGTTTTGAGAATCTCCGGTTCCAGTTCCAGCTTCCAGCCGGTTTTTTCTTTGACTGTTTTCTGCACATGCTGACAGACTGCCATGACATCGGCAAAGCTTGCGCCGCCGCAGTTAATGACAAACCCCGCATGTTTTTCGCTGACCTGCGCGCCGCCGGCGGTATAGCCTTTCAGCCCGCATTCGTCAATCAGTCTGGAAGCATACTGATCTTTTGCGGGACGCTTGAATGTGCTGCCTGCGCTCGGATAATCCAGCGGCTGCTTGGCTTTCCGCTTAGCGAGCAGCTCCCGCATTTTTTCGCGGATCACATCCGCGCTGCTTTTTTGCAGGGTAAATGCTGCTTCCAGTATCATCTGATTCCGGTCCCGGTCGCGCATGAAAATGCTGTCACGGTAGCCGAGATTCAGCTGCTCTGCGTCCAGTGTCCGGACTTCTCCGTCTTTCTGCAAAACGGTGACTTCATGCAGCACCTGCGAGATTTCGCCGCCGTATGCGCCCGCATTCATATAGATTGCGCCGCCGACCGTTCCGGGAATACCGTATGCGAATTCCAGTCCGGTCAGACTGTGTTCGAGCGCTGCCTGACAGAGCTTTTGCAGGGAAACACCTGCGCCGCAGCGAAGTGTCACGCTGTCTTCCGAAAGCACCGGAGTCTGCGCAAATGCGCCGCCGAGCTTTAAGATTACGCCCGGATATCCCTCATCCGGACAGAGCAGATTGCTGCCCCGCCCGATCAGATAAAAAGGAATCCCGTTTCCGCGCAGATAAGCTGTTACAGCTTTTGCGGCATCCGTATCCGGCAAAGTGACGAGCGCCTTGCAGGGACCGCCGATCTTAAAGGTCGTCAGTTCGGCAAGTGATGCCTGCGGCGTCATTTCGGCGCCGGCATCGCTGCAAATGGCTTCCAGTTCAACCGAATTCATCATGGCTGTCCTCTCTTTGTTCATGGTTTCTGTCTTTTGCCGTGTCTTTCTTCGGCAATTTCTATAATATGCGCAGGATCAAGACTGTAGATCAGGTTTCTCGGAAAATCCAGCTCCCGAAGCAGCTGCTCGGCAAGCGGTGTTTTCCCGACCAGTCCGGCATAATGCGCATCGGTGCTGACAACAATCGGAATACCGTATTTTTTGCAGATTGCATAGACGGTTTTGGCATTTTGCAGCGCACCTTTTTTCCACTGTAAGGAGCTTTCGTTCAGCTCGACCAGCTTGCCGGATTCTTTGATGCGCCTGAGAACCGGCTCGTAATCAAACGGAAACATATCCGTTGTCGGGTGACCGATCACATCGACCAGCGGATGTTCGCACAGCATCCGGTAGCCCTGCGAGACAAGTTCGGGCGTGCGCGGAAAGGTCACGCAGGCTGTGTGGTAGGAGGCAATGACCCACTGACAGAAGGAAAGCTCGTGCGCATCCATATCCAGCGTGCCGAATTCATCCGTGATGTTTGCTTCGACGCCGTAGAGCATTTTTACGCCGCTGATTTCCTCCGGCAGAATTTTATAATTATGGAAATGCCAGAGATGCGGCGAATCCGGCGAGCCCGGACCGTGATCGGTGATGCCGAGCAGCTTCACGCCGGTCTGTGCTGCCGCAGCAGCCATTTCCTGCACTGTGGAATAGGCATGTGTCGATGCAACCGTATGCGTGTGCAGGTCTGCAAGAATCTGAAACTGTTTCTGTGTATTCATCAGAACGCATCAAAATCCTTGATGATTTCCTGACCGGTGACATCCTCCAGACCGAGCCGCTGCATCAGCTCGGCGGTTGCATTATAGCCCATTTTCTTCTGTCTGCTGTTCATCGCCGCGACTTCCATGATGACCGCGGTATTTCTGCCGGGTTTCACCGGAATGGTCATCGAAGGGACCTTGACGCCGAGAATATTCGCATACTGCTCATCGACGCCCATGCGGTCGTAAGTTTTTGCGGAATCCCACGGTTCCAGCTCAATAATCATGTCGATCTCCTGCTGGAGCTTGACGGCGCCCACTCCTCCCCTACTCTTCCTTGTACGTCCCATCTGCCGTTCTATCGCCTGAGTAGCCTTCAGCACGTCGTGTGGGGACAACTCCGTTTCCACGCATATCACTGAGTTGACAAAGTCATTATCCGACTTGAAGCCCCACGGCTCTGTGCTATACAGTGACGAGCGCTTTGATATCTGCCCTACCTTATGCTCAATCAGTTCGTAAGCACGGAGTACGTTTTGCTCCTTATTGCCCAAATTGGTCCCTATGCCAAGATATACCTTGTTCAACTCAACTGTGAACTGTGAACTGCTTAGTCATTCAATATCAGCATCACATCGCCGAAACACCCGACATTGTACCCTGCCTTAATTGCCTGCTTGTAGGCGTCGTACACCAGGTCATAACCTCCGAAGGCACATGTCGCCATCATCATCGTCGACTTAGGGTGATACAGATTTACAAGACAGGAGTCAGCCAGTCCATAGTCGTAAGGAGGGAAGATAAACTTATTTGTCCATCCGTCGTAAGGTTTGATGAAGCC
>JAFWVK010000014.1 GCA_017518255.1 Oscillospiraceae bacterium
CCCTATTGCGTGAAAAAAGCGCTAAAGATGGGGGCTTGGGGGAAGGAAAACAAGAGTTTTCCTTCCCCCATTATCAATCTTTTGTACTGCTCCTGACAGGAACAAATTGCAGAATAAGTGACTTTATCTACAAGCTGAGAGAGACTGCTTTCGCAGTCTCTCTGTCTGTCAAAAAAGTATCTGTTACTTCAATGAGCATTTGAAACAGGTGACCGAAAGATTCATAATCGGGGGAGAGAAAACTCTTGTTTTCCCTCCCCCGATACTTCCTTCTTCCGCGCTTTTTGATGCAAATAAGGAATTTCGCTGCCTGTGGGCTTTTGAAAAAGCTCGACCGAACCTTTTATGATACGCAGAATGAGTTTGATTATGATTGTGCGCTCGCCCGCTGCGCTAAAACCGCCCTGACGCAGCGGTTGTTTTTTTTGACGAAAAAACTTTTTCCCGTTTTTATCTTTTTTCAGGTTATTTTAATATTCCCGTGTTATCATACAGACAGTGAAGCGAAAGCGCTTCCGATTTGATTTCAACCCCCATTTTCCCAATTTCTATTTCCCTATTTCATACTGATTTCATTTTAACCTCCGGACTGCCTGCGGGCAGTTCTTTTTTTATGAATGTTTCCGCGGGCGTATGACTTGTTTTTTTGAGGCAGATATGTTACAATAGCGATAAACAAATCATCTGAAAAAGAGGGATCCGAATGAAAGAGCAATCCATTCAGGAACGGCTGTCGGCGCTTTCCGATCCGGAAAATGCAGCTTTTGTCGCAAAGCTGATTCCGAATGTGCCGGCAAAGAGTATTCTCGGCGGCAGAACGCCGGCGCTCCGTGCACTGGCGAAAGAACTGGATCTTGAATGTGCCGGAGTGCAGGATTTCCTGCATACGCTCCCGCACAGTCTGTTTGAAGAAAACCAGCTTCATGCATTTCTGATTTCCCGTATCCGCGATTTTGATGCCTGTGCGGCAGCTGTCAGGGCATTTCTGCCGTATATCGACAACTGGGCAACCTGCGATCAGCTCAGCCCGGCTGTGTTCCGGCGAAAAGCGGAGCTTCTGCTGCCCGATCTCCGCCGCTGGCTGCAATCCGATGCGGAATACACAGTCCGCTTTGCAGTCGGGATGCTGATGCAGCATTTTCTGGATGAGCGCTTCCGCCCGGAATATCCCGAATGGGTCTGTGCTGTAAATCCGGAGGCTTATTATGTCTGTATGGAACAGGCTTGGTATTTTGCGACGGCGCTGGCAAAGCAGCCTGAATGCATCCTGCCCTATTTCACGGAGCGGCGCCTGCCCGGACGTGTTCATAAAAAGGCAATTCAGAAGGCGATTGAAAGCCGCCGCATCCCCGATCATACGAAAGAATATCTCCGGACACTTCGGTAAAAAGTGTCCGGAGATTCAGTCTGCCGGGAAACTGTATCAGAATGATCCGTGCGCGGAACGCACCGTTTGCATGAAAAAGCCGCTGAGAATCATCTTCCGGTGTCCCTGTCGATTATTCAATAGACTCAACCTTCAGCAGATTGGTCGTTCCGGAAATACCGAGCGGAACGCCGGCGGTAATCACCACCAGATCGCCGGGCTTGACATATCCCGCATCACACGCCGCCTCAACAGCATGGCGGAACAGTGCATCCGTGCTGCGCTCCTCATTGATTACCAGCGGATAAACGCCCCATGACATATTCATCTGCCGCTGTATCATTTCATCAGTCGTGCAGGAAACAATCGGGAACATCGGACGGTATTTGGAAATCAGCCGCGCTGTTTCGCCGCCCTTTGTGACCGTAATAATTGCGCTTGCATCCAAATCGTGCGAAGTTGTTACGGTCGCGTGTGCAATCGCATCCGCAATCGTCACCTTTCCGTTTGTGCGGGCAAGGAATTCCGCCTTATAGTCGATATTGCTCTCGGTCGTTGCGGCAATCCGCGCCATTGTTTCAACAGCCTCCACCGGATGCTGACCGGCAGCGGTTTCGCCGGAGAGCATGATCGCGCTGGTTCCGTCATAGATCGCATTTGCAACATCCGTAATCTCCGCACGTGTCGGACGCGGATTGTTCATCATGGATTCCAGCATCTGGGTTGCGGTAATGACCTGCTTTCCTGCTTCATAGCCCTTGCGGATCAGCTTTTTCTGAATATCCGGAATCTGCTCAAACGGAATTTCCACGCCCATATCTCCGCGCGCAACCATGATGCCGTCCGCCGCTTCGAGAATCTCGTCAATATTGTTGACGCCTTCGCGGTTTTCGATTTTTGCAATAATCCGGACGCCGTACCAGCCGAGACTCTGCGTGAATTTCCGCAGATATCGGATGTCTGCTCCCGTGCGTGCAAAGCTTGCGGCAATAAAATCAAAGCCGAGCTTCGAGCCGAATTCGAGATCCTCCATATCGGCATCACTGAGATACGGCATGGAAAGATGCACGTCCGGGAAATTGCAGGATTTATGATTGGAAAGAACGCCGCCGTGAATGACGCGGCACTCAATATCGGTCGCCGAGACATGTTCCACGCGCAGCTCAACCAGCCCGTCGTTAATCATGACCGTATCGCCGGGTTTGACATCTTTTGTCAGACGCGCATAGCTGACGCTGCCGATGCGGTTGTCACAGGGGACATCGCGGGTTGTCAGCGTATAGAGATCGCCGTCGAAAATCTCGGTGTTTCCCGCAGGAAATGTGCGCAGACGCACTTCCGGTCCTTTCGTATCCAGCATGGTTGCAATCGGAAGTCCCAATTCCTCCCGCAGACGGAGTATTTTCTCAAAGCGTTCCTTGTCCTTTTCATAGTCCGCATGGGAAAAATTAAACCGCGCAACATTCATGCCCGCCTGCATCATCTGGCGCAGAACCTCTTCGGAATCGGTCGCGGGACCGACCGTGCATACAATTTTAGTTTTTCTGAGCAACTGCATATTCATACTCCTTTCATGCTGCCTGTTCCGATGTTACGGCTCCGCCCAGTAGCGATCCTTCAGCGGAATCATCATCGCAAAATTCTGCCGCAGACCTTTCCAGCCGTCGGGAACATAGGCTTCCAGCCTGTCCTCCTTCGGCAGCAGCGAATACAGTGCCTTTGTATCAAAATTGACATAGAGCAGCGGCAGCAATGCAGATTTCTGCGATTCCTCCGCCCGCATATAGAGATAGGCAAGCTCTGCCGTATCGGCAGCAGAGAGCATGATTTTTTCAAAGAATTCCGCGGCTGTGGATTTATCCAGCAGGGGAATGCGGAAACGGCTCTGGCAGAACTCTCCGAAAGAGCCGATTTCACGGACAAACTCGACCAGTGAACGCCCCTTCTTCTGATACTTTGCATACAGGTCGTCATAATACTTGCGATAATCCAGCCGCCAGAGTGTTTTGTCCGTTACAAACCAGCGGAGCTGATTCCGGAACATTGTCCCGACAATAATCTGATCTTCCTGAATTTCCATTTGTTTTCCCTCCGTTTATGTGATTCCTGTCCGCAAATCCTGCGTAACCGAAACAGGAACATACGTGAAACAAACCGGCTGCGGAAATCCGCACCCGGTTTGTCTTTTACGGATTTATTTAGCTGCTTTCAAAGCTTTCGCCTTGAGCATGGTAAGGTCTGCTGCCGTCAGCTTGCCGGAATGATCCATGTCATATTTCTGCGCTTCCTGAGAAGTCAGTGAGCCGTTGGTCAGCAGATATTTCTGAAGCTTTCTTGCATCGGCTGCGGTGTAGGTATCCGGCGAGAATGCACCCTCCTCAAAGACTGCCTGAACCGTTGCCTGAGTTTCCGTAACCTGAATTTCCGCTGTTTCGCTGGATGCAGTGCCGTTGGCGAACAATGCGTTGGTGACCTTCCAGCTTGAGAATTCATAGCCCTCTGCCGCAGCTGCCTGAAGCTTAAGCAGACAGCTTGCCGGATAGGTTCCGCTCCATGTGCCGTTGGTAAAGGTCAGCGACGGAATGGAATTCAGACCGATGCTGCCCGCATCCTTCGGATCGGTCACCGTGACCGTGAATACCTGGCTGGAGACCTTGTTGCCGAGATAATTCAGCAGATGCTGCTTCGCATTGGTATCGCGGCTGCGCCAGAAATTCTGAATGGTAGAGATTTCGCTTTTGACAGACTGCTTCGGATCCTGCTGGAAGCTCATGCCGGGGAACATACCGCCGCCGCCCCCAGAGAAGCGGGAAACCGTTGCTGCATCAATTTCGGTATAAATCTGCTCATAGCGGCTGACTGCGGCAGTCATATTATCCGCTTTGAAATTTTCGTTGCAGAGATCGAAGTAGCGTTCAACAAACAGATTACGGAATTCCTCGGAATTGTCCAGAAGTCCGAAGAACAGCTTGGTAATCCATTTATTCTTCTGCTTCAGCGTCTGGAAGGAATTGGTATTGCTGTTGCTCTGACCGTAGAGTCCCTGTCCGTATTCGGTATCAAACAGGACAAAGCGCCAGATTCCGTCGGCATAAGTTCTTGTTTCGTCAACGGTCTCGGTTTTCCAGAGGCAGTAGTTATTGTCGCCGAAGTCGCTGTTTCCGATAATCAGCTCGGTTGCCATATAATCGGCAAAGCTGCTCGGATCCACAATTTTGATGAACTGCTCATAAATCTGCGGCGTGTTTGCCTGATCGGCAAGCTGCTTCAGTGCTTCGTAATCCGCAAAGCCCTGGTCGCTGCCTTCCTCAAGCTCGTCGTTCTTAATCATGCAGACGGTGTCTTCCTTGACGCCGAAATGATCGGAGATATAAGTTTTGTCGAGCTTCTCGACGATGTTGTAAGCGCCCCAGAATTCGCCGTCAATGAAGACAACGCATTCTGTCTGTGCCTGCGTACCGAAAGCGCGTTCCGGAACCGCTTCCTGATTGATGCGGTCACGGATTTTGGTTGTACTGTCGTTTCCGCCGTTGCGGAGTGTCAGTTTATCAAAGGTATCAATAACCTTTCCTTTTTGCGTCTTGATTGCGCCGTCAAAGAAATCATAGCGGATTTTGGTATCGCCGTAATCGGCACGCGCATAGAGATTGAAACTCTTCTGCGCATTGGTGCGGGTTGCGCCGCCGTGAATACGAATGCCGATTTCTGTCGAATAAGCAGCTTCACCGGATTCAAAGACGGTAATATGCGCCGGACGCTCCCAGGCTTTGCCCTTCTGTGTGAAGTTTGCCGGCTGTTCCCATTCTCTTGCGCGCGGGTCGTAGTCGCTTCCGTTCTTCCAGTCGTCATAGGTTTTTCCGTAGACATAGATGCCTGTTTCGTAATCGAACAGATTATCCGGGTCTGTGACCAGCGAGATGACGCGCATATTCTTGACAAACTCATTGTCGCCGTATCCGATGAAATAGGTCTTTGTGATAATATCGCTGACATTTCCGTCCGAATCCACTGCAATCGCACGGACAATCATCGCCTTGTCCACGGGATCGCTGGGCGGGAAGTAGCTGTTTGAGATGTTTCTTTCTTCCGCAAGAACATTCGGCTCATCCGATTTGTCATAGATTCTGATTGCGGAAGAATAGCGGGTTGAAGAAGTGTCCGGATCGCTGCCGTCAGTGGTATAGTAAACGGTGCAGCCCTGCTTCGCCGTCAGAGTCAGATTGAATTCCGAGGAATAGAATCCGCTCTCCTTCGAGAAAGCCGGTGCTTCCACTGCAATTTTCTCGGTTGCATTTGTCGGATTGGCGCTGCCGGGCGAGAGTTTGCCGATGACGGCGAAAGTCTCGCTGCCGTCCGGCACTCTGCCGAAAGCGTTGTCATCCGAAAGACCGGGAACCTCCAGCTGCTCGACCTGTGTGCCGTTTGCATCAGTCAGAGTCAGGGTCTCTCCGTTTTTGGAAAGACCGAACGGAGCGCCGGTTACCTCTGCGCCTTCCTTTACGCCGCACCACACATATGCAAAGCCTTTTGCCGGAACTGTAGTTGCCGGGAAAGTATAAGCATAGGGCTGCTCCGCGTCGTCTGTCAGACCGTATCCGGCAAGCGACACTGCTGAGCTTCCGGTGTTATAAAGCTCGACATAATCATAGAACTGCCCGTCCGGCGCTGCAATTGTTGTATTTTTTGTGCAGACCTCGTTGATTACAACGGTACCGGCTGCGGCTGCCGTCACCGGAGGCAGCGCATTCAGGCAGACTGCCGGAAACAGGGCAGAAAGACCTGCTGCGGCAAACCGGCGGATATTTGCGTTTTTCATCATGTAGGATCCCCTCTCTCCTGTGTTTTGCGCACAGTTTTTTTGGATTCCCCCTACATTCCCAAAACATTTCCATAATATAGTATAGCACAGAATGTTTTCTCTGTCAAGAGCGTTTTTAGCCGAAATGCAAAAACCGGCTTCCTTTTTTCAGAAAGCCGGTTTGCGTTTATGCAGATTATTTGTCTTTTCGTTTGAGCTTGTCATAGAAAGCAGATGTTGCTGATGCCACTTCTGACAATAGTCGCATTGACTCTTGATCACGCTGAACCTTTAGTATAACCGGAGTTCTGTATGTGTCAACACCGAATAAATCAGCGGGGGAAACAACCATTGCACTGAGGTATTCGTCCATTACCTTCAAATATAAATCAGAGGCGGTTTTCAGTCTTTTTACATCGTCTTGATATTTAGCAATGTTGTCTATATCCACTTCTTCCGCACTCCATATGGATTCAGCATCACAAGTGATATCACCTAATTTTTGTAATGCATCTGTAAGTGCTTTCTTGCTCTCATCAGATATTTTTGCAATCCTTTGTTTCATAATGAATCATCCTTCCTAATAATGACTTTGATTATTCCTGAAATAGAAATGAAATCAATTCCTATTTTCATTCTAATTTGGAAGAGTAATTTTTGTAGGAGAATGTCTGTCTTCTGTTGTGCCGTCACCTAACTCTCCATGAGTATTATCTCCCCACATATAAAGACTTCCATCTTCGGTAATCGCACCACTAAAACCACCGCCAAGTGATACGGATTTGACGTGATCCATGATTTTGATAGGTGTATTGGAATCTATTCCCTCAACATATCTATAATCATAATCATCGTCTTGATAGTTATTGTTTCCTAATTTACCATGAAAGTTACTTCCCCACATATAAAGACTTCCATCCTCAGTCACCGCGCCACTAAAATCAGCGTCAAGTGATACGGACTTGATATGATCCATGATCTTGACAGGAGTTATTCTAGTTTCTGTTGTGCCATCACCTAATTGTCCCATTTTATTAATCCCCCCCCACATATACAAACTGCCATCTTCTGTGATTGCGGCACTGGAACTGTAGCCAAGTGATACGGACTTGACGTGATCCATAATTTTGATCGGCATATGTTTATCATTTGTTGTACCGTCACCTAAATATCCGTGGGTGTTACTACCCCACATATAAAGGCTTCCATCTTCGGTAATCGCACCACAAAAACTATCGCCAAGTGATATGGATTTAACGTTTTCCATGATTTTGATAGGTGAATGTTCATCATCTGCCGTGCCATTGCCTAACTGGCCTTTCCAATTCCAGCCCCAAATATATAAACTACCATCGTCTGTGATAGCGGCAGTATTTCCAGAACAGGATGAAACAGATTTGACGTGATCCATGATTTTGATCGGAATATATTTATCATTTGTTGTACCGTCACCTAGTTGACCGAATTCATTGAGCCCCCACATATACAATTCGTTATTGCTTGTAATTGCAGAACAGCACAAGGTGCCCATAGATACTGACGTGATATTATCCAGTATTTTTATAGGCTTATTGCAATCAATTCCTTCTTCAAAGGCCAGATCCCCGCCATTCTTTCCATTGCATAATTGACCGTAACGATTATCCCCCCACATATATAGACTTCCGTCTTCAGATATTGCGGCACTAAAACATGAACCCAGTGAGATTTCTTTAACCTTCAAGGATGTTTCTTCAATTTGAGACTGGTTTGAGAATGAATCTGATTCTGTTTCGGTTTCTTGGAAAGCGGAAGGTGTAGAATCACTTGTCTTAACTTGATCACCTTTGGAACTGGATTGACCTGATTGCTCCTTACATCCGGAAAAACTCAAGAGCAAAACCAGATTAAGTGATAAGCACAATATTTTGCGTTTCATAGCTAATCTCCTTTTCGTAAATTCACATTCTCAACAATCATTGTTGATGTTGACATTATATCAAAAAAAAAAACGTCAAGCGTTTTCGTGAACTTTGTATAGTGTTACAAAACCATCCCCCTGCCCTTGTATAAAATCACAAGGGCAGCCGATATCTTGGATTTGTCAAGAAATGTGCAGTCGGAATTGGAGCGCCTGCATATTTCATACCGGCAAACGGAGAACGGATTTGAAGCGCAGGCAATCCTGCAATTCTACACCGAAACCCTCGCGCACAAGAATCCGACATGGGACAAAATCCTGCACCCGGACAACTGAATCAAAAACCCGGCTCTCCTCTTTTGGAGAGCCGGGTTTCTTTCGCAGTCTCCTGACCGCATTGCTGTCAAGCACACCCCGAACCGGAATCGAACCGATGGCCTGCTGCTTAGGAGGCAGCCGCTCTATCCTACTGAGCTATCGGGGCATAAGGCGGCAACGGCCTATGGAGAGCAGCTGCCGCTTGATAAACCAATTATAACACATTACAAAGAAAAATTCAATGGGTACAAGTAAAAAGATTCTGAATGGAATGATATGAAAATGCCTACGGATGCCGCAGCAGGAAGTTACTCTGAAGCTTCTGACGCAAGGTTGCTGATCCAGATGCCCTTTCGGATCAGCACGGCACCGATGACAATTTTTATGATATCGACAGCCTGCACGATTGCATACACAGTGATAATCGGAAGCTTTGTCAGGAAGCAGAGCAACAGTGCGCACGGAAGCGTCACCGTCCAGCTGAACATGCTGTCAAACAGAAAGGTGATGAGTGTTTTGCCGCCGGAGCGCAGTGTAAAATACAGCGCATTCAGGATTCCCTGCACAGGGAAAAACAGCGCTGTAACGATAATAAACCGCTGCGCCAGATGCCGGACATTGTCTGTTGTGTCATAGAACTGCGGGAATACGCCGGAGAAAGCAATCAGGATAACAGTCAGCCCGACACAAAGGAGCCCCGTGAACCAAGTCAGCGAGAATGAGTATTTCTTTGCCTGCTCATAGTGTCCGGCACCGAGCTCCTGCCCGATCAGAATTCCGACAGCCGCACCGAGCGCAACAAACACGACATTGAGCAGATTGCAGAGTGCATTGGAGATATTCAAGCCGGAAACAATATGCAGCCCGCGGGTTGAGTAACACTGTGTCAGCGCAGCAATCCCGCCTGCCCAGAGAAACTCATTGCAGAAGATCGGCAGGCTCTTTTTCAGCATACGCTTTGTCAGATCCGCCGGAATGCTCAGGGAGCGCCACACACCGGACAAAAACGGATAACGGACGCGGTTTCGCCTGCCGCTGACCCACAGAATCAGCACAGCAGCTTCAATAAATCTAGCGATGACCGTCGCAGCGGCAGCACCGCGGACACCGAGCTTCGGGCATCCGAATTTCCCGTAAATCAGCAGGTAATTGAACAGGATATCCGCCGCCACAGAGACAATACCCGCCGTCATCGGTTTCAGGCTGTCACCGGTTTCGCGCAGTGTACCTGCATAAATCTGTGTCAGGACAAAGGGCAGAAGCCCGAGCAGCATAATTCTCAGATATTGCATTCCGAAAGATACAGTCAGCGCTGCATCAACTTCTTTGCTTTCTCCGTGAAGATACAGCCCGATCAATCCCTTGCCGCAGATAAGAAAAACCAGCAGCCCGGCAATCAGACAGCAGAAGCTGATCTTCACCTTCATCCGGAAACTGTTGCGGATGCCCTCCGTATTGCCCTGCCCGCGGAACTGCGCGCCGTAAATACCGGGACCGGAGAGTCCGCCGAAAATTGCAAGATTGAATACAAAAATAAGCTGTCCGACGATTGAAACAGCCGTCATTGCCTCTGTGCCGAGGCTGCCGACCATAACATGATCGACCAGCCCGACCGCGTTGGTAATGCCGTTCTGCACCATCATCGGAACAGACAGCGCGAATGCACGCCGGAAAACAGAATGATTGGATTGCATGGTAATCGGGTTCCTTTTTCTTTTGTCACCGCCCGTTTTTTGTCAAAAAAGGTTCTGTATATTGCCGATACACATTATCTGTATGCCGAGGCAGGCACAGCCCGTTCTTCACAGTATTCACAGACGGTTTTTCCGCCGACCTCAATAAAATGCCGCGGCAGATAATGCTCCTGTGCCGTAATGCATTTTGGATTGACACAGCACAGCTTCTCGTCCTGAACGCCGTGCAGCAGGGGAAGGGCGGTTTCACTTTCGAGCAGCCGCAGAATCAGTGCCATCCGGACATACATACCATACTGCGCCTGCTTAAAATACAGCGCACGGGGGTCATCATCAACGGCAATTTCAATTTCATCAACGCGGGGCAGCGGATGCAGAACGGCAAGATCCGGTTTTGCCCGCTTCATTTTTTCGGTTGTCAGGCGGTATACATCCTTCTGCGCGAGATATTCCGCCTCCGAAAGGAAGCGTTCGCGCTGAATACGGGTCATATACAGAACATCCAGCTCACCGATTGCCTCATCAAGTGAGGTCTCCGTGCGGAATTCGCAGCCCGATTCACGGAGCATTTTTGTGATATACTCCGGAATTTGCAGCTCCGGTGTTGAAATCAGAACAAACCGGTTTCCCGGATAGCAAGAGAGGGCTTTGCAGAGCGAATGTACAGTTCTGCCGTAGAGCAGATCGCCGCAAAGCCCGACCGTCAGGTGATCGAGCCGTCCTTTTTCCATATGCAGCGTCAGCAGATCGGTCAGAGTCTGTGTCGGATGCAGATGTCCGCCGTCTCCGGCATTCACAACCGGACATTCGGCGGTCAGAGCGGCAGCCTTTGCCGTTCCCGCCATCGGGTGCCGGATAATCAGAATATCGGAATAGCTGCTGACAACCTTTGTTGTATCCTTGATATTTTCGCCCTTTGAGACAGAGCTGCTCATCGGATTGTCAAAGCCGATGATGCTGCCGCCCAAGCGGATCATTGCAGACTGAAAGCTCATCTGTGTGCGGGTTGAGGGCTCATAGAACAGCGTTGCCATAATCTTTCCTGCACAAGCCTGCACATAACGCTGCGGATGCGCATAGATGGAAGCACCGAGTGAAATGACCTTATTCCACCATTCCACCGGGTAATCGTTCAGATCAATCAAATGCGAATACTGTCCGCTCATGATACACCGTGACCTCCCTGTTCTGCTTTATCCTCAAAATACACCTTATACCAAACAAGGAACATATAAACCGTCCAGATTTTGCGGCTGTTGTCCGCCTTGCCTTTTTTGTGATCCGTCAGAAGCTTCATCAGCTGCTCCGTATTGAAAAATTCGGCGGCAGCAGGGGATGTCAGACACTGCTTCACCGTTTCAAAGCAGTCATTCTCTTTCAGCCAGACGCGGATCGGAACCGGGAATCCCAGTTTCTTCTTGGCGGCGGTATTCGCTGTTTCGGGCGGTGTACTCCGCTTCGCCGCAAGCCGCATTGCATATTTTGTCACATAAGGCGTATCCTTATCCGTCACGAATCTGCGCGTTACGCGGTATCTTGTCGGAATCTGCTCGGCAATTTCCATGACCTTTTTATCAAGGAACGGCACACGCAGCTCCAGCGAATGCGCCATGCTCATTTTGTCGGCTTTCAGCAGAATGTCTCCGGTCATCCAGAGATGCAGGTCGAGATACTGCATCTTTGTCACTTCATCGGCATCGCTGACATTCTGATAAAACGGCTTTGTGATTTCCGTCGGGTCGGGCGCATCTGTCTGAATCTTTAGAATGGATTTCCGCTCCTTCGGAGAGAAGATAAATGCATTTCCGATGAAGCGTTCCTCCAGCGTTTTGCCTTTCCGGACAAGGAAATTGACCCCGCGTTTCTGGGGCAGAACGCCCGCTGCTTTCGAGACGCCGCGCCGCAGTCCGAGCGGCAGTCTGTCATACCATGTGGAATTCGGCTCGCTGTAAACATTGTATCCGCCGAAAATCTCATCGGCACCCTCTCCGGAAAGCACCACCTTAACCTGCTCCGCCGCCAGCTTGCAGACAAAATACAGCGCAATACAGGAAGGATCCGCCAGCGGCTCATCCATATGATACTGCACGGTCGGAAGAATATCCCAGTATTCCTCCTTGGTAATCACATGGCTGTAATTCTCTTTTCCGATTGCACGCGAAAAACGCTTTGCCCAGTTGATTTCGTTGTATTTTTCATCGGTTCCGAATCCGACCGTAAAGGTTTTATCTACATTTGCAACCGCGGCAACATAGCTGGAATCGACGCCGGACGAAAGGAAGCTGCCGACCTCGACATCTGCGATTTTATGCGCGGCGACGGAATTCTGAAAGGTTTCGGAGATCATGCGAACCCAGTCGCCGAGCAAAGGCTGCTCATCCGCTTCAAATTTGATATTCCAGTAGCGTTCAATTGTGAGCCTGCCGTCTTTCCGGATAAAGCAATGTGCAGCGGGGAGCTTTTTAACGCCCTCAAAGAAAGTATCCTCCGTCGGGGAATACTGGAAAGTGAGGTACTGCTCCAGCACGGCGGTATTGACCTTTTTCTCAAAGGCAGGGTGCGGCAGCAACGCCTTGATTTCGCTCGCGAACATGAAAGTTCCGTTCATTTCCGTATAATAAAGCGGTTTAATGCCGAAGAAATCCCGCGCACCGAACAAGGTCTGATTCTTTTCGTCCCAGATGACAAATGCGAACATTCCGCGGAGTTTTTTCAGAATCTCTTTGCCGTATTCCTCATATCCGTGAATCAGAACTTCCGAATCCGTTTCTGTCCGAAAGCTGTGACCTGCATTTACCAGTTCACTCCGGATCTCCCGGTAATTGTAGATTTCCCCGTTGAAAATCAGCACCATGGAACGGTCTTCGTTGAAAATCGGCTGATTGCCCTGTTCGCTGATATCAATGATCGAAAGACGGCGGTGTCCGAGTGCAATCTGATCCGTAACCCAGCTTCCGCAGGCATCCGGTCCGCGGTGACGTATCCGCTCTGACATCGCTTCCAGAACAGCAGCGGCATCCTGTACCCCGCTTGTATTGGTAAATCCGACGATTCCGCACATGTTTTTTCCGCCTCCGTATTTTATCAGAATACATTTCTCTATATTATACCATATTATAGCAAAAAACGCAATGGGAGCAGGGGAAAAAATATTATCGCCGGAAACTTCATGGGAGCATCACGGAGCCGGGCACTGCCCGGTTATACCATATAATGACGGAAAACGCAATGGGCAGGAAGCAAAAAGATTCCGACCGGAATAATATCCGGACGGATGACACAAAAACGCGAACGGCGAACAAAAAACCGGCTCTCTGTTTCATCGGAGAGCCGGTTTCAGCTTATAGATAAAATGGTATCTGCGATGCATCCGGGAGGAATCTATGCAAACTTACAGCAGCTCCGCGGCAAGCGCCTTGATCTGTGCGCGGCTGTCGTCATTCAGCGCTGACTTAATCTGCACGGTTGTCTCCGTATAGTTCAGGTTCTTGCAGCCCTCCAGCGCAGCACGCATGGACTTTGCAGCCATCAGCGACCAGCAGCCGTTTTCGATCATGCCGACTGTCTTATTCTGGAAATTTCGCTCTGTCAGCGCATGAATGAACTGATGCATAACCGGGAACATTTCCGCATTGTAGGTTGTTGTTGCGAGGACAATTTTCCCGTAGCGGAACGCATCCTCGACTGCCTCTGCCATATCGCAGCGTGCAAGATCATTGACAGCAACCTTCGGACAGCCGCCTGCCTCCAGCTCAGCCGCAAGCAGCTCCGCGGCTTCTTTGGTATGTCCGTATACAGAAGTATAGCAGATGACAACGCCTTCCGTCTCCGTTCCGTAGGAGGACCATGTCTGATACAGGTTCACATAATAGCCGATATCCTCCGAAAGAACCGGACCGTGCAGCGGGCAGATCACCTGAATATCCAGCGCTGCGGTCTTTTTCAGGACTGCCTGAACCTGTGCCCCGTATTTTCCGACAATGCCGAAGTAATAGCGGCGTGCTTCACATGCCCAGTCATCGTCTTCCGCATCCAGCGCACCGAATTTTCCGAATGCATCGGCAGAGAACAGAACCCTGTCCTTCTGATCGTAGGTCATGATAACCTCCGGCCAGTGAACGAACGGTGCCCCGACAAATTGCAGCGTATGCGCACCGAGCGCCAATGTATCCTGATCCTTGACAACGATTCTGCGGTCGGCATAATCCGTTCCGTAGAACTGCTGTAAAATCTGGAATGCCTTTACGGATGCGACCATTTTCGCTTCCGGATACTTCTCCATAAATGCCGTGATATTGGCGGAATGATCCGGCTCCATATGCTGCACAATCAGATAATCCGGTGTTCTTCCGCCGAGCGCTTCTTCGAGATTTTTCATCCACTGTTCCCCGAATTTCACCTCAACCGAATCCATAACCGCAATCTTTTCGTCGAGAATCACATAGGAATTGTATGCCATGCCCTCCGGCACAATATACATTCCCTCAAACAGATCAAGCGCACGGTCGTTTACGCCGATATAGCGGATATCATTTGTGATTTTCATCATTCGTTCTCCTTTATCATTTATTTTTGCGTTCCGTGCAGAATTTCGCCGTCCTTCCAGACAAGCTCATTTACACACGAACCGCTGTCATGCAGTGCCTTCACATTCTGAACGGTTGTCTCAGCGATATTATTCAGTGCTTCCTCTGTCAGAAAAGCCTGATGCGAGGTCACAATCACATTTGGCATGGAAATCAGCCGCGCCAGAATGTCATCGCTGATGATATGACCGGAGAGATCCTCATAGAAATATTCGGTTTCCTCCTCATACACATCGAGACACGCCGCGCCGATCTGACGGGCTTTGATCCCTTCCAGCAGGCACTCTGCGTCAATCAGCGCACCGCGGGAGGTATTGATGATGACGACACCCTTTTTCATCAGTTTGATTGTATCGCAGTTAATCAGATGCCGGGTTTCATCGGTCAGCGGGCAGTGAAGCGACACAATATCACTTTTTGCAAGCAATTCTTCCAGCGATACATATTCGATCCCGCTGTCCTTTGCAGGGAATTTGTCATATGCAATTACATGCATTCCAAAGCCCCGGCAGATATCCATAAAAATCCGCCCGATTCTTCCGGTTCCGACTACGCCGACCGTCTTTCCGTGCAGATCAAAGCCGGTCATGCCGTTCAGGGAGAAATTGAAATCGCGCGTCCGGATATAAGCCTTATGAATCCGGCGAACCGATGTCAGAAGCAGCGCCATTGCATGTTCTGCAACGGCATACGGGGAATATGCCGGCACATGCACAACGCGCAGGCCGCAGTTTGCAGCAGCCTTCAGATCAATATTGTTATAGCCCGCGCACCGCAGTGCGACATATCTGCATTCAAGGTCTGCGAGCTTTTCAAGGACATTTGCATCAAGCGTATCATTTACAAACGCACAGACGCCGTCACAGTTCCGCGCAAGCTCCGCCGTGTCCTCCGTCAGTCTGGTTTCATAATATTTGAATTTGATGCCGTGTTCCGCGCCGTACTGCTCAAAAGACGGCTTATCATACGGCTTCGCATCAAAAAAAGCAAATCGCATTTCTTACCTCCTGTAATTCCTGCATTCAAAAAGCACCCCCGTTCTGCCGATACAGCAGAACGGGGTCTTTGTACGAACAGTAATCAGTTAATGATGGTCTTTTCAGTTTCCTTATCAAAGAGGTGAATCTTCTCTGCATCAAAGACAACATCAATTTCATCCTGCGGACGTGCAGTAGACTTCGGAGAAACGCGGGCGGTAAGCTTCACGCCTTCAAAGTCGAGATACAGATAGGTTTCTGCACCCATCAGCTCGGTAATCTCAACAACGCACTTGACGATACCGGTTGTTGCATTTGCGAGATACTGCGGCTCATCATGCACATTCTCCGGACGGATACCCATAATAACTTCCTTGTCGATGTAGTGCTCCAGATCCGGAGTCACCTTGCTCTGCGGCAGGATAACCTCAGACTTCACGCCTCTGGTAGACTTGGTATCCTCAGAGCCGAACTGGACAACATACTGACCGTCACGGTAAATGAGAATTGCATCAATAAAGTTCATCTGCGGAGAACCGAGGAAGCCGGCAACAAACTTATTGCACGGTGTATCGTACAGGTTCTGCGGAGAATCAATCTGCTGGACAAATCCGCCCTTCATAACCACGATACGGTCGCCCATTGTCATAGCTTCCGTCTGGTCATGCGTAACATAGATGAAGGTTGTACCGAGGCGCTTATGAAGCAGAGAAATCTCGGTTCTCATCTGTGCACGGAGCTTTGCGTCGAGGTTCGACAGCGGCTCGTCGAGCAGGAAGACCTGCGGGTTACGGACGATTGCACGGCCGAGCGCCACACGCTGACGCTGACCGCCGGACATTGCCTTCGGCTTACGGTTAAGCAGCGGGGTCAAATCCAGAATTCTGGCTGCCTCTTCCACCTTACGTGCGATCTCATCCTTCGGAACCTTGCGGAGCTTCAGACCGAATGCCATATTATCGAAAACGGTCATATGCGGATACAGCGCGTAGTTCTGGAACACCATTGCGATATCGCGGTCCTTCGGAGCGATATCGTTGACCAGACGGTCGCCGATGTAAAGTTCGCCCTCGGAGATTTCCTCCAGACCGGCGATCATACGCAGGGTAGTGGATTTACCGCAGCCGGACGGGCCGACCAGAACAATAAACTCCTTGTCGCGGATTTCGAGATTGACGTCCGAAACTGCAACAACACCGCCGGGATACTTCTTGTAGATACCCCGCAAAGATAAGCTTGCCATTCTCATGTCCTCCTGTGAATTTTCAAAAATTTATCCATGCAGGGGAGCGCATCGGACGGACAATTCCCATGCAGCATCCTGCAAGTATGCGGCACGCCGCATACCATAATGAAACAAATGCTTTGGCGGTTTGAAGCGTAACGGATTACAGCCTATACAACCGCTGATACTATCATACCAGATTTTGCGCCTCAGGTCAAGATGATAATTGAACAAACTTATTTCCCTCCGTTTATCCAATATGACGAATAATTTTGCATGACAAACGCGCAAACATCTGAAATATGCGATTTTTTCAACACCGATTCGGCGTCTTTGTTGAATATGTTCACATATGATCCGGCGGGCAGATCCGGCGGCAGCCGAACCGCACCGATCTGCACACGGAGCAGTTTTTCGACATGATTTCCCGCTGCGGCGAACATTCTTCTGACCTGATGATACTTTCCCTCATGCAGTTCAATTACCGCAAGCTTCGGCGCAACTGCCGCCGATTCAGCCGGCAGGCAAAGTTCCTCCGATGCGCCCTCCCGCAGAAGAATTCCGGCACGGAACATTCCGGCGGTTTCTTCCGTAAAGGGGTCGCGCAGTGCCGCAAGATAATATTTCGGCGCATGGGATTTCGGTGAGAGCATTTTATGTGTCAGCTGACCGTCATCGGTAATCAGCAGCAGACCGGCGGTATCCTTGTCCAGTCTTCCTGCGGGAACCATTCCCGGCAGGCGATCCTCCGGCCTGAGCAGATCCAGAACGGTTTTCTGCGTCCGGTCGCGGGAGGCGGTAATCACGCCCTCCGGTTTATGCAGCAGAATATAGCGGTTTTTCCGGTAGAGAACCGGTTTTCCCCGCAGCAGAATTTCATCTGCTTCCGGATTCACAGCGGTATCCGGTTTCCGGACAGCGGCTCCGTTGACGGAAACCGCGCCGCCGCGGATGAGTTCCGCCGCTTCCTTTCTGGAATATGCAGTTTGTTCGGAGAAAAAACGGTCAAGTCGCATATTCTGCCTCTTGCATCATCATATCGGGCGTCTTGTCCGCATAAACTGAACCGAAGGGGGAGTTTATGTGAAAAAGCGCAGTCAAAGTATTCTCTTTGCAGCGGCAGCAATCCTGCTGCTGGCAATCGGTTTTCTGTTTTCGCGGAAAAAGCCGCAGAACCGGCCGCAGAACGCCGTAATTCTCAAAACGCCGCAGATGTGTGAAGCATGGCTGAATCTGCGCGGCTGGCGTGTCTCTGCGCCGGAGATCACACAAACGGTGATTCCGCAGCAATGGAAAACCGAGCCGGGTCAGCGCTGGCTGACACTCCAGATGCAGCAGGGCTTTGATCCCGCTGCATACGCAGGAAAAGAGGCTGTCCGATACACCTTTCCGGTTCTGAATGCACCGGGAAGCGAATGCCGTGCAGAGCTGCTGCTCTGCGGCGATACACTGATCGCGGCGCAGATTTACGATGCATCGACACAGATCATGCAGGCTGTTCGCTGAGCGGCTCCTCCTCTGCTCCGGGCATCTCACTGATTACGCGGACAAAATCCGCGACATCGGAAAATGCAAGATAAACCGAAGCAAATCTGACATACGCAACCGGGTCGATTTTCTGGAGACGCTCCATCACCATACTGCCGATCCGGTCGGGAGAGACAACGGTCACCATTTCGTTTGCGAGTTCCGCTTCAATCTCCTCAACAATTCCGTTGACCGCCTCCATTTTCACAGGGCGTTTTTTTATCGAATTATAGATACCGGCGAGCAGCTTGTTCCGGTTAAACGGTTCAAAGCTGCCGTCCCGTTTAGCAACCATAACCAGCGGCCGTTCCACGGACTCAAAGGTCGTGAAGCGCTTGCCGCATTTCAGGCATGCCCGGCGCCGTTTTTTTCTTCCTTCGATTGAGCGGGAATCAATCACCTTGGTGTCTTCCTCTCCGCAGAACGGGCATCGCATATTCTTCACATTCCTTTCCGTTCAGGTGTTTACCGCCTTTTTAATCAGTCTGCCGATTCTCTGATAATCCTCAGCAAGCTCGGCAGCACTTTCAAACGAATCACGGTAGAGTTCCAGTGTCACGGTGCCGTGAAAGCCCTGTGCCGCAAGTGACGCAAAAAACGGAACCGTTTCAAATCTGCCCTTTCCGATGCGCAGGCAGTCACCTTTATCGCTGTGATCGCTCAGATGCACATTCACAATATGGCTGCCGACCGCCCGGACGGCTTCATCAATCTGGATGCCGGCACGAACCGCCTGCTTGACATCAAAGGTCAGCTTCGCCTCATCGCCGAGTCTCCGGCAGAATTCACGCAGAAAGCGCAGCTTCCCGCTTTCATATTTGACGACATTTTCCTGTGTAACCGTCACGCCGAAGGGCTTTGCCGTTTCACAGAGCATCCGGAACCGCTCAAAGTAAATCTCCGGTTTGCATCCGCCGGCAAATGCACCGTGCAGAATATAATATTCCGCACCGAGAATCTGCATGGCGGCAAAAACCCGTTTGGCTTCCTCCAAAAAATCCGCAGCTCTCCGCGGATATTCGGAAAACAGCATACGGGCTTCCTGAAGCCCGGTCCAGGGGTGAACGGTGCGGCAGGTCATTCCGAAGCGGTTCATCATCGCTTTCAGGTCATTGACATACACCGGCCGGCATTCCGAGGGTGCATTCAAAAAAATCTCAACGGTCCGGATTCCGTGCAGACAGAGGTCATAGAGTGCATCTTCTGTCGGTTTCGGAAATAAGCAAGCCGTAGAAACTGCCGGAATCATAACACCGCCCCCGCTGCATATTTCTATCCATAATAACCGTTTTATTATAACACGAAGCGCCCTGCATTCGCAAGGCGCTTCAATGATTTTCAGTTATTCATACAATGATTGTATGTTTATCCGCTTCTGTTTTTACGATTTTATGCATGAAATCAGTCTTCCTTTTTCGCCTTCGGCTCTCTGGTTTTCCAAGAGGTCCAGAGCATCGGTGCGAAGCAGAGGGAAGAATAGCATCCGGAGACCATACCGACAGTCATCGGAATGCTGAAATGCTGAATCGAAGAAATATTGTTGACTGTTGCGAGAATGGTCACAATCAGCATTGCCGCAATGGTTGTGACTGAGGTGCGGATGGTGCGCTTCATCGTCTGGCTCAGGGAGATATTGACAACCTCCGGCAGCTTTGTCGTACCCGGAAGAATCCCTTTGTTTTCACGGATTCTGTCGTACACAACAATCGTATCGTTGACCGAATAACCGAGAATGGTCAGGATAACTGCCATAAAGTTAGAATCAATCTCGAAACGGCACACAACAAAGGTACCGAATACAATCACGAGGTCATGCAGCAGCGCCGCAACTGCGAACACACCGGCACTCCAGCCGGAGATGCGCTTGAATCTCCATGCAATATAGAGAATCAGCACAACCGCAGCAAAGATTGCAGCGACCAGACACTTTGCAAGAAAGCGCTTTCCGGAGCTTGCCGCAACGTCATTGGTTTCGAGGGAATCAATCTGTGCATCCGGATATTTCTCCTGCAATTTTGCAAGCAGTTCATCCTGCATCTTTGCATCGAATGCCTTATCCATGCTGAAAGAAACCGTAAAGGTTGTCTGGCGCTCGCCGGTAAAGGTTTCACCGGTCTGAACCTTTGTATGTGTTTTCAGATAGTCCTTGGAGATACTCGCAATCTCATTTTCATCAATTGTTCCGTTATAGCTGTATGTCGCGAGCGTGCCGCCCTTGAATTCAATCGAGACATTCACGCCGAAGATAAAGCAGCTTGCAAGAACCAGCACCATCAGCACAGAAGAAAGCACAAAGAATTTTCTGCGGTTTCCGTAAAAATCGCGGACTTTCACCTGCTCCAGCAGAGACTGCACATTTGTTTTGTTGGAATTTTTCTTTGACTTACTCATTTCTCAGCACCTCCGTAAAGCTTTCTGTTCTGGAAGGCCTTGAACTTGGAAAGGGAGGTCAGCATCAGACGGGAAGCCAGAACGCCCATGATAAAATTGAAGACAACACCGGTCAGCAGTGTAAAGCCGAAGGAATAAATCGTACCCTCCGTCGAAACGCCGAACCAGGTAAACAGGAACTTCAGCAGCTTTGCAAAGAAGCTGGTAGAAACACCGAATGCGCCCATCAGAATCACAGCGACAATGATAACAGTCATATTACCGTCAAGAATCGAGGTGAAGGAACGCTTGTATGCGGATTTCAGAGCAGAATCCAGAGATTTTCCGGTATGGAGCTCTTCCTTGATGCGTTCACCCGTAATAATATTACAGTCAACGCCCATACCGATTGCAAGGATAATACCCGCAATACCCGGAATCGTCAGTGTATTGGAGGACTCAAATCCGAACCAGCCGGAAATGACTGCCAGCGTGCCGGCGACCTGACCGAGCAGTGCCACTGCCGCAACAAAGCCCGGCAGACGGTACAGAACGATCATATAAATCATAATCAGGCACAGTGCGATGATACCGGACATCATCATGATACGGAGTGCGCCCTTGCCCATGCTCGGAGAGATGGTCTTAAAGGTTTCTGTTTTCAGATTGAACGGAAGTGCGCCGCCGTTGATTTTGTCTGCGAGTGCCTTTGCGCCGTCATAGTCAAAATCTCCCGTAATATTTGCTTCGCCCTTGGAGATAACATCATTGACGGCAGGATACGAAATACAGTTTGTATCCATCCAGATCGAAATAACATATCTGGAACCGGATCCCTTTGTATCCAGATAAGCAGCATCCTTATTCACCGCAGCCTGCGTTGCATTTGCAAACGCATCTCTGCCGCTTTCCTTAAGCTTCAGTGCAACCATATAATGCTCGGTCTGATTGCCGCTTGAATCAATTTCCGGCTTTACAAAAGCCTCATCAATATCTGTACCTTCGAGGATGATATCGCCGCCCGGCGTAATGGTTGTATTGCCTAAATCGTCAACTTCGGACGTATAATTGTAGCCTGCCCGGAACTGCAATTTTGCAGTTTCACCGAGTTCTGCGACAGCCGATTCCGGATCAAAATCGGATTCTCCGTTTTTCCACGGGAACCGGACGATCACCTTATCGTTGCTGTCGTCCACATAAACCTCGTAGTCATTGATACCGAGCGTAACCAGACGGGTTTTCATAACCTCTTCCACAGCATTGAGCTGTCCCTCTGTCGCATCCGTCCCGTCCTCCGGACCGAATGTAACGTCTACACCGCCCTGAATATCAATGCCCAGACGAATGTCTTTCAGACCTTTGATATAAACGGTCGTCAGATCACCGTACTGATTCTTCACGCCGAACACGGTCGAAGCCGCGAATGCGACAATCAGAAAAAACACGATGAAAAAGACTGATTTTTTTGCCTTCACTGCCAAGCCTCCTTGTTTTCTTCTGCATCGGCGCAGCGCAAAAAACCGCAGAAGGGCAGTCCTCTGACACGAGCCGACAAGTAATTTTTATTATAGTGCATTTTTCAGAAATTGTCAAGAGATTTCTTTATAAAAATCTCAGCTTGCAGATAAAGCGGTATCTGCGATGCATCAAAAATCTGACAGGCACATAATTGAGCGCTTTCCTCCGCTTATACCGTCAGTTCGACATCCGCGGCGGACTCCGCATCCCGGAGCACCGGCGCAATGCACTCGCTCAGGAACTCCTCGACCTGCTGCACACTTCTGCCGGTGTAGTTTGCGGGATCGAGTCTGCTTTCCAGTTCCTCCGCGGTCACGCCGAAGATCGGATCCTTGACGATGCGCTCGCAGAGGTCATTTTTCAGACCCTTCTGCTTGACCTGCGCGCCTGCCTCCATAGAATGCACGCGGATATGCTCGTGCAGCTCCTGACGGTCACCGCCGCTGGCTGCCGCATCCATAATCACATTTTCTGTCGCCATGAACGGCAGCTCTGCCATGACGCGCTGCCGGATAACCGCCGGATAGACGACCATGCCGCTTGTGACGTTCATCATAATATTCAGGATTGCATCCGCGGCAAGGAATCCCTCCGCAACGGCAATGCGCTTGTTCGCGGAATCATCGAGTGTGCGCTCGAACCACTGCGTACCGGCTGTGAATGCGGGATTGAGCGTGTCGGTCATGAGATAGCGGGCGAGTGCGGTAATACGCTCGCAGCGCATCGGGTTGCGCTTGTACGCCATTGCAGAAGAACCAATCTGTCCGGATTCAAACGGCTCCTCCATTTCCTTAAAGGACTGGAGCAGACGCATATCGTTCGCAAATTTCATCGCGCTCTGTGCGATGCCGGAGAGTACATTCAAGACTTGCGCATCGACCTTGCGGGAATAGGTCTGTCCGGAAACCGGCACAACTGCCTCCGGTGCAAAGCCCATTTCAACGGCGATTTTCCGTTCCATTTCGCGGATTTTCGCGCCGTCGCCGTGGAACAGCTCCATAAAGGACGCCTGTGTTCCGGTTGTACCCTTCGAGCCCAGCAGCTTCATTCTGCCGATCTGGAAATCCAGCTCCTCAAGATCGAGCAGCAGCTCGTTCATCCAGAGGGTCGCACGCTTGCCGACGGTCGTGAGCTGTGCAGGCTGACAGTGCGTATATGCAAGGCAGGGCTGTGCTTTCCATTCCTCCGCAAATTTCGCCAGATTGCGCAGAACCGAGATCAGCTTTGTGCGGACGAGTTTCAGCGCATCCCGCATAATGATGATATCGGTGTTGTCGCCGACATAGCAGGAGGTTGCGCCGAGGTGAATGATGCCTTTGGCATTTGGACAGCAGAGACCGTAGGCATAGACATGCGACATGACGTCGTGACGGCACTCGCGCTCGCGCTTTGCCGCCGCCTCATAGTCGATATCAGTGATGTGCGCCTCCAGCTCGGCGACCTGCTCCGCGGTGACATTCAGCCCGAGCTCATGCTCGGCTCTCGCCAGCGCGACCCAAAGCCGCCGCCATGTCGAGAACTTCTTGTCCGCAGAGAAAAGATACTGCATTTCCGCGCTCGCATAGCGCGTGCAAAAAGGGGATTCGTAACTGTTTGTGCTCATGATAAATTTTCCTTTCTATCGTAAATTATGATTCATATAAAACCAATGAAGACCCAACCGTCGCCATCTACATAGCAGGCAGAGCGCGGCAAGCGCCGCCGCCGTCACTCTGTAGCGTTTCATTACTGCACCGCCTTTCATCAGTAAGATGTAACAGAAACACTGCCGTTCAGCTTACGGCTGGAAAAATGCCGGATAATTGTCATTTGCACCAGATCGGAAAGCACAACATCCCGGCAATTGCTGCACAGAACGGTGTATCTCTGCACAGCGTCCGAAAACGAATCATAATATTCCGTTTCGACCTGCGGTATATTTTCCCTGACCGCATAACAAATCATATAACGCATCGTCTTTCTCCTTATCAGATTGCCGGCATCACTCTGCCGCCGGAAACAGGAATATAGGCACCTGTTGTAAACGAAGCGAGCGGAGAGGCAAGGAATGCACACATCTGCGCAATTTCTGCATCTGTTCCGCGCCGTCCCAGCGGAACGGTTTTGTCATAATCCGGCTGCACTTCCGTATGCAGGCGGCGGTCGTTTTCCGTGACCGTCCAGCCCGGCGCAACCTCATTGACCGTGATCTGATGCGGTCCCAGCTCTTTCGCCAGCACGCGCACCAGCCCGTCAAGCCCGCGCTTGGCTGCCGTATAAGCGCCGCAGTTTGCCTCGGCAAGCGCAGAGCATTCGGTATTGATGACAACAATTCTGCCGCCCGAACCCTTTGCGATGATATCCGGCACAAAAGATTTTACCATGTGTACCGTCTGCATGACGCAGGAATTGTACTGACTGTCAAAATCGGCAAGCGGCTGGTCAATGACAGGTTTCCATTCATACTGAATGACCGCATTGTGTACCAGAATGTCAGGCACGCCGATTTTTGCAGCCGCGATATCCTGCTTCATCCGTGCAACATCCTCCGGATTTGTGATATCCGCCTGAACGGTCATCACGCGCCTGCCGGTATTCCGGCGCAGCTCAACCGCGAGCATGTCCGCATCCTGCTTGTTCCGGTGATAATGCAGAACCAGATCGGCGCCGCAGTCCGCAAAGGTTCTGGCAATGACACGTCCGAGCATTCCCGATGCACCCGTAATCAATGCAAGATGTCCGCGTAAATCAATCGACAGCATAATCATCTTCCTTTCTGTTTTTTTCGGTTACCGCTGTGACAATCTCATAATCCCCGCGCGGGACACACAGCGAAACAACATGATGATTGTTCAGTATAATCTGATAAAACTGCACTTCACCCGATGCAGGATGATGAAAAACCGGCGAATTGCCGGGAGTAAAGCCGAGCTTTGAAAAATCCAGCCCGATTCCTTCGCCGGTGAATTTCGCGTAGGATTCTTTCAGCGTCCAGAGCCTTGAAAACATCAGGTTTTTGTCCTCTGCACACTGAATCAGCACTGTTTCCTCCTGCGTACACAGCCGCGGCAGCAGCTTTTCTTTTACGGTACGCGGCACTTCCGCGTCAATTCCCAACGGAACTGTTCCGGCGGCAGCAGCGGCAAGCCCGGTGCAGTGCGTGAGATTCATATGCAGATTTTCATGCAGAAGCTGCGGTTTTCCAAGCCCGATGCGATGAATTCGTACATGCCGGATTCCGAAATCGCGGAGCATTGCCGCACCAAGCAAATCCGATGCGGTCAGATGCGAAAGGCGGTTTCTCAGGCGGCGCTCTGTGTCTGGTATTTCTTCCGTATATACGCGGAAAATCAATGCCCCGTTCCGCGGGTCATATCCTGAAATCCGTTCGATCATACGCCGTCAAACAGTATTTTTGCGGCGCTGCACCCGATGCGGTCGCAGCCGGCATTCAGAAATGCCTCCATCTGTTCCCGCGTGCGGATTCCGCCGGCAGCCTTGATTTTTACGTCACTGCCGATATGCTTCCGGAACAGCGCAATATCCTCTAACTGTGCACCTGCGCTGCCGAAGCCGGTCGAGGTCTTGATATAATCTGCTCCTGCTTCCGTGACCAGCTTGCAGCAGAGAATTTTCTCACTCTCTGTCAGCAGGCAGGTTTCAATAATCACCTTCAAAACCGCATCCGGACACGCCGCACGAACCAGACGCATCTCCCGCAGAACGGTTTCGGAATCACCGGATTTCAGCGCAGATACATTGATTACCATATCTATTTCATCCGCGCCGTCTTCAATTGCCTGCTTTGTTTCCGCTGCCTTGACGGATGCTGTCTGATAGCCGAGCGGAAAGCCGATGACCGTACAAATATTGAGCTGCGGGAAGGCTTCACGGGCAGTTTTTACCCAGCAGGGGGGAATACAGACAGAAGCGGTATGATACTGCATCGCTTCCGTACAGATTTGCGCAACACTTTCCCATTTCGCATCCGGTTTCAGAACGGTATGGTCGATATGGGACAAAATCTCCGCATTCGTCATATTATGCACTCCGTTTTCTTTTGAATCTTACGGATTCCGGAACAGCACCGTGCGTGCAATTCCGATGACATACACAAGCAGGACGGTCAGAAGCAGAACGGTGATATGCACCGCAAGCCAGACTGCCGTCAGACTGCCGGTTTTATTCCGCAATAAAACATAAACCGCCGTGTCCAGACCGATCAGCAAAACAGTCTGTAGAATCAGCGGTAAATAAGCATGTAAAAGTGTCCGGACACTGCCGCATTTGCAGGAAAACAACTGTGTTTCCCAGCAAGCTGTCAAAAAGCTCAGAATCAAAGCAGCAAAAACACTCCCGGCTGTCAGCGGGACAACAGAAAGCTTTATGACAGACAGAAGGAGTAAACCGATGCCGGCTGTCAGAAAGCTGCCGGATACGATTCTGTTAAGCGTCATCTTCATCCTTTTCCTCCGGATCATCAACCGGTTTCGGGGGATTTTTTTTCAGGTAGAAACTGTGAACCGCTGCAAAAATCAGAAGCACGGCTCCGTTCATCAGCAACCGGGCGGAATAGAGAGAAATCAGCTCGGTAAATTCCGAAACGCCGTCCAGCTCCGCACTCAGATGCTGCAAATTCCGGTACCGGTACATCAGAATACCGGTCAGCAGCGCACCGATCAGAAACGGGCATAGAATTGCAGCAAAAAACACGTTTTTTCTTGATAAACCTGTCTCCTCCTCCACCTGAAGAAAATGATAGAGCAAAGCGGTTACAACCGCGGAAAGACAGCAAAACCAACTGTTCAGCCGCAGATAGCTATACAGTGCCCAGCAGAAAATCTGCACAAAGATACTGCCGCACATCACCGTGCCGAAGCGCTTGCACGCTTCGGCAGTGATGCGGGATTTCCTGTTTTTATTCTTTTCACTCATGTCTCGGAATCCGAACCCTCATCTTCGGCATCATCCGGCTCCTCCGGTTCCTCCGGAATTGCTGCTTCGGCAGATTCCGCCTCCTGTGCAGCAAGCTCCTGCGCTTTCAGCTCTTCCTCCGAAAGCTGTTCAACCTCAGACATTACGGCATCTTCTTCATGCTCGGTTCTGGTAAACGCGACCACTCTTCCGTTTTCGGAGACGCGCATGACACGGACGCCCTTTGCAATTCTGCCCATAATCCGGATATCGCTTGTCCGGATGCGAATGATAATGCCGTCGCTTGAAATCATGATGATATCATCTGTTTCATCGACAACCTTAATGCCGCAGACATCGCCGCGTTCCTCGTCCGGCTTATAGTTTGTAATCCCGTAGCCGCCGCGCTTTCTGAGCGGATAGCTGTCAATCATGGAACGCTTTCCGAAGCCTTTTTCCGTAATGGTCAGCAGGGTTGCACCTTCGCGGGCTCTTGCCATAGAGACAATTTCATCGCCCTCACGCAGTTTCATAATCCGCACGCCGCGGGCATTTCTGCCCTGCGGACGAATACAGGTTTCCTCTGTGCGGATTGCCATACCGTTTCTGGTTGCGACAAAAAGCTGATCGTTTCCGCCTGTCATGCGGACGCCTTCAATCTCGTCGCCCTCTTCCAGCCGGATTGCAATAATGCCGTTTTTACGGACATTTTTATAAGCAGGCAGCGGCGTTCTCTTAATTCTGCCGTTTCTGGTCACAATGACAATATAGCTTTCGTCATTGAACGCGCTGACCTTCATCATGGCAGCGACCTTTTCATTTTCCCTGAGCGGCAGAATATTGATGATGTTGGTTCCTTTGGAATCCCTGCCGCCCATCGGAATCTCGTAGCACTTGAGATCAAACATAATTCCGCGGTTTGTAAAGAACAAAACATGGTCATGGCTCGAAGCAACAAACATTTCGGAGGCAAAGTCCTCTTCACGCTGCTTCATGCCGGAAACGCCTCTTCCGCCGCGCCGCTGCGATTTATAAACAGAAAGCGGAACACGCTTGATATAGCCGAAATTGGTATAAGTGACGACACAATCCTCGACCGGTATCAGGTCCTCAATATCCATTTCGCCGCTGATGCTTTCGATCTGGGTACGTCTTTCATCACCGTATTTTCCGCGGATCTCCTCAAGATCATCGCGGATAATTGCAAGGACACGCTCTTTATGTGCAAGAATATCCCGAAGATCGTTGATTTTCTCGCAAAGCGAAAGAACCTCATTCAGAATCTTTTCGCGCTCCAGACCGGTCAGCTGACCCAGACGCATCTGCACAATTGCATCCGCCTGTGCATCGGAAAGACCGACTGTCGGATATTCCTTTTCCGTCGGATCAATCGTCATACCCATTGCTGTCCGGTATGCCGGATCCTCCAGCAATCCGGTCAGATCGACCTCTGCAAAGCGGTCAATCAGGCGCTGTTTGCCTTCCGGAATCGTCTTGGATGACCGGAGAATTTCAACAACCTCGTCAATGAAATCCAGCGCAACGACAAAGCCCTGCAAAATATGTGCGCGCTCGCGTGCTTTTTTCAGATCGAACCGGCAGGCGCGCTGTACGACATCAACCTGATGATTCAGGTATTCCTCAAGAATCTGTTTCAGCGAAAGCTCCTTCGGAATGCCGTTGACCAGTGCAAGATTGATAATGCCGTAAGTATCCTGAAGCTGTGTATACCGGAACAGCTGATTCAGAATGAGATTTGCATTTGCATCCTTTTTCAGTTCGATGCAGATACGCACTTTTTCTTTTCTTCCGGATTCGTCGCGGATATCGTGGATTCCCTCGACGCGCTTTTCCTTTGCCAGCTCCGCAATCGACTTGATCAGTTCCGACTTGTTGACCATGTACGGAATTTCCGATACAATGATACACTGACGGTTTTTGATTTCCGTAATTTCGGTTTTCGAGCGGACAGTCAGCTTTCCGCGTCCGGTTGCATAGGCGGCACGGATTCCCGATCTGCCCATGATAATGCCGCCGGTCGGAAAATCAGGTCCCTTGATGAACTGCATCAGCTGATCGAGCGTCGCATCCGGATTCTCAATCAGATAATCAAGTCCGTCAATCACCTCGCCGAGATTGTGAGGAGGAATATGGGAAGCCATACCGACTGCAATACCCTCCGAACCGTTGACCAGCAGATTCGGGAAGCGGGCAGGCAGAACAACCGGCTCTTTGAGACGGTCGTCATAGTTGGACTGAAAATCAACTGTCTCTTTCTGTATATCCGTCAGCATGGCAGTTGACATTTTCGTCATTTTTGCTTCTGTATAACGGTAAGCAGCCGGCGGATCGCCGTCTACGGTACCGAAGTTTCCGTGACCGTCCACCAGCGGATAGCGCATAGAGAAACTCTGTGCCAGACGGACAAGCGCCATATAGACAGACGCATCACCGTGCGGATGATATTCACCGAGCACGGTACCGACAATATCGGCACATTTTCTGTAAGGCTTTTCCGGTGTCAGGCTTTTTTCAAAAAGTGTATACAGAATTCTTCTGTGTACCGGCTTCAGACCGTCCCGAACATCCGGCAGCGCACGGGAGGTGATAACAGACATCGAATATGCCAGAAACGATGACCGCATTTCCTCCTCAATGTCGCGATGAATCATAATTGAATTACTTGCGTCGTACAAAATATTCTGCCCCTTTTCGTTAAAATAAGCCATCAGCGGTATTTTGCGAATAATTCAGAGAGCTGTCTGATTTCCTCCTCCGAAAAATCCTTTTTCGGAATGACATAAAAATTCGCGCGAACCAGATAAATCATAAAGAATTCCGGATATTCCAGCAGCTTGACACCGGTTCCGAAGGTAATTTCCGTCGGAGCGGGTTTTTCTTCATCCTCCGGCGGTGCTTCCGGAAAAAGCTGCTGAAAGCCGTTTCCTGCTTCTGTTTCTTCCTTTTCATCCGGCGGATTATCCGCTTTTTCTTCCTGTTCGTCATTCTCCGGTTTTTTTGCATCTTCTGTCCGGATAACAACGCCGTCTTCATACACCGTCAGATCATAAAGATCGCCCTCGACATCTTTCAGAGCTTCATGCACCGAGCGGCGCAGCTTGAATGTTCTGTACCAGCGGATCAGTACCATACTGATGCAGAGAACAATCAGCAGATAAGCTGTTGTATTGGTGTTGTCTTTGACCGCGGCATAGATAAAATCCGCTGCCAGCACAAGGAAAATGATACTGACAATTATATTTGCAGGAAAAACATATTTTTTCTGGAAGCAGCGGAATGCATGATCGAACATGGAAAGGGGAATATGATAGGAGCGCTCCATCAGTTTTTTTTCTTTATTCATCCTCATCCTCCGAAATAATGCGTTCCCATTCTTCCTCTACATCCAGATCCGGTTCATCCATCATCTCGGTATGCTCTGCCTGCTGTTCGGCATCCTCTTCTTTTTCGAGCATTTCCGCAGCTTCTTCGTCAACCCGGATTCTTTTTCCTTCCTCATCATACAGCCGCAGCTTATCGGCTCCGTAATACTTATTGCAGACCGCAGCAGTTTTTGCGGCGTGCGTTTCCCTGTCATCCTCTGCAATCATCGTATCGACTGCCTTATATCCGCCTGAACAGCGGTTTTCTGCAAACTGCTGAATTCTTTCTGTCTCATCTTCATCCAGACAGCGTTTCGGAATATACAGAAACTGATTGGAAATTCTTCCGTCCGCAAACAGAAATCCTCTCTCATTTTCAAAAGCATGGAGGGTAATTGTTGAGAAATCCGTTTCGGCATCCTCATATTCCCCGCTGTCTTCCTGATCGTCGTCAAACAGCTCCTGCGTTGTAATCTTATGCGGATAAAAACCTATTTCCTGTTTTTCTCCGAATTGCAGCTTGTTGGTTGCAAGAAATTTTCGGTTCACCGGAACCAGAAAATAAGACAGACCGACAACCAGACAGCCGATTCCGTAAAACAGAAACGCGATTTTATCCGTAACAAAAATCAGAAGGATGCAGATTGCCGTAAATATCACACTGGTAATCAATCCGATTTTCTTTTCATTTCCGCGGTCATATTTCAGATATACGCGGAATACATCCTCATAATCTCTGTCATTCAGTTCAACCTGAACAGAAAATAGCTTTTTTTCTTTTGCCATTACATTAACCCTGCTTTGTTTTAATGTATCGCTTCGCGATAATTTTGAATGGGGCTTTGCCCCAAACCCCACCAGAGGGATACTATCCCTCTGGACTCCCATTATAATAATCAATGAGAAGAGTCCACATGATTCTTATAATGGGATTTTCAAGGGACAATGTCCCTTGAGCGGGGTGCGGGGCAGCGCCCCGCATAAGCATTGCGCAGCAATGCAGCATCAAATATCAAGATTGACTGCGTACTGTGCATTGGATTCGATAAACTGCCTGCGCGGCTGAACCTTATCTCCCATCAGAATGGAGAAAATTTCGTCCGCTTTCATGGCATCTTCCATTTTGACCTGAATCATGGTTCTGGTTTCGGGGTCCATTGTGGTTTCCCAGAGCTGTTCCGGATCCATTTCACCGAGACCTTTATAGCGCTGCACTTCAACCTTTGCACCGTTTGCGGAAAGTTCTGCGATATACTGATCGCGTTCCTCATCGCTGAACGCATATTTATGCGTTTTTCCTTTTGTGACGCGGAAAAGGGGAGGCTGTGCGATATAGACATTTCCGTTTTCAATCAGCGGACGCATAAACCGGAAGAAAAAAGTCAGCAGCAATGTCCGGATGTGGCAGCCGTCCACATCGGCATCCGCCATAATAATGACTTTACCGTAACGCAGCTTTGTGATATCGAAATCCTCACCGATTGAAGTACCGAGCGCCGTCACAACCGGCTGCAGTTTATCATTTCCGTAAACCTTATCAATCCGCACGCGCTCTACATTGAGCATTTTACCCCAGAGCGGCAGAATTGCCTGATACCTTCTGTCTCTGCCTTCTTTCGCGGAGCCTCCTGCGGAATCTCCCTCGACAATATAAATTTCGGTGTATTCAATATCCCGCTCCGAACAGTCTGCAAGCTTGCCCGGCAAGGAAGCCGATTCCATTGCAGATTTGCGTCTTGCGGTTTCTCTTGCTTTTTTTGCTGCCTCTCTTGCACGCTGCGCATCCTGTGATTTTGAAAAAATCAATGCGGCAACAGACGGATTTTCCTCCAGATAATCCATCAGTTTTTCGGAAACAACCTGTTCCACAAACGGTTTAATTTCCGGATTTCCGAGCTTCACTTTTGTCTGGCTTTCAAACTGGCAGTCTGTCAGCTTGACGGAAATAATTGCCGTCAGTCCCTCACGGACATCCTCACCCATGAGCTTATTATCATCTTTGAGCAAACCGAATTTTTTTCCGTATTCATTGATGGTTTTCGTCAGCGCATTGCGAAATCCGACTTCATGCACGCCGCCGTCAATCGTATGAACATTGTTTGCAAAAGACATAATAATCTCGTTATAGCTGTCATTATACTGCATTGCAATTTCAACGGCATTGTCTCCTTTTTTCCCGTTAAAATAAATTACATTGCAGCTTACGCCGGATTTTCCGTCCTTTGATTTTTCCGAAAGCGGATCAAGTCCTCTGGTTTCATGGATATGCTCGATAAATTCGCGGATGCCGCCCTCATAACAAAGTGTCTCATGCCGTTCAAGCTCCGGATGACGGTGATCCGTAATTTCAATGGTCAGTCCGGCATTCAGGAATGCCTGCTCCCGCATACGCTTCAGCAGAACCTCATAATCGAAAACCGTTGTTTCTTCAAAGATTTCGGCATCCGGCTTGAATGTGACAGAAGTGCCGTGCAAATCGGTATCGCCGGTTTGTTTCAGCTCCTTAGAATACTTTCCTCTTTCAAATCTCTGAAAATAGCTGTGAGTGCCGTCCCAAACGGTCAGTTCCAGCCATTCGGAAAGCGCATTGACGACAGAGGCTCCTACACCGTGCAGACCGCCGGCAACCTTATATCCGCCGCCGCCGAATTTTCCGCCTGCATGAAGAACCGTATAAACAACCGTTGCAGCCGATATCTTCTCCTTCGGGTGAATGCCGACCGGAATACCTCTTCCGTTATCGGTCACGCGGATAATATCACCTTCCAGAATTTCGACCTTAATATGTGTACAGTATCCCGCAAGCGCTTCATCAATGGAATTATCCACAATTTCATAGACAAGATGATGCAGACCGCCCGAACCGGTTGTTCCGATATACATGCCCGGACGTTTCCGGACAGCTTCCAGTCCTTCCAGAACCTGAATCTGATTTTCATCGTATTCGCCCTGAACAGGCGTCTGAGTCAGCATCTCTTCATTCTCCATGATTCTTCTCCTAAATCCAGTCTTATCTCACTTCAAAACATTGTTTTCGCCCGTTTTTTCAGGGTTGCTGCCGCAATCGGCGAAACATATACTTTTTCTTCTCCGTTATCCTCACAGATTACGAAGCTTTTCGGCATTTCCTTTGAAATATTCACGGTTTTTCCCGCTTTTTCTCTTTTATTCAGAAAATTTCTGGTATCCTGTCCGATCGTTGTATTTTCCAGATCAAAAATGCCGATTACATTTTTTTCGGAAACAGATATATTTTCACCAAGATGAATATACATATAGATTCTCCTGATTCAGTATTTCAGTTCGCCGTTTTCCATATAAAAAACAGTTCCTTTTCCCGTCTGTTCCTGTCCGATGGATTCCGGCTGACAGGATGTCAGGAAAATCTGCATATTCTGAATAATCTCATATACGAGTTTTTGTCTTTTCTCGTCCAGTTCACCCATTACGTCATCCAGAAGAATGACGGGTGTTTCTTCTTTTGTCTCATAAAACAAGGATGCCTGCGCCAGCTTCAGCACAAGAGCCGAGCTTTTCTGCTGCCCCTGAGAACCGTATTCTTTCACGGACATACCGTTGATTTTACAGGAAAAATCATCTCTGCCCGCACCCTTTGCCGTAAATCCCAGTCGGATATCATCCTCTGCGGATTTTTGCAGCTGTTCAAAATAATACTGCTGCATCTCTTTTGTCGGTTTTTCCGGAATTTCACTGTTCTGAAAGATATTGGAACGGTATTTCATCAAAAGCTGTTCGCTTCCTCCGGTAATGCCGGAATAAAGCTTTTCACAGATCACACTAAGCTTTGTCAGATAGGAATGCCGCAGACAGGTCAGCATACTTCCGTAAGCTGCAATCTGAATATCCCAGAGAGAAAGATCTTTTTTTTCGGATTTACCGAGCTGAATCTGTTTCAGAACTGCATTTCTCTGCGCAGTCAGCTGATCGAATTTCCGCAGGCAGCCGAGCATTTTCGATGTCAGCTGCGAACCGCAGAGATCTATAAATCCGCGTCTTTTTTCGGGATTTCCCCGAATCAGTTCCCGGTCGTCCGGAGAAAAAATCACGCACTGAAACTGAGAAAACAGTCCGCTTCCGCCTTTCAGCGGAACACCGTTCAGCAGCAGCTTTTTCTGTTTTCCCTCTCCGCGCGCCAGATGAAACTGAATTTCCTGTTCCCGTCTGCTGTCGGAAAACCGCAGAATCAGATGCATGGCAGGAGATTTGAGCTGAATATAATCCCGTTCTTTCGATCCGCGGAAGCTTCGGCATCCCGTACAGCACCAGATTGCTTCGAGGAGATTGGTTTTTCCCTGTGCATTATTCCCGAAAATCAGATTCAGTGAATCCGAAGGCTGCATTTTGACATCCCGCAGATTCCGGAAATCCTTCACAGTCAATGAAGTTACTTTCATTTATGATTCTGTTTCTTCCGGAGCAATGACAGTCACCTGAAAACGGTCAACTGTTACAATATCTCCGTTCCGGATTTTTTTCCCTCTCATCGTGCAGACCTCGCCGTTGACAAGAACATTTCCGCTCTGTATCAGATTTTTTGCAAATCCTCCCGTATCCGTCAGATTCGCAAGCTTCATCAACTGTTCCAGTTTAATGAAAGGGGTTTTAATCGTAATTTCAGATTTTTCCATATAATCTCCGGATTCTGTCAGCGCCGGACCTGAACCGGCATAATGATGGCAATTGAATTTTCACCGTCTGCCTCCATGACCTTCACTGCTCTGTCCGGTCCGGAAAGCATGATTTTGACCCGGTCTCCCTGAATTGCACGAACTGCCTCCAGCAGATAGCGATTATTGAAACCGACAATCATTTTTTCTCCGGAAAGATCGCAGCTCAACTGATCGTCTACGCTGCCGATTACATTCTGACAGCTGATCATGATTTTATCTTCCTCAAACTGGAATCTGACCGCAGTTTTATTTTTCTCACTGATTAACAGGCTGCATCTGTCGAGACTGTCGATCAGTTCTTTTCTGCTGACATATACTTCTGTTTTCACATTCTGAGGAATCGACCGGCGGTAAGTGACAAACTCACCGGCGAGCAGTCTGGTGTAAACAATATATCCGTGAATTTCAAAACTCGCCTGATGCTGGTCAAGCCGGATGACACACGGTTTTTCGTTTTTCTCATCTTCTTCCAGAAGATGAGAAATTTCACGCAGCGCCTTTGCCGGAACAACAAACTTCATTTGACCCTGACCGATCAGCGGTTCAGAGCGCAATGCCATCCGGTAATTATCCAGCGCAACAATATTCATCATATCCTGATCTATTTCGATCAATTCTCCTGTAAAAACAGGTTTTGTTTCATCCAGAGAAACGGCATAAATTGTCTGTTCAATCATATCCCGCAGCTGTTTCTGCGGAATCAGGACGCCCTGTTCCTGCTGAATATCCGGAAGATCCGGATACTCGTCCGCCTGCATTCCGGCAAGCTGGCATTCTGTTCCACCGCCGGAAATGGTAATTTTGAGGTGATCGTCTGTTTCTATTATCAGAATCCCTTCCGGCATTCTGCGGATCAGCTCTGAAAACAGTCTTCCGTCTGCAAGAAGAACCCCTTCTTCCTCAACAGAAGCAGGAATCTGAGTTCGCATACCGAGCTCCAAATCATAACCGGTCAGGGACAGCTCCTGTCCGGACGCTTCCAGCCGGATCGCGGAAAGCACTTCCATCGGTGTTTTCACACTTGTTACTTTTGCAATATTCGGAAGAACCTCAAACAGGTCTGATTTCTGACAGGTAAATTTCATGAGAAAAGATCCTTTCTGTATCCGGTATCTGTTCCGGATATAAAGTGTTTATTTTTCCTCTGCTGTCACTATCACATAATAGGTATAAAACAGTAGCAGCAGTAGGGGATGTTTATTTGTTGAATAATATTCTTAACAAAAGCTGTTTGTCCGATGATATGAGGTTATTCTGTTTCGGAAAACCGGACATCTTTCAAAAAACCGATTTTTGAATCAGAAAGGAAAAGTTGAATGATCGGTTATTGAAAAAACGGAAGGTGAAAAGAGTGGATTGACAAGGAAAAAATGTTGAAAAAACAGTTGAAAGTGTGAATACAGGGAGTATATTTCGAGGCTTTCAACATTTTCAGGTCATTTGCGGGTAAAAATCAAAGAAAACCCCGCAAATACGAAGGCGGTTTTGAACTCTGTTTTCAACAGTTGTTGAAAACAGGAAAAATAGAACAAACGCTCCCATAAAAACCTCTGCCGATTTTCCGGCGGGTTGAATTTAACAAAATCAGAATAATAAATGAGATGTTTTAATTTTTAAGACATCCCTACAACGGGGTGGAAAATATGGGAATATTATTTAGAGGATCCGTCACGGATTGTCTTTGTGATGGATTCAATTGCATCTCTGAGGTTGGAATCCTTCTTCATATTCTTCTCAACGTAATGAACTGCATAGACAATTGTAGAATGATCTCTGTTTCCGAATTCTTCGCCGATGGAAGCGAGGGTCATTTGTGTAATATCGTGAACCAGATAGATTGCAACCTTTCTGGCGTTGGAAATCTGCTGAGAACGTTTTTTAGAGCGGATATCCTCCGCAGATACGCCGTAGAGATTGGAAACTTCGGTAATAATCCGTTCAACGGTAACCGGAGCAGGCTGCTCGTCCGTCAGAATGTCGCGGATTACGCTCTGTGCCATCGAAAGGGAAGGTGAGGAATCTGCAAGCTGTTTTAATGCTTTCAGACGTTTTACGGCACCTTCGAGCTGTCTGATGTTGGTTTTCAGGCGGTTTGCGATAAATTCTGCGACATCATCCGGAATTTTCAGATCAAGAAGTTCTGCTTTTCTGCGGATGATTGCGACTCTTGTTTCAAAATCGGGCAGAGAGATATCTGTAATCAGACCGGATTCAAATCTGGAGCGGAGACGGTCTTCCAGAACCTTGATGTCTTTCGGCGCACGGTCGGAAGTCAGGACAATCTGTTTTCCTGCTTCATGCAGCCGGTTAAAGGTATGGAAGAATTCTTCCTGTGTGGATTCTCTTCCGCTGATGAACTGGACGTCATCGACCAGCAGGACATCGGCGCTGCGGTATTTTTCGTGGAACTGAGAGGTATCTTTTTTCTGTTTGATTCCTTCGATCAGCTCATTTGTAAACGCTTCACCTGTTACGTAGATAATGTTCAGATCCGGATTCTGGCGGCGCATTTCGTGAGAAATTGCGGTCAGAAGATGTGTTTTGCCGAGACCGGAGGGACCGTAGATGAACAGAGGATTATAGGTATTGCCGTTGCCGTCTCCCCGTGCGATGCTGGTGCAGGCAGCATATGCAAACTGATTGGAGCTGCCGACGATAAAGGTATCGAAGGTATAGGCATAATCTCCGTTGCTGTTGGTATGGTCGAGAATATCCTGCATCTCTTCCATTTCCGGATCTCCTTTTTCCTTCTGTTCGGCTTTTTCATCTTCCTGAACGATTAAGCGAAGCTGAACGGGAAATCCGAGAATCTGTGCAAATCCTTCCTGAAGCAGATTGGCATAGTTGTTAGTAACAACAGATTTCTGAAATTCCGAAGAACAGTATAATACTGCAAAATTCCCCTCAAGTCTTGCCGGTTTCAGGGTATTCAGCCACAGATTTTTCGCAGTTTCACCGATTTTACCGTCTTTGGTGCAGTATGATTTCACGGCATCAAACACTTCTTCAAATGAATTCACTGTATGATTCACATCCTTCAATCATTTTATTTTTTTCTGAAAAATAAGGAACAGACTGCGTCGGATTTCAGACATATGGGCGCAGTCCTATACACTATATAGTATAGCATATTATTTGAGAAATATCAAGCATATGGCAGAATCATTGGAACTTTTCACAAATAAATCAGAAGTGCTTTGCGGATATTTATTATATGAAATTTTTTAATTTGATGAGGGAAAAGAGTTTCAAATTGAAAATCCTGAAATCATTTTGAAAATTCAAAAAAAGACTTGAAATATCGTCAGAAAACATGTATAATAATATGGTATGTACTTTGTAGCCGGAAAAAAGGGTACAAAGAAGTTTTTTGAACAAAAAAAGGAGGAGTTTCATTGTCCAGCGTAAAAAAGAAGGCAAGGAATCCGCAGGTTCCGAGCAAGCCTTCAAATTTGGCCCGGCAGGCAGCCGGAAAGAAAGGAATTCAGGGATGGTTTTGCCGGAACTGGTCCTATCTTCTCGCTTTCATTCTCCCGGTAATCCTGACCTATATTGCATATGCACGCTTCGGTCTGGAGCCTTACGGAAAGCATTCCGTCCTCTGTCTGGATCTGAACGGTCAGTATGTGTATTATTTTGAAGCAATCAGAGATGCATTTCACGGGGACGGCAGCATTCTGTATAACTGGTCGCGAAATCTTTCCGGCGGATATATGGGTGTCATCGGATATTATCTCGCAAGTCCGTTTACACTGATTGTCATTATTTTGCCGCGTTCCATGATTCTCACATCGCTTCTGATTATGATTCTCTGCAAAATCGGCATGACTTCTTTCGCGTTCAGCTATTATGCAAGAAAATCAAAGCATGTTTCTCCGGGAATTTCCGTTATACTTGGATGTATGTTCGGTATGTGCGCCTATAACATCATTCAGACAATTGACCCGATGTGGCTGGACGGTCTGGTCTGTCTGCCGTTTATCGTGCTCGGCATTGAGTATCTTGTGGATGACGGCAGAAAAATTAACCTGATTATTCCGCTGGCGCTGATCTGTATAGCGAATTTCTATATCGGATTTATGTGCTGTATCTTTACGGCAATCTATTTCTTCTATTATCTGTTTGTTGCTTCCGATAAGTATGACGAAAAAATCAGACCGATTGTTGCCGGCGAGTTTCTGCTTGCAATCATTGCTGCTTTTATCGGATTCATGTATTATAACAAGAAAAAAATCAAACTTCATACAAAAGAGCATCTGGATAAGGTCAGTTCCTACAAGACCTATTTCATCATTGCGGTCTTTTTGCTGATTGCATATACCGGTTTTCTGATTTATTTCTATTTCATGAAAATGAAAAAGGAAGAGAAAAAAGAGTGCAACCGGATTCTTATCACATTTGTCCGTATGGGTATTTCCTCTGCAGTTGCGCTCTGCTGTGCTGCATTTATGGTGCTTCCGGTTTACAATGCGCTGAGTCTCGGTAAAATGGACTTCGCAAAGCCGACAGGAGGTTATGATTTCGGCTGGAAAGGACAGTTCTCTCCGCTGGAATTCATAGCACAGTTCAGCGTAGACCAGTATAATTCCGTCAACGTAGAAGGAAAACCGGAGGTTTACTGCGGTGTGCTCGGTTTCCTCTGTATTCCGCTCTTTTTCTGTAACAGAAGAATTCCGTGGAGACAGAAAGTCGGTTACGGCGCTCTTTGCTTCGTGATGTTCTTCTGCATGTTCTTCAAAGAAATTGATATCTGGTGGCACGGCGGACAAATGCCGAACTGGCTGCCTTTCCGCTATTCCTTCATTTTCTCCTTTATCGTTCTGAGCATGGCTGCCATGACGCTCCGTTATGCTTCTTCTATCAATAAGATTGCAGTCGGAGTCAGTACCGGTGTACTGTCATTCCTGCTGATTCTGGCTTATAAGCAGCATTATCTGAATATGAAGGGAAAAGAGTATCTCGGAGCTTATTCCTCAATTGCGGCAACGATTCTGCTGCTTGTAATTTATGCGGCATTTGTAATCGGATTCAGTCTGAAGAATCCTTCCAAGCTCATGAAAATTGTGATGACCTCTCTGCTGGCGGTTGTGGTCGGCTGTGAGCTGATTTACAATTCCAAGCATGAATTTGAGGATATTCATAAGGAAGTCGCTTATTCCGACGGCTCTACCTACCGCGAATATGTCGCATCTCACAGAGAAATTGTTGACAGACTGTATGAATCCGACAACGGTTTTTACCGGTTAGAGAAAACCTATACCCGTACCGTCAATGACAATTCCGGCATGAAAATCCGCGGTCTGACGCATTCCAGCTCTGTTATGAATGCGAAGATTCTGAAATTCATCGAGGCAATGGGATATTCCGCCAGCACATATTATTCGAGATATGACGGAAACACACCGCTTGCCGACAGTGTGCTCGGTATCAAGTATGTCATGGACAAGGGCGATGACAACAAGAATATTCTCAAAAAAGACGACCCGCAGAATGAAAATGTCAGTGCGGCATATGAGAAAATCAAGACAGAAAAAGCAAGGTCGCAGTGGAAGAGCGATCTGACAGTGAATATCTACGAGAATAAAAATGCGCTTTCTCTCGGATTTATGGCAGATAAATCCATTAAGAGAATCGAAAAATTCGGAAACGACAATCCCTTTAACAGTCAGAATCTTCTGCTCAGTACCATTACCGGCAACACCGTCATTACAGACGGAGGCGGATTTGAATCCTTCCATCAGTATTATCATCCGATCAGCGTGGAACAGTATCCGGAGCTGACAGAGAAAAATATCTCCAATCCGCGTCTGAACAATGCAAGAATTACAGATTATGCCGGCCAGCAGAATTTCCGTGAAATGAACTGGGATATCAATAACCCGACTGTGCATGATCCGGACCCGACGGTTGACATCTTCCTTGAAACACAGACTGAGGAACCTCTTTATCTGTTCTTTAAGACGGAGAATCAGAGCAAAATCAATCTCTGGCTTGCAGATCAGTGGAATCTGGACGGACCGACCTGCTATAATAAAGACGGTTCAAATGCAAGCTCACTCGGTTCCTATTTTGAAGGCGATGACTACAAGATTCTGTATGTCGGAACATTCCCGGCGCATTCCAGACTGCAGCTTCGCATGACGCTTCTGACAAATGCCGATCAGACAAAGGAAAAGTATACAATTATCAAGAATTTCTTCTTCTATCACTTTGACTCTGAACTGTTCGAGCAGGACATTAACACATTGAAGCAGCAGCAGTGGAATCTGACAACCTACGGCGGCAGAAAACTTGAGGGTACTATTTTCGCAAAAGAAAATCAGATCATGATGACCACAATTCCGGCAGAACCGGGCTGGAAAATCTGGGTTGACGGAAAAGAATACCGCTACACTGCGAGCAAAACCTATTCCGACGGCAGTAAAATGAATATTGACGAACCGTTTGTGACACTGTTCCAGGGTATGATCGGCGTGGAACTGGAACCGGGTGAGCATACCGTAAAAATGGTCTATACACCGCCCGGACTGAATATCGGATGGGGTCTGCTGATCTTTGGCTTTGCCTGTATCGTTCTGTTCTTCATTTATGACTATAAACACAATGAGGTACTGATTCAGAAAAGAGAGCTGAAGAAAAAAGGCATTTATGAGCTTCCGTATGAGGATTATCCGGATCCGGATTCCCGTGAATACCGGAATCAGAAACAGCAGCAGATGATTGAAAAACAGCAAAAGGATGACCCGAAGCTGAAAGCTGCTATGATTGCGGACGAGCTGAAAAAGCTGAAAGGTCTTCTTGACGAAGGAATCCTGACGCAGGAAGAATTCGACGAACAGAAGAAAAAGCTGCTGAAACGGCAGTAATAAAGCTGTAACCGAAGGCACTCCCGAATTTCCGGGAGTGCCTTTTTGTATGATTTATACAAATGCGAATCATAGATTTCTGCAAATTCATATCTTGTCAATCAAATTATTATGTGATATAATAATTCTGAACGGTGCTGAACAGTACCGGAATATGTGAATGAGGAAAGGAATCGACAAGATGTTTTGTAAAAATTGCGGGCAAATTATTCCTGACAATGCTGCCTTCTGTACGAACTGCGGCGAACCGGCTCCTTCCGGTCTGAATACACAGCAGCCGGCTGATGTTCCGGAAAAAAAGAGCTTTGATTCGGACTTTTCGGTTTCGTTCGGGGAAACGAAACCGGAAAATTCTGCTTCGGAATACCGGCAGGAGCCTGTGAATCAGGCACCGCAGATGGCGCCGGTTTCTGTAAATCCCACGCAGCCTTCCTATCAGCAGCCACAGCAGCAGCCCTCTTATCCGCAAACGCCGGGTTACGGGCAGCAGCCGGTTTATCAGCAGCAGCAGGCACCGGTTTACCCGCAGCCTCAGCCGATGTATTCCCAGCCTCCGTATCAGCCGGTTTACCGTTCTGTGCCGCCGTACAGCGGTTACGGTTCGCAGCCTCCGGTTCAGGCAAGCGGTTTTGCAAAGGGCGGTATCTTTTTGATTCTTGTGATGATGATTACCGGAACATTTTTGCTGTTCTACGGAAAAATACTCGGAATTCCGTCTCTTGCAATTAATGAGGGATATGATTACGATGATTTAATGGAAGAAAAATCTCTTGATTATGAATATTATTCCCTTCAGAATATGGGCGAATTGGGTTCCGACGGAGATTTCAGCTTTATCGGCGCAATCAGTATTTCCGATATCGGAAATGTGATTGAGCAGATTGATAAAATGGGAGAGTATGCATCTTTACTGCCGGAAAGCTATCAGAAAGTGATTAAAGCAATTCAATGGATTATGATTATTACTCTGATTGTGATTTTGCTGAATTATGTTGCGATATTTGTTGTAATTATTGCTTCAATTTTCCTTCTTGTACGATTCTTTTCCGGAGAATATGCAAAGGCATGGTCTGCCGCTGCACACGGATTGCGTATGGTTCTGTGTGCGCAGATTATGGAACTGATTATGATTCTTACATTTAAGATGTATATGAGCCGACTTGCAGATTATGCAAATATTGATCTGGATATTACAATTTTCCGCATTGCGCCGCATCTGCTGATTGCAATGGGTGTGATAATTGCCTGCTTGATTATCTGCGGACGCTGCCAGAATTCACTTCGCAGGGCAGCTTATCAGCAGAGATATTATTAAAAGAATCAGCCCCGAAAGGGGCTGATTCAGTTTGTAGAAAAAGGTATCGCTTCGCGATAATTGATATTGGGCTCCGCCCAAACCCGCCAAAGGGACATTGTCCCTTTGAAATCCCATTATAAGCAAAATGAAAGAAAATGCGTGATTTTTCCTTTTCTTCTATAAAATGGGATTCTTAAGGGATAGTATCCCTTAAGCGGGGGTATGGGGGCAG
>JAFWVK010000109.1 GCA_017518255.1 Oscillospiraceae bacterium
GAGGAAGAATCCGAAGAAGAGGAAGAATCCGAAGAAGAGGAAGAGTCCGAAGAAGAGGAAGAATCCGTAGAAGAGGAAGAATCCGAAGCAGAAGAGGAAGAGTCCGAAGAAGAAGAGGAAGAGTCCGAAGAAGAGGAAGAGTCCGAAGAAGAGGAAGAATCCGAAGAAGAGGAAGAATCCGAAGAAGAGGAAGAATCCGAAGAAGAGGATACAGATGCATTTATCAATGCGCCGGAGCTTCAGGCACTTGCGGATTCACTGTTTGCAAATGATACGGTTTCTGCGGAACCGGAGCAGCCTGCTGAGCCGGAAAAAACCGAACCGGATTTCGGTGCGTTTGATTCCGTTGCATTTACGACAAAGGCAGCAGAAGAGACCGTTCCTGAGATTCCTTCCGATCTTCCTGCGGAACCGGCTGAATCTGACGAATCCGGTTTGTCCGTACTGGCAGAGCTTGAGGATTTTGCATCTGAACCCGTACCGGAAATACCGGCTGAACCCGTTGCTCCTTCTGTGCCGGATCTGCCGGTATTGAGCGGATTTGACGATTATATCCCGAAGCAGAAACAGACCGAAGAACCGACCGTGCCGGTTCCGGCAGCGGACCTCCCTGTTCTCAGTGCCTTTGAGGATATTGCCGAACCCGCGCCTGAGGAAGAAACGGCAGAACCGGATGAAACGGAAGTCCTGACAGAGATTGAGGATACACCGGAGCTTTCAGATACTATAGATTCTGAGGAAATTGCTGCTGAGGAAACTGAGGAAACTGAGGAAACCGAGGAAGCAGAAGTTGTTCCGGAAGAACCGGAGATTCTGGAGATTCCGGATCTTGCGCCGATGGAATGCGTTCAGATTCCCGGAATGCACACCGCTGAGCCTCAGCTGACAGAAGATATGCCGGAAATTCCGGATCTTGATTCGATGATTGCTGAGCCGGCAGAGATTGTCAAGCCGGTCGCTGAGATTGAGATTCCGGATGACGGAAAATTCACCGTTAAGGAATGCAGAAAGCATTATCACGGTGAGCCTTCCTTTACGGTGCCGTTCGGATACCGCGAGATTCGTGCAGGTGCGTTTGCTGCATTGGATGAACTGGAAACGCTTGTCATCTCCGATACAATTACGAAGATCGGCAACGGCGCGTTTTCTGACTGTGAGCATCTGAAATCGGTTTATATTCCGAATTCTGTTACGGAGCTCGGTGAGGATGCCTTTGACGGATGCGATTCGCTGGAGGAGATTTCAATTCCCCGCAGATTTGAAGAACAGTCCGAAGACATGTTCCCGGATCATGTGAAGATTACATGGCTTGAGGATTCGGATGCACAGGCGGCTGTCAGCGGAGACGGAAAGTATACATACAAAATCCGTGAGAAAGAATACGACGGCTCCGGAATCCTGAAAATTCCGGAGGGTTACCGTGAAATCCGTGCCGGTGCATGTGCCGGAATGGAGGACCTGAAAGAGCTTGTGCTGCCTGAATCGCTCACAAAGATTTGTTCCGGCGCGTTTGCGGACTGTACCGGACTTGAGACCATCGCGATTCCGGCCGGCGTCAAGGTGCTTGATCCGGAGGCATTTGACGGCTGTACCGGACTGAAGCTGGTTGCGCTTCCGCCGCATCTTGAGGAAGCCGGCAGAGCAGCTTTCCCGAATGCCGATCTGTTTTTCCTGGATTGATCTAACATGAATGCTCCCCCTCTGTTTTATTGAACAGAGGGGGACATTTTGGCTTAATACCGTTCTTTTTTGAAAAACCTACAATGCCCCTTGTTTTTTTTTTCACTTTGTGTTATAATAGAAGTTACCAAACGGAAAGGAGTGTTTCCTGATATGATGATGATCGAAAACCATCTCGGCAGTATCCGGGTGACAAAAGATTATCTGTATAAGCTGATTGCCCGTACAGTCAGCAGTTGCTTCGGTGTTGCCGATCTCAATGATGTTTCACTGATGCAGACCGTACAGTCCAAAATCTTTCCTGATGATCACTACCGGGGAATTCTGTTGAAAGCAAAGCACAATAAACTTGCGGTTGATCTGCATATTATTACCGGAATCGGTGCGAATATGACTGCGATTACAGACAGTATCCGGAACAAAGTCCGTTATGCTGTAGAGCAGTCAACGGGAATTGAGCCCACAGCGATCAATGTTTATATAGACGGTATCCGTGCATAAGAATTGGAGGATCATGTTTTGATTACCGGAAAGCAATTAAAAGCAGCAATTATTTATGCCGCTGTTCTGATTACAAACAAACGCCGCTCTGTTGATGAGCTGAATGTATATCCTGTTCCGGACGGCGATACCGGAACCAATATGTCAATGACAATCAGTGCTGCGAAACGGGAACTGGAGCTTCTTCCGGATTCTGTTTCTGTTTCGGAGGTTGCAGATGTGACCGCCGCAGCCATGCTGCGCGGTGCGCGCGGAAATTCCGGTGTTATCACATCTTTGCTGTTCCGCGGCTTTTCAAAAGGGCTTGCCGGACTGAAAACAGCAGAAAATGCCGATTTTGCGAATGCTCTGGAAATCGGTGTCGCCGGCGCATATAAAGCCGTCATGAAGCCGACAGAAGGTACGATTCTGACTGTTTCGAGAAAAGCTGCCGAAAAAGCAAAAGCGATTGCAAAGCAGAAGCTCAGTACAGAGGAGTTCTGGCAGAAAATTCTGGATGAAGCAAATGATGTTCTGAAAAAAACAACGGATATGCTTCCGGCATTGAAAAAAGCCAATGTTGTCGATGCAGGCGGGCAGGGCTTCTGCATTATCATCAGCGGAATGCTCGAATCGTTCCGGGGTGCTGAACTGCCGGCGGAAGCTTCTGAACAGAAGGCTGCTTCTCCCGATCCGCAGATTGACTTCAATACTGCTGTTGCACAGTATGATGAGGAAATCAATTTCACATACTGCACAGAGTTTATCATTGAGAAGAACAGTTCTTCCGTTGACGGAACTGTGCTGCGTGCATATCTGGAAACCATCGGTGACTGTGTGGTTGTCGTCGAGGATGACGAGATTATTAAAGTGCATGTTCATACAGACACACCCGGCCTTGCTTTGACAAAAGCGCTGGAATTCGGTTATTTCATCAACGATCCGAAACCGAAGATTGAAAATATGAAAATCCAGCATGAAAACAAAGTGAAGGAAGCGCGGATCGTCAAACAGCAGGAGGTTCTTCCGGTTGAACCGACAAAGGAGTACGGCTTTGTGGCAGTTGCTGCCGGCGGCGGTCTGGAGCGGACATTCCTTGATCTCGGTGCCGATCAGGTTGTAAAGGGCGGGCAGACCATGAATCCTTCGACGGATGATATCCTGAAAGCGATTCATGCAACGCCGGCAAAAACGGTTTTTGTCCTTCCGAATAACAAAAATATCATTATGGCTGCCGAGCAGGCAATTCATCTTGCAAACCGGAATGTCTGTGTTTTACAGACACGGACTATTCCGCAGGGAATCTCGGCAATGCTTGCATTTGATGAGTCTGCGGATGTTCACGAGAATCAGCATCTGATGACGAAAGCATTTGAGCGTGTGTCGTCCGGTGCGGTGACATTTGCTGCAAGAGATTCGGAACTGGACGGTCAGAAGATTAAAAAGAATGAGGTTCTTGCACTCGAAAACGGGAAGCTTTCGTTTACGGAAAAGGACGTCAACAAGGCTGCATATAAGCTCACAAAGAAAATGGTCAGGAATGATACAAGCTTTGTGACCGTGATTTACGGTTCGGATGTGACCGAGGAAAAGGCACAGATGCTGTATGAGCAGCTTTCTGCAAAATACAATAACCGGTTTGATATTCAACTGCTCGACGGCGGACAGCCTGTTTATTACTATTTGATTTCTGTTGAATAACAGCCCCGGAAAAGGACGGATTTCCGTCCTTTTCTGTTATATGGAGGGAAAGATGGAGAAACGGCAGTATCACAGAGAAATGGAAAAGGAAATCCAGAGGATTCCGTCGGGAAGCATCCCGAAACTGCTGCTTCACAGTTGCTGCGGACCGTGCAGCTCGGCGGTGCTGGAGCAGCTTGTACCATATTTTGAAATCATTCTGTTCTATTATAATCCGAATATTGCGCCGGAAGAGGAGTATTACCGGCGGCTCGAAACGCAGAAGCAGATTCTTGCAGTGCTCCCGCATCCGCATCCGCTCACGCTGCTTGCGCCGGAATATCATGATTCGGAATTCTGGGATGCGGTTCGCGGAGCCGAGCATACGCCGGAAATGGGAGAACGGTGCGAACGCTGTATTGCACAGCGTATGACGGAAGCGGTACAGGCTGCAATTATGAACGGCTGCGATTATGTGACAACGACTCTGACCGTCAGTCCGCATAAAAATGCTTTGTTTATCAATGAATGCGGCGAAAGACTGACTGCCGGAAAACCGGTTCGGTATCTGCCCTCGGATTTCAAAAAAAAGGGCGGATATGCGCGGTCTGTTGCGCTTTCCGCGGAATATCATTTGTACCGGCAGGATTACTGCGGATGCCCGATGAGCTTACAGGAAGCGATTGAACGCCGGAATAAAAATAATAGATAATTTTATGTGCTGAATGTAGACAGGGTTCTATGTTTTCTCTGAAATTGTTATTTTTTTCACAAACTTTAACCTTACCCCTTGACATACGCCCTGAAAATATAGTATACTATATCTTGAGGATAAAGCTGCTATTTTCCGCTAAATGTTTTTTCGGAGAATACCCGCGGTATTTATTCTGACGGAATGAATATTTAATATGGAGGTTTTACCAATGAGCAGAGTTTACAATTTCAGCGCAGGTCCGGCTGTTCTGCCGGAAGAGGTCCTGAAAGAAGCAGCAGACGAAATGATGGATTACCGCGGAACCGGCATGTCCGTCATGGAGATGAGCCACCGTTCCAAGGCATACGATCAGATCATCAAGGAAGCTGAGCAGGATCTCCGCGACCTGATGAATATTCCGGATAACTACAAGGTCATCTTCCTTCAGGGCGGCGCATCCCTTGTGTTCGCAGAGGTTCCGATGAATCTGATGAAGAACGGCAAGGCAGCTTATATCATCACCGGTCAGTGGGCAAAGAAGGCTGCGCAGGAAGCGGAAAAATACGGCGAGGTTGTCAAGGTTGCTTCCTCCGCTGACAAGACATTCTCCTATATTCCGGATTGCTCCGACCTCGATATTCCGGAGGATGCAGACTATGTCTATATCTGCGAGAACAATACCATTTACGGCACAAAGTTCTGGCAGCTTCCGAATACCAAGGGCAAGATTCTTGTCTCTGACGTTTCCTCCTGCTTCCTCTCCGAGCCGATCGACGTCAGCAAGTACGGCGTGGTTTACGGCGGCGTTCAGAAGAATGTCGGTCCTGCCGGTGTGCAGATCGTCATTGTCCGCGAGGATCTGATTGCTGACGGTCCTGCATTCAAGCAGTGCCCGACCATGTGCGACTGGAAGATCCAGGCTGATAACGACTCGCTCTACAACACTCCGCCCTGCTACGGCATCTACATCTGCGGCAAGGTGTTCAAGTGGATCAAGAAGATGGGCGGCCTTGAGGGCATGAAGGCTCATAATGAGAAGAAGGCGAAGATTCTCTACGATTTCCTTGATCAGAGCAAGCTGTTCAAGGGCACTGTCGAGAAGAAGGATCGCTCGCTCATGAACGTTCCGTTCGTGACCGGCAATGAGGAGCTTGACAAGAAGTTCGTTGCAGAGGCAAAGGCAGCAGGCTTCGAGAACCTCAAGGGTCACAGAACCGTCGGCGGTATGCGTGCTTCCATCTACAACGCAATGCCGATCGAGGGCGTCGAGAAGCTCGTCGAGTTCATGAAGAAGTTTGAGGCTGAGAACGCTTGATTGCGTTTTATGTGACCGTACTGCTTTTCGGTGCGGTATTCCTCGGCATCGGCATTTATCAGAAGAAAAAGTACTATGACTGCCCGCATTTTCAGGAGGTACGGATCACAGGCTACGCAAAGTATCAGAACAGTGCCTACGGGCTTTCCGGTGCAGTCATTGATATGACTGCCTCTGCGGCGGGACTGAAGCACCCGGTTGTGGATGTTTTGCTGGATGACGGCTCGGTATGCTCTGTGCGGCTGAATGTCGCCGTGACCGACCTGATCATCGAAAAGTATCCCGAATTCGATCTGAACGGGCGGGTGAGTGTGCAGTTCTTCGGTTCATCGCCGAAAATCGCTTATCTCACGGATCATCCGATGGCGCAGACTGTTGTCAAAACGAGCGCGCCGATGCTGATCGGCATCGCGCTTCTGGCGCTCGGTCTGCTGCTCGTCGGAGCAGATATCTACTATACCCTGACACTATAACGGAAAGGATTGATTCCCATGTATCAGATTCAGACTTTGAATAAGATCTCTCCGGTCGGGCTGGCACAGCTCGGCGAGAATTATCAGATTGCAGATACAGTTGAGAATCCGGATGCAATTCTGGTTCGTTCTGCTGTGATGCACGAAATGGAGTTCGGCGACAACCTGCTCGCTATCGCAAGAGCAGGCGCAGGCGTCAACAATATCCCGCTTGACCGCGCTGCCGAAAACGGTATTGTCGTATTCAATACACCGGGCGCAAACGCAAACGGCGTCAAGGAACTGGCTCTTGCCGGTATGCTGCTTGCTTCCCGCGATATCGTCGGCGGTATCAACTGGGTACAGACGGTTAAAGATGATGAGAATGTAGCGAAGCTTGTTGAGAAAGGCAAGTCCAAGTTTGCCGGAACGGAGATTAAGGGCAAAAAGCTCGGTATCATCGGTCTCGGCGCAATCGGCGGTCCGCTCGGCAATGCCGCAATTAACCTCGGCATGGAGGTTTACGGCTGCGACCCGTATATTTCCGTTGAAGCAGCATGGAATCTTTCCCGTGCGATTCATCATGTCAATACTCGTGAGGAAATCTTTAAGAACTGCGATATCATCAGTGTCCACACACCGCTGGTGAAAAATCCGGATCCGAATGTCGCAACAGAAAAGATGATCAATGCCGAAACAATCGCGATGATGAAGGACGGCGTTATCATCCTGAACTTCGCACGTGATCTTCTGGTTGATGACGATGCGATGGAGGCAGCTCTGAAATCCGGCAAGGTTCGCAAGTATGTGACCGATTTCCCGAATGCAAAGACTGCCGGCATGGAAGGCGTCATTGCGATTCCGCATCTCGGCGCTTCGACCGAAGAGGCTGAGGATAACTGTGCAGCAATGGCTGCGAAGCAGCTTGCTGATTATCTTGAGAACGGAAATATCAAGAACAGTGTAAACTTCCCGAACGCTGAGATGAATGCGGTCGGAAAGAAAATCTGCATTCTTCATAAGAATGTTCCGAGCGTAATCGCTTCGCTGACAACTGCAATCAGCAATACCGGTGCCAACATTGAGAATATGGTCAATGCAAGCCGCAAGGATTATGCATATACGATGATTGATGTGACCGGCGGCGTTTCTGACGATGTGATTGAAAGCCTCAAGAAGATTGATGATGTAATCCGTGTCCGTGCGATCGGCTGATTACGGTTTATGTGTTATAGAGAATCCCTCTCCTTTCGGGAGAGGGATTTCTTAGCTTATAGATAAAGTGTCTCCGAGGGATTCAAAATGAGGGCTGCTTCCGCGCTGTGCTGTGTCGGGTTTGCTTCGCAAACATCGAGCCCCCAGACTCCATCGTATAGATAATAGATGTATTATCTTCATTTTTATATATAATGGGATTCCAAAGGGACTTTGTCCCTTTGGCGGGGGTTGGGGCGGAGCCCCATTTTGGATGCATCGCAGATACTGCTTTTTCGACAGACTGAGAAATCCCTCTCCTTTCGGGAGAGGGATTTCTGTTATTTGTCGGAAGGTGACGGGAACAGCATGTGAAGCTTTTCAGCTAAACCGGAACGGAATACCGGTGTTTTCAGATAGTACACATTATCCATTCTGCCGTTCAGGTTCGGTGCATCTGCCACAACCAAAATCGGTGTATCCGGAACAATTGTTTTCAGTGTTTCAAGGATATTGCCGTCACGTTTGTTCAGATCGGACTGCCTCAGCAGGATCAAAGAGACTTTTTTGTTCTGGTTTTTCACCATGTTCAGATATGCACACAGATTGTCAAAATCCGGCTGGAATTCAAGCTGCATTCCTGTTTCACGCAGCATTTCCATGGATGCTGCAGCCGTGATCTGATTTGAGTCGCAGACAATTGCAGTTTTCCCGAATGTGAATCGCAGGGGGAACAATACCTGATTCGGAATATTCCTGAACGGAAGACGGAGGATGATTGCCGAAGCATGTTCCGGCAATTTGACAAATTCCAGTGTGCCGTTCATCAGCGTAATGAGACGTTTGCTCAGATAGATATTGTGCTGTTCAAAGCTGGATTGATTCAGAATCAGTGAATCTTCGATATATTTCAGCGGGTCGGATTCCGGGATGGGGGAGAGCAGACCGCTCTGGATATCCTGTGATACTTTGTCTCCGCTGGTAATCAAAGAAAATTCGTACATTGCTTCCTGTTCATGGTTCGGAATTGCAGACTGGGCAAGCTGAAGCGTGATGCGGGAACCGTAAGGCAGGGAACGGATAATATTGACGAATATATTGTCAATCAGATACGTGAGCCGTTCACGGTCGCAGAGGATTGTTTCCTCAGAAACATGACTTGTATAAGCAAGAATTTTCAGGCTTTTTTCGCCGAACATCTGGGCGGTGTCCTGTTTCAGCTTCTGGAAAAGCATCGGCAGACTGACCGGCTCCGTCAGCAGCGGAAGCTGGTTGTTTTCCAGCAGAAGAACATCTTTTGCGCATTCTGTCATTGCGGAGAGATGCTCATAAGCTGTAAACATGGAGCGGAAATCCCTGCGGAATTCCTCGTTTTTGTTCATGGTCGGAGGAATTTCGTGTTCCATTCTGTCCAGAGTTGAGTAGATTTGATTCAGTGAAAGCTGGAAATTGCTTGCGATATTCAGAAAAACATGAGCCTTCCGGATTCTGGAGCGCTCTTTTTCCCGGATAATGCTTTGGAGCTGATTCCTTGTTTCCTGCAATTCATGCAGCTGCGCATCACGCTTGCAGATTTCATCGTTCACATCCTCAATATAACTCATGAGGTATGCTTTTCCGTTTTCATCACGGAAGAAGCGCAGACAGATATTGCACCAGATATACTGCTTCTGTCCGTCAAGATCGGTTAGAAACAGGTGTTTGATCTGATCTTTTCTTGCGCGGACAGAACGAAGAATCTGCTCGTAAGAAAAATATTTTTCATATTCTTTTCTGTGATCCGGATGGATATGCCGGAGCGGGAATTCTTTGCAGAACCGGCTGAACGGGATTTCATCCTTGACCGGAAGGTACTCCTTGTTCCGGATTTCATAGTGATAAACCGTGTCCGAATCAAGATCGACTTCAATCACTTTCCGGAACGAATCCTCAATCATCATTCCGAATTTTCGCCGCAGAACAAGCTGTTCATGCTCGGCGTTATTCAGTTCATTCCGGTTTTTAACTTCATCGTCGATATCGGCAATATAGATCATTGTGCGAAGGAAACCGTTCCGCTCCTGAAAATAGAGTTCTGCACGGGCATAGCGCCAGCCGGATTCGCTTTTATTGCGGTAATCGACCGTCAGCTGTTTCGCACCTTTGCGGAAGGCATCTTCTGCGGCACGGGGCAGAACGGTCATGGCGACCTTTTTATAATCTTCCGGATGACAGTGCGGCATGATGACCCGTTCAAAAAACTGCCCGAAGGGACATTCCATCGGCGGCATAATCATGTGATTGGAAATGTGATAGAATTTTGCGATCTGTTTTTCGTAATCACATTCGATAAACCAGATAAAACGGTTCTGAATAAGTGTGTGGAACTGATTGGTCAGGGCATCCCGCTGCTGAATGGATTCGAGTTCTTTCTGCTTCTGTGCATCTATATCCTGTACGGCATAGATTGCTTCTGTCGGCATCCGGTCTTCAAAATGCACGAATGTAAAGACAGACCGTGTCCATTTGGCATTGAGATTCGGATCCTGCTGCGGTGCAATTCTGCGGTATTCAAAGCTCAGTTTGTTGTCGGTCAGATTTTGCAGCTGCTGAAGTTTAGTCAGAGATGCAAATTCCTGTAACGAATTTCTGTCATCCGGATGCACATACAGCAGCAATTCCGCACAGATATCGTCAAACCGGTAGACCTTGTCAAAAGAGAAATACGGCTTCAGATCCTGATGTATGGCACAGAGCACCGTCTTTCCTGTTTTGAGGTCAATGTGCATCATCAGGCGGAAAATATCGGAGATGCTGGATAAGATATAGCTGTTTCTGAGTGAGAGTGCCTCCAGTTCAGACTGGAATCTGTCAGAACGCTCCCGCTGTAAATGCTGTTCATTGCTGTCCTTTCCAAGGAGCATTACGATATTTGCATTGACGACAGCCAGTGAGAAGCTTGCCCATCGGTATTCCTCATCAGAAAGCCGGCGAACCGTACAGGTCGGGCTGGTATTGGCTTCGAGGAATAAATGAAGCTGTTCGAGCGAAAAAGCATTCAGAAACTGTTCGCGATCCTCCGGGTGAATGACCGCTTCCGCGTAATGAACGATATAATCCAGGAAAGAAGGGAATTTTGCCTGTGTATTCATCAGCGGATTCTTGTCGCTGATGACAGAAGCGCGCATGGATTCCAGTTCAATGCGCAGTGCGGTAAAATAAGCGGAGGTTAAAACAGCCTTCATCATCTGAAGTGCTTCCGGAGGCGGACCGTATGCACGCTTGTCAATCGTCAGGGCAATTGCCTGAATCCCGTTCCATGTCAGCGGGAGCGCATGAAGAACCGCCGTTTCAGAAAACCACGGGAGATGTTCCGTCGGAAGAACCGCCATTCTGCCGGATGCATTTGCCTGCCTGAGGATCCGGTCAATGACTTCTTCATGAAGCAGGGAGGCATAAGGAATGCCTTCCTGTGCATCCGGAATCAGTTTTTGAGCAGCCGGATTTGCACAGAGCAGTTCCATTGTATCCTGTCGGAAAATCAGGACAGCATCATCCCGCAGGGACAGGAATAATTCATCGGTTGACTGATTCCACATGGTTTCACACCTTCCTTTCACAGACAAAACTTGGTTGACGGTTTTCTTTCTATTATATCAAATCGCGGGAGGAAAGTCAACGCTCAAAGTCCGGATTCATCTCAATCCACAAAAATGAATCAGAAAAACCGATTCATTTCTTCCGGTATCTGAATCAGGATTTTCGCACCGCTTTTTTTCAGAAAATCATAATCCCGGAATCCCCAAAGTACACTGATACACGGGATGCCGGCATTTTTTGCGGTCTGGATATCCACCTCGGAGTCGCCGATATAAACCGTGTTTTCTGCCGTGCTTCCCAGAAGCTGCATCGCATGGATGAGAGAATCCGGATAGGGCTTCATCCGGACTCCCTCCTGCTGCCCGATTGCGACCGGTATCTGTGTTCCGAAGTATTCCTTGCAGAGCTGTTTGACCTGTGCATCCGGTTTGTTGGAAACGACGGCGATTGCGATGTTCCGTTCCGAAAGGAAATGCAGCAGTTCCGGAATGCCCGCATAGGGCGCTGTGTTTTCGCGGCATTTTTCCGCATAAAGCTTTCTTGTATCCGACAGAATCCGGTCATAGAGCGGATGATCGGTTCCGCCGTTCAGGGCGCGGGCAACCAGCATTCCGATACCGTTTCCGAGATACAGCCGGACATCGGCTGCGGGACAGGCAGGCTCGCCGTTTTGGCGAAGTGCCTGATTGAGACTGTTTGTCAGGTCGGTCAGCGTGTCGAGCAGCGTGCCGTCCAGATCGAAAATTACGGATTTCACATGTGAAAAATCCGGTATCTGTCGGGAATCCGGCTGATAGAATTCGCCCTGTTTCCAGCGATTTGCCAGCATTTTGCGGTCGATTGTGACCAGAATCAGATCACGCTGCATGATCCAGTCCGGTGCGAGCAGATAATCACGCAGGCAATTTCCGGTCAGCCGGTGAATGACAATATCCGGCGAGAGGTGTGTTACCGCTTCGATCGCCCGGTCAATATAGGTTTGCATGGAAATCGGCGTAAAGAGTCCGTTCTGATACATCTCTGCCAGAACCGTGTTTTTCATGATGAACAAGCTGTGGATTTTTACGCCGAATACATGCTGTGAATTGATGACATCCACCGTATGCAGGACATCGCTGAGTGTTTCACCCGGAAGACCGATAATCATATGCACGATGATCTTCAGATGATACCGGTGCAGAATTTCAACTGCTTTGAGAAAGCATGACAGATCATATCCGCGATTGATTGCTTTGGCGGTCCGGTCATTCGCGGTCTGAAGTCCGAGCTCGACCCAAACCTCATATTTTTCGGCATATTCTGCAAGCAGAGCGGCTGTTTCTTCTGTAATGCAGTCAGGTCTGGTTCCGATATCCAGTATTTTGACTCTGGAATCGAACAGAGCAGCATCATAGCGCTGTCTGAGGTCGGAAACAGAAGCGTAAGTATTGGTAAAATTCTGAAAATAGACAATCCATTCCGAATCCGGAGCGGCGCTGTTCAGAACCTTTTCCGCCTGCTCCCGGATTGTTTCCGAAGGATTAAGCTGTTCACCCGCGCCGCGTTCCCCGCAGAAAATACATCCGCCGTATCCGCAGGTTCCGTCGCGGTTGGGGCAGGTGAATCCTCCGTCAATGCATATTTTGCGGATTTTTTTTCCGTATTTTGCGTGGATATAGCGGTTCATGGTGTAATAAGGGTGTTCCATAGATTATGCACCTTCCCGCATGGCGCGGAACAGCGTTTCCGCAATGAGTTTCTGTCCTTCCGCATTCGGGTGCGGGTCAAGATACTGCATTTCCTCGGCGGAACCCCCTTCCTGATTGTCTGCGCCGAGAATCGGAACCGGATCGGTTGCGGCAAAAGCCGCTTCGATATCGACCAGGTGCAGGTCGGAATGGGCTGCCGCAAACTCCCTGATGATGCCGTTGCACCGGTCAAGATGCTTTTGCGTATAGTCTCCGAAGGGTTCTCCGAGGTCTGCTTCTGTTCCGATCACGGAATCGGAAATGCCGCGGTAAGGGTTATATACGTTAAGAATATAGATTTCCGCCGTTTGATTCCGCGCCCGAATCCAGTCATATGCGGAATCGAGGTCTGTTTTGAGCCGGTTCATTCCTTCTTCGATTCTCGGCTCGATTTCCTTCAAAATGGAATCTGTATCTTTTAATTTCTCTGTCATTTCGTTTTGCAGCGATTCCAGTTCTTCATCCGTCATGCTGTCAATGGTATTGATGTTGATTCCTTTTTCTTCGGCGGATTCTTCCAGATAGGAAGTGAAGACACCGAGCAGATTATTTGCGCCGATGCAGATGACAATGACATCGGCAGACGGCAAGCGGATGGCTTTTCCGTTGTTCAGCCGCTTCAGCAGATCGGAGCTGTCATCGCCGCTGACTGCATAATTATAGTCGTTCCATTTTCGGTTGTCGTTTTGTTCCAGCATATTGGACAGCAGCGCAGAATAGCGCTCGGTATCGGGCGATTCCAGACCGTAACCGAATGATATTGAGTCGCCGAGCGTGACAAGATTCAGCCCGGAGGGTGCCGCAGCAGAGGATTCGGCGGGCTTTTCCGTATTCTGTGAAGTGTCCTGCTTTCCGCAGCCGGTTATCAGCATACCGGCAGACAGAGCCATTGCAGCCAAATGATTGAATTTCATGCAAAAAATCCTTTCTGAATGGGATAATTTCTCATATTCAGTATACCATATATTGTTCCGATTCACAAGACTTATGCAAATTATTTTTCCATTTATCAAAAAAATCTGCCGCAGAATTCTGCGGCAGACCGAAAAATGTCAGCTTTGATAGGATGAAACCGCTTTTGCAAGCGCATCGGCAGAATCATAGGTTTTCTGGGTTGTCTGATTGGAAGACAGATCTTTATAGGACGCTGTCAGCGACCGGTAATCGGCATACACAATAAATGCCGTTACGGGCGCAGCTCCCTGCCAGCGATAGCCTGTAATGGTCAGTGTCTGCGGTGTGAGCTGCTGAATAGAGGTAAAGGTCTTCTTTGCGGCTGAGAAAGTCGGGTTATCAACCTTTACTGCCGTATCGGTAAACTTCTTTACACCGTCATCCCAGAGGAAGATTGCATACGAGGTTTTGTCATCGGCGGTCTTATAGGGCGCAACGAGATCCGGATGTTCGTCAAAATTGCAGTCAAAGAGATAGAATTCCTTCTGCATCTTCTCCTCATCCATCTGGCTGAAATCAAACTGAAGAACCTGATAATTGCCGCCTGTCAGACGCATGGTGACACTGTCTTTTGCAAATACATAGTTGAAATAGGGCGGATAGGGCTCATCGGCATGTTCTTCACCGCCATCGCCGGATTTGACTGTTTCAGCCGGCTTGAGTACAGTAAACAGCGTGCCGAGTGTTGTAGTTGCGGCAGTGGTTGATTCCGTTGTTACAGTTGCGGCTGTTGTGGTTGTCAGCTCAGTACCGGATGTTGTTGTTTCGGTTGCTTCCGTAATAGTTGCAGTTGTTGCAGACGTTGTCGTTGTCTCAGCGGATGAAAGATTGTCAGCCTGTGTAATCGGCTGGGTTCCGCAGCCCGTCAATGCGAGCGCAGTCAGTGTCAGGGCAGAAATGAAATACCGGTTCTTCATGAAAGAAACTCCTTTCTGACGGGGAAGGGCACGGCTGATTGTCTGCCCTTGATAATATCAAAGAAAATAATCGCGGTATCTTTGCAGAGTATCTCCGATATGATCCCAGATTCCGATAATACCGTCTTTCTCCTCAAATACTTTGCCGTGCGAGTGACCGTTGTCAAATTTCATCTGTGCAAAGTTATTGTCAAAGTGCGGGACATAGGTTTCCGGATGACCGGCAGGATCCGAGCAGCGCCGTCTCAAAGCATCAATGGTAACCTGCTTCATTTCGCGCTGCAATTCAAGAAATGCACGTAAAATCTTGTGATTATTCTGCTGCGGCTTTTTTGCCCAGCGCGGAATGCGGTGATTTGCCTTCCCGAATTCTTCAAAGAGATCCGGCTGCGGGGGGCGTTCGTGGTTCGGGACGCCGCGGACAGGTTCCGGACGGGGCGGGGGAACCGGTTCACTTGTTTTTTTTGATTTTTCGGTTCCGTTCTCCGGAAATTCCTCCGCAGCAGAGCGGAGAGCTTTTCCGAGGTATTCACGGATGAATGCTTCTGCAATCTGATTGCGGTCATCGCCGGTCAGCTGAACAGCCAGTTCAAATTTATCTGCCAGTTGCTCCGGAATCTGAAATTGAATCTCTTTCATTGGAAATCCTCCTGTTCTGATAAAGGCATCTGCTGCTTTTTCACCGCTGCCGCTGTGACAGGCGGTGTTCTTAGCGTTATTATAGCAGAGATTTTCTAATTTGTCAATAGAAAAATACTAATTAGAGAATTTGTAACCAAATTGGAATCCTTTTGAAAGAGATGCTCCGCTGCACGGTTTACTGATTTTCGCTTGAGCGCGGAATTTCCGAACCGAATACGCGCGGCGCCGTTATCCGGTCAATCAGAGGAACAAACAGATTCATGATGAGCACAGCGAGCACCGAGCCGTCGGCATATCCGCCGTACCGGCTGATAAAATAGCTGAGGCATCCGCAGCCGATGCCGAAAACGGTTTTGCCCGTTACGGTGACCGGCGTCGTGGTATAGTCTGTTGCGGCAAATACTGCGCAGAACAGCAGGGAACCCGACAAAAGCCGAAGCGTGAGACTGTCTCCGGCAATCAGGCTCAGAAGGGCGAAAGACCCGATAAAGGCAGCCGGTGCGGCAGGGGATATAATGCCTTTCAGTATCAGAAATACGCCGCCCAGAATGATTCCGGCTGCACAGATATGTCCGATGCAGCCCGGTGTGTTGCCGAGCATGAGATCCCAGAAGGATTTCTGCTGTGTCAGTTCTGCGGTTTCGGTAATGACTTCTGTGTGTCCGTCCGGAAATGTCCATGTGTGCATTTCCTGCATAAACAGAAGCATCAGCAGCGTTTTGGCTGTCAGTGCGGGATTGGCGAAGTTTTTGCCGATTCCGCCGAAAAGCTGTTTTACAACGATAATTGCGAATGCAGAGCCGGCTGCTGCCCAGTATACCGGAAAGGAGGGGGGCAGACATAAGCCGAGTATCAAACCCGTTACGGCAGCACTTCCGTCCGGAGCGGTCAGCTGTTTTCCGAATAGAGTCTGCCAGATGATTTCGGTAAGGACAGCGGTTCCCGTTGTTGCAAGCAGGACCATGACCGCATCAAGTCCGAACTGAAAGCATCCGCAGATTGCAGTCGGCATCAGTGCCGCAATCACGCAGAACATGATCTGAAACGTACTGTTTTTCGTGTTTGTAAGAGGAGAGGGATGAACTGTCAGTTTTTTCACGATGCATTTCCCTCCCTGTTTTCCGGCAGGATTTCCTTTGCACGCTGATTGGTTGCCGCAAGCGGACGGTGAGCCGGACAGATATAAGAGCAGCTGCCGCAGTTGATGCATGCAGAAACATGAAGCCGCTCAAGAGCGCGGAGATCCTGCTGGATATATGCCTGTTCCAGCATCATTGGATTCAGTCTCATCGGGCATACCCGGAGACATTTTCCGCAGCGGAAACACGGGCTTTTCTGAGGTGCTTTATATTTTTTTACTGCGGTCAGCCCATTTTGCTGACGGAGCACAGGCATATCCAGATCCCGGATGCATGTCCCTGTCATGACACTGCCGTTCAGCAGCAGATTCATTGCTTCGAGGTCACAGCTTGCCGCTTCGAGCAGATTCATAACGGGCGTACCGATCGGAACTCGGTAATTGCCCGGTTTCCGGACTGCATTTCCGCTGACCGTAACCGTTTTTTCGGTGAGCGGGATGCCGGTCTGCGTATACTGGTAAATGAATGCGCATGTGCTGACATTCAGAACCAGAATCTTCTGATCGGCAGCAGTCTGATGATCCGGAATGATTCTGCCGCAGGTATGAAAGACGATTACTTTTTCGGCACCCTGCGGATAGACAGCCGGCAGCGGGCAGACATCTATGCCTTTTTTCGTGCTGCAAATATCTGACAGCAGTTTGATTGCTGTCACTTTATCTTCGGTGATGCCGATTCTGACTTCCTTGATTTTCAGAATCTTCATCAGCAGTTCGGCTCCTGCGATAATATCCTGCGGCGATTCCGTCATCAGACGGCAGTCGGCGCTGAGAAACGGTTCGCATTCCGCCCCGTTGAGAATCAGCAGATCAAATGATTCGGCAGCAGAAAGCTTTTGAAATGTTGCATCACCGGAACCGCCCAGTCCGACACAGCCTGATTTTCTGACTGCATCAATCAGTTCTTCTTTGGTTGTGACGGTTACGGGTTTGCAGTCAGGACTCAGCAATTGTTCTTTATCTGCAAGAATTTCGATGCACGGGACAAATGTCTGACCGTCCAGTGAGATGTCTGAGACCGAAGAAACAACACCCGAAACGCTTGCATGAATCGGAACGGCATCCGGCTGCGCCGCATCTCCGATCAGTTGACCGACTGTTACCAGATCGCCTTCTCCGACAATCGGTACACACGGAGAGCCTTTGTGCATCAGCATCGGAATTCTGACTTTCCGCGGTGTACGGAGGGGGACAATCGGTTTATGATCGGTGCTTTTCCGAAACGGCAGACGAATACCGTTCAGTCTTTTCATGAAATCATACACCTTTCTTTTGGTTGCTTTTTTATATCATAGATACGCATTCGGATGCCGGCATGTGCTGCGCAGCAGAAACATGCAGTTTCCGGAATCTTTTTCTGATGCTCCCATTGCGTTTTCTTTGACAGTATGGTATAATAGAATACGGAAACGCAAACTGAAGCGCTGCGTTTATGAGCCTTTTTTTGCCGGCTGAAGCTCGTCTCTCGTTTTTTCGATGCTGTCCTCACTGATTTTAATGAGGTTCAGAAGGGATGAGGCGTACTCCGAAAAATCCTTCGAGAGCGTTGCCGTCGTGACATACAGTGTCTCTCCGTCTTCGACCGCATCGTTTGTTCCGAGTGCAATTCCGCTGGAAGCAGCTTTGATGTTGGATTCATTCAGCGAAATGATGGCGTTGGAGCTGTCATTTGCAACAACCTTCGGAACCCGGAACAGCTTCTGGTCATTATGCGGGCACGCATTATAGATGATGCGGAACAGCTTGTAGACCGAAAGCATCAGATAGGACGAGACCTCCCGGATCAGCGTAACAGAATTTGCCCGCTGTGAAAAAGAGAACAGCAGACTGATGGAATTGTTAATGATCTTGCGGTAGAAGCGAATGGCTTCATTGGAGGGCATTTCGTTGTTTCCGTCGTCGTCGGGAATTTCTTCCAGCGTGAGGGTTTTTCCGCCGGGCTCCGGTGTTCTGCCGAGCAGATAATCACAGGATACATTATAATAATCTGCAATCCGAACCAGAAAATCCAAACCGCATTCCCGGATTCCTTTTTCGTAATGAGAAAGAAGCGCCTGAGAAATTCCCAGATCGGTAGCAGCTTTTTTCTGGCTGATTTTGCGTTCCTTTCGCTGGAGGGTTATAATTCGCGGAAAATCGTCATTCATTTCTCAGGTTCTCCCTTCGTTTTGGTTGAATCAAAGTGATACTACTCAATTATATAACAAATAGTATAGTTTGTAAAGAGCTTCACGAAAAAATACCTGACAAATTTCGTCATCATTTTTTGTACAGTTCGACGAATTTTATCATAATATAACAGAAAGGATTAAAAACACATGAAAAATTATCATATTTACCTGATCCGGCACGGACAGACAGATGCAAACGGGAAGGGAATGTATATCGGAACAACGGATTATCCGCTGAATGATGCCGGAAGAAATGAACTGTATGACCGGACGGACAGGTATGTTTATCCGCGCGTGGACCGCGTATATTCCAGTCCCCTTTGCCGCTGTACGGAAACTGCGGAAATCCTTTTTCCGAACAGAGAGATTATTCCGGCAGAGGAATTCAGTGAACTGCATTTCGGTCAGTTTGAAGGGAAAAGCGCCTCGGAGCTTCTGGAAAATGCAGATTACCGCGAATGGATTAAGGGCGGAATGGATGCCAAGCCGCCGGAGGGAGAAAGTGTAGCGGATCTCTGCCTGCGCTCTTACCGCGGTTTTCACCGGATTTTACTGGAAATGATGCAGGAGGATTTGCAGTATGCGGCACTTGTCACGCATTCCGGTGTAATTGCGAATGCACTTGCCTGTTTCGGTCTGCCGAAACTGGATCCCAAGCAGATCCGGATCGCTCCCGGCGAAGGCTTTGAAATTCAGATCAATCCGCAGATCTGGCAGCAGGCGCAGGCGTTTGAAATACTGGGCGTGATCCCGTATCTTCCGGAGGAAACCGATACATTCTGAGAGGGGATAGAGATGCTTCTGGAGATTCTGATTACCGTAATTGTAATTGCAGCGATGCTTCTGTTTATCGGAATTCCGTTTGAGGGGATTGTGAATCTGCTGCTGCTTGCGGTTCTTGCCGGATTTGCTCTGACAACCGGCTTCGTAATTCTGTTTTTCTTCGGAACGGATATTTTTTTGCTCTTTTTCAGAAAAGCCCGCGGCTCATTTGACAGAATCGACGATTCCGGCAGATTTGACCATGCAGTGTATACGATTGACGGCGAAGAATACCGGTGTGTGTTTCCTGCCGAAACTTCATGGCAGAACAAGATTTATCGGAAAGGGAATCATTTTCTTTTGATTCCGAAAATCAAAAAATGGAATATCGCATATGACAGACACAGCCTGATGATTATTCTGATCGGAAATCTGTTTTCGGTGATTCTGGTTGTGCTGCTGCTGCTTTTCCGGCTCAGACTGATGCAGTAGCATGATGCAAAGCCGTCCGTCTGATTGCCGGCGGACGGCTTGCTGTTCGGAAACGGGGCTCTGTTCAGAGTTCCTGTGTTCCGGCGGATACCGTTTCTTCGACAGAGATGCGGCCGTTCCGGACACAGAGTAACTTTGCGCCCTCTTTCTTCCGCAGAAGGCTGTCAGCCAGCAGCGGCTCAACCTCCTGCGCCATTGCGGTTCGGATGGCACGCGCACCGCCGTGTTCCGTATCTGCCTGATGCATCAGAAACCGGACGGCATCCGGTGTCCATTTCAGTTCCGTTCCGCATTCTTTTGCGCGGCTTGCCAGTCCGTTGAGCTGAAGTGCTGTGATTTTCTCGTAATCCTCATCGGAGAGCTTTTTGAATACGATTGCGGCATCCAGACGGTGAAACAGCTCCGGCCGGATGCTTTTTTTGAGAATTGAGATGATTTTCTGCTGCTGCTCATTTTCCGAGTGCAGGGCATCGGAGAAGCCGATCACCCCTTTTTGAAGCTGCTCTGCACCGAGGTTTGAGGTCAGGATAATCAGGGAATCTGCAAAGTTTGCCTTGACGCCCTGTCCGTCCGTCAGTGTGCCGTCCTCCAGAATTTGAAGCAGCAGCGAAAGAATATCCGGATGCGCCTTTTCCATTTCATCAAACAGGATTACGCTGTACGGACTTCTTCTGACGCGGTCAACAAGAGAAGACCCCTCATCATATCCGATATATCCGGGCGGGGAGCCGATCAATTTTGATGCCGTATGCTTCTCCATATATTCACTCATGTCAATGCGGATACAGCTCCCGGCAAATAATTCATCCGCGATTGCCTTTGCAAGCTCGGTTTTTCCGGTTCCGGTCATTCCGAGAAAGAGAAAGGCTCCGATCGGTCTGCCCTGACCGCGCAGTCCGGATCTGCTTCTCCGGATTGCATTTGCAACCGCGGATACCGCCTCCTCCTGTCCGATGATTCTTCCGGAGATTGTTTCCTCAAGATGCAGGAGGCGGTCTGTTTCCGATTCTGTCAGTTTTTTGACCGGTATTCCGGTTTTTTCGGAAACGATTGATTCAATGTCGTCCGTATGGACAGACGGTACATACCAGCTTTCGGCGTTTTCTTCGTATACATGAACAGCGGGAGTCTTTACGGATTTCAGCCTGCATGCTGCACATGCCTCATCGAGCAGATCAAGCGCCTTATCCGGGAGTGCTCTGTCATGAAGATACCGGACGGAATACTGAACGGCGGCTTCGATGGCATCCGAGCCGATATCTATGGCATGAAACGCTTCATACTGCGGTCTGAGCCCGTGCAGCATTTCAATTGCAGCTTCGGGCGTCGGCTCCGAAATCCGCACCGGCTGAAATCTTCGTGCAAGTGCGGCGTCTTTCTGAATCACCTTCCGGTATTCTTCTTCGGTTGTGGCGCCGATCAGCTGGATTTCTCCGCGGGCAAGGCGCGGTTTCATCGCATTTGCAGCATCAATGGCGCCTTCGGCTGCTCCGGTTCCGGAGATCATATGAATTTCGTCAATAAACAGGATGATTTCGCGGTCATTTGCCGCCTCGTCCATGCAGGCTTTCAGACGTTCCTCAAAATCTCCGCGATATTTGGCACCGGCAAGCAGTGCTGTCAGATCAATGGAAAGAATTACCTTTTTTCGCAGCGCTTCGGGTACTTTTCCGCTGAGGATCCGTTTTGCCAGCCCTTCCACGATTGCCGTTTTTCCGACACCTGCCTCTCCGATCAGAATCGGATTATTCTTGGTTCTTCGCATCAGAATCTGCATGACCTGCTGGATTTCCGTTTCCCGTCCGATCAGCGGATCAGTCTGATCTGCCGAAAGCGGTTCGGTCAGGTTTTTTCCGTATTTTGCAAGTGTCGGACAGCTTTTTTTATCAAACTGCGGAAATCCGTCTCCCGGTTCTCCGGAAAGAAAATCCGTCTGACCGCAGGCATCCCGGAGTGCATTCAGGGAAACGCCCATTTCTCTGAGAATCATGGCAGCTCCGCTGTGTTCGTCTTTCAGTACAGCCAGCAGCAGATTTTCAGAGCTTACAACAGGCTGGTCTGCCGCATGTGCTTTGATTTTTTCTGCATTGCGCAGGATTCTTCGCAGTGCGGGCGTATAGGCTTCTTCGGAAAGCTGGACCGGAGCTTCTTTCCCGATTTCCTGAAGAACCGCCTGCTGGAACCGCTGCAAATGCACGCGGTGCGTCCGGAGAATTGCAGCGCCGACGTTGCTTCCGTCGTGCAGCATGGCAAGGATCAAATGCTCACTTCCGATGAAGCTGTGTCCGAGCTGCTCCGCTTCTGTTTTGGCGTTTATGATGATCTGACGCGCTTTCCTCGTGTATGACTCTTCCTGCATCTGTCATCCCTCCAAGATCACATAATCATTCTCTGCACACTATATATATGCACAGCTGTTTGTATTTACTATATCCGCATACTCAGTATCGGCAATAATTCTGCGTTCATACAGCAAGTTCCGAATTTTGACGCCGCGGCATCGGAATGCCCGGCACGGCAGCCGCCGAAAGCGAATCTGTCACACATTTCAGACTCCGGCATATCATGACACTAAGAGGCGGAGTCACACCGCTTCTGAAAACCGTAACACGCACAGTATCCGGAGACTGCGCGGATTTACACACTGATATTTGAAAAGGAGTGTCTGATTATGTGTGGTAACGATTGCAACAGCTTCTGGTGGATTATCATTCTGATCCTTCTGTTCTTCATGTTCTGCAACAACGGCTGCGGCTGCGGCTGCGGAAACAACAATAACAACAACTGCGGCTGCGGCTGCTGATTGCTGTCTGTCTGCGGATTGATTTCGCCTTTTCCCCCTGTGCTCTCCGGGAGTACAGGGGGATTTTGCAGTCCGTTGTATGCAATCTGCGGCTTTTTTTAGATGATTGTCTGAAATATCCTGATTCCTTGACAAGTTCAGGGTGTTGTGGTATAATAAAATTTGTTTGAAATGAATGTTTTGTCATTTTCCGGTTTGGAATAACTGAAATACAGCGGGTGATGCTATGGAAAAGAAACAAAACCGCACAGCAGAAATCATCCGGGTCAGCTTCCGCGGAATCGGTGTGAACCTTCTGCTTGTTCTGATGAAAACCCTTGTCGGTCTGGCAGCCAATTCCATCTCGGTCCTGCTGGATGCCGTGAACAATACCAGTGATGCCCTGTCTTCCGTGATTACCATTATCGGGACAAAGCTTGCCGGAAAAGCACCGGACAGACAGCATCCGTACGGTCACGGCAGAGTTGAGTATGTGACTGCTTCGGTAATCGCAATCATGATTCTGTTTGCCGGATTTACGGCTCTGAAGGAATCTGTATCCAAAACCCTGCATCCTGACCTTCCGAGTTATTCCTATGTTTCTCTGCTTGTAATTTCATTCAGCATTGCAGCGAAGGTGTTTCTCGGAAAGTATTATCAGCGCAGAGGAAAGGCACTGCATTCCGCAACGCTCTCCGCTTCCGGAACCGATGCGCTTTTTGATGCCGTGATTTCCGTTGCGACGCTGATTGCTGCCGTTTTGAATATGCTGTTTGGCTGGAAGCTTGAGGGAATTCTCGGTATCCTGATTTCCGTGTTTATTCTGAAAGCCGGAATTGATATCCTGCGGGAAACTGTCAGCCACATCATCGGTGTCCGCGCCGATGAGGAATTCACTCTGAGACTGAAGCGTGCGCTTTGCAGGTATCCCGGAATCCGCGGCGCCTATGACCTGATTCTGCACAGCTACGGCCCCGAAAAGTATTTCGGTTCGGTGCATGTAGAGGTCAGCGACAAAATGACGATGCGGGAATTTGATGCGCTGAACCGGAAAATCGTTCCGGAAATCTTTGAAAAATTCGGCGTGATTCTGACAATCGGCATTTATGCTGCAAATACTTCGCATGAACAGGCGAGACGCATAAAAAAAGCTGTTCGGGCGGAGATTGCCAAATATCCGGCTCTGGTGCAGATGCACGGATTCTATTTTGATGAAAAACACAAACGGGTGTCGTTTGATGTTGTGTATGATTTCAGGATGAAACAGCCTGCGGAACTTGTGGAGATACTCCGTGCGGATCTGAGCGGTTTGTTCCCGGATTATCAGTTCCATATCAATCTGGACAGCGATTTCACTGAATAAATCCGGTCAGGGATAAAAAAATTTACAGGAGACTGAAGATGGTATTCAGCAGTTTTGATTTTCTACTCTGGTTTCTGCCGTTCTGTACGGTTGTGTACCTCTTGGCAAGAAAAAAAGCCAAAAATTTGTGCCTGCTTTTTTTCAGCATCGTATTTTACGCATACGGCGCGATGGAAATACCGGCATATCTGTATCTGGTTCTGGGCTCTGTTGTCGTAAACTGGGTCATCGGTATTTTAATCGGGAAAAATACGCCGGGGAAAAAGCTTTACCTGACAATCGGTCTGGTGTGGGATTTCGGGTGCCTGTTTGTCTTTAAGTATCTGGATTTCTTTATCCGGCAGTTCAATCATGTCCCGCTTGTGCATCTGCCGCTGACTCATCTGGTTTTGCCGCTCGGTATCAGCTTTTTCACATTCCAGATCGCTTCTTATCTGATAGATGTTTACCGCGGAGATGTCGAGGCAGAGTACGATCTGATTGATCTGGGAACCTATATTCTGATGTTCCCGCAGCTGATTGCCGGTCCGATTGTCCGGTTCTCCGATGTGCAGAAGCAGCTGCATCGCAGAAAGGTCCGGCAGAAGGAGTTCTTAGACGGCATTCAGATTTTTATTATCGGTCTTGGCAAAAAGGTTCTGCTTGCCAACCGGCTCGGCGGGCTCTGGGATGATCTCAAGAATGTCGGATATGACTCGATTTCAACTAAAGCTGCGTGGATGGGTATTATCGCATACAGTATGCAGCTTTACTTTGATTTTTCCGGCTATTCCCAAATGGCAATCGGAATGGGAAAGATGTTCGGGTTCCGTTTTCCGAAAAACTTCGATCATCCGTATCTTTCGACAACAATGACTGAATTCTGGCGGCGCTGGCACATGACCCTCGGAACATGGTTTAAGGAATATGTGTATTTCCCGCTCGGCGGAAACCGGAAGGGCAAGGGACGCATGTATTTCAATATGTTCGTTGTCTGGACACTGACCGGCTTCTGGCACGGTGCCGACTGGAACTTTATTCTGTGGGGCATGCTCCTGTTCGTGCTGCTGGTACTGGAAAAGACATATTACGGCAGATTCCTGACAAAGCATGCGTTCTTCGGTCACTTATATATGCTGTTCTGGATTCCGATGTCTTGGCTGCTGTTTGCAGTCAGCGACCTCAAGCTGCTCGGCGTTTATCTCTCCAAGCTTTACGGATACGGAGAACCGGCACTGCTTCCCGATGATTATACGATGTATTTTGAGATCTACGGAAAATGGCTTCTCATCGGTCTGCTGTTCTGCACGGCGCTTCCGGAAAATCTGTTCAAAAAAATCAGGAAATCCAGATATGCACCGGTTATCATTATCCCGATTATGGGTGCAATCCTTGGATTATCCTTCTACTGCATCTATCGGGGTATGAACGATCCGTTCATGTATTTCCGTTTCTGAGAAAGGCGGCTTTGAAAATATGGACAAGAAAAGCAAGCAAATCCTGAAATCCGTTTGTGCGATTATACTTTGTATCGCGTTTTTGTGGACAGGTAAGAAATTTATCTGGAATCAGGAGCCGGCGAAAAATCAGATGCAGGCTCCCCAGACACCTCCGATTGCAGAAATCACCAGTACAACCGTTTCTCAGACAACACTGTATTCTCTCACTGAAACGACGACTACGACTTCTCTCTCTGTTTCTGATGTTACGACGACCGTGTCTGATGCTGTGACAAGCACCTCCGTGCTGACGTCGGCGACTTCGACAACTGTTTCCGAAGCATCCCAGACAAATGCGCCGGAGGATTCCTCCGTGTCGGATGCCCGGAATCTCCCGAAAACACCCGATATGACAGATGCGCCGGAAGGCTACTTTGACGATGCGCTGTTTATCGGAGACTCCCGTATGATGGGCCTTTCCCTCTGGGGCCGCTTTGACGGCGCCACCTATTTTGCTTCGACAGGACTGGATACGTATAAGATTGACAAGTCCAAGAGTGAAGCAAAGGGTACCAAGGGTCAGAATTTCAAGACGGTTCTTGCTGCCAAGCAGTACAAAAAGGTCTATATCATGCTCGGCATCAACGAACTCGGCTATGACCGCAACCGGACCAAGCAGAATTATATGGATCTGATTACGCGGATAAAAGGCGCCTGCCCGGATGCCATTATCTATATTCACGGCAATCTGCATGTATCGCATAAGCGTGCCGACAAGGATTCGATCGTGAACAATGTTCAGATCAATGAGTACAACAGCTTCCTGGCTTCCCTTGCCGACAATGTTACGACCTATTATCTGGATGTCAATCCGCTGTTTGACGATACGGACGGATATCTGAAAGGAAGCTATACCAATGACGGCGTTCATCCATATTCCAAGCACTATGCCGCGTGGAAGGAATATCTGGCGACGCACGCTGTGGTAAGGTGAGTGAAGATGAGTATACAGCTTCCGAAGCAGAACCGCCTTGAAAAATTGTCTTCTCTCATTCAGCTGATCGTGTTTATCGCTGTTTTCCTGCTGATTTATCTGTTTTTCCGGCGGTTTACCGATTCTGCGGCAATCCGTATTCTGATTTTCATTGCCGATTATGCCGTAACGAGTTTATTTCTGTTTTTGGTGATCCGGCCGGTTTTGCAGAAACTATTGAATAAGAAAGCTGATTCGTAATTTACAGGAGAAATCCGCACTGTTCTGCGGCGAGAAAAGGGGGAGAAAGGTCATGCATACAGTTCCGCGCGTTGCCTGTATCAATGATCTTTCCGGATTCGGGCGATGTTCGCTGACGACCGCGCTGCCGGTTCTTTCCGTCATGGGCGTTCAGGCGTGTCCGGCTCCGACAGCCGTTTTGTCCAAGCATACAGGATTTCCGGGCTTTACATTTACAGATTTGACCGATGGAATGGCGGCATATTTTGAAAGCTGGAATGATTTACGGTTTGACTGGATTTACAGCGGCTTTCTTGGTTCGGTTGACCAGATTGAGCTTGTCAGACGCTTTTTCCGGTCGCAGAAAGCACTGAATCCTGCCTGTAAGATTCTTCTTGATCCGGTTATGGGCGATGACGGCAAAAAATACAGTACCTATACAAAAGAACTGTGTGATGCGATGCGGCAGCTTGTCGCAGAAGCAGACGTCATCACACCGAATATTACCGAAGCCTGTCTGCTGACAGATACTGCCTATCACGGAGAAGCGTTACATCATGCGGAGGCAGCCGCCCTTGCGGAACAGCTTATGCTGCTCGGCTGCGGTTCCGTTGTCATTACCGGAATTGTGCAGGAAAATACAATCGGAAATCTTACCTATTACAACGGAAAAACGAATTTTTACCGGGTTCACCGGACGGAATGCCTGTTTTCCGGAACCGGCGACCTCTTTGCCTCGGTTCTGTGCGGTGCGCTGGCAGGCGGTGCATCGCTGAACGAGGCGGTTAAAAAATCCGGCCAGTTTTTGTCTGAAGTTACACAGTATACCTTGCAGGAAAATACACCTGCCGCTGAAGGGGTTCTGTTTGAACCTTTGCTGCGGAAACTGGGAGACTGCCTTTATGAGTAAGAAAAAAGATAATGAAAAGCTGCTGCATATGGTATATGCTGGGCTCTTTGCAGCAATGACCGCACTGCTCACGGCAACGCTGCATATTCCCGTTGCCAGCGGATATATTCACTGCGGCGATGCCGTGATTTATATGGCGGCAGCCGTTCTTCCGATGCCGTATGCAGTCGGTGCATCGGCGACCGGCGGTATGCTGGCGGATGTACTCTCAGGCTATCCGGCATATGCACTTCCGACTTTTCTGATAAAAGGGCTGATTGCGGCGACCTTCTCTCTGATCGGCGGAGAACGCAAAATCTGTAAAAAAAGAGCGGCGGGAATGGTTTTCTGCGGAATTCTGTCCGTAATCGGCTACTGGATTACCGCGGTGATTCTTTACGGCGGCTGGTATTCGCAGCTGATTCTTACCGTTCCCGGAAACTGCATTCAGGCTGCTGCCTCCGGAATTGTCTATTCCGTGATTGCCGCTGCAATGGAGCGCACAGGCCATACCGACTCTAATTTCAGCATTCTATAAAATGAGTAAACAAATGCAGACAAACCGGTTCCCGGAATCTATGGGAGCCGGTTTTTTGTGCTTTCAGTGCATGTTTGCTGTTTCTGTGCCGTTCGGGAGAATATCATGCGCAGCGGAGGCTGCTTTTTGAACTGACTGTGAATTTTTAGCCGTGTTTGTGAATTTTTACCCTGTTCCCATTGCTTTTTTCGGGAATATATGTTATAATAGAGCAGAATGCATATAGGGGGAATGGTCTTGCGAATTCTTGGAATTGATCCGGGATATGCTACTGTCGGCTTCGGCGTTGTGGATTATCAGGGCTTTTCTTTCCGGACGCTGGAGTACGGTGCAATCCTGACAGAGGCGCATTCCGATTTTTCGCAGCGCCTTTCGCAGATCTATACCGACATGCTGTTTATTCTGGAAAAATACCGTCCGCAGGCACTTTCTGTTGAAAAGCTGTTTTTTAATACAAACAAAACAACCGGCATCATGGTTGCCGAAGCACGCGGCGTGATCCTTCTGGCATGTGCCCAGAAAGATGTCCCTGTATTTGAATATACGCCGCTTCAGGTAAAATCAGCGGTTGTCGGCTACGGAAAAGCCGAAAAGAAACAGGTGATGGACATGACACGCCGGATTTTGCATCTGAGCGAGATTCCGAAACCGGACGATGCCGCCGATGCGCTGGCGCTTGCAATCTGCCACGGACACTGTGCAAAGCCGGATTACTGATCCTTGAGAGAGAGGTTTTTTCATGATAGATCATATACGCGGAACCGTGTGCTGTAAAGAGCCGAATCTTGTTGTGATTGAATGCGGCGGAGTCGGCTATGCCTGCCGGACAAGCCTTCAGACTTCGGCTGCTGTCGGCGGAACAGATGCCGAAGCAATGCTTTATACAAGACTGACTGTCCGGGAAGATGAGATCGCACTGTACGGCTTTTTCAGCCGTGCGGAACGCACCTGCTACGATCAGCTGACCGGCGTGAACGGAATCGGACCGAAAGCAGCCCTTGCAATCCTTTCGGATATGACGCCCGACCGGTTTGCGCTCTGTGTAGCAGCGGGCGATTATAAAGCGTTTACCAATGTGAAGGGCATCGGAACGAAAACGGCACAGCGGCTTGTTCTGGAGCTGAAAGATAAGGTTGTAAAATCTGCCGAAATGACCGGCTTTGCGGCTGTTCCTGCTGCTGTTTCAGGCGGAAATACCGATGAAGCGCTGGCGGCGCTGCTGGTGCTCGGTTATTCGCAGAGCGAAGCGGCTTCTGCCCTGAGTGTGCTGGATTCGGCGCTGCCTTCTTCTGAGCTGATCCGGCTGTCTCTGATTCAGCTCGGAAAGAATTTATGACGGAGGAAATCGGATGAAGCATATAACAAGGCTTGGTCTGTTGGCTGCCTGCACAATGCTCGTACTGAGCGGCTGCGGCAAAAAAGTGAAGGACGATGCTGCAAAAAAAACCAAAGCGGATGTGACTGCGGTAAACGGAAGCGCCCGCGCAATCAGTATTGCTGTGCGATCGGCAGTCACGGATTTTCTTGCGGAAGACACAAATCTCGCGCTGCTGAACGGCGATTATGTCTGTAAGGGCAGTGACTTTGCTCTTGCCGGAAACTCACCGGATAATCCGAAGGATACGCTGAAAGCGCGTGTGAAATTTTACAGTCCGGATATTGAGAATCTTGCGCAGGTTTCGTTCCGGGTTGAGAACGGAAGCTGCATTTATGTTGCGGTTCTCGATGCAAACGGCATGTACGGAACATACCCGACTGCAATGAATGCGGACGATCTGGAATTGATAGATTCTATGGGAGAAGCGGCGGATTATGCCAAAAACGGCATGAACAGCCGGATTCAGTGACAAATGACAGAAAGGAAAATCAATTATGAGATTCGGAATGAAGAGACTTGCATGTATCGCCGGCGCGGCAATGCTTTGCTGCACAGTGCTGACAGGCTGTGAAGAAGAAAAAAAGACGAAGAAGCTGTCAAGCTATCAGATGAAATCGAAAATTACGGCAGAAAACACCGCTTCAAAAAGCATCTATACGTCAATACAGGCAACAATTACCGATATGAACGCCGAAGATGTCAATATGAGCGGCTTGGGCGGAGTTTATATCATGAAGGGCAAAGATTTCCAGTTTGATGAAGCACCCGGAAAAGACGGCGCTTTAAAGGATAAGCTGTATTATCGTATGTCAATTTATTTTCCGGAGATCGTAAAACTGGATCAGGTTTCATTTGAACTGCAAGAATTCGGCGGCAATTATCCTGATATCAGGCTTTTGGGCGTTGCTGTGGAAAAAACGGATGACAAAACAGATACCGATATCTACGGCGCTCATCCGAATCAGATGACGGTTGATGTGCATAAGAAGATCAAATCCATTGAGGATGCTTTGGCATATGCAGAAACCGGAAGCTTAAAGAGCAAGTAATCATGAAACAGCAATGTACCCGGCTTTTATTCCGGATGCTGTGCTGTATTGCCGTACCGGTTTGCTGCGGCGCTGTCATGCAGAGCTGCGGAAAAAAGAAGGAGCATCCGGCTGTGACAGCCTACAATAAAAAAGCCGGTATTGTTTCGGCAAACAGCAACGCTAAAGCACTGTATCTTTCGCTGAACAGCGCACTGACAGATCTGAATGAAAATGATATCAGCGTCAGTGATGCAGAAAAACTGGCAGGGGTATATTATTTTCAGGGGAGGGATTTTGAATTTGATACGCCTCCCGGTGACAGTGCATCGCCGGAGGAAAAATTCAGGTATTCAGTATCCGTATATTACCCGGAAATCGTAAACCTTGACGAAATTGCCTATGAGCTGCAAAATATGAACGTGCTGGCGGCTGCAGTGAAATGCCGTCATTCTGACGATCCCGGAAGCTACTACGGCACATGTCCCAGACTGATGAGTGCCGAGGAGTTTGACAAAACGGATTCATTGGAAACGGCTTTGCAGTATGCTCTGGAATATACTGACAGAGACTAATAACTGGAGGATCAATATGAAGAACAGATCCAGACTTCGTTTGATATGTATTGTATCAGTGCTTGCCTGCTGCGTCACAGTTTTGCAAGGCTGCGGCAAGGATTCGTCCGCTCCGGCAGAAGCGGGGGATTCCGGTACACAGATGATTGAGGAGATGACCGTAACTGAAACGGAAGAAACCGACCTCATCAACGGAACAGAAACCGTTACAACCGCGGCAGAGATAACCGGTTCTGTATCGGCAGACAATAACTCCGCGCAGGATCCTGACGAAGATGCAGACTATGTTCCTGCCGATACGACGACTGCGGATTACAGTGCTGCAAAGGCAGTTGCAGAACGCTATCTGGAAGCTTACAAATCCGGCGATGCGGACACCGTCTTTGAGATTACAATGATAGATGACCTGATTCAGACGATGACAGAGTATCAGGATACGACACTTTCCGGCTCGGAATCCTCAGAGTCTCTGGAGGATATCAAACAGCGTATGCGGGAGCAGCTCATAGAGGAATCCAAGAGCTTTGCTTCCTATACCTATAAGGGAAGCTATGAGATCCCCGGTTATCAGAAGCAGGTAGACGAGCTTCTTGCGGAACTTGATGAAAGGCTGGAGGAGGTTCGGAAATCGGAAGATCCGACAGTAAAGGAAAGACTGCCGGAATTTGAAAGACAGACAGAAATGACACGCAAAATCCTCTCCTTTGACAAGGTGTATTTCTTTGACTATGATCTGAATACCGCAAGCGGAGAGGCGAATCAGGAAATTCTTGCAGTCATTCATAAGGAGAACGGATGGTATCTCGATCTCTCCATTATGCCGGCAATGATCGGTTATGTGTCCAAGTCGAAGCTTGTGAGCGCGAATTCCAATGCGAAATCCGTATACCACGCATTCCAGTCCGCTCTGACCGATATGGAAGAATTGGATTACCATGCGTCTGATCTGGAAGGTACGCATATCTTTAAGGGCAGCGACTTTGTTAATGTATCAAAGCCGGTAAACGCAGAAACAAAAGAAGAAAAAATGCAGTTCCTGCTTTATCAAGTGTCCCAGTATTATTCGCAAATTACTGAAATCGACGAGATTTCAGTTGAAATAACAGGTGATGTCTGTTCTGCGATAGCAATTCAGAACGGTGAAATCAGCTCAGTCCGGGAAGGCAGGCAGACGCTGTTCGGCACATATCCGAATATGATGCAGAAAGAAGATCTCGGAACAGTCAAGAGTCTTTCGGATGCATTGAAATATGCAGAAGTCAAATATAACGGAGGATGAGTTTGCATGAAGCAAAAGCGTTTGCTTTGCAGCCTGATGTGCCTGATGTTCGCGATTTCCGGTCTGACTGCCTGTAATGACAGCAGCAGTCAGCCGGATTCGCAGATTCCGACCGGTATACAGGAAACAACCGGCATAACTTCGGAAACGAATCTGACCGGATCTGTCACATCCGGTATCAGCAGCACGACTACGGTTTCCGAGCCTGCCGTTTCCGTCACGGAAAGCACCGATGCTGTTTTTGTTCCGTCAGATGATATGCAGTATAATGAAGCATATTCTGCACTTGATAACTTCTTAAAGGCATGCACATCGGCAAACAGGGAATCGGCTCTTTCGCTTTCCAATCTCCGCACAGCCTATACGGCTGCCGAACAGCACGGCGCGCAGGGTGTATCCTTTAAGCAGAAAGCGGACGGGAAGTTTCAGGATATGCTTGGAATGCAGGCTGTCAAAATCGGGCAGGGCGCCTGTGCGGATACGCTGAAAACCAATTATCTGGAATGGATTCCGGATCTGAAAAAGCAGATTGCGGCATCCGCCGACGACCCGCAGAAGCAGGCGGAGCTGAAGCTGAAATCCGAAATCTGGAAACCGATTGAAATGCTGTATGTGTTCCCTGTTTCGTATCTGACAATCGACGGGCAGTCTGTCTCTGAGCTCTGTTATGTAATCAGGACGGAAAATACATGGTCAGTCGATCTTGCGGTTTTGCCGGATGCCGTTCAGGAGAAACGTGCAGAGGGGATAAAGCAGGTTGCCGCTGATGCGAGAAACTTTTTCCTTGCTCTTAGTTCCGCACTGATGGATGTGCAGGCAATGGGCGCTGATCTCACAATGGCAGACGGTGTGTTCTATTACCGGGGCGCCGATCTCGGCTGGGGTCAAATGCCGGAGACTTTCGATAATGCCGTGAGCGTCAGAGATGCGGTCAATATCCGGCTCGGATACTATTTTAGCGGCTTGAGCCAGTGCGATCAGATCGGATATGCGATTAACGGCGGTCAGTGCAAAGCGGTTGCCGTTCAGCGCGGCAGTGAAAACGATCCGCTGACGGATACGGAAATATATTATTTCGGCTGCTATCCGCATGTTCTGAATGAAGAGGATCTCGGTGAGTATATCAGTATCGAAGATGTTATGACACATGCGCTGGGCTGATTTCCCGCTGACTGCACCATTATTTTGAAAGATACCCAATCTCAAATGAATACAGATATGGATAAAGGAGGATTATACTATGAATCTGGACGAATTACTGAAGGAAGCGATTACAAAACCGGAAAAGCGTTCTCTCTTTTTGCAGATGCTGATTAAAAGCGACGTCTATGTCATTTGTAAACGCCCTGTAAAGCAGGATGAGGTCAACGGCGGAATTTCAATGGAACTTGTGACAACACAGAACCCGGACGGGGATATCTTCATCCCGTTTTTTACCAGTTATCGCTCGCTTCAGCAGTTCGCGAAGCGATATGTAAACTGCTATCGTCTGAACTGTCTGCGTCTGTTTGATCTGATACAGTCGGCAAATGCCGTTCTGAATCCGAATTCCTACGGAAAAGAATTCTCGTCACAGGAAATCAAGAGTATCCTGATGGTTGCAAGAAACCTCAATATTCCGGCGATTTCCATGAAAGAGGAAGAAACGATCGAGTACCGTCCTTCGACCAAGAATCTGGATCATCTGATCCGTCCGCTGACGCGGTATCTCGCAAGACAGGCGAATGTCGATGCGTGCTATGTTGTGGAAATGATTCGCGGCTGCGAACGTCCGCAGACATTGTTTGTGTTCGATATGGGCGGAAATACCAGAAAGCTGTTCTTCCCGCTTTCAAAGTATCTTCAGAATTATTCCAAGTCCGGCGATTCGCTGGTGTTCATCAGCCTGGAAGAGCCGGCAGCAAAAAAGGCGGTTACCGGTATTGATCCGTTCTATATCCGCAAGAAGAGATTCTTTGAGCGCTGATATTTGCATTTTGTAAAAAATGACAGGGAGAGGATTGAAACATGCCGCCGAAAGGTAGACCGATCAGTTCTCATTCATCAAAACCGATTCCGCACGGGCATCATCCGCATCATTCCGGATACGGCAATCATCATCCGCATTGTCCAAATACGGAGATTACGGCTGGCTGGAATGGGATCCGAAGAAAAAGAAATGGTTTGTTCAGACCGGAGAAACCAAATGGAAAGAACTGCCGGAAGATCAGTACAGCAGCAGATTCTGGCATTTTGACTGAGCTATTACGAAATTTGGAGAGTAGAATATGATACAAACAGGAACCCCTGTTTTTGCCGCGGATGAACCGGAGGAGGCGCGTCTTTCCAGTCCGGAGGTGCTGCCGCAGGACGGCGATGCAGAAGTATCGCTCCGTCCCAAAACACTGAAGGATTATATCGGGCAAAATCTGGTGAAGGAAAAGCTCGCTGTCTATATTGAAGCAGCACGGCGCCGCGGTGATCCGCTGGATCATGTGCTGCTCTACGGTCCGCCCGGACTTGGAAAAACAACCCTTTCCGGAATCATTGCGCATGAAATGGGTGTGAATCTGCGTGTGACCTCCGGTCCTGCGATTGAAAAGCCCGGTGATCTGGCCGCGCTTCTGACGAATCTCGGCAGGGGAGATGTGCTTTTTGTAGATGAAATTCACCGGCTTTCTCGTGCCGTGGAGGAGATTCTGTATCCGGCGCTGGAGGACAGAGTGCTGGATATCATGATCGGAAAGGGTCCCTCTGCAAGAAGTATCCGTGTTGATTTACAGCCCTTTACGCTGGTCGGTGCCACAACCAGAGCCGGTCAGCTGACGCAGCCGCTTCGGGAACGCTTCGGAATAGTTGAGCGTCTGGAACTCTATACGCCGGAGCAGCTCTGTGATATTATCCGGAGAAGCGCGATGCTGCTGGATATTCCGTGTGAGACGGACGGGGCAATGGAGCTCGCAAAGCGTTCCAGAGGCACACCGCGTATCGCAAACCGCCTTCTTCGCAGAGTCCGAGACTTTGCGGATGTTCTCGGCAAGGGTGTAATTGATGCGCAGACGACAAGGCTTGCGCTGGAACGCCTTGAAATTGATGAGCTGGGACTCGATAAGCTTGATATCCGAATGCTCGATATGATGATCCGCGGATATCACGGCGGACCGGTCGGGCTGGATACGCTGGCATCTGCAATCGGCGAGGAAGCCGTTACACTGGAGGATATCTGTGAGCCGTATCTGATGCAGCTTGGAATGCTTGCGAGAACGCCGCGCGGCAGATGTGCGACTGCACTTGCCTATCAGCATCTCGGTTATCCGGCACCGGACGGAATCGGTCAGCAGTATTCTCTTTCCGATATGCTGAACGAAACGGAAATGTAATGACTTCTTTTCATTCAGATGCTCCTGATTTCTGAATTGCAGGGAAAAGATATGAGACGTTTATCGACGAAAAATTACGATCATAACCGTCAGATACCGCTTCCGGAGGGCCTGCTGAACGGGCAGGCGCTGGGAGCAGTATCCGGTATGAAATACGGTCGTTCGACTGTCAGCTACAGCGGCTGTGAATGCATTGCAGTTTATAATGCGCTGCTGATGAACGGGACGCCGTTTCCGTTTCCGGAGATTGCAAGATATATGGAGCGCTTCCGGGTGCTGTTCGGCTTCTGGGGAACAAATTTTCTGGCATTGGGGCATTGCCTGAAATACTTCGGGCTGCATGTCAGACGATTCCGTTCCCGCAGGAAAATAGCCGCTGCACTGGAACCGGACAGACCGGCACTGCTGGTCTACTGGACAAAAAGGCGCTTTGCATCCTCCGTGCATACGGTCTGTATCCGACTCTGTGATCCCGATACAGTTGAGATACTGAATGCATATAATACATGTTCGCATCCGGTTCGGGAAAAACTGCCGGATGTGCTGAAAAAGAAACTGATTTTTGCGTATATTCCGGAAAAAGTTCTGTCTGAGAGCTGAATGACCGGAACGAAGGGAGGCGGATTCTGTGAGCAGACTTCTGAAGCCGGAAGGGCTCCGCGGGAAAGCGATGACGGATATTACACCGGAGCTGATGCTCCGGCTCGGCAGAGCAGCTGCACAGGCAATCGGGAAATCGTGCAGTCATCCGCCTGTTTTTTATTTGTCACATGATTCGCGGCTTGCAGCGGATGCGCTGGAAGCGGCGCTGTGTTCGGGAATCTGTGCAGGCGGCGGCCATGCACATATCCTCGGGGTGCTGCCTTCTGCGGGAATGGCAATGATGCTTGCGGCTGAGGATGCGGAAGCCGGAATATCCCTTTCGTGCGGCGATCAGCCGTTTGAACAGATTTGTGTGCGGCTGTTTGCGAAAAGCGGCGCACTGATGTCCGCAGAGCAGCTTGATTCGATTTCTGTTCTGATGCAGAACGGAACGGTCAGTTCTGTGAGCGGCAGAAACTGCGGACAGGTACAGATTCAGAACGATGCACAGAAACGCTGCCTCAGATTGCTCGGTACCAGACTGACCAGACCGGGACTTCGTGAGAAAAAACGGATCCGTATTGCAATCGACTGTGCGAACGGCGCTGCCTCTGTTCTTGCCGAGCCTCTTTTTAAGCAGCTCGGTGCAGAGGTTCTTGTGATGAATGATAATCCTGACGGAATCAATATCAATCAGGAGTGCGGCGTAAAGCATACGGACAAACTCGCTGAATTTGTGCAGGATTACAGCTGTTCCGCAGGCTTTTCTTTTGACGGTGATGCCGCAAGATTTATCGCGGTGGATGAAACCGGTGAAACACTGGACTGTGACAGGTGCCTTGCGATTCTTTGTGAGGACAGATTGCAGGAACAGGCTGCTGCACCTCCGATGCTTCCGAAGACCATGCTGCGCGGGGTTGCCGTGACAGTCATGACGAATCTCGGCTTTCTGCGTTATGCACAGTCGCGCAATATTCCGGTTTATACCACACAGCCTGCGCAGCCGTTTATGACAGCCAGAATGCGAAAGCTGGTGCTTCCGCTCGGCGGAGACGGCAGGGGACTGATTTACACATCGGATTCTCCGGCGCCTGACGGCCTGATTGCGGCGGCATATTTGCTGCAGGCATTGCAGAGAACCGGAAAACCGCTGAGTGAACTCGCGTCCGTTATGGAGCATGACCCGCAGGTTATGACTCCGGCGCGGATTCCTGCATACTGGAAGGAAATCTGGAAAAACGACCCCGAAATCTCCGGCTTTATTGCACAGTGTCAGGAGGAGCTCGGAATGGAGGGCAGAATTGTGGTCCGTGAACGCAGGGACGATTCCCCGATCATCAATGTCATGGTTGAGGGGCGCGATTTCCGGAAGATCAACAGTTATCTGATGGCTATTACCGAAAAAATTACGCAATGTACGCATCGCTGAATGACGGGAGGCTTTTTTATGGATGAAATCTGGTATAAACTGTATGATGCCGCCAAAAGTGTGCTGAATGCGAGAAAAATATCGGAGTATGTTACTGCGGGAGAGGTTTCCGCAGCGATTCTGTCGAAATCCGGCAGGATATATACCGGCATTTGTGTGGATACCTGCTCAACACTCGGAATCTGTGCGGAACGCAATGCGATTTTTGCGATGCTGACGGCAGGGGAGCAGGAAATTGACAAGGTTGTTGCGATTCTGCCGGACGGCAGTTCCGGAGCACCCTGCGGTGCCTGCCGGGAACTGATGGTTCAGCTGATGCCGGATTCCTACGGCGATATTGAAATCATGATCGATATGAAAAGCGGCAGAATTATGAAAATGGCTGAACTGACACCGGAATGGTGGATTTGACGGAGGAACTGATGAGAATCGCTGAACATTGGACGGATTATCGCCTGATTGATACCAAATCCGGCGAGCGGCTGGAGCGCTGGGGTGATGTCACACTGATTCGTCCGGATCCGCAGGTGATCTGGCAGACGCCTCCGCTGACCGATTTGTGGAATCATGCCGACGGGCATTATCATCGCTCCAAATCCGGCGGGGGACAGTGGGAATACCGGAAAAAGCCGCCGGAAAGCTGGATGATTCATTACGGGAATTTGCAGTTTATTGTCCGCCCGACCGGATTCAAGCATACCGGACTCTTTCCGGAACAGGCGGTCAACTGGGATTGGATGAGACAAACGATTCAGAATGCCGGAAGAACGGTTCGTGTGCTGAATCTGTTTGCCTATACCGGGGGTGCAACACTTGCCTGTGCGTCGGCAGGCGCGGAGGTTTGTCATGTCGATGCCGCAAAGGGCATGGTTCAGTGGGCGCGGGAAAATGCCGCTGCCTCCGGACTGACCGAAGCGCCGATCCGCTGGATTGTCGATGACTGCGAGAAATTTATTCGCAGGGAGGCACGCCGCGGAAAAAAATACGATGCAGTCATTATGGATCCGCCAAGCTACGGCAGAGGTCCGGGCGGTGAGATCTGGAAGCTCGAAAACAGCATTTATCCGCTGGTTGAGGCATGTCTTGACGTGCTCTCGGATACTCCGCTGTTTTTTCTGCTGAACAGCTATACGACTGGGCTTTCGCCCTCAGTCATGGGCTATCTGCTGCACAGCCTGATTGTACCGGAATTCGGCGGGAAGGTTTCCGCAGACGAAATCGGACTGCCGGTTGAACTGGCGAAAGCTGCGCTTCCCTGCGGTGCGACCGCAATCTGGGAGGCGGAATCATGAAGATCAGACGGGTTCGCGGATCAGAGGAGCAGGCGGTGCATGACGTTATCGCGGAAACACTTCGTCTCAGCAACAGCCGCGATTATCCGCCGGAATACATTGATGCGCTGATCGGGGAGCTTTCTCCGGCTGTGCTGAAACAGCGTGCCGAAGAGGGACATATGTATGTAATCTGTGACGGCGAACGCATCATCGGTACAGGAACGGTCGCGCCCTTCTGGGGCAGTATGACCGAGAGCATTCTGCTGACAGTCTTCATATTGCCGGCGTATCAGGGCAGAGGACTCGGAAGAAAGCTGATTGAAACGCTCGAACAGGACGAGTATGCAAAGCGTGCAGTGCGCATTGAGATTCCTGCATCGCTGACGGTGGTCAACTTCTACCGGCATCTCGGTTATGATTATAAAAACGGCTTGACTGAGCCGGATGACGGTCTGCTTTACAGACTGGAGAAGTTCCGTAATGAATAATAAGTCTGTCTGCACGGAGAGTATATGGAATCACTGATAAAAATAGATCATGTCCGGTTTTCTTATCAGACAGATGAAGAAAATGCGGAGCCGGCTGAGGTGCTGAAAGACATCTCGCTGGAATTTGAACACGGAGAGCTGGTCGCAGTTCTCGGTCACAACGGTTCGGGCAAATCGACGCTTGCAAAGCTGATAAACGGCATTCTTCGTCCGACATCCGGCGTCGTGACAGTCGCGGGAATGGATACTTCTGACGAGGAAAAGCTGCTGGAAATCCGGCAGCATGTCGGAATGGTGTTCCAGAATCCGGATAATCAGATTGTAGCGACGGTTGTTGAAGAGGATGTCGCTTTCGGTCTGGAGAACCTCGGTATGCCTTCGGATGAAATGCGGATTCGCGTCGATCAGGCGCTGCATGCAGTCGGAATGTACGAATACCGCAATCATGCGCCGCATCAGCTTTCCGGCGGACAGAAGCAGAGAGTTGCGATTGCCGGCATCATTGCAATGCGCCCGGACTGTATCGTACTGGACGAGCCGACTGCCATGCTGGATCCGCAGGGCAGAATTGAGGTCATGCGCACGGTGAAAATGCTGAACCGTGATTACGGGATTACCGTCATTCTTATTACGCATGAGATGGATGAAGCCGCACAGTGTGACAGGGTGATTGTGATAGACCACGGGACGGTGCATATGGATGCGCCGCCGAACAAGGTCTTTTCGCATGTAGATGAAATGCGGGCGCTGGGTCTGGATGTTCCGCAGGTGACGGAGCTTTGCAGTATTCTGCGCGGAGCAGGCTATGATCTCGATCCGGAAATCCTGGATGTCAGTACGTGTGTTGAAGCAATCGCGGAATTGTTTTCGCAGAAAGGAATCACGCAGAATGCCGATTCTGGAAGCAAATAATCTGACTTATACATACAGCATCGGCTCGCCGTTCCAGAAAACGGCTGTCGATCATATCAATCTGCAGATTGAGCAGGGCGAATTCATCGGAATCATCGGGCATACCGGCTCCGGAAAATCTACGCTGATGCAGATGATGAACGGGCTTCTGAAGCCGACCGAGGGTACGGTTCTGCTGGACGGAAAGGATATCTGGGCAAAGAAAGCAGACCGGCGTGCTGTTCGGTTTCAGGTCGGACTGGTATTTCAGTATCCGGAATACCAGCTTTTTGAAGAAACCGTTTATAAAGATATTGCCTTCGGTCCCAAAAACATGGGGCTGGATGAGAAAGAGATTGACCGCCGTGTGCGGGAGACCGCGGAAGCGGTCGGTCTGGATGAGAAGCTGCTCGAACAGTCCCCGTATGCGCTTTCGGGCGGACAGAAACGGCGTGCGGCGATTGCCGGTGTTATGGCAATGGAACCGCGTGTCCTGATTCTCGACGAACCGACAGCCGGGCTTGATCCGCTCGGACGTACAACCGTTCTGACCCAGCTGCGGGAATATCACAAAAAGACAGGCTGTACGGTCATGCTTGTTTCCCACAGCATGGAGGATGTTGCCAAATATGTCTCAAAGCTGCTGGTGCTGTCTCATGCGAAGGTCGTATGCTACGATACGCCGGAGCGCGTGTTTGCACGCGGCGCGGAGCTGGAGCAGATCGGTCTGGCGCTCCCGCAGATCACAAAAGTATTTCACGGTCTGAAAGAGCGCGGGATTACATTCCCCGAAGAGGTATATACCGTCCGGTTCGGCGCGGAACTTCTGAGAGCAAAACTGGAAGGGAGTACGCCGCCATGCTGAAAGATATTACGCTGGGACAGTATTTCCCGATCAAAAGCGTTGTTCACCGCATGGACGCACGCTTCAAAATCATTATCACAATGCTCTTTCTGGTGATGCTCTTCTGGGGACAGCGCCTGACAACGCTTGGCGCGGGTCTGTTTTTCGTGATTGTGGCAACGGCTTGTTCACGAATTCCGCCGAAAATGATTGTGAAAAGCATCAAGCCGATTGTACCTGTCCTGATTATTACGGGACTGTTCAATCTGTTTCTGCTGGACGGCGGAAAAATTTACTGGAAATGGCATTTTCTCAAGTTGACTGAGGAAGGCGTTCATACTTCGGCGTTTATGATTGCGAGAATCTGCCTTCTGATCGCAGGAACATCTTTACTGACCTATACGACCTCTCCGATTGTGCTGACGGATGCAATCGAATCGCTGCTTTCTCCGCTGAAAAAGCTGAAAATGCCGGTGCATGAGCTGGCAATGATGATGACGATTGCGCTGCGGTTTATCCCGACTCTGATCGAGGAAACCGATAAGATTATGTCCGCACAGAAGGCGCGCGGCGCCGATCTGGAAAGCGGGGGACTGATTCAGCGGACAAAAGCGCTGACACCGATTCTGATTCCGCTGTTTGTTTCCGCATTCCGCAGGGCTGAGGAGCTTGCGCTGGCAATGGAATGCCGCTGCTATCACGGCGGAGAGGGCAGAACGCGTCTGCGTGTTCTGAAAAGCGGCCTGCGGGATTATCTCGCACTTGCCTTTACGCTGCTTTTGTTTGCAACGGTGATTCTCTGCCGTATCTATGTGAGATTCTGAGATGAAAAAGAAAAACTGTATCTATCATTTTCTGTGTTTTCTGGTGCCGTGTATCGGAATGCTGATTTTATTCGCGGCAGGCGGGCGATATCCGTTCGGCAGCGATACCGCACTGGAATCGGATGCCGCAATTCAGTATTATCCGTTTACGCTTCTGCTTTGGAATGTCGTGCATTCCGGGCAAAGCCTGCTTTATACATGGCGTGGCGGACTTGGCATCAATCTCTGGAGTACGGGCGCCTATTACTGCTCAAATCTGTGGAGTATCGTCTGTGTCTTTTTACCGCAGTCGGTGATTCCGCTGTTTCTGACATGTTCAATCTGTTTTCGGATCGGTCTTGCGGGATTGTTTTTCTCTGTTCTGCTTCGGACAGTCCGGCGGGAGCTTGATCTGACCGCAGTTGTTTTTTCCGTGCTTTATGCGCTGAATATGTGGTATCTGGTCAATTTCTATCAGTTGATCTGGCTGGATACGGTCGCGCTGACACCGCTTGTGCTGGCAGGATTGATTCCTCTTGTACGGGACGGAAGACCTGGGCTTTATACCGCCGCACTGTTTTGTTCTTTGATTTTTAATCCGTATATGTGCTATATGACCTGTCTGATGACCGGACTATGCTGGGTCGGGCTGCTGATTGTTCTGAAAAAGAAGCGCGGCAGCCTGCTTCGGGAGACGGGCAGATTTTTCGGCTCTTCTCTGCTTGCTGCGGGAATGGGTGCGGTTCTGCTGATCCCGACGGCATGTTCGCTTTTTGCGTACAGTGCGCCCGGCGACGGTTTTCCGTCACTGAGACAGACAGAGTTTCCGCTCGGTGCCGGAATCGGCAGACTGGCAAGCTTTACGTTTCCCTATCTGCATATCGGAATGCCGAATCTTTCAGGCAGTATGCTCGGCGTCTTTCTCCTTTTCGGATATCTGACAGAGCGCAGGATATCACTCCGTGAGCGGATTGTAACGGGCAGTATCTTTGCATTTCTGATGCTGAGCCTCTGGTATACGCCGCTGAACTATATATGGCACGGCTTCCACACGCCGCACGGCTTTATTCACCGCTTTGCGCATCTTGTTCCGCTGGTTTTGCTGTTTATGGGCTGGCGGTATACAACTTCTTCCGACCCGGAATCCGGAAAAAAAGGGCAGCTTCTGCGTATGATTCCGATGCTCGGTTTCAGCGCGGCAGTGATGTTTTTCTCACAGGTTTATCAGACAACGGATATCCCGCTGGTTTGTCTGATTCTGATTGTTCTGTATTGCAGTACATATCTGCTTCGGATAATTGCGCCGAAAAAGCAAGCCGCATTTTTTGCGCTGCTGCTGGCTGCTGCTGCCGGAGAAACGGCGCTGAATGCCTTTCTGACAGCCGGAACGGCAGCACGGCAGTTCCGTGCGGACGATCTGAAACCGGATGCAGGAATGCAGCAGGCGGCGGATGCCGTCAAAGCGGATGCGCAGGCGCAGGATTATTCCGTATACAGGACGGCAATGTATCCGTTTCGCAGCTATAATCCGGAGCTGCTTTATGATATGCCTTACGGCGGCAGTTATTACAGTTCGCTGATTCCGGATCAATTGTGTGTCTTTTGCAGCAGACTCGGAATGGATTCCGGTTCCGGACTGAACTATTATTTTTATCAGGAGCTTCCGCCGGTGTCTATGTTGCTGACCGGACTGCAATATGTTGTAATGCCGAATGCAAAGCTGCCGGATGCTTTGTACCGGCAGCTCGGCGATACATATGCCTATGCGTTCCGCTGCCGGGCGCTGACCGGATTCTGTATTCCGGAGGATGCCGGAAAAATGCCGGATGACAGCGATAAAATTGCCGTTCAGCAGAAGCTTTTTGAAGCGGTAACCGGATGCGCAGAGCCGCTGTATCTCCATGTGCCGGCAGCAGTTACATCAGAACAGGGGGCGCAGATAACAGAAGCCGAAAGCGGCATCTGGCACTGTTCCGCCGCTGATGAACGCGATCATCTGACATTTACCTATACGCCCGATTCAGACGGCTGGTATGTCTATTTTCTGGATATGGATGCTGAAATGGCTGAAGCCGTCAGGCAATATGAAATTCAGGTTGACGGAAAGACTGCTGCTTCCGATCAATACTGGATGGGCGGCTGCTATACTCTTTCGCCGTTTGTGACACAGATCGGTGCGGTAAAAGCAGGTCAGACCGTCACGGTATCATTCACGGTGAATGCACACGAACAGGGCAGTCTCCGACTGTATATCGCAAAGCAGAATGATGCAGCCTTTGAAAAAGGATATCAGCAGCTCATGCAGAACGCTTTTTCGGAAGATTCCCGCTCCGATACGGAGATTACCGGACATGTGACGGCTGAGGGAAAACGGCTGCTGTATCTGAATATTCCCTATGACAGCGGCTGGACAGCATATGTTGACGGGAAAAAAGCTGAAACCTGCCGCGTGATGGATGCGATGCTCGGGATTCCGCTGGAAAGCGGAAAGCATGAGATCCGGCTTCGCTTTCTTCCGCGCGGCCTGATTGCCGGATGCATCATCAGCACAGGTTCTTTCCTGACGGCTGTTCTGCTCGGTATCCGGCGCAGACGGATCCGGAAAACGAAACAAAGGGGCTGATTCCTTGCGAACCATTAAAATGCGCATTGCCTACCGCGGAACCCGTTATCACGGATTTCAGAGGCAGCCGAATGCGGTGACGGTACAGGGTGAGCTGGAAAAACAGCTTTCCCGCGTATTGAACGGCATCACAACGGTTTACGGGTGTTCCCGCACGGATACGGGCGTTCATGCAAATGAATTTGTCCTGCATTTTTATACCGAGCGTGAAATTCGCTGTAAAAATCTTGTCCGGGCAATGAACGGTTATCTGCCGGAAGATATTTCCGTGCTTTCTGCGGAAGATACCGATCCTGAGTTTCATGCACGGTTTGAATGCCGCGGAAAAGAATATCTGTATCGGATTCACTGCCACGAGAGCAAAAATCCTTTTTTATCCGATCTGGCATATCATTACAGACGGAGGCTGGATTTGGATAAGATCCGTGCAGCGGCGCAGGCAGTTGTCGGAACGCATGATTTCCACAGCTTCTGTGCGCAGGCAATGCCGGAAACAGACTGTGTCCGGACAATATACGGAACGGAAATCCGGTGCAGCGGAGCCGATGTTCGGATTTATATCCGCGGAAACGGATTTCTATACAATATGGTTCGTATTTTTGTCGGAACGCTTCTGGATATCAATGAAGGCGTATTTCCGGCTGATGCCATGCCGGAGATTCTTGCAGCGAAAAACAGACTTGCTGCCGGCAGAACGGCAATGGCGCACGGACTTTATCTGAACAGGGTCTTTTATACAGACGCGGTGATGACGGAATCTGATTCACCGAATCATGAGATTTGAACGGAGAAACAAATGGCAAAGAAAGAGCAACAGACAAAAGGCGCAAGAGAGAAAAAAAAGAATATATATGCTATGCGGAATCAGAGAAAGCGCCGTCGGATTCTGCGCAGATCGGCATTGTTCCTCCTGCTGGTAATGGCGATTCTTGTGTTATACCGCAAGCGGAATTCATGGATGCCGGGTATGGATACCATGGGACTCCGGCATCAGGCGCAGCAGCAGGGGCAGCAGGGAAAATTCCCGCTTTATGTTCCGGGCAGTTCCGACTATCAGCTCGGTTCTGCGGACGGAAAGCTTGTCGTTCTGACGGATTCTTATCTGAATTTTTATCAGACCGGCGGTGATCTGATTTCGGCAAGGCAGCACACATACGGAAATGCAATGCTGCAATATGCCGGAGACTACGCGCTGATTTATGAGAACGGCGGAACCCGCTTCCGTCTGGATACGCCTTCAAAGGGGATTTTTGAAAAAAACGTTACGGATCCGATTATCTTCGGAAGAGTTTCGGATCAGGGAAAGGTCATTCTGGTCACCGGCTCCGGAACCTGCGCATGCAGAATGCTGGTATATAATGCAAAGGGGCAGCAGCTCTATGACCGGAGCTGTGTCGAGGATTTGAGCGATGTCTGCTTCCGCAAGGACGGCAAGGGCTGCTACGCGGTTTCTGTCTATATGCAGGAGGGTTCGTTGAAATCTGTCGTTCATTCGTACAGTTTTACCGAGAAGGATGATCTTTGGAGCAGTCAGCCACTTGACATGCTGGCAGTTTCGGTATATAATACCAGTGAGGGGAATCCGTTTGTGCTCGGTGACAGTCAGTGCGTTTTCCTGAATTCGGAGGGGGCTGTGTCGAGCAGTTATGTCTATCCGGATTCTCTGGTCGGCTGTGTGTTCCGGGACAAGACGGCGGCGCTGCTGCTGTCCAATCAGGAAAAGCGGTCCAATGCCGTGGTAATCCTTGATGGCAATGCCGCATCGCCCGTTGCGCGCAGTTATGACCGGGAAATCAAAGATATCGGATTCTTCTCTGACGGAACAGTTCTGGTACAGTTCCGTTCCCGGCTGGAGCGCCTTTCGGAGACCGGCAGAGTTATGAATGAAAAAGAAATATCAGATAGCTACGAGGGCTTTCGGTCGATCGGTTCTTATCTGTTTTTACACGGATATCAGCATATTGACCGGATGGAACTCCACTGGTAAAGAAAATAGGAAATACAGAACGGGAAGAAAAAAAGGGGAGACACAGGAGGAAAAAGGATGGGAAACCATTTTTGGTGGATTTTGGATGTTTGTGTCATCGCAATCATTGTTTATGTGATTCATTCCAATGCAAAGCGCGGTGCAACGAAAGTCCTGATACTCGGAATCGGATATATTTTTGCATCTCTGGTCGCATCGCTTGTTGCGTCAGCGGGCGCGGAATCAGTCTACGAATCTATTGCACTGAGAAGCAATATTTCATCTGTTGAATCAGTGAATGAAAAAGTAGATCTTCCCACTGCATTTAAGAAGGCAATTGATAACGAACACTACGGATTAACCTGCGACAGGGATGCGGTTGAAAAAATACTGTATTCCGACGATGGGCAGAGCTTTGATGAGGGGCTGTATGATTATGTCTGTTCGCGCATTGATAAACCTGTTTTTCAGAAAACATATTTTCTGAACAGCATCCGGGATGCCTTCATCTCAGCATACGGTGAGGCAATGGATAAGAAAATGCCTGCGTATGTCAGAAAGAGCTTTGAAAAAGCTGTTCTTGATGACAGCAATGTGATGCGGAATATGGTCCGTCTTCTCTATGACCGGAAAAAATCCGCCCGTGAATCGGCAACGGAAATTGAACGGTTGTTTGCCAGAACGCCGACGATAGAGGTTGTCCGCATGTTTCTCTATCTGATTCTGTTTTCCGTTGTGATGGTGATTGCGGCTGTCATCAGTGCAATTTTGCAGAACAAGCTGTTTTTGAACCTGACAAAATCAAAAGAGCGATTGTTCGGCGGAATTCTCGGCATCATGGAAGTTGTCGCGATGCTAGTCATGTTTACGATTTTTGTTCGTCTGATGGTTTTGCTCGGCGGCGGACATATTTTCTGCTTCAGTGATGAATCCATCAGCAAAACAGTTGTGTTCCATTTCTTATATAACAACCTGCCGACACTGATCTGAGCAGTGCCGGGCGAGATTCAGTCAGGCGGAATCCCCGCCGGAAGGGAAATACATACATGGTATTATGCAGCAATTGTAAGAAACGTCCTGCTGTTGTCTTTATTACTTCGATGCACGGGTCGGAAAAGAAGAATGAAGGATTCTGTCTTGTCTGTGCAAAAAAACTGAATATTCCGCAGGTAGCCGAATACATGGAGCATCTCGGTATTTCGGATGATGACGTTGAGGCAATCAGTGATCAGATGATGGATATTATGGATGACGATAATTTTGAAATGGGCGGCGCAAGCACACTTCCCGGTTTTATTCAGCGCCTTTTTACCGATCATCCTGTCAATGAAAAAGAGGTTCCTCCGGAACAGCAGGATGAACCTGTGAAAAGCAAGCCTGCTCCGAAGCGAAACGAAAAGCCGCAGGAGTCTGCACCGAAAGACCGTAAGAAGAAGCGTGACGTTCAGAAAGAATCCAAGTATCTCGGCAGCTACTGCACAAACCTGAGTAAAAAAGCGGAGGACGGACAAATGGACGGCGTAATCGGCAGAGATGCCGAAATTGCCCGTGTCATTCAGATTCTGTCCCGCAGACAGAAAAATAACCCCTGCCTGATCGGTGAACCGGGTGTCGGCAAAACCGCAGTCGCAGAGGGAATTGCGCAGCGGATTGCCTCCGGTGATGTGCCGTTTCATCTCAAGGATAAAAGGCTTTATCTGCTTGATATGACAGCACTTGTTGCGGGAACGCAGTTCCGGGGACAGTTTGAAAGCCGCGTCAAGGGGCTGATCGAAGAGGTCAAGGAGCAGGGGAATGTCATCCTGTTTATTGATGAGATTCACAGCCTTGTCGGTGCAGGCGATTCCGAAGGCTCAATGAATGCCGCGAATATTCTGAAACCGGCGCTTTCCCGCGGTGAGGTTCAGGTCATCGGCGCAACGACATTTACGGAGTACCGGAAGTATATTGAAAAAGACGGTGCTCTGGAACGCCGCTTTCAGCCCGTGAAGATTGATGAACCGACAATTGACGATACTGTTGAAATTTTAAAGGGCGTTGCAAAGTATTATGAGTCTTTTCACCGCGTCAGTATTTCACCGGCAATGCTTCGCCTTTGTGCTGTTCTGTCCGAACGCTATATTACAGACCGTTTTCTGCCCGATAAGGCAATTGATCTGCTGGACGAAAGCTGCGCATATGTCAGTATCCGGCATCCGGAACTGAATGAGCTGGAGCAGCTTGAAACACAGATTGCCGAACGGGAAGAGGAAATTGAGGATATCGAATCCGATCAGAATCCGGATTACCAGCGGCTTCAGGAACGGAAAGGCGATCTGATCCGAATGAAAGCAAGAAAGCAGGAGCTGACGGAGCATCCGGTTTCCGTTTCTGTGACAGCAGGCGATCTTGCACATGTCATCGAAATCTGGACAGGAATTCCTGCGAATAAAATCGAAGAGACCGAATATGCAAAGCTGCGTGATCTCGAATCGCATTTGAAAGAACATATCATCGGACAGGACGAAGCAATTCAGTCGCTTGCCCGCGCAATCAAGCGCAGCCGTGTTCAAATGACTGCACGGCGCAGACCGACATCCTTTATTTTCGTCGGTCCGACCGGTGTCGGAAAAACAGAACTTGTGAAGGTTCTGTCAAATGAGATGTTCGATTCGACTGAGCCGCTGATTCGCCTCGATATGACGGAATATATGGAAAAGCACGCTGTTTCCAGAATGATCGGCTCGCCGCCCGGATATGTCGGATATGACGAAGCCGGTCAGCTTACGGAAAAGGTGCGCCGCCGTCCGTATTCTGTCATTCTGTTCGACGAAATTGAAAAAGCGCATCCGGATGTCATGAATTTGCTGCTTCAGATTCTGGATGAAGGAAGAATTGATGATGCACAGGGCAGAAATGTCAATTTTGAAAACACTGTCATCATTATGACCTCCAATGCCGGCAGTACCGACAAAACGACCGGTGTCGGTTTTAACCGGACAGAGGAAGAAATCTCCAAGGATAAAGCGCTGAAAGCACTGAAGGATTTCCTGCGTCCGGAGTTTGTCGGCAGAGTGGATGAAATAATCGTTTTCAAGCCGCTGAGCAAAGAAAACTATGCCGAAATTGCCGGACTGATGCTGAAAGAAACTGCTGCTGCACTGGCAGAACGCGGTATTACACTGGACTGGGACGATGCTGCACTGAAAATTGCAGCGGAAAAATCCCACGGACACCGCTACGGTGCGCGTGATATCCGCCGTGTCCTGCGGGATGAAGTGGAGGATCCGATCGCCGCATTGATTATTGATGCTGAGAAAGAGGTCAGTGAAATCCATATTCGCGGTACAGAGGACGGAATCCGGATCGTCGAAGGTTCACCGGATCAGGATGCGGAGCAGTAATTATTGAGCGACAGCAAAAAACGGCTGACCGTAAATTTTACGGTCAGCCGTTGCTTTTATGCAGTTGTTTCAGGCGGTTATTTCAGCAATCCTATCAGATAAATCACAAGGCAGGAGCCGACAATAGCAAGAATAATACCGGAAATCCAGCCGCCGCCGATACCGATGATGCTGCCGATCCAGCCGCCGACTGCACCGCCGACAATTCCGAGAACGGCATTTACGATAAAGCCTTTGCTTTCTTTTTCCATAATCTTTCCGGCAATAGAGCCTACGATCGCGCCGACAATAATACTAACAAGCAGTTTGATGATCATATTCGTTACCTCCGTACTGATTTGGGTTTCATGCTTATGAATCTGAAAGTATTATAACATATGACTGAAAAAAAAGCAATAGAATTCTAAAAAAATATTTCCGCATTTGTCTGCTTCCTTCACTTTATGTTTTTGCTGTTCTTGTCTTTGCCGATGAATACCTGAACCCACCGGCCTTCGGACGGATTTTTTGCTTTTGCCATAGGATACTCTTTTTTGGTGCGCTGAACGGAACAATTCTCGAAAACTGTGCCCGGACCGGATAAGAAATATCCGCCGTCTTCCGGAAATACTCGCGTACCTTTTCCTCACTCATCCATTCCACCAGACCGAAATTGTCGATGTTGTACGGATCATCGCATGTGCCGGAACCGCCGTTTGATGTAAGCAGCCGCGATATGTGAGGACAATTGCACCGGCTGCTTGAAAATATGTTGAATATATCTATGCATAGCAACGGTTTTATATTAAATGATTGCGTTTGCCTTGTCTAACTAATAAAAAAATGTTATAATAATAAATAGATACCCCATTCTGTTTTTAGATTCGCAATGAGAGAAAGGAACTTTTTCGGATCAGTCCGGATCATCCGAACAGAGACACAGCCGGACTGATGCGCATGACACGGTGATTGGCGCATTGTAAAATGCGTAAATTGAAATATTTTTATGAGGGGGCAAACTTTATGAAAATTCAAAAAGCGTTAAGTGCAGTCTGTGCATTCGTGATGTCAGCTGTACTCCTTCCGCAGGTCTTGTATGTACCTGAATTTTCGGAGGTTTCTGCGGCAGAGAGCGGACCGGTCAGTTATTACGGTCAGCTTCAGACCAGCGGAAACAAGATCATCGGTTCATCTTACAAGGAACCGGTGCAGGTCAAGGGAATGAGCTTTTTCTGGAGCAACTGGCAGGGACAGTACTGGAACAGCGGCACCGTTGACCGCATGGTTGACGAATTCAAGTGTGAGATTCTGCGCTGCTCGCTCGGTGTAGACGATCAGGGTTCGATCTACAACGGCGGAGATGTCGGCGCGCTGCGCTCTGTCATGGATGCGGCGATCGCAAAGGATATCTATGTGATTGTGGACTGGCATTCGCACGGCGCACATAATAACACGAATGCAGCAAAAAGCTTTTTCTCCGAGATTGCGCGTGATTACGGTAAATATGACAATGTGATCTTTGAGCTTTACAATGAACCGACAATGATCTCCTGGTCTACCGTGAAAGGCTATGCCGAGCAGGTAATTCCGGAGATCCGCAAGTATTCGGACAATCTGATCCTCGTCGGCACACCGACATGGTCTCAGGATGTCGATGCAGCCGCAAATGATCCGATCAATGACAGCAATGTTGCATATGTTCTGCATTTTTATGCCGGCACGCACGGCGGCGATCTGCGCGGAAAAGGCGATGCGGCACTCAGCAAAAATGCAGCGGTCTTTGTATCCGAATGGGGAACGGTCAATGCAGACGGTGACGGTTCCGTCAATGTCGGATCGACAGAACAGTGGCTTTCATGGATGGATTCCAACAAACTCTCCTGGTGTAACTGGGCAATCAGCAACAAGGCAGAGGGTTCCAGTATTTTCGGCGGAGACGGCAGCTCGCTGACAGATGCCGGCAACTACCTCAAAAAGATTCTGAATGCACATGCTGAGAATGCAGTATGGCGGACGGTTCCGAAGAGTGAGACTGATCCCGATCCGCATACATCAGACCCGGATCCGCAGAACGTTGAACGGCTTTCTCTGTCCGACTCCGGCAATACGGTTCTGGAAGCTGAAAACTATACTTCCATGAGCGGCGTTGAGCTGGAGGACTGCACACAGGGCGGAAAGAATGTCGGATATATTGAATCAGGAGACTGGATGAGCTATTCGATCTCTGTGCCTCAGGCGATGAAATATGAGCTGACTGTGGATGCTGCATCTGAAAGCGGCGGGGGACAGATCGCTTTCTCCTGCGGCGGCAATACGCTCGGTACGCTCGATATTCCGGCGACCGGCGGCTGGCAGAACTGGCAGCAGTTCAAGGTGACGCTGGAGCTTCCTGCCGGCGAATCCGATCTAAAGCTGTATACACAGCAGGGCGGATTCAATGTTGACAAGATTACATTCACTGCAGTCGGCGGACAGGCATCCCGCGGAGATATCAACCGTGACGGCTATGTATCCGCGGCGGATGCAGTCTTGCTGAGCAGATATCTGATCGGTGATGCGCAGCTGAACAGCGAGCAGGCCGAGCAGGCTGATCTCAACGACAATCAGGTGATCAACGCGATTGACCTGACGCTGCTGAAGCGGATACTTCTCAGACAATAACCGAATGACCACAGAAAGAGGGCGCCCTGTGCAGCAGGGCGTCCTCTTGATTTAACAGTATCCTTGTTGCGAGAGTCTATCCCCAATCTTGTGTAAACCTCCAAAGTAGTGTATAATGAAAGCAGCACTGCTTTCTATGCATCAAACATACTCATTTGCTTCAGCCGCCATCTGAGCCACTGTATCTTTTGCAGTGCCGCGAAGTGTTTCAGGCCAATTGCTCAGTATTTCTCGTCTGATGATTTCTTCGTCTTCATCATAAATGTTGCATTCAATAGTTCTTTATACAGTTCCGGTCTGCGATCCTGCAAAGCCGGAAAGCTGTTCCGGAATTCTGCTGATTCGTTCATTATCTCGCAGAAGATCATGCCTTCACGGTCAATCAGGCATTCAACCGTTTCGCCCTCCGGATTAACGGTTCTGCTGCTGCCGTTATAGTGCAGCTCCTGCTGATTGCCGAAACAGTTGATGCCAAGCACCCAGCTTTGATTTTCCAGCGCACGGGCTTCAAGCAGCTTATTCCAATGTCCGATGCGCTTCTCCGGCCAGTTTGCCGCAACAACCAGAACATCTGCTTTCGCGGATACTGCGCGGAAAATCTCCGGAAACCGCAGATCATAACAGATAAACAAGCCGAATGTATGACCGGAAAATGTGAATACAGCGGTACGGCATCCGGCTTCAAAATAGGTATCCTCGCGGCTGAAGGAAAACGGATGAATCTTGACATAATCAGCAAGAATCGTTCCGTTCTGATCCAGAACCGTATAATGATTCTCACCTTTTTCTCCGTTTTTCTTTACCCATCCAAACCCGACCGCAATGCCGTATGCCTGCGCGTATTCCCGCATCTGCCGGAGCGTTTCTCCGTTTGATTCTCCGGTCGCATTGACCTGCATCGAAAAGCCGGTAAAGGACATTTCCGGGAAGAATATGATCTCTGCGTGCGCCTTTGCAGCCTCTGCAATCATCTGTCCGGCCCGATGCAGATTGATTTCCTTTTCTTCATATTCTATTTGAAATTGACACAAAGCGGCTTTCATTCTTCATCATCTCCTGACGGTTCTCCGCTGCCGCACGCATAGCCTTCCTTATGAATCAGTTTTTTGCCGCGCACAAACCATCCGCGATATGCGTAATACCGGCGTCGGCTCTCCCACATCACAGGTTCGTATTCGACAATACAGCGTGTACCGTTATAATCGGTTTTGCTCGATATTTCATGACGGTGAGTCAGCACAAATATCCAGAAACCGTAAATACAGAATGCAATCAGTGCCGCCGCCCACAGTACAATCGTAATGATCCTGACCGGCTTGCTCGAAATCCGAAGCAATAGCTGTAAGATGCCTGCTTCCGTCCCAAATGCAATCAGCAGCGTGACCGGTTCACGAATCCGCACACGGAATTTCAAGCGAAAGCGTGACAGAATCCAACTTGCAGCAAGAAACAGCACACACAGGATCACCGTCCAGAACAGAATACTCCTCATCACAGAACATCACCTCATCTCGTGGGTTCTATCCGTTCTCGTGCTGCTTTCAGTATATCATGTTTTGCAGGCAAATGCAAGAGTCGGGAACAATTTGTTATACCCTTTCTCACTGTGACTGAATCATGTAAAATACCCGTGAGATACATTATAAATTTATATCTGTGTTGACAAAGCAAGTCGGATACAGTATAATGGAATCAGCGAACACACGCTTTATATGGTGAGCGAAAGGAGCTGATTCCTGTGAAACGATTATGTTCAGCGATTCTTGCAGCTACAATGGCGTTGCTCTCTGCGCCGATGGAAACAGATGTGAATGCCGAGTCACTGATTTCAATGAAGTTTGACTTTGGCGGTCTTGGTACGGCAAACGGCTATATCGGCGTATCCGCTTCGGACGGCTATGATTCTGCAAAAGGATACGGCTTTGCAAATACCGCCGCGGTTGAGGATGTGCCGGCAAGCGGAACGGGAGTACTCGCAGATGCGGTGCGCTTCAAATCTGATGCGGCAAATCATGTGTTCAATGTTGACCTGCCCAGCGGGGTATATAAAATCTCGGTTACGACCGGTGATGACCGTTCCACGACGATTACCGCAGAAGGCGTGCCGCAGCTTTATTTTCTGACGGGCGGCAATGCGTCTGATTCTTTTACGATACCGGTGACGGACGGTCAGCTCAATATCTATGCGGGCTCCGGTGTCGGAACATCGTTTTCGATCAGTGCACTGGAAATTGAGCAGACCTCGACCGGAACCGAAACCAAGCCGACGATCTGGGTAGGCGGCGATTCTACCGCTGCAAGCCGCTATAATGTAACAGATGAAGTTGCGCATGGCTGGGGGCAGTATCTCTGCAATTATATTGATACAGAAAAATATGATATCCGGAACATCTCCGTCAGCGGTATCACGTCTGCCGATCTGCTGGGATATTCATTCGCTACTGCCGAGCGTTACGGTAAATCCGGCGATATTCTGCTGCTTGCAGTCGGTATCAATGATTATACAAAACAGAATACAACAAACCCCGACCCGTCCGATTACAAGACCAATATGACGGAGATGATCCGGCTTGCAAAAGAAAAAGGGATGACAGTGTATCTGGTCAAACAGCACGGTGAAAGCAGCGATCCGTTCAAGTATCCGCTTCCAGCGTACAGGTGGTTCGGTGATGTGATCAATGAACTTGCTGAAACAGAACAGACCGGCGTGATCGATCTGTTCCGTCCGTGGCTGGAGCTCTGTCTGGAAAATCACTATTATGAGCAGGAAGAGTATTATGCTTCAGACGGTCTGCATCTGAATGCACGCGGCGCCGACAGACAGGCAGAAATGGTAAGTGAACAGCTCTTTCCTCATACAGAACCGGAAGAAACCGGATTGCAATACAGTTTCGGAACGCCCACAGCGATATATGAAACAGAAGTATCCGGAAAAGCAGTTTCCAATCCGCACAAGGGATTTGTGATGACAGCGTATACGCCGTATATGCTCAGCGATGCGTTTGAGTACGGCATCGGCGGTTCGGCGGATAATCACGCGTGGGATGTTGTCACGATCGTCAGCGGTTCTCCGCACTGGAATGACCTGAATCCGGCAGAAGGCGTGTATCAATGGGACGAAATCGACGAGATGCTCGATGCCTGTGAGCAGTACGGAATGACTTACGAAATCCGCATTATGCCGTATTCGTCGTATCTGGCGGAGGATTATGTTCCGCAGTGGGTTTACGGCAAAGGTGCACAGAAGTACACCGCCGAATCCCGCGATCACCCCGGAGAAGAAATCGTATTTCCGAAATGGGATGATCCTGTCTATTTGCAGGCGCATAAGGAGTTTGTCAAGGCACTGGCAGATAAATATGACGGCGACCCAAGAGTGGAATTGATTGATGTCAGACCGTTCGGCGATTTTGGAGAATGGCATAATTCGTTTGCAGTCGGTGATGAGAAATATATGCCCTCTCTGGAAATCCAGAAGGATATGCTGGACTTCTATGCAGAGGCATTTGACAGGACGCTGCTCGTTCTGCCTTCCAATGCCCGCGGAAAGATCTATCAGTATGCGCTTTCCGTCGGCATTACAAAGCGGGATGACGGTCTGATCTCCATGCCGAATGTCGAATGGAGCCTGCTGCCGACCTACAGAGCGAATATGCCGGTTGTCGGTGAGAATTACTGGCCGTATGCGTGGATGCGGGACACGGTCAGAGAAAATGCGTATTCCCTTGTGAACTGGACGCCGCAGCGATTCCGCGAGACGATTGAAATTCCGCATATGTCGATCTTCGCACTCGATCAGGACAGCCATTGCAGCTATGAATTCTATCAGGAGCAAAAAGACGTGATAGATGAAATGTGCAATAAAATGGGCTACAATTTTACCGTGACATCTGCTGTCCGGTACGGAAACAATCTCGTTGTGCGAATCAAAAACACAGGCCTTGCACCTGCATACTTCAATATTGATCTCTGCGCGGAGATTACGGACGCGAGCGGAAACAAGCTCAAATCCTTCGGCAAACCGTTCAAAATCGAAAAAGGGACATTCACTGACGGGGCAGAAAAGTCGTTCCTGTTTGAATATGACGGTACACTGGATCAGAACGCGGTCATCTGCCTTGCGATGTATGACAGCGGCAATCCGCTTGTGGCAGGCAAAAACCCGACAGTTCGGTTTGATAACAGGAACACGCTTACAACCAACAGATTGCAGCTCGTTCCGGCGGAACCGGTTTCGGGCGATATCAATGCAGACGGCATTGTCAGCATTGCCGATGCTGTTCTGCTGCAAAAATGGCTGCTTGCCGTACCGGGTACTGTTCTCCCGAACTGGAAGGCCGGTGACATGAACGGCGATGCGCGGCTCAATGCGGTTGATCTGACACTGCTGAAACGGATTCTAACAGCATAATTTGGCGTGCAAATACAATAACCATGAACAAATAGTCGCTGCGCAATATCTGTTTTGAAAAGCCGATTTCGTCTCGTCAAAACGGATCACTCGCCGTGCTTCATTCTTTGGGCAAGTATTTTCGTCTTTGGAAGAACGGTGCGGCTCCGCAGTCGGGCATTCCCGAACCCGTTTCTCATCGCTAAATTGCAGATTGTCTTTCTGTCTGCGCTTATGATATAATAGTCAAAAGATGCATATTTATGAATGGGGGTTATGTAATGGAGTATTCACCGACTGTACTGCAACGCCTGAAACGATATCCGACCTATCAGTTTCATGCTGAAATTGCTTCCAATCAATTATCGGAATCCGAAATATTCCGGCAGCTGGTTTTAGAAACTTTTAGTTGGCTCCGCGCAAGGCTGAACGGTGATGCTCCGCCGGAACTGCAAACACCTGCGCCGAAGGATTATGCTGCTTTCCCGGAGGAACAGCTCTGCTCATTTACACTCGATCAGGGCTGGAAGGCAGATGTAACATATTCTCCCGAACAGGGCATCTGGGCGTTCTCTCTGCGCGAAACAGACATGGGCGCCAATATCGGGCAGGAGAATGAGCGTCTGCCTGTGCAGGGCAGACTCTTCCACACAGACATCTCTTTTGTAAAATGCGGCGGGACAGTCGAATGCGGCGTGCGGACGCTTGTGACGGAACCTGTTGCCTGCAACGCGCCGTGCGAGGTATTCCGTCCCGCGGTTGTGCGGTCGATTCTCATGAACCCGCAGCTGAAACTGTCGCATTGCGGCATGATGCTCAATGCAAAACCGTTTTTTATCCAAACGAAAACGGATGCCGAGCGCTTTGCAGCATTGTTCCAGAATCCCCGTTTTAACTATCCGCTGATTCTTGTCGCTGATGCCGGAGCGGAAGAAGAGAAACAGCCTGCTGTTCCGACTGAATTACCGGCAATCGGAGGATTATCCCTGAGTTTTGGTTCGGTTTCATTTGACCGCAGCGCACCGATGCTGACCGTATCCAATGATAAAGCAAAGCCGTTTCTCAAAGATGCCAAACAGAAGCCCGCTGCAAAACCAAAGTCCAATCCAAAAGCGGAAACGAAAAAAGCATCTGTCCGGCGCGCGGAGTTTCCGTATGAACGGCTTGCGGACAAGCTGAAAGGCTTTGGAATTGTCTGCTATGTCAGCGAGAAAATGCTTTCTGTTATGGATAACAAGTTGCATCTGGCTCCGCAGCCCGGCGACATCATCGTCTGTATCCGCGGACAGGAAACAGAACGTCTGCGATATGCCGCATACAGCAAGGACATGGAGGACTGTTATCAGAAGCTCAAACGGGAGATTCAGGAAATGCCGAAGCGCCGCGCCTATGATTTCGGGAATGTTGTTTTTCAGGCGGACGCACATCTGCTGACGTTAAGAGAACGCCGCAGGACAGCGCAGACTTTAGAGGAATCCTGTGCCCTTTATCAGCAGGAAAATGCCGAACTGAAAGCACGGCTTTCTGAACTGGAACAGCAGGAGACCGATCTTCGGGAACGGAACGAAATCCTTCGCGTAACAAAAAAGAAGCTGAAAACCGCACAGACAGAAATCGAAGAACTGCAAACCTATATCACCGAAATGCAGGCGGTATTTCAGGAGCGGCAAACTGCATATGAAAAATCGGCGGAGCTGGTGCAGTTTTACAAAGACAAGGCAGAAATAGCCGCCGGCTTTCCGACCGATAAAGATAAGGTCTGCGAGTGGGCAGAAGCACAGTTTCCGGAAACACTTATTATTACGCAGAGAGCAAGAGCTGAGCTGCGCAAATATCAGGGCGGTCTGGATGTTTCACTGCTCTGTGACGGCTTGTTGTATCTTGACGCCTATGCGCGGACACGAAACGGAATTCTGACTGATGAGCAGCTCGCACGCTTCACCGATCAGCGAAACTGGGAAGTATCTTTCAACGGAAAGGAAGCCGTGCGGCTGCATGAAAACGACTACACCGTAACGCACAACGGGAAGAAGTATCAGCTGGATATGCACATCAAATAAGGAAACCGTGCTGCAAATCTGATCCGCATTTACTTCTGCCGCGATGCAGAAACAGGAGAGATTATCGTCGGCTCAATGCTGGAGCATCTTGCTACGGCTTCGCAAAGCACCTGATTGAAAGAACATTCTTCTATTGAATCGGTTCTCTGGCTATCTTTCATAATAATACAGGATTATATAAAGCCTCTGTCCTTAGGGGGTTTATTTTTTTAGCCATTTTCTTAAACGAATCAATTACAGCCACATGATCTGACAACCTGATTCCTCGCTCAAATATTTGAGCATTCCATGTGATAAAATGGTATCAGCCGAAAGGCAAACCACAAAAAGGAGATCGTATCATGAAAAAAACTGCTTGTTTCACAGGACACAGAATCCTGTCGGAGCCTTCCAAACAGCTTTTTGACCGGCTGTATCCGCTACTGGAAAAACTTGTGAAAGACCAAGGTATCACAGATTTTTATGCGGGCGGCGCAGTCGGATTTGATACCGCTGCGGCGAAATGTGTCCTGCGGCTGCGGGATGCTATGAAGGGAAAGGCTGAGGTGCGGCTGCATCTGGTTCTGCCCTGTTCCAACGAAGAACAGACCAAAAACTGGACGCCGGAGCAAAAATATGAATTCCGCATCATAATGCAGCGAGCAGACAGCGTTGAATACACCTCGCAGCATCATGATGAGAAGTGCATGGGGCGCAGAAATGCCTGGCTTGTCGAGCTGGCTTCGGATGCTTGTATCTGTTATTATGACGTCAATCACAAAAGCGGCACTGCACAGACAGTAAATCTCGCAAAACAAAAAGGCATAAAGATTATCAATCTCTTTGCAGCGGCGTAGAAGCAATAATCAGGCAAAGCATTCTTCGGAATGGAGGGGTGTTTGTATGAGCATGATAAAAGCGATCAAACACGGAAAAGAACACCGGAAATTATATGGCGGAATAATGGATTATATGAGCTGCCGGCTCCATCACGGTCCGTGTCGCTGGTGTATAGATGACAGAGTGCATCAAAGGAAAAAGAAAATTGAAAAAGCCGAAAGCAAGCTGTCCGAAGAACCTTTGCCGGCAGACTGCATCCGCTCATTTAACCGAAAGAAAAAGGTCTATGGGTTGTGAATCCGAAAGAAGCTGAATGACAGCCAAGAGGTGAAACTGATGGAACGATGGAAAGCCGAAGCCGGATTCGTTCGGGAAAAGCAGCAAAACGAAACCGAATTTTTGTTCCGTGAGGACAGCGATCATACAGAACGCAGAAAGCATGATGAATTTGTGCGCGAATGGGGCTTTTCCAATCTTGATATCCTCGATCTGGATCAGGCTGTTGCGATGTTTATTCTGCCGCGGCTCAGTTATTACATCACAAAAGCCGATTCCATTCCAAATAAATTGCTGAAAACCGATGATATCGGAAATATCCTGAATGAAGCAGAGGCATTTCAGGAATGGATCCGGATTCTCCATACAATCTGTGACGGGCTGCATTTGTATATTTCAAAATACCATGATAGTTTCTCAGAGGAAGAGCAGGCGTTCTGGCAAACGGCAAAACAGTATGCGGCGCTCGCGATCTTCCGGAAGGCTGTCAGAATTCCGGATTTCGGCAACGGACGCTATGTCCGGAATTTATTGGAGCAGGCGCAAATGCGGATGTCACGACGCCTGACAGTCGGGAACACCAGCACACTCACGGTCGAACAGCTGACAACGCTCTGCGCGGAAGATTTTGAAATGCCGGTAATGTGCGCGGAAGAACCCGAACGCAGAGCCATCGGTTTTTGAAAGGAGCGGTTTTTATGATTTTCAAGGAGTATTTGGAGTCAATCAAAGACGTTCCGGTTTCTGACAAACTCAAATATCATTTAGCAGTTTTCTGGCTGCATCCGGGACGGCTGCCGATCGGTGTAGTGTCGATCGGTGATGAGACCATGCCGGTCATCAAGATTCCGGCACGCGCTGTCAATCCTCACGGTCATGAAGAAAAACACATCGTTCCGGTAATCGCTGTCGGCAGTGAAGCATTCAGCGGAAAGGATTTTATCACAGATATTGTTCTGCCCTCTTCCGTCGGAAGGATTGCTTCCGGAGCATTTGCAGGCTGTACCAATCTGCGCAATATTACGATTCCCAAAGACATCGACATCTTTTGGGAGCATACATTTGCCGGCTGCGATCACCTTGAAAACATCTATTACGAGGGTTCACAGAAGGAATGGCAAAAAATCAAGATCGTTCATCAAAAGCACGAGGTCGAATTCGGAAATCTGATTGCAGGTTCACCGGTTCAGGAAATAATTACTGAAAGACTGATGCACATCCCCGGAAACGAACCGCTGTTTGCTGCGAATATCCATTTTAACTGCCGGCTCTCTGATATCTCATATCCGGAATTCTCACTTCGGACAGGTAATCAGGATATAACGGATTTGTTCCGAACCATGTGACAGGAGAACAGCTATGGACAGATTGAACGTCAAAGAATGTATCCTCAAATGTGATCTGGAAAAGATGCTCACGGATTATCTGCGCTGCTATGGAAAATCATCCAATCCGCAGCCGGCTGACATGGAAAGAAAAGCATTTCGTAAACTGCTGGAGGAGGTAAGCGGCATACCGCCCGTTGATATAAATGCTGCGCTTGCAGCAGCCGAAAAAGAAAACAGTTTACTGGATGTTACAATGATTGACAGCCAACAGAAGGAATACGGGCTGCTGCTTATGGATTGGTGTGAGGTTCTTGGCTTACATGTTTCCCATGCATTGACCGAACAGTTCGACATCAATCGTCTCATGGCAGCAGTGCTGTATGAGATGACGTGGTTTGGAATGACAAAAGAAGAAGTTGATGAAGAACGGAAAGCAACATTTGGAAGAATCCGGTGACTTATGATTGCTTTTCAGTAGCGTTTCTCAGCGTATGTTTATTTTTGTGCATTTAAAAGATAAAATCATAATCTATTGGATGGTATCTGAATATAAAAGGTGGTAGATAGATCATGTATCCTCTCCAAGATGTTTTTGAAAGCCTGAGAAAACCGGGCTTGTATGGTATATATTCTGTTTCAGAAATGGGTAAGGCAGCGTTGCTGGCATATTTCGCGAGCAGTTTTTCTGCTGCTGGTGACAAATGCCTGTTCATTACATTAGAAAATACAAAAGATCATTTGCTCAAAAGAATCAGGTGCCGGATTTCTTCGGCAGCAAGATCGGCGGCGTACCATATTCTATATTCCGAGATTACAGCGTGAAAAGAGTCTTTTGGGTTCAGAGTTTGAATTGATTTTCCAGCGGGTTTATGGTATGATAAACACAGAATGGAGGCGGCGTATGAAAACTCTGATTGACGCGGACGGCTGACCGTTAAGCATAAGAAAAGCTGAGTCGATGATTTACCGGCTCAGCTTTCTGTTTGTGATGCAGAATGATGTTTGCGCTTCCTGTCAATCATTATGATGCGCGATCAGTTCACGTTTCATGATGCAAAGATCAGATGCATTCAGCCTGTCATCCTCGTACATATCGCCGGCTTTCCAGTCAGCAAGGTGCGTGTCCGGAACAGCAAGCAGCCACTTTTGAAGCAGAACCACATCAGAGATGTTGAAAGCTCCGTCAGCGTTGACATCTCCCTTTAGCCGTGAAGGAATTTCAGGCTCTGTGACATTCTCGCTTCCTGTGTAGTAGTATGTCGGTTCCGGTACTTCCTTGAAGTTTACCCGGAAGAAGTCCATCGAGCCGGTCATGCCCTCGCCGATGGTATAGACTGCATCCGCTGTGACAGCATCCACCGGATCAACTGTCATTGCACCGGAAAATTCCTTTGCACCGCTGCCGTTATTGACCACGAGCTTTGCTGTATCGCCTGTGAAAACAGTGCTGATTGTCACCCACTGCCCCTTGCTATATGCGTTTTCAGCAGAGACAGTCTGCTCGCCGCTGCCGTTATTGGCTGCAAGCGTGAGTGTACCGTTGCTGGCTGTCAGTACGATATAATGTGCTTCATCGCCGAATCGGAAGACAGTTCCGTCACGGTGAATCAGAACTGCCGTTTGGTAGTCGGCATCATGCAGCGCAGCATAACTGCTGTCAGCGATCAGATACTGCCCGTCTGCAAATGTCAGCACGCCCTTGCCGGAGGTGCGCTCCTGTGCCCATTCCGGAGAGCAGACCGCTGCTGCATATGTCGAAGAGTAGGTATCAGATGCCGTTTTGCTGCTGTTTTCGCCGAATTCAAGCCCTGCAAGCTGTCCGTCTGTGTAGGGACGGCTTGCGGCATAGCTGTCGGCGCTCGTCCAGCCGTAGAGCGTGCCGAAGGTGGAAGAACGGTCAGAATCAATATAATAATCGCCGTCGAGGATTGCCTGTCCGGATGCCGAACCGGTACCCCAGCAGAAAGCAGTGCCTTTGACCGTGGCATTACCTGATGCACGGAAAGAACCGGTGAGCATAGCGCCCTCAAGTACCCTTGCATTTCCGGAAACGGAAGCGCTCTTGTTCAGATAGGCGCTGTCACCGATAATCGTGCTGTCCTTTGCAGTTGCATTGCCGGAAACAATGGCGTGACCGCAAACAACGGCATTACCGGAGACCCTTGCATAACCGGAAACAGTCGCATAGCCGTCGATTCTGGCATTTCCGGAAACAGTCGCACTGCCGAGCACTCTGGCATTCTTTCCGACATAGACCGTATTGTCTACATGCGCCGATGCTGCGACAAAACCGCCGCCGTTGGGATGTGTGCTGCCCTGAACAGAAGCAGTCTCCTGCGACTTCATCTCCGCGCCGCTGATTTTTACGGCATAGGGATAGCGCGTCTTGCTGAGAAACGGATAATTCTCCTCGCCGAATTCCGTATTCTCCGCATATGCCCACGGAGTGCCGATCTTCTGCCAGACATCGCTGTCAGGCGTTGCGGTCACAGCCAGATAGGCAGCGGAATCCTGCCCTGCATCAAATGCCATTGTCACGCTATCGCCGGCTTTGAACAGGTCGGAATATCTTGTTTTTCCGTCACGCTGCTCCACAGCAATGCAGGCTCTCCAGTCTGCACCCGGCGCATCCGTCAGGGATTCAAGTGACACCGAAATGCTGCTCCCCGTAACATTCAGTGGGATGAGATTCACGCCGAACTGCTGCGGTGCTCTGTCAGTCGGGACGGTGTAGCGTCCGGCTTCCGGTGTCTTGTCAAGGATTGTATATATCTGGTTCCAGCTCATCTCGTCCATTGCGATGAGCTCACGCTGACGCTGTAAATAGGCATTCTTTCGTGCAAGATCGAGTGTTGCAAGGCGCTTCGCATAGTGTCCGAGCGTATCCTTGATATCCGCGCCGCCAATGCGCTCAATTTCAAGATAGGGGTATTCGTCCGGCTCACCCTGCTGCATCAGGTCCTTGACAAAGCCAGCGCCATAATTGCCGAGGTTATCCGGATTTTCTGTCAGATATTGCAGGAATGCCCACGATGCGTAGTTGTCGCGTCCGAGAATGGGCGTGAACTGGAGGTTTTGCATATAGGTCATGAAGTAATCTGTCGTGCCGGAAACATTCGCCCACTGGCTGTAGTAATCGGAGTAGAGGAACTGTTCTCTGTACCAGTTGGCGATCGCCTCCCACCACGACTGCACATATTTATTGGAATTCCAGCCGTACTGATGCGCCGTCACGACATGACCGAATTCATGCGGCAGAACCCATGACGGATTCGGACTGTTGTTCATTGCACCCACGCAGCAGAACATGAAGGCATAGCCCTCGCGGTCATAGCCCATGTACGCCCAGTCTGTCGGAATCTCGCTGCCGTTCTCACCGATAAGTCCGGTGTTGTGGATGTAGAAATTGACTTTGTACTCGTTGCCGTCACGCAGATAGGCTTCTACTGATTGAGTCGGCGGATTCATGTGCAGGTCATTCATGTAGACATCCCAGCAGGCTTCGAGATTTTTCGCATTCTCCTGCAAGAAACTCTCAGTCACAGCGGCGCTGTCGCCGGAATTGCCCCAGTAGAACTTGAAATGCTCAGATTCCCAGGTATTTACGTTATCCATGCGGATGTGGACATTGCGTGTTTTCAGCCCGCCTGCCTGCGCCTGAACTGAGCCGGATACAGGCTGCACGGCTGCGCTTACCGGGAGGCTTGCTGCCGTTGTGCCACAGAGAACTGCTGCACAGATACCGGCAAGGATGCGTCGTATGGTTATTGCTTTCTTCATACAAATACCTCTTTTCTATGAATTATCAGTTATTGATTAACTCTCTTTTCATCAGTCAAAGATCAGATGCATTCAAACTGTCATTCTCGTACATATCGCCGGCTTTCCAGTCAGCGATGTAGCGGGCGATGATATTATCGCAGCCCATACCGAATTTGTAGTTTTTCAGCGTGATGCCGGAGCAGCCGGTCGCATATTTTCCTGCACCTGCTGCTCCGGGAAATGCAAGGAGCTTGTTTGCAGCGGCAGCCTTCGGCAATGCGCCGACTGCGGCGATATTGCCGGTAATCCCAAGTATGATTTCATGGATACGCTCTCATTTTTCAATTCAGATAATACGCAAAAGCAGCATAGACGGGAAGGGGAGCCGTCATGCTGCTTTTGTCATGTCATTGTGAATAATCACCTCCGGCGGTGTAGCTGCTTTTCGAGGAAGGCGGCAGTATCCGTTTATTCATGATTGCGGAAATGTGAAAATCAATCAGGAAAGAAGCTCACGCTTCATCAATGACAGATCTAATGCATTCAGCCTGTCATCCTCATACATATCGCCGGCTTTCCAGTCTGCAACGTATGTATCCGGTACGGCAAGCAGCCATTGCTGAAGCAAAACCGCATCGGCTATATTGAAATATCCGTCTGCGTTCATGTCACCGCGCAGTGCTTTGGCGGCAGGCTCTGCGGTCGATGCAAAGAGGATATAATTCATGCAGCTTGCTGACTGCCCGTTTGCACCGAGCATCTGCGTATCACCGGCGCTGACAGACTTTGTATACAGCATGAATGTCACGCCGTTGGATGTATTGACAGTATCTTCTATCTTTGTGAAGTCAGACAGCCATGCAGGTGCATTCTCAACTCTGCTGTCTAATCCGATATAGAGAATGCAGTCTTTTGCAAATGTGAGTTCTGCCTGCTCACGATCGGAATTTTTCGCATCGCAGGGGGTGCGTACCAGCTCTGCGCCTTCCAGATAAGAGGGCAGTTCCGAAACCGCACATCTCTCAGCATCTCTGTCTCCGAAAACCGTATCGCCGACTGCAAGAGCACTGTCAATGCTCCAGCTTTGATAGTAGGCTGTATCCTTGATGTTCAGCTCGCTGATGAGCGTTCCCGTAAGCGGTTCGACTTCAATGATATCGTCAGGACGGGTTCCGCCGCCGAGCACCGTACAGGCAGGCCGTGCCGGCATATCATAGCCTGTGCCGAGGAAGAAACTGGTATGCGGCGGCTGATTGTATGCCGTATTCTGTGAGGAAACCTGTACCCGGTACTGCGGGTCGTGCATCAGACACTGCACACGGTAGTCCGTGTCATAGGTGGTCGCATAGATGCGGATGCCCGTACCGTCCGCCTTGCGGACGATCAGTTCCTCACGCCAGTCACCGAAAATATCCGCAGAGAGGCATGGCGTGCCTTTGGTCGTGTTGCAGGTGTAATAGCCGTCTGTCGAAAGAAGCGTGGTGATCGTAGTCTTGCCGGTATCACCGGTCAGTTTGGAAATGGTTGCCGGAGAATCGGTGTAGCCGTCGAGAATCTCACGCTCCAAGTCGCCGTCCCAGTAGCTCAGGAAATTGATTGCAGGACGGCGGCAGTCCAGTGTTGCACCGTTCACGCCCTTGACCTCATTGCCGTTGCCCCAGAGCTCCGCGCCTGGATTGCCTGCCCAGACATTATCCGCACAGCAGCGTCCGGTGTCGCCGGAACCGTTATTCCTGAAAATCGTCTTGCCGGTATCCGCATCAATGAGCGACACACCGTATGGCGTATCCTCGTGGCAGGTCCAGACCTCGATGCCGGGATTTGTCGGGTCGAGGTCGCCGACATGGAGAGCATCGCCGTGACCGGTATTGGTGTTCCATTTGAGCGTTCCGTCATGGTCGATGCAGGTCGAACCGGTAATGATTTCGTGCTTGCCGTCATTGTCTACATCTGCAACCATAGAATTGTGATTGCCGTCACCGTAGCCGGGTGTGGAGGAACTTGTGCCGGTATCAAATGTCCAGAGCTTTTTGAGCTTCTTGTTCTCAACAGAATAAGCCGTTGCGGTCAGTCTGCCGTAGTAGCCGCGGCCGGTGATGACGCTCGGATGCACGCCGTCGAGATAGGCAACGCTGCCCCAGTAACGCTCCACACGGTTGAATTTATCCGAGGATTTTCCCCATTTTGTGGGATCGCCGCGCCCCGGCTCGTAATTGACGGTATCCAGTGCCGCGCCCGTTGCGCCGTCAAAGAGTGTATAGAATTCATTGCCGGAGTAGATCAGACCGCTGCTGTCGCGGTAAACCTTGGATGCATCGCCGATGACCTTACCCGTGCCGTCCACAGTGCCGTCAGAGGTCTTGCAGGTCATTTCGCATTTGCCGTCAAGGTCAAAATCTGCCACGTAGAACTGCGTATAATGCGCACCGGCACGGATATTCACGCCGAGGTCAATGCGCCAGAGTTTCTGACCGTTAAGTCTGTAGCAGTCAATGTATACCTTGTCGGTCTTTCCCTTCTGGGAATTATCCTTCGAGGTGGAGGGATCCCATTTCACGAACAGCTCATACACGCCGTCGCCGTCCACATCGCCGACAGACATATCATTCGGCGAATAGGTACCGCCGTCAGAGCCTTTGCCCGGCTGGTCGAGTCTGATGTCAAAATAGGCATTGCCTGATTGAATGGAGCAATTGTCACTGGAGATAAGCTGTGTTCCGTTATAGGTCTCGACCTTGTAGGCGGAGTTTGCATTGCCGGACTTGTCAAGAAAACAGGTTGCGCCGTTTGTTTTTTCGGTCGAAGTGTAGATGAGCGTGTTGTTCCGGTAAAGCTTGAATACGGCATTGTCCGGGTCAGTGGCAAGAAATCGCCAGCTCACAAGCATACCGCTGCCGGTGTTCACTGCACAGATTCCGCGGTCAAGGTATTCCACTGTCATAGATGCCGTGTTGTTGAAGGCAGTGTTGTTTGCTGCTGCACTGACAGATAAACAGGCTGTCGGCACATTCAGTGCAGATACGCAAATGCTGACGGCGCAAAACGCCGAAACAAGTCTTTTTTTCTTCATTTTCCCCGCTCCCTTTCAGAATGGCTGACACTTCCGATACCAGCCCTTTATGTTTTGTCTCTTTTTGAAGTAAACGCTCAATTACCGCTTCTTTATTACACAGAAGCAGAATATATAAATATAATATCTCAATCCTATGTGAATTTCAATTACATTTTGTGCCATAATACTTACAGAATGCGGATAATCAAATCATCAGCTATGGTTATAGATTGTGTCATTTGAATATTCTCAGACCATATGCATCCGGCTGCGAATATTGATAACTCTTAGGCGTTGTCACAGAATATTAGCATATTGCATTTGAAGCAATTCAATAGCAACGATAATACGTCGTTTTGTAGTATGGTACTGGATAATACGCGGTTTTAGAAATCTTTTTAAGATTATCTTTCAACCCTCCTTGATTTTTCTCATGATATATGAAAAGCCCTGATATTCTAATGAATATCAGGGCACAGCCTGTTCAACGGGTGAATTTGATTTATCACGGTGCGTCCTGCTCCTCTTTGTTCAGCCCGAGCAGCTCATACTGCCGAAGTACCCGCTCCGCTGCCTGCGCACGGAAGTCCGGCGGGCCGAGAATTTCCAGCACCGGACCGAAGCTCAGCAATTGAATCAACAGCTCGGTTTCGTCCTGCTTGTCGTAATAGAGCTTTACTGTAAGGGTTCCGGTCTCCGCGTCACGCTCGGTATGCTTTTCGTAGGAAGCGAATTCCATGAGAAACCGCTCGACGGCATTGCGCTCAGTCGTCACGCGGACGGTCACGTGTGTTCGGTTTCTGCGCATCTGAAAGTATTCTGTCAGCGAAATCTCGCCGTCATAGTGCCTGCCGGTTTCGGTGACCTGCTCGATTCTGCCGAGATTGATGATACCGCTGCCTGCGAGCCGGTTTCCGCGGACGCTGCGGCAGTATAAGCGGAATTTATCGTTTTTGCGGGAATATTCGATTGCCAGCGGGAGATACTGCATTGCAATGCGCCGCCCGCCGCCTGTCTGGAACCGAATTTGTACGATTGCTTTCGTGCGGATTGCATGCAGGAGCGCACGAAAATGTGCCCTATATGCCGGTTCTGTGAACGGGTCGCCGTCCGAAAAGCGGTCGGTATACCGGAAAAGCTCCGGCTGCCACAGCGGTGAAACATCTGCAAGCGCGTCCGTCAGCGCTGCGAATGTTTCATCATCAAAGAAAAGCTGCATTTTCGGGTCGGAGAGCCGCGCTTTCAACCAGCGCTTTTGCAGCAGCGTCAGCGGCATGACCGGCTTGTGTTTGGTCACGGCAGCAAGGGTACCGTCCGGATTCCGGCGCAGCAGACCCCAGTCGGAGCCGTCTGCCTGCGGGAGCAGCTTTTGCGGCACAAACAGTACCGAATCGCGGAAGCCTTCCGCAGCAACGATTTCGTTTACCTGCCGGTCGGTCAGCGGTGCTGCGTCCAGAACCCGTGCCGCGATCCGGAAATATGCGCCGTACATTTCATGAAACAGCGTCATCTGCGTCACCCCCGTACATGTTCCGCATCCGGCAGATATCATAATAGAATCTGCCGCGCATCTGTTTGGTTCCGCCCTCGACGGACACGATTCTGCCGATCAGTGTTTTTGACCAGTGCATGACCTCGTTCGGGTCGAATGCGTCAACGGTCAGCGTATAGAGTCCTTCGCCGGCTTTTTCCAGTGAACCGATGCGCTTTTCCCGTTCCAGCCGTTCGCGGATATATCCCTCGGTGTGCTCATTGAGTGTGATGGTCAGTATGACCGGTTCCACTGCGCCAAGATCACGCCGCATCCCGAATGATACCCCGAACACATGCGCCAGATTTCGGTGGTAGACTTCTGCCAGCCTGTCATAATCCGGCTCCGGCACGGAACGCTTCACATTGCGGATGAAGTCCAGCCGGAACGCATGAAACCGCTTCTGCTCAGGGATATAAGCCGCGAGATAGCGCCTGCCGGTCTGCACGGACGCAAGAATCTGCATCGGCACGACCTCAAAGCTGCCGCCCTCGGAATCCGGACGCCGCTGCGCCTTTGCGCTGAACGTCCGGAAGCAGACGCGCCGCTTTTCTGCTGCCGCCGCGAGAAATTCCGGCAGCACGGCATCCTCGAGCGTATGGACAATATAATGGTGCTTGCGGTAAAAGATATCGTTCCGCAAACCGGTACTGCGGAGTATCTGTGCGCCGATGACGCCGAATTCTTCGTCCTCGGAATAAAACCGGACCGCCTCATCCAGCCCCGGATACTCTGCGAGCAGCTTTGCGGCAGTCTCCGGCACGATGCGGTAATATGCGGTTTTTCCCTGTATTTCCGAAGTCAGCAGCCCCTCTGCGGTGTATTCCCGAAGCTTGTTGCGCACGGTCTGCTCGTCGAATACGGCTGCGTATTCGGTGCTGAGCCGGTCTGTCAGTGTCCGGAGATTCTGCGGCCGTCCGTCTGCCAGCAGATCGAGCAGCAAAAAATGCAGCCGGATATCATTATCCGTAAAGCTTTTGGCGCCGTATGCCTGATACAGCGGGTTTTCGGGAATATGCCCGCTGTCCACGGAAATGGAGACCTGCCGCCCATGCATGGAGTCATCATAGCGAATGACATCACCGAGCCAGCTTTCTGCGCGGCGCTTCTCATCGTCGTAGGTGCGGCTGCTTTTGCGGACAAATTCGCCGCGTGCCTTGCATCCGTAAATAAAGAAGTCGCGGATATAGTCCCGTGTTTTCTCAAAGGTTTTGATGAGCTCCGAAAAGCCTGCCATGTTCTCACCTCTTTGCGTTTGTTTTTTTTATTGTATCATATTTTGATGCCCGTTGCAAGCGCAGCGGAACGGTGCGCAGAAAAATTTACATGATTTTCCGTTCCGGCTGTGATATACTTAGCACATGAACAGGAGAGAAACACGAACAGCGGAAGCACAGGGCTTCCGGAAACAACACGAAAGGAGCTGAGAAAGATGTTTGTGATCTCGGAACAGCATGCAGTGCCGGTGAAAATCTGGCAGGAAGGAAAAGAGGTGCTTGACACCAAATGCATCGAGCAGGCGCAGCATCTTTCCAAGCTTCCCTTCGCATTCAAGTGGATCGCGCTGATGCCCGATACCCACGCAGGCAAGGGCATGCCGATCGGCGGCGTCATCGCATGTGAGGATGCCGTCATCCTGAACGCAGTCGGCGTAGACATCGGCTGCGGCATGGGCTTTGTCCAGACCGATATTCCGGTCTCGGTGCTGCGGGAGACCGTCACAGGCAGCGGAAATCTGGTGCAGGCGATCTGCGGGGATATCCTGCGGAATGTGCCGACCGGCTTCGGGCATTATCAGAAGCCGCAGGCATCCGCGGTGCTTGACCGAGCCAAGGCAGAGATGCAGAAGTATGAAGCGGACGCGGCGCTGCTCCCGCAGCTTGATGAGGGCTATTTCCAGGCGGGAACCCTCGGCGGCGGAAACCACTTCATTGAGCTTCAGGAGGACGAGAACGGTCTTTGCTGTATCATGCTGCACTCAGGCAGCCGGCATTTCGGCAATATCGTCGGGCAGTATTTCAACAAGATCGCCGCAGCGCTGAATGCAAAATGGCATTCGGCAGTCGATCCTGCATGGCAGCTTCCGTTCCTGCCGGTGGATTCCGACGAGGGACGGCGCTATCTGGAATGGATGCAGCTTTCGATGGATTTTGCCTACGAAAACCGTGCGATCATGCTGCAGAAGGTCAAGGAAATCTTCGCAAAGTATGTGGAGAAGTACACCGGTTCGGTGCCGGTTTTCTCCGGTGAGATCAACTGCCACCACAACTACGCCGCACTGGAGCATCACTACGGCAGAAATGTCTGGGTACACCGGAAGGGCGCGATTCGCGCACGCGAGGGTGAGCTTGCGATCATCCCCGGTGCGATGGGCTCTTACAGCTACATCGTCTGCGGGAAGGGCAACCCCGAAAGCTTCATGTCCTCGTCGCACGGCGCGGGACGGACCTGCTCCCGGACTGCCGCGGTGCAGAATTACCCCGTGCAGGAGGTCATGACCGATCTGCATGAGAAGAATGTCGTCCTTGCAAAGCACTCCAAGAATGACGTTGCCGAGGAATACCGGCTGGCGTATAAGGACATCAATCAGGTCATGGCGCAGCAGTCTGATCTGGTCGAGCCGGTCAAGCGGATGTTCACGGTCGGCGTTGTCAAGGGCTGAAAAAGCCTCGCAGAATTTTTTACATGATTTTCATGCCGCTTTGTGGTATGATACAGACATGAAAGGCACACACAGCGATTCGGAAGTAAAAATCAGATGCTTTACGGTGCCTTGGGAGTCTGCCGGATTGGTTCAGACAGCAGAAACTTTGTCTCACGCGGAGGTGCGGGAGCGATCTTTGCGCCGCGTTAAAAACGAACCGCGCTTTGGCAGATTCCGGTAAAGACAGCAGCAGCAAGAATGAATTGGTTCTTTGCAGGTTCAAATCCTGCCGTGCCGGTGAAGACCGGTATCGAAAATGCTGTCTTGTATCCCAGCAGGAGCCGGGCATTCTGTCCGGTTTCTGCAACAATGAAAGAGCGGTGTATACAGCAGATTCGGCAGCCGGAAACGGCGGGTTCAACTCCCAAAGCACACCGCGAACATCAAAAAAACGATCGGAACGGCACATACAGCAACCCAAACATCACCTGTTAAGTGAATGACTGTGCCGTGTGAACCGATCTGAAAAGGAGGATCACCATGAATTTTCTGAATCATCTGAAGCAGGAATCCAACCTGACTTATACCGAGAACGGTGCACTGACGCATGCATCCTCCGGTTCTGAATGTCTGGATCTGTTCTTCCGTGCCGGCGGGATGCGCGGCGCGTCGGAGCAGGAGATTGCGGATGTTGTCATCCGCGCATTTGCCGCAGACCCCGCCAAGTCGATGAAGATTCTGTTCTTCATCCGCGATGCCCGCGGCGGTCTCGGCGAGCGCCGGTTCTTCCGCGTTGCCATGCAGAAGCTGACGATGCTGGATGCTGCGGCAGTCCGCCGGAATATCGGCGTGTTTGCGGAGTACGGCAGATTTGACGACCTGTGCGCGATGCTGGGTACGCCCTGCGAGGCTGACGCACTGGAGATCATCCGGGAGCAGCTGACCGCAGACTGGCTCGGCATGGAAAACGGTCAGCCGGTCTCGCTGCTGGCAAAGTGGCTGCCGTCAGTCAATGCCTCTGCTGCGGAGACCTGCGCGGCAGGCAAGCGTGTCGCAAAGGCGCTCGGCATGTCCGAAAAACAGTACCGTCACACGCTGACGGCGCTGCGGAAGTACACCGACATCATCGAGAACCGGCTGCGCGAGCGTGACTACACGTTTGATTACGCAAAGCAGGCATCCCGCGCAATGTTCAAGTACCGCAAGGCGTTCATCCGCAACGACGGTGAGCGCTATCAGGCGTATCTCGGCGCAGTGGAACGCGGTGAAGCAATCCTGCACGCAGACGCGCTGTACCCCTACGACATCATCCGCGCATGCGGCGGCAATGACCGCGCTGCATGGACTGCGTTCCGCGACATTTCCGGTCTGACCGCTGAGGAGCGGCGCTCGCTGGATGCAGCATGGAAGAACCTGCCGGTATTCGGTGCGCGCGGCGAGAATGCAATCGCGGTGGTGGACGGCTCCGGCTCCATGTACATAAACGTCAGCTCGCCCCGTCCGATCGACGCGGCGCTGTCTCTGGGCATTTACTTTGCAGAGCACAACAAGGGTGCCTTTGCCAATCACTTCATCACGTTTTCCCGCACACCGAGACTTGTGGAGATCAAGGGCAGAGATATCGCGGAAAAGGTGCAGTTCTGCGCGACCTTCAACGAGGCGTGCAATACGAATCTGGAAGCGGTCTTTGACCTGATCCTGCGCACGGCGGTACAGAACCGGATTCCGCAGAGCGAGATGCCCGCACGGCTGTACATCATTTCCGATATGGAATATGACTGCGTCTCGGGCGGCTCCAATCAGACACTCTTTGCGGCAATGCGGCAGAATTACGCGGCATACGGCTACCGTCTGCCGGAGATCGTGTTCTGGAATGTCGCAAGCCGGCATCAGAATATTCCCGTTTCGCGGTCAGAGACCGGTGCAGCGCTGGTATCCGGCGCTTCGCCTGCGATCTTTGACATGGTGATCGGCGGTGAGATCTCTCCGGAGATCGTCATGGAGCAGATCATCGGCAGCGAGCGGTATGCAAAGATCTCATAAAACGAAACCGGACAGGGCTTTGCGGCTCTGTCCGGATAGTTTATTGAAAATGGAATTCGCTGCGCGGATGCTATTACGGAATGAGAACTCCTATCGCAGTTTCACAAGCCCGCCGAGCTCTTAAAGGCAAGGAGAGTTCGCCCGTTGCGGCGGGCGACCGGAGACTCTGCCTTTGGACTCGGGGCATGAAAAAGCACCTGCTTTTCAGCAAGTGCTTCATATCATTCGGTTAATGCGATAAATCAAAATTCACATCATAACGGCTTAATCGATTTTTCACCCAATGTGACAGTTCTGTCAAAAAAATGAAAGCTGTTTGAAAGTTAGCACTCTTCGCTTGACAGTGCTAGTCAACAGTGCTATAATATAGTCAGAACAAAGGAACAGAGAAGCGCCAAAGGAACCGGGTGCTAAACTCTCCGTCCCCTTGCTCGAAGCAACGGAAACAATGTGACGAGTAAAAAGGAGGACTGACCTATGTTGTATCCTAGCATTTTCGGTGAAAACCTGTTTGATGATTTCTTCAGATTCCCTGACTATGGCAGAGATGTGGAGAAGAAGCTGTACGGCAAGCACGCTGCGCAGGTCATGAAGACCGATGTCCATGAACATGACGATCACTATGAGATTGTGATTGATCTGCCGGGCTTCAAGAAAGACCAGATCAACCTTGAGCTGCAGAATGGCTATCTGACTGTCAGTGCCGCAAAAGGGCTGGATAAGGATGAAAAGACCGAGAAAGGCAAGATCATCCGTCAGGAGCGTTATGCAGGCGCAATGCAGAGGAGCTTCTATATCGGAGACACTGTTGCAGAAGCTGATATCAAGGCAAAGTTTGAAGACGGTGTTCTGAACATCTGCGTTCCGAAGGCGGAACCTAAGAAGCTGGAGAATCACAAATATATCGCTATTGAGGGATAATACCTCGTTAAGTTATAATCCCGTAATAATGCTCCCCGGAACTGTTCGTTTTGAGCAGTTCCGGGGAATTTTCTATGCTTTGCTCCGGTGTTCTGCTTCTTCACCTGTTATCATGGGGCTTTCTTCCTGCTGTTTCAATATCTTTCTCTAATCCCTTCCAGCCGAAACGGAGGATGGAGATCAGAATTGAGAGCATTGTTATAGATTCACTGACAATTCCGCCGTAGGAACGGACAAATACATCGTATAGCAGCCAGCAAGGTGAAGCGCAGATAAGGTTTACAATGCGGATATTTCTGGGACTGTTCGTCCAATACACCAATGTGCTTGACACCGATGCGATACAGGCTAACAGGCTGACCGGACCGTTCCATGTGATAAACAGAATTGAAATAAACAGCAGAGAAATAAGAATTGGACAGCCTTTCCGCTGTACCCATTTCCATTCCTTGTATTTCATCATCAGCGCATTGCGGATGATCGTTACGGCAAGACTGAGACAGCCGCTTATGGCATCCAGCAGAAAAAATTGCAGACAGAATAATGCACACCCGACAAGCTGAAGCAGAAACAGCCATCGGTTGGATTTGATCTGATAGGACAGGATAAACGCCGCAACCGCAACAAAACCGATTATCTGGATTATGATTTCGTTCATGTGTCAATCGCCTTTATCAACCACGCAAATGCCCTGGCAGTTCTCAGATCAGGTTCTTTGAAGTGATTGCCCTGATTCCATTCCAGAGTGCTGTTTACTCCTTGATTATTCAGAATATCATATGCTTCCTGAATCTTTTCTCCGACAGCTGACATAATCTGATTGCGGGTTTTTGGCTCCTTATCGCCAAGACTCAGATAAACACATCTGCTCAGAATCCTATGCTCACGCATATAATCTGTAAACTGCGGAAACCAGATAGACGGTGACGCAGCAGCAACACCCTTGAACACATCTGTCTGATATGCTGCCCACAGAGCGAAAAGTCCTGAAAGTGAATAACCGCCAATTAAGTATGTCTTATTCTGATCGGTCGTATATTGCAGCACTTCGGCAAGCGTATCTGCCGCACCGCTTCCGAATGGCTCGCTGCCGAAAACAGCAGGTGCTTCCCATGGCGAAAGGTCTTTATTCCAGTTGTTGACTTTTATAGCCAACAGATGGAAATCCGCATTTGTCAGCCTTTGTATTTCAGCAATCTCATTTTCAATAACTGCCAGGTCATGATCATCTACAAGCTGAATCAGCACAGTCATTGCATTCGGATTGCCGTATTGATACCGTTTCATCATAGCTTCGGAATTTAGATTTGAGTAATGCTTGTCTGAACCGGGAATGCACCATCTGCAATATATGTGCCTGCCGGTACTTCAGCCGATACTAACGCAGTGCAGCCGTGAAAGGCATTTGCTTCGATACGGCGGAGTGAAGGCGGAAACTGAACGGATTTCAGTGCAGTGCAGCCCCAGAAGGTGTCGCCCGCAACAGTCTGAATACCGTTCGGGATCGTAAACTCTGTCAGCGATTTACAGCCGGAAAATGCGCCCTTGCCAATCAGGATGACCGTGTCCGGAATACGCAGTTTAACAAGCTGACGGCACTCCGAAAATGCTTGTGCGCCGATTTTCGTAATGCTGTCCGGCAGTACGGCAATGCGAAGGTTACGGGCAGCGAGAAATGCATTGCTGCCGATTTCTTTTATGCAATCCGGCAGAATGACATAGCTGTTGTTTCCTTTATAACGCCGCAGCACGCCGTACTCAATTTCAAGATCACTCAGGGGCGTAGTTGAAAACTCCTTTTTTGAAAAGGTTGCGGTTGGCTGTACTGGTTTCGGATCGGCAAAAACTGCCTGTGCGCTGATAAAAGGTCTGCCGCAGGCGGGGCAGATCATCGCTTCCTGTGAGCGGTCAACAGTAATGACTGCCCCGCATAAAGGGCAGAATGCATGATTCATGGCCATATGATAGATACCTATCCTTTCTCAGTTTTGTGAATGTACGAAATCAGGATATCTTGATGAACACCTGAATGGGTTGCTCAAAAATGTATTTTTGATTGGCATTTCACTGTGATTAGTGTGTAATAGGATCATGGAGGGAGCCCATCGTTCTTTCTCTTTTGTCAGTATCCGAGTTCCTTATAGACTTCTGTTTCGTTCAAGCCTGCATTATCTCAATTCGTCTCTGTTCACTTGCTAAGATTAACCAGATTATTTATATTCCAATACCAATTCGATCTCAGCGAGTTTATCAGTAATCGCGTTGATTCTTCCGGTTTTCGTAAAGCCCATGCGGCAATAAAGCCTTTCCGCGTTTACATTGTTCTCAAGGATCCATAATGAGGGCGTATCCGGACATTGACTGACTGCAAACTGCAGCAATTTTGTTCCATATCCCATGTTCTGTTTTTCCGGGAGGACATAAAGATCCTCGATCAAGCTGTCTGTTACAGAAACAACACCCACAGGGTCTTCATCTACAAGCATGAAGAACTTGGTTCCTTTATTCATCTTATCGCGTATGTACCTCAGTTGCCGTTCGGGTGAATGGATTTCTATAAATTCCGGAGTGCAAAAATCTTTATGTGATTCCCTCCAGGATATGGAATGAATCATTGCTGCATCCATTATATTCTGTTCGTTTACAGGTATTATCATGCTTGCCTCCGTAAATACCGATTCAGCAGAGAAAGCTCAATGCATCCTCTATACCGAAATTATAGCACAGCAGGGAGAAAAAGTCAATCTGAACCAGTATCGGGGAATCCGACACTGATTCATTCAGTTGCTTTCTACAGCGACACTTTTTCATAGCCGCGTTCGTTGAACGTGCGCCCGTGAAGCAGAATCTTTCGCTTGAGCTTTTCTGCATCGCTTGCAAAGATACTGCTGTTGTCTGCCGCGGGGAAACAGTCAAGCAGATACAGAAGCACGTTGACTTGATCGCGCGAGAGGTACACGGCAATCGGGCCGACTCGTTTCATCTTGTTTTTCATAAGTTTCCTTCAATCATCATGGCATAAAAAACGCAGGCGATCTTTCAATTGTCTGCGTTTCCTTTATTCTGTTTTGTTCTTGTTTTCTACTAGTTTGATAAGCTGATAACTACGAAAAAACAATTCCGATGTATCACTTATTTCATTACTGATCTTTTGAATGGGATTGTGTCTATTGAATATCCTCAGACCGTATGCATCAGGCTGCGGTAATGATGAGTCTCAGGAGGTTTCTCTTGCCCATTCCCTTGACTGTAGCTTTATTGTAGCATGGATTTTATTCCGTGGGAAGGGTCTAAAGTCACCCAATTTTACTCAAAAACGACGTTTTTTCATTATTCATCCATGATACTTCACTCCTGATCTGTTATAGAAACAACGTATATTCGTTGATTTTATGCTTGGGTGATTTTATCCCCCCATTAATTGAAAACTGTATGTATTCTTGATTTCCAGATAATTCAAGGCCACATGAGAATACCGGCTCAAACTAGACTTTTGTATGATGATGGAATCTGCTGAAAAAATAATTTCAGAAATATTCAAAAAACTCTTGACAAATCAATTTATATCTGATACAATATAGTTGTGCCACACACAATATAACGGAGGTGTATTCAGTTGGAGTACGACTATAAAGAAGCAATGAAACTTGATCATCAGCTGTGCTTTCCAATCTATGCGGCAGCACGCGCTGTTACCTCGATCTATACGCCGTATCTAAAAAAGCTCGGACTAACATACACACAGTATATCCTTTTTCTTGTGCTGTGGGAGAAGGACGGCCTTACAGTCGGAGAAATCTGCAAACGGCTGATGCTTGACAGCGGTACACTCTCGCCTGTGCTGAAAAAGCTGCGGCAGGAGGGGTATCTCGAAAAGACGCAAAGCACGACAGATGAACGCTCATTTATCATC
>JAFWVK010000110.1 GCA_017518255.1 Oscillospiraceae bacterium
ATAGTACCAGATCGGGAATCCCAGATAAACCGTATCATAGTCTCCCCAGTTTTCAATTCTGCTTATGACGGGAACGTCCTTCTTTCCGAGTTTTTCCTTGTTGCATCTTGCAAGCGGATTCATCCACTTCAAATCAGACGCACTGTACGGCTGCTCCGGTCTGATCTCAAACAGATCTGCACCGATTGAATGTGAAAGCTCCTCTGCAATTTTTCTGGTTTTGCCTGTTTCTGCGCTGAAATAAATAACGATCGTTTTCATCGTTTTTTCTCCCTTCAAACTGAACTTTTGGCAATGATTGCTTCAACAAGCGCTCTTTTTTCATGGAGAACACAGCCGCCCTTATGATCGTCAAGCAGTATGTCTCCGCTTTGCAGTGCCATGAAAAGAGGCGAGTGAAGTGCTTCACACAGTGAATGATCCCTGATATTCACATCAGAATACGGCGAGAACGGGCACGGCTCCGCTCCGCCGTGAGAATTGATATGAAAGAATCCCCGCCCCGCCGCTACACAGCCGCCGGAACTTTTCTCATCTCCGGGGAATGCAATGTAAACCATCTCGGATCTCGTCTGACGAAGCCGATCTATCTCATGCATCAGATATTCCCGCTCTGCTTCTGTCGGAGCAAGCTCAGTGCTTTCTTCTGTTACAGGAACATACTCCACAAATATAACAGCCTTGCATCCTCTTTCCGACAAGCTGTTTAGGAATGTATCTGATGTGACTTCTTTGTAATTCTGAGTCGTTACCGTCACAGACGCACCGAAAATCAGCCCCTTTTTCCTGAACTTCTCCATATTGGCAATCAGCTTATCATAAATACCGATTCCGCGCCTGTGATCTGTGAGCTCCTTATTTCCTTCGATGCTCATGATCGGAACAAGGTTGCGGCATTTATCAAACAATGTAAAGTATGCCTCATCCATGAAAGTGCCGTTCGTAAAAATCGGAAACAGGATATTCTGCTTTTTTCCGGCCGCTTCGATAATATCACGTCGGAGCATCGGTTCGCCGCCTGCAAGCAGGATAAAGCTGATCCCCATATCATCGGCTTCATCAAAAATGCGGAGCCAATCTTCGGATGTAAGCTGCTGCACAGGCTCGGAATCCACAGTCGCATGATTGCATCTGGAATAGCAGCCGGCACAGTGAAGATTGCATTTACTTGTAATACTTGCGATCAGAAACGGCGGAATATGCTCACCTGCATTCTCAGCTTTTCTTCGTTTTCCGGAAGCGGTACGGGCAGCGGCAGCAAATTTCAGCATGAATACACTTTCCTTCGGGTTTCGAAGCGTTGCCCTGATAGATTCTGTAACGATACGCTCTACGCCCGTCGTTAGGTACTCCTGCAAATCAAAATTATTCTGCATGATATCACCCCAACAATTGCTCAACAGCCTTTCTGACTTCTTTCATATCTGTTGTCGGCTCAAATCTTGCAATGACAATGCCATTACGGTCAATCAGAAATTTCGTAAAATTCCATTTGATATAAGCCTTGTCGCCGAATTTCTTGTTGTTCATACCTGCAAACTTATTCAGTGCAGCGTTTTTCAGCCCCTTGCCGAAGCCGGTAAACGGCTTTTCAGAAGCAAGGAAAGCAAACAGGGGTTCTGCATTTTCGCCGTTTACATCAATCTTGGCAAACTGCGGGAACTCTGTGCCGAATTTCATCTTGCAGAAGCTGTGGATCTCATCCGCATCTCCGGGTGCCTGATTTGCAAACTGGTTGCATGGGAAATCAAGGATCTCAAAGCCTTTGCCGCGCAGGTCACGATACATCGCTTCCAGCGGATCATAATGAGGCGTGAATCCGCATCCGGTTGCTGTATTCACGATGAGCAGCACTTTTCCCTGATAATCAAGCAGGCTGACATCGTTTCTGTTGCGGTCTTTCACAGTAAAATCATATACGGTTTTCATTGGGTGATTCTCCTTTCCGGTCCGTAGATTTTGCATCCAGCAGTTCATATAGCAGATTGTAGAGCTGCTTTGCCTTTTCGGGTGCGATATTGACGCATTTCCCAACCAGCAGCGGAATTTCCTTTGCCTGCTCCTGGAGCGCCTTGCCTTTTTCGGTCAGCGTGATGATAAATGAGCGTTCATCTGTCGTGCTTTGCGTC
>JAFWVK010000111.1 GCA_017518255.1 Oscillospiraceae bacterium
AAGCAGAACCGCCGCTTTGAAGCTGTCATACTGCCGCCAGAGCCGAATCAGCTTCATGATGCGCCTCGCTTTCTACGGAAGATCAGTATCGCAGAAAGCAACAGAATCGCGCCGCCGATGCCTGTCATGATCCACACCCATGCATGAGAATCCGCCTGCTTCGGCTCAGATACACGATTCGAGAACGGCGATTTCAGCGTGATTGAAAACTCTTGTATTTCTGTGTGATCTGTGCCGCTTTCATCAGTGTATGTGAAAGTGATCTGTCCGCTGGTATCGCCGTAGGGGTCTGCGCCGCGCTTTGAGGACACCTGCACATTCAGCACGGCTTCTGCCGATGTTCCGCCTGCGACTGTGCCAATAAACGCGGTGCCTTCCGGCAGCAGTCCGTCTGCTGACAGCTCAGCTCGGACATTGGAAACAGGAACTGTACCAAGATTCAGCGCTTGCAAGTGCAGCTCCAGACGATCCGAAACGACCGCTTCTGACGGAATTACAACGAGCGGAAACTGCATTTTCACCGGCTGCACGACCGTGATGCGTGCCTTGCCGCTGCCAGTGCCGGTCATTCCCTTGCCGTATGCGAAATCAAATTGCAGCGGCATATCATAGATACCGGCAGGCGTTCCGGCAGCGGTCTTGCATCGGAATAAAACTTCAAATTCGGCATCTGGACCGATGCGTTCAAAGTACAGTGTATCGGCAGCAGCCTCCAGCGTCAGGGAGTCCGGCGCAGATGCGGTAACGGTCATGTTTTGGAGTGCTTCTGTATGGGACGTATTTTTCAGCGTGATATGCAGTTCCGCAGTTTCTCCCGCTTCAATATCTCCGCCGGAAATGCTTTGAATCAGAATCTTCGGCTGTAAAATGACAGGTTCTTCCGGCGGCGTCGTGACGGGTGGTTCCGGTTCTTTTGCGTTCGGGTCAATGCCGTCGGTGATATTGACATAGACTGTATAGCTTCCGTACTCCGCCGCGGAAAGCTGTACCGGATAACACCCGTTGACGCGCTCCGGCGAAAGCTCCAGCCAAAATTCCGCAAGATAAATCTCCTGCTCCGATCCGTCGTCTGCGGGATGTATTGCAAGCGGGACAGTCTGCTCGTAGTTTTTGATTATGAACGCAGAACTGCCTGCATCCAGCCCGACAGATATCCGCACCGATTCCGGCTTTTCGTCATCTGCACAGCAGAGCGGCAGTACAATGACCGCATAGCCGCTGTCGGTCCGCGGTTCGTAGCCCTGCGCGTAGCTTTGCTGCATATGCTCGTAGATATGTGCATTGTCAATCTGCAAGGCAGGCGCGGCTTTCTGTATGATTTCCGGTATCTCCGTCTCAGCCGGCAGTTCTTCTGCAAATGCGGTGATGCCAAGCGTACAGGCGCAGATAAACGCTGTCAGAAGCGTAATGATCTTCATACCGTCACCTCCATTTCATGCACGAAGTCGCAGAGTGTGCGGATATCCTCCGCATTATGGCTTGCAAGAAGAATTGTTTTTCCTTTTTCTTTCAGTTCAAGCAGCAGCTTTCGCATTTCCGCGACGGTCGCCGCGTCCAGCCCGTTGAACGGCTCGTCGAGAATCAGCACATCGGGATCCTCCATGATCGCCTGTGCAAGCCCCAACCGCTGACGCATTCCAAGTGAGTATTTCCCCACAGGTTTTCGTCTTGCATCATACAGCCCGACGCGCCGCAGTGTATCCAGAATCTCCGCTTTGCCGATCTTTCCGCGAAGTGCAGCAAGTGTCCGCAGATTGCGGTAGCCGGACATGGACGGCAGAAAGCCCGGTGTCTCGATAATCAGCCCCAGACTCTCCGGAAAGTCGCTGTCTTTTCCGATACGCTTTCCGCATACCATGATCTCCCCGCGCTCAGGGCGAAGAAAGCCGCAGATGCATTTCATCAGGACTGTTTTACCGCTGCCGTTGTTGCCGACCAGCCCCGCGATCTCCCCGCGTTTCACCGTCAGCGACACATCTCGCAGCACGGTTTCCTTACCAAAGGATTTATAGATATGCATTGCCGAAATGCCCGTATTC
>JAFWVK010000112.1 GCA_017518255.1 Oscillospiraceae bacterium
CATGACATAGTTCATCTGAAATAAAAAAGCTCCTCAGCGACCTGTTATCATACAGGCTCAGTGAGAAGCGAAGTGCAATATTCAATTTTAAGGCATAAAAATAGCGGACAGAGCATCTGTTATGAAACACCGTCCGCTATTTTCCATTATTCAGTTTGCTTTGTCAACAGGCTTTCTACCGTTTATGGGTTGTTTTCGGCTTCTACCAAGTTTCTACCAACTTTTTCATCGTTGGCTTTCTACCACGTTTCTACCAAAATACTTCAAAATACATGAATTTTCAAAATAGCGCAGTTGCGCTGTTTCGGGGCTTTCTACCATCAAAAAGCTCCGTGGAATCGGGATTTTTGTGTGACTCAGTGTGACTCGGTGGTACTCAGTGTGAAATTGGTTTGCTTATAGCATATTATACAGGAAAAATCAATGCATACAGAGAAAAAGATTCACCGAAAATCATATGAATCCTGTCTCGGAGCCGGGCACTGCCCGGTAAAGCATACTACACAGGAAAATTCAATGGGTGCAGGGAAAAGTTTTTTCCGGAATGCTGCTTCGGAATTATCACGGAGCCGGGCACTGCCCGGTAAAGCATATTATGCAGAAAAAGTGTTATTATCAAATGCTCATCCCGAAAAAAACTGTCTTGACAATCCGAGTTTGCTGCGGTATAATAATGATAATCACGCGGTGAATCCCGTGCACTACGGAGCAAGCCTTGTCTGAATCCTGAAAGACAGGGTGTTTTTTCTGCCGCGGAAACTTCCCTCAAGCGGACTCGGATAACAGCCGTCACCCAAAGCACTGAAACGGAAAGGATGTAAGGACATGGGAAAAACAGTCATTTTGGATCACCCGCTCATTCAGCATAAAATCACGCTGCTGCGCGATGAAAGAACCGGAACCAGAGACTTCCGTGTTCTGGTCAGCGAAATCGCAATGCTCATGGGCTATGAGGCACTGCGCGATCTGCCGACAGAGCTTGTCGAGGTAAAAACGCCGATCACGACGGCAATGGAGCCGATGATTTCCGGCAAAAAGCCGGCGATTGTGCCGATTCTCCGAGCCGGACTGGGTATGGTAGACGGCATCCTCGCACTGATTCCCTCCGCGAAGGTCGGTCATATCGGTCTTTACCGCGATGAGGTAACCCATGAACCGCACGAGTATTTCTGCAAGCTTCCCGGCGGTATTGCAGACCGTCTGGTCATCCTTCCGGATCCGATGCTCGCTACCGGAGGCTCCGCTGTTCAGGCAGTCGATTTCATCAAGGCAAAGGGATGCAGCACGATTAAGTTTATGTGCATTATTGCCGCGCCGGAGGGACTGAAAGCATTGCAGGAAAAGCACCCGGATATTGATATTTACGTCGGATGCCTCGACGATCACCTGAACAGTGACGCCTATATCGTTCCGGGACTCGGCGATGCGGGCGACCGGATTTTCGGAACCAAGTAAAACGGTGCAAAACAGCGGCAGCACGAAACCGCATGCAACGGTTCCGTCATCTTGCACATCAGATTTCTTCAGCGATTCCTAAGCAGCGGAGAAACCGTTCTTCAACATGCTGCGGAAAAACCGATTCACATAGGATTTGAAATATGAAAAATATGATACGAACCTGCTATCCGCTCAGCAGCGCGGAAAAAGCGTAAATCACAAAGAAGCTGCGTTCGGATGAACCGAAGCCGGAACCGGATACGGGATTCGAGACAACTGCGGAGGCGGCAGCAAAGCCGAAGGAAGCGGCTGCCGTAACAGAGCAGGCTGCGGAAGTACTGCCGGAAACACCCGCACCCCGAAAAAGAAAAAAGCTGATTCCGGTATTGTGTGCTGCTTCGGCAGTGCTGGCTGCCGCGCTCCTGATTGTTGTGCCGAAGCTGACACATAAACAGGACAACCGTTCCGCCGTTCAGCATGCAAATCAGTCTGCACAGACCTATGCCAATTATATTTCTGCCGGCTGGGCTCATACCGTCGCATTAAGGTCGGACGGAACGGTTGCGGCAGCAGGCTTTGCAGATGAAGGTCAGTGCGATGTTTCCGGCTGGACAAACATCGGGCCGGCGAAATAACAGAAAAAATCGGCAAAAATCCGCGAATGTCTTGACTTTAACGCTTTTTTGTGTTAAAATATGATATGTTGACATTGCTCCGTGCTGCGACTGCCGTTTTTTCGCTGCCGCAGCGGTATTCTACATCGAAAGGAAGTACTGAATCATGCCGATTATTGATATTCTCGAACGCAATGCCGCACTTTACGGCAACGACACGGCTCTGGTCGAGCTGAACCCCGCAATCATTGAGCCGAGACGTGTCACCTGGAAGGAATATGAACTGATTGAACCCCGCAGACCCAACTATTACCGCAGAGAAATCACATGGAAAGTTTTCAACGAAAAAGCAAACCGCTTTGCACATTTCCTGATTTCCCGCGGTGTGAAGAAGGGCGACAAGGTCGGAATCCTGCTGATGAACTGCATCGAGTGGCTCCCGATCTACTTCGGCATTCTCAAGGTCGGCGCACTTGCCGTGCCGCTGAATTTCCGCTATGCCGCTGATGAAATCGAATACTGCGTCGGTCTGGCGGATATCTCCGTTCTGGTCTTCGGTCCGGAATTCATCGGGCGGGTCGAGGAACTCGTCGATTCAATCGGAAATGAAAAAATGCTGCTGTATGTGGGACAGGGCTGCCCCGGATTTGCCGAGAGCTATGACACCCTGACCGCAAACTGCCCCAGCAATTCGCCTTCTGTTCTGCTGACAGATCAGGACAATGCAGCAATTTATTTCTCCTCCGGCACAACCGGTTTCCCGAAGGCGATTCTGCACAATCACGAAAGCCTGATGCATGCCTGCAAGGTTGAACAGGCACATCACAGCCAGACAAAAGATGACGTTTTCCTCTGCATTCCGCCGCTCTATCACACCGGCGCGAAAATGCACTGGTTCGGCAGCTTCCTGGTCGGCGGAAAAGCGGTTCTGCTGAACGGCGTTTCCCCTTCTGTCATTCTGGAAGCTGTTTCCTCCGAGCACTGCACAATCGTCTGGCTGCTGGTACCGTGGGCACAGGACATCCTCGATGCGATTGAAAGCGGAAAGGTAACGCTCAGCGATTATGAGCTCTCCCAGTGGCGGCTGATGCATATCGGCGCACAGCCGGTTCCGCCGAGCCTGATTGCCAGATGGCGGAAATATTTCCCGAATCATCAGTATGATACCAATTACGGTCTCAGTGAATCCATCGGGCCGGGCGCACTGCACCTGGGTGTGGAGAATATCCACAAGGTCGGTGCAATCGGCAAGGCAGGATACGGCTGGGAAAGCAAGATTATTGATGAAAAAGGTGATATCGTCCCGCGCGGCGAAGTCGGCGAACTCTGCGTCAAAGGACCCGGCGTGATGACCTGCTATTACCATGATGACGAAGCGACAAAACAGGTTCTCTCAGATGACGGCTGGCTGCGCACCGGCGATATGGCGCGCGAGGACGAGGACGGTTTTGTATTCCTCGTAGACCGCAAAAAGGATGTTATCATCACCGGCGGCGAGAACCTCTATCCGGTACAGATTGAAGATTTCATCAGGACAAACCCGAATGTCAAGGATGTTGCGGTCATCGGACTTCCGGACAAGCGCCTCGGTGAAATCGCAGCAGCAATCATTTCAATCAAGGAAGGCTGCACCTGCACAGAACAGGAAATGAACAAATTCTGTGAAGCACTGCCGCGCTATAAACGGCCTAGAAAGCTGATCTTTGCAGATGTTCCGCGCAACCCGACCGGAAAAATCGAAAAGCCGAAGCTCCGCCGGATGTACGGCGCAGACAAACTCGTTGCCGAACAGAATCAGAGCTGAATATTAAACAATAAGACCGGACTGCAAAACAGTCCGGTCTTATTGTAGATAAAGTGGTATCTGCGATGCATCCATAATGGGGACTCCGTCCCCAAGCAATGCCAGCAGCTTAACAAAACGAAAGTTTTGGTCGAGTTTTTTCAAAAGCTCGCAGGGTCGAGGGACAGCGTCCCTCGTCGCTGCCCGCAGGCAGCGAAACTCCCTGTTTGCATCAAAAAAGCGCTAAAGAAGGGGGCGTCGGGGGAGGGAAAACAAGAGTTTTCTCTCCCCCGATTCTCAATCATTCGCACATCTGTTCCGGAAGCTCACTGAAACAAAAGATGCTTTTTCGACAGACTGAGACCGGACTGCAAAGCAGTCCGGTCTTTCTTATACAATATTCCGCAAAACACCGAATCCGAGCAATACTGCCAGAAGAACATAAGACGAGATCCGGTAAAATTTGCTTTCTGAGGTCAGAAAACGCGGCATCCAGATCAGCTTCACAACCGCAGCAGCCGCCAGCATCGGCACCACGAAAAACAGTACCTGATTGCATTGAAAGCTGCGCCGGAAGTCACCCTTCATCATGTAAAGAAACATTCGGGTAATTCCGCAGCCCGGACAGCGCAGTCCGGTCACATAATGAAACGGGCAGGGAATCCGGAAACCGATCAAACGGATTTCGAGCGCATACAGCCCCAGAATTCCGAGTGCGGTAAGATACCGGCGGAAACAAATCCGTCTCTGCTGTTTTTTAGATTCCGTCTGCAACCTTGTTGAGCTCACTTTGCATCAGACAGTAGGTCACAATGCCAAGTCCGAACAGATTCAGAACCAGATACAAAACAGCATTGTTGGTTCTCGGCATACCTCTCTGCACATTGAGGTTATCAATGATCTCGCCTCTCTTATATGCCCAGTAGAACATATAGATACCGCAGGTCAGGAGGCCGAAAAGAAATGCCATACCGCCGCTGGTCGCGTTCGGATCACCGGAAAGCTTGTTGGAGTCATCAGTCAGGTTGATAAACCAGATAATGCCGTAAATGCCGCAGGTAACAATGGAAAGAATAATTGCCGTGACAATTTCTCTCTTCTGAATTCCGGGATTCGGAATAGCACGCTGACCGCCGTAGTAGGGCTGCTGACCCGGATAAGGCTGCTGATAGGGCTGCTGTCCCGGATAGGGCTGCTGATACGGCTGCTGGGAAGGATCGAATGCCTGCTGAAGCGGGGAACCGCAGGATGCACAGACATTGGAGCCGTCGGGATTATTCGCACCGCAAACTGGACAAATCATAAATGCACCTTCTTTAATCAAATTCTGAATGTATATTCAGTTAAAGGTATTATACAATAATTCTCAAATAATGTCAAGCGATTTTCCGGTTTTCAGGAGAAAATGTATCAATAATCAAGTGATCCATCAAAGAGCTCAGGCATGAATCTCGTTATATGCGGCACGGACAGCCTTTGCAAGCTGATCGGCACAGGAAGTCGGGCGCGGGCCGCAGGTGTTGCCTGCCAGCTTTGATTCGATCTGCTCCACAGTCCAGCCGTCCAGAATCTTCGCAATTGCTTTCAGATTGCCGTTGCAGCCGCCGCTGAAGCGGATGTTCGTAATGACATCTCCTTCAATATGGAACCGGATTTCCTGCGCGCACACATTTTTCGTGCGGTAAACATAATCCATAAATTCATCCCCTTTCGGTTACCGTCAGTACTGCGCATTTCTCTGCGCTCAGTAATATTGTAGCGCATAATGCTGAATTTGTCAAGGATATCACGCTCCGCAGCCGTACAGAATAAAAAGATTCTTTTCCCATTGCGTTTTCCGGTATTCTGTGCTATAATATGGATAACAACGGGAATCTTCCCGCAATGAAGGGATACATTTTCCATGCACAGTTATATTACGCACTCCCCTGCCGAAACACATGCGCTTGCAAAGGCAATCGGACAGCGCCTGAAAAAAGGAAGCTGCATTGCATTTTTCGGCGGACTGGGTGCCGGCAAAACAACCTTTACCCGCGGACTTGCAGAAGGGCTCGGACTGCCGGATCTGGTCAGCTCTCCGACCTTCACGCTTGTCAATGAATATCACGCACCGGGCTGCATCTCCGTCTATCATTTCGACATGTACCGCGTCACAACACCCGAAGCGCTCGAAACAACCGGTTTCCGGGACTATCCCGCGAAGGAAGGCATCTTTATCATCGAATGGGCGGAAAATATTGCGGACGAGCTGCCGGAAAATGCAATCCGGATCACCATTGCCGGAAACGGCGATCAGCCGCGGAATATTACCATAGAAGGGAATGACAGTCTTGCTGATCTTATCGGTTGACACCTCCGGCAAAACCGCCTCCTGCGCAATTGCAGAGGACGGGCTGCTGCTGGGATACCGGATGCTTTATACCGCAAGGGCGCATTCGCAGATTCTCCTGCCTATGGCAAAAGAACTGCTGTCAGAAACCGGACACACCGCACAGGATGTAGACCTGTTTGCCGCCGCCGACGGTCCCGGCTCCTATACCGGGCTGCGCATCGGCATTGCTGCAATGCAGGCGCTCGCCTTTGCAGGCGGAAAGCACTGTGCCGGCATCTCGACGCTGGAGGGACTGGCTTGGAATCTCTGCGGCAGAGAAGGTGTTCTCTGCGCATGTCTTGCGGCGCGGAAAGACCTGTGCTACTGCGCATTTTTTGAGAGCAGCGGCGAAACCGTCAGACGGCTGACGGAAGACAGAATCCTCCCCGCCGCGGAAATTTCCGCACAGATTGCCGCATATGCACAGCCGGTTATGGTGATCGGAGACGGCGCAGACCTTCTGAAAAAAGAAGCGCTTTGTAGTTTTCACGCCGCACCGATGCATCTGCGCAGTCAGTCTGCCTGCGGCATCGCAATGGCGGCAATGCACGCAGAACCGCAGCAGCCCGAAGAACTGACCGTCCGCTATTTGCAGGAGGTTAAAATCGGCTGATGCACATTCATGTGCGCCCGATGTATCAGCCGGAGCAGAAAGGAGAATACCGTGAAACGGGAACTCGGAATCGCCAGATGCGGGCTTGCTTGCTGCCTGTGCTCTGAAAACATATCGTGCAAAGGCTGCAAGCGCGACGGATTTCTTGAGCTTTCCTGGTGCAAGGACGCAGAATGGTGCGAAAACAGAAAATGCGTCATCGGGAAGCAGAAAAGCGGCTGCTATGAGTGTGAGCCGCAAAATTGCCGGAAAGGCTTGTATGCAGAAAAAATTAAGCCGCGGGCATTTGCGGAATTTGCAAGAAGATACGGCATGGAAAAACTGCTCGACTGCCTTGAACGCAACGAAAAGGACGGTATTGTTTACCACAGGGAAGGCATCATCGGTGATTATGATGATTTTGAAGATTTGGAAAGCCTGATACAGTTTATCAGAACAGGAAAACGCTGAAACAGACAGGAGGGTTTCAAATGATAGCGATCGGAAGCGACCACGCAGCGGCTGAGCTGCGGAAGCTGGTCAAAGATTATCTCGAAAATCAGGAAATCCCGTTCACGGACTGCGGAACGGATGAGTCACCTTCAGACTACCCGCTCATTGCAAGGAAGGTCTGCACGATGATTCAGAACGGGGAGGCGGATTCGGGCATTCTGCTCTGCGGCACCGGCATCGGCATGAGCATGGCGGCAAACAAGCACAGGGGCATTCGTGCAGCAGCCTGCTCGGAACCGTACAGTGCAAAATTTACGCGCCTGCACAACAACGCAAATGTGCTCTGCATGGGCGCACGGGTTGTCGGCAGCGGGCTGGCACAAGAAATTCTCGACGCCTTCCTCTTTACGGAATTTGAGGGCGGCAGACATCAGAAGCGCATCGACATGATTACAGAAATCGAACAGAACGAATCCGGTACAGGCGGCACGTACTGAACCGGTAAAGCTTTATTTCTTTCATTATTTCAGGGGGGGAAACCACGATGAAAAACAAAAAAACATCCGCGCTGATCTTAGCGGCAGTCACGGCGCTGTGTGCCCTTCCGCTGCCGGCAGAAGCGGCATCCGGCGGAGCAACCGTTCAGAAAGTGGAATTTGAAAGCGGCACACTTGAGGACTGCGAATACAGCACGCCGATTACATGGGCACAGGTTGACGAAGACGGCTTTGGCAATCCCTGCGATATGACCGGCTGGTCCGGCGACAGCTATGTCTACATTGACCGGAAGGATGCCTGCGTAACCGTTGACGTCGAAGTGCCGGAGGACGGCTTTTACGCGCTGAATATCGCATATATCCAGTGCTTCGGAACGCCGGATAACCCGAATAAGACGCAGTATCTGCTCGTCAACGGAGAATCGCAGGGCGAGATTCTGTTCCCGTTCAATTCCGGAGAGGGCTGGACCGAACTTCCGGCAGGCTATGTGCATCTGAACAAAGGCATGAACAAAATTCAGATCAAAAGCTACTGGGGCTACACGTTCCTCGACTACCTGACTGTTTCGCCGGCACCGGAATATCTGACAAAGCTTTCGCCCTCGCAGACCCTCTGCAATCCGAATGCGACACTTGAAACGCGCAGGCTCTACGCCTATCTGACAAGCGTCTACGGAAAGCATATCCTTTCGGGGCAGCAGGAATACTGCGGCTCGCACTGCTACAACAAGGATGCCTATCAGAGAGAAGGCAAGCCGGTCAATTATCTCGAAAGCAACGAGCAGGAATTCACATATATTCAGGAGAATACCGGCAAACAACCCGCTGTCCGCGGCATCGACTTCCTGTTCTACAACACGACCGAGCCGTATTTCGACGATGCACCGGAGCGTGTCATCGCATGGTACAAGAACAAGGGCGGCATCCCGACCGTCACCTATCACTGGAATGTCCCGACGGACGGCAAGGACAGCACAAAGGGTGCCTTCTATGTCGAATCAGCCGCAAACGGCGGCGCGTTCACAACATTCAGCGCAACCAATGCCGTGAAAAAGGGAACATGGGAAAACGATAAGATCAATGCCGATCTGGAACTGATTGCAGGCGAATTTCAAAAGATTCAGGATGCCGGCGTTCCGGTTATCTTCCGTCCGCTGCATGAGGCGGAGGGTGCCTGGTTCTGGTGGGGTGCGGAAGGTCCGGAGGCATGCAAGGCACTGTACCGCTATGTCTGGAACAAGCTGACGAACGAGTATCACCTGAACAATCTGATCTGGGAATGGACAGGCTCGACCTCCGCATACGCATCCGACTGGTATCCCGGCGATGCATATGTCGATCTCATCGGATGCGACAAATACAATGCCGTGAATTATCAGCCGAATCCCAGCGCAATCTCCGCAACCTTCTATTCGCTCGTTGCACAGACAGAGGGCAGAAAGATGGTTGCCATGAGCGAAAACGACACCATTCCCTCACTGGACAATCTGGTTGATGACAAGGCATACTGGCTCTATTTCTGCCCGTGGTACGGCAATTACCTGACCGACCTGACTGCAAAGGATGAGCTGGAAAAAATCTACAACAGCGATTACTGCATCACGCTCGACGAGCTGCCGGACTGGGATACCTACGATCCGGAGCTGCCCGAACAGACCGCAGCCGAAACAACCGAAACGACCTCCGGCACAGGGACAGAGAAATCCCTGCTCGGCGATACCGACTGCAACGGAGAAGTCAATGTGCTGGATGCAGTGCTTCTTGCCAGAACGGTCGCCGAGGATCCGAATGCAGGAATTACCGACGAGGGCAAACACAACGGAGACTGCGACGGAAAAACAGGTATCCAGACCGGCGACCTCACGCGTCTGCTGAAATATCTCGCCGGACTGCTGACACAGGAGGAATTTGAAAAGATTCCGTGATAATCGCCAAAAACCTCATAAAAAGCCGTCGGAAATTATACCGGCGGCTTTTTGTCAGCTCTTGACAAACCGTGAAAAATCATGTATAATGGTAAAGCCGCATGCTGAACGGTTGAAGCCGTATTATGCCCGAAAGCAGAAATACGCACCGTCCGCAGCGAGATTATGGAAAAGGCAGGTGCCAAAAACCATGTATGCAGTTATTCTGACAGGCGGCAAGCAGCTGAAGGTCGAGGAGGGCAACATCATTCGTGTTGAGAAGCTCGCAGCCGAAGCCGGCGATACCGTTACCTTCGATCAGGTTGCCGCAGTCGGTGATGAGAGCGGTCTGACGATCGGTGCTCCGACCGTCGAGGGTGCAACCGTCACGGCGAAAGTTCTCGAAAACGGCAAGGGCAAGAAGATCCGCGTCTTCACCTACAAGCCCAAGTGCGGTCAGAAAAAGGCGCAGGGTCACAGACAGCCCTACACCCAGCTCAAGATCGAATCTATCAGCAAATAAGTGCGGAATATGAAGCTTCAGGCGGTTTTTGAACAGTCAGACGGACTCTACTGCGCGTGCAAAGTGAGCGGACATGCAGACTATACGGAGCAGGATCCTCAGGGACAGATTCTCTGTGCTGCGGTCTCCTCAGCCATGCAGCTGACATGCAATACGCTTTCCGAATGCTTTCATGCAGAGACGGAAATCGAACAGAATCCCGATGACGGCGTTCAGAATATGCTGTCGCTCCGGCTTCCGAAGCCGGATTCCGTACAGTCCGAAATCCTGCACGGGCTCCTGATTCATTTTCAGGCGCTTGCAGAGGACTTTCCCGGTATGATGACCGTGAAAATCCGGTGAGGCAAAAGCAGACCGTGCAGCAGTCTATCTCACAAAAACGGAGGTGCATTTCAAATGTTGCGTATCAGCATGCAGTTCTTTGCGCATAAAAAGGGCGTCGGTTCTACAAAGAACGGCCGTGATTCCGAAGCAAAGCGCCTTGGCGTAAAGCGCGGCGACGGTCAGTATGTCCTCGCGGGCAACATTCTTGTCCGTCAGCGCGGTACACATATCCATCCGGGTAACAATGTCGGCATCGGCTCCGATGATACCCTGTTTGCAACGATCGACGGTCAGGTTCGCTTTGAGCGCTACGGCCGCGACCGCAAACGTGTCAGCGTTTACGCTGTCGAGCAGTAACAGATTCTGCGATTTATCGCAAATCCCCTTGCGTTTCGCAGGGGGATTTCTTATGAGGTAATCCATTATGTCAATGTTTGTCGATCAGGCGAGAATCCGCATTGAAGCCGGAAACGGCGGCGACGGCTGTGTCAGCTTTCACCGCGAAAAATATGTTGCAGCCGGCGGACCGGACGGCGGCGACGGCGGCAAGGGCGGCGATGTGCTGTTTGTTGCGGACGATCATTTTTCATCGCTGCTGTCATTCCGGTATAAGCGGAAATATGTCGCCGAAAACGGTCAGAACGGCGCAGCAAAGCGCTGCACCGGAAAAAGTGCGCCCGATCTCGTGATTAAAGTCCCCCGCGGAACAGTCATCCGCGAGGCGGAAAGCGGCAGGGTGCTTGCCGATATTTCCGGCGATGAACCTGTGGTTCTGGCAAAGGGCGGCAGAGGCGGCAAGGGCAATCAGCACTTTGCATCGTCTACCCGTCAGGTTCCGAGATTCGCAAAGCCCGGATATGACGGCGAGAAATACGATGTAATCCTAGAGCTGAAGCTGCTGGCGGATGTCGGACTGGTCGGCTTCCCGAATGTCGGAAAGTCCACGCTGATTTCCGTTGTTTCCGCTGCAAAGCCGAAAATTGCCAACTATCATTTTACCACTCTGGAGCCCGTGCTCGGCGTGGTAAAAGTCGATGAGGAAAAATCCTTTGTTATGGCGGATATCCCCGGTCTGATCGAAGGTGCTGCCGACGGTGCCGGACTCGGACACTCCTTCCTGCGCCATGTCGAACGCTGCCGGCTGATCGTGCATGTGCTGGACTGCGCCGGAAGCGAGAACCGCGACCCGATTGAGGATTTCGAGAAGATCAATACCGAGCTCCGGCATTTTTCAGAGGATCTGAGTAAATGCCCGCAGATTGTTGCGGCGAATAAATCCGATCTCGCCTCCGAGGAGCAGATCGAACGGCTCCATGCCTATATCACCGAAAAAGGATATCCCTTTTTTGTAATTTCCGCCGCCGCCGCACAGGGCATCAAGCCGCTGATTGACGAGGTTGCTGCAACACTGGAAACGCTCCCGCCGGTCAAGCGCTTTGAACCGGAAGCTGCTCCGGAAGCCAAGCCGGAGGATGCAAAGCGCTTTACAATTGAGATTGACAGTGAAGGCGTGTATCAGGTCGATGCGCCGTTCATGGAACCGATTATGCGGACGGTCAATCCGGACGACTGGTCTTCTCTGCAATACTTTGAGCGGGTGCTGCGCAGCAGCGGCATCATTGACAGGCTGGAGGAAATGGGGGCAAAGGAGGGCGTAACCGTTTCGATCAACGGTTTTGAATTCGATTATGTCGATTGATCTTTTGCAGACAAATCCCCCGCTTTCTCCGGAAGAGGCAAAGCTATACAGTCCGCTGACACTCGCCTTTCTCGGAGACAGCGTTTATGAAGTGATGGTGCGGGAAACCCTGCTGCGTGAGGCAAACCGCCCGGCAAGACAGCTGCACGAACAGGCGGTAGCACATGTCCGCGCAGCGTTTCAGGCACATGCAGCTGAGCATATTCTGCCGCTGCTGACCGAAGAAGAAGCGGATATCCTGCGGCGCGGCCGCAATGCAAGCGGCATCAGCGTCCCGAAGCACGCCACACCGGCAGATTACCGGAAAGCAACAGGCTTTGAGTGCCTGTTCGGATATTTATACCTTTGCGGACGGAGTGAACGGCTCCGCACGCTCTTTACCGTGATCTGGCAGGAAACTGTTCAGAATCAGGCAGATTCAGAATAAGGAGGATTCCATATGTCAGGACATTCCAAATGGAATAACATCAAGCGCAAAAAGGAAGCGACCGATGCGGTCAAAGCAAAGATCTTTACGAAGATCGGCAGAGAAATGATGGTTGTCATCAAAGAAGGCGGTCCGGATCCGAATAACAACAGCAAACTCCGCGACCTCATTGCAAAGGCAAAAGCAAACAATGTCCCGAACGACAACATCGACCGCCTGATTAAAAAGGCTGCCGGAGACAGCGACAAGAACAATTACGAAAGCCTGACCTACGAGGGCTACGGTCCGAACGGGGTCGCGGTCATCGTCGAGTGTCTGACAGACAACAAGAACCGCACGGCAGGCAATATCCGCCATTATTTTGATAAGTTCGGCGGCAATCTCGGCACAAACGGCTGCGTTTCCTATCTGTTCTCCAAAAAGGGTGTCGTCATCATCGAGCATGAAGGCGAGCTGGAAGAGGATGCCGTTCTGGAGGATGTGATGGAGTTCGGCGGCGACGATATGACCTATGAAGAAGACAGCATTGAAATCGTCTGCGATCCCTCCGCACTCAGCGAACTGCGCGAAGGACTGACCGGCAAGGGCTATCTGGTCGCATCCGCAGAAGAAGCAGAGGTTCCGAGCACATATGTCACACTGACAGAAGAAGAATCCATCCGCAAAATGGGTCTGCTTCTGGAACATCTTGAGGATGATGACGATGTGCAGAATGTCTGGCACAACTGGGATATGCCGGACAGCGAATAATCAGTACAGAAACCGCGCACCGGTAAAATCGGTGCGCGGTTATTTGTTTTCCGGGAATGCTGCGGCATATGCGGCGGCTGCAATATACACCCGCTCTGCCCCGCAGTTTTTCAGCAGGACCGTGCATCTTCGCAAAGTACTGCCTGTTGTCAGAACATCGTCACACAGCAGAATTGCTTTCCCGCTCAGGTTCTGCCCGGTATGCGTGAAGCGTTCGGCATACTGTACGCGTTCCGCAGCCTGAAGCTGATGCTGCCGCAGCTTTCCTGCATGCTCTTCCAGCAGACCGCCGGATGCCGGAATGCCGAGCGCTTTGGCTGCGGCTTTCCCGATGATTTCTGCATGTGCATAACCCTGCGACCTTCGCCGGTGTTTCGTCACCGGAACCCATGTCACAAGGTCAATTTCCGCCGCAGCACCGGATTCACGGATACAGGCGGCAAGCTCTCTGCCGGCATAATACCCGAAATTGCGCAGACCGTCTTTCAGCGCCAGAACACCGGCTTTTGCCGCACCCTGATAGCGGAATACGGCAGCGGCTCCGTCCCACGGGTAAACGCTGTCACTGGTTTTGTTTTCCCATTCGGCATAGCTTCCGCGAAGCCCGCCGAGTTCTGACCGGCAGCTCTCGCAGAGCAGCCCGTCAAATGCAATTCTGCACTGACAGCAGCCGCAGCGATTGGGGTAAAAACAGTCCAAAAGGCGCAGTCCGGCACGGCTCATTCCGTCCCCTCCTGTTCTCTGCCGATCATCTGCCGGAGCATTTCGGTCAGGCAGGTATAGCGCATGGCTTTTTGCTGATTCTGCACCATTTCCCGCACCTTTCGCGGGGAACCGATGAGAATCAGCAGCTTTTTGGCACGCGTGACGGCTGTATAAAGCAGACTTCGGTAACTGAGACGGTCGCTGCCCTCCGGAAGCATCAGAATCACCGCTTCAAACTCACTGCCCTGACTTTTATGAACGGTTACGGCATAGGCAAGCTCCAGCTGGTCGAGCTGCTCGGCGCGGTAGGTCACAACCCGCCCGTCGAAATCGACCTTCATGATATTTTCGGCTTTGCTGATAAGCGTGACCGTTCCGATATCTCCGTTAAAGATTCCGGCGCCGCGTTCACCGTCCTTCGTCCACTCCGTTTCATACTGATTCTGAATCTGCATAACTTTGTCGCCCTCGCGGAATGTATAAAGCAGATTCTTCATGATCTGTTTGCCGTATTCGGGCGGATTAACCCTCTGCTGCAAAAGCCGGTTCAGCATGACGGTTCCGAGAATACCTTTTCTGGTCGGGGAGATAACCTGAATGTCTGTCTGCGGGGCAAAGCCATAAGCCTGCGGCAGCCGGCGGCAGTATAAATCCTGTAAAAATGCGGCGGCTTCCGAGGCATCCCGCCGGTCAAAGAAGAAGAAATCGCTCTGTTTTTCGGTCAGATCCGGCATCTCGCCGCTGATAATCCGGTGTGCGCTCCGGATGATGCAGCTTTCCTGAGCCTGCCGGAAAATCTCGTTCAGGCGCACAACGGGAATCCGTTTGCTCTCAATCATCGCATGAAGCAGATTGCCCGCCCCGACGGACGGCAGCTGATCCTCATCCCCGACAAGAATCACGCGGCAGGAAAGCCGCAGCGCACGCAGAAGGCCCTCAAAGAGCAGGGTATCAACCATAGAAAACTCATCGACAATCACGACATCGGCTTTCAGCGTGTTTTCCTCGTTGTGCTGAAATCTGAGCTGCCCGTTTTCGTCATAAACCGTTCCGAGCATTCTGTGAATTGTTTTAGCTTCTCTGCCGGTCAGTTCCGTCATACGCTTGGCGGCTCTGCCGGTCGGGGCAGCGAGCAGAACCGTGCTGCCTTCTTTCAGGCAGAGATGAATCACGCCGTTCAGTGTCGTGGTTTTCCCGGTTCCGGGTCCGCCTGTCAGAATCATAATACCTCTGGAAAACGCACAGGCTATCGCTTTTTTTTGCAGCTCGGCATAGGTCATGCCGGTTTCCTGTTCCTCCTTTTCGATCGCAGCGCTGCAATCGAAATCCTCCGGCGGAGAAAAGGCAAGCATCGCTGCAATTCTGGATGCAATATAGTCCTCTGCGGCATAAAAGTCCGCCGGATAAACATATTTCCCGTCGCTGCACGGATAGACACGGAGAATTTCATCGTCACATGCATCTGAAAATGCATGTTCAAAGTCCTGTTCAGTAATTTGCAGACCCTGCACGGCAATCTGCCGGAATTCATCAAACGGCAGACAGGTATGTCCCTCCGGCGCAGCGCACTGAAACAGCCAGCGGAAGCCTGCAAAAAGCCGCTTATCGGAATTCGCAGGAATCTGCATGTCGAACGCAATCCGTTCTGCCTGCCGGAATTCCAGCCCAATGCCGGCATCGCAGAGCCGGAAAGGATTGTCCTGAATCACCTCCCATGCCGCATGTTCCCAGCGGCGGTATGCCTGCATGGCAACAGCGGCAGAAATGCCGTATGCCTGCAATCTGCCCATTAAACTGCGCAGTCCGAAAATCTGCTGCGCAGATTCGGTGATTTCCTCACATTTTGCCGGTGAGATGCCCTTAATGCGGCAGAGCTTTTCGGGCTCGTTTTCGATGACCTGCAAGGTGAACTCGCCGAATTCCGCAACAATTTTCTTTGCGAGCGCCTTGCCGATGCCGCGGATGACACCGCTTGCAAGATAGCGTTCAATATTCACAACGGTCGAGGGCAGCGCCCGCAGGCAGCTTTCCGCACGGAACTGTTCTCCGAAGCGCGGGTGATTGACAAAGCTGCCTGTCAGTTCCAGTTCCTCCCCCGGTTCCGCAAGCCCGATCTCCCCGACAACAGTAATCATCGCTTCCTCTGTTTCGAGATCGGCAACAATATATCCGGTATCCTCATTATAAAACAAAACATCATCTACCGTTCCGCGAATGACCTGAACTGTTTTGGGCTGCATCCAGACACCTCCTTCCTTCTTTTCTCCGTTATTAACGTCATATTTTATAGTATACACCTTTTCCGGCATTTTGTAAAGAGAAAAACCCTCTGTCCGCAGGAACAGAGGGTTTTCGCTCAGTATTCAGGTGAGTCGGACGGTTACGGCATAAGGGTCAGCCGGCGCACGGAAGATTCCCTTCAACCGCGCAAGCCAGCGCAGATTCTGCAAGTCCTCCCCTCTTTCCTCCATGACCGCAATTTCCTCCGGCGTAAAGTCATATGTCCAGACATCCTTGAAATGTTCCAGATAAGACCGGGTTCCGTTTCCGTAAACCGTGCCGTCGGGAAGCGTGACCTGCATTTGCAGTTCTTTATAATTTCTTGCCTGTTCCGGATTATCATAGGAAAACAGATAAACACCGAACGGCGTGGTGCGGAGGGTTCCGTATTTTTCGCTGACGGTTTCTCTCCGGTAATCATTCTGCTCCAGCGTCAGCCGGATGCCCGCACCGATGCAGAGGATATGCGGATTGCTTTCTCCGGTATAGGCGCCGGTTTCGTCATCGTGGTCATAATACTCATCGCGCAGAACGATCTGCGGGAGAATCAGATCCACCGGCTCCTGCGTGAGATACTCGCCGGAATCAAAGCGAAACCTTGCTTCCCCGCGGTATTTCTGCGGATTTCCCGTCGGGGTCAGCGCGCATCCGAAGAAGTAACCGTAATTCGTGTCAACGGAGATGTTCGTGCCGTGAATCCGCGCATCCGGCTTGCATTCCGCGAGATAGGGATGGCTCCAGTCAAACGATTCGGGAACCTGAATCTCAAAGAAGCAGATACCGTAAAAACCGTCCGATGCGTAGCCGGTCAGGTCGATTCTGTAATCCCCGGACACCGCGTTCTGCTGCGGCTCGGTTATCATAATACGTTCGAGCGTCTGCATATCTCCCTCTAGCTCTGCTTCGGTTTTCGGCGTCATCCAGCGATAAAAATCCCGCCACTGCCTCTTTGCATCGGAATGCATCTGCGAAACCGCCGTAATACTGAACACAGTAATGGCTGCTGCGGATGCCGCCAGCGCAATCCGGAACCGGCGGCGGCATTTTCGGGGATGCATCTGCGTCAAAACTGCTTTTTTGCATTTTTGAACTGTAATTCTTCCGGCTTTCCGTTCCCGGAGCGGTTCCATTTCACTCAGATAATCATAAAAATCCTTCATGATCCAATCTCTCCTTTCAGGATCTCCCGCAGGCGGCATTTGGTTCGGTACAATATATTGTCGATCGTTTTGACTGAAACGCCGAAGTGCTTAGCCAGCGTTTTCATAGATTCCATATGGTAATACTTCCGAACGAATATTTCCCGCTCCGGCTCTTTCAGTGACATGATCGCACGCTGCAAGGCTTCCGAATCGGCACGGCGGTCTATCAGCTGAAGAAAATCGAAACCGGCTGATTCACAGGCATCCATTGCCGGAAGCGCTTCTTTTTTCAGCCGCCGGTACCGGGAAAGCGCCGTGTTCCGACTGATGCAGCAAAGATAGGCACGCAGATGATGCGGGTCTTCCAGTCTGTCCAGTGTCTGCCAAAGCCGCAGAAAACTGGTATTGACACATTCTTCCTTATCCTGCGGGTAATTCTTCAAAATTCTGCCGCAAATCATGGAAACCAGCGCATAATACTGTTCAATACACTGTTTCATTCCCCGTTCGGGTTCCGTCCGCATCAACTCATATAATTGCATCTCGTCCAATCTGTCCGCCTCCTTTCGCAGTTATTCTCTGAAAGATCTTTCATATGATAAGACGCCGAAAAAACAATAATTCCTCATAATCAGAAAATGAATATCGGTTATTTCCTATACTATAACATTGTGAACAGGGAAATTCAAGGGATGCAGACAAACGGCTGCCGGACCTTTGCAGGATTGTCCCGGAAGGGGGTTCCTCCCCCGTCTGAATTCCCGCCGGCACAATACAGACAATGCGCATACAGTACAATGTGCAGCGTCCCGTTATGTAAACATCTGTTCAATCTCATAAAAATGCTGCCGCCTCCTGTTCGTAACTTGACAAATCACAGCATCCGTGCTAAAATGTCATCGGTTAGCATTAAGCAACCGTATTCTTTCAGTTTCGAGTTAGACTATGCTGACAGCATCTTCACAATTGCTGCATATATCCGCTGATACAGCATGTATCTGCATCGGGAAATCCTCATGAGTATTTTTTCAGAAAAGGGGTTGACACTGCATCTTTTTTATGCTATACTATAAACAGTTGAGCATATATTCAACAGCTAAACAATAAAGGAGGACATTATGAGCGAAGCAGAACGGAAATTTTTAGAGGTACACGGGCTGAAAAAAAGCTTCGGGAGCGGCGACACAAGGCAGGATGTCCTGCGCGGACTGGATTTTACGGTCAGCAAGGGTGAATTCTGCGTGCTGCTCGGTCCGTCCGGTTCAGGCAAATCAACACTTCTGAATATTCTCGGCGGCATTGACAGCGCAGACGAGGGCGAAATTCTCATCAACGGCGACAAACTCGAAGACATGAACGAAAAAAGCCTCACTCGCTACCGCCGGAAGCATCTGGGCTATGTGTTCCAGTCCTACAACCTCATCCCGAACCTCAATGTCAAGGAAAATATCGAAACCGGCGCATATCTATCTGACAAGCCGCTGGATATCGACGAACTGCTGAAAATTCTCGGACTGTTTGAACACCGCTACAAGCTGCCGAATCAACTCTCCGGCGGTCAGCAGCAGCGTGTGTCAATCGGACGGGCAATCGTCAAGAATCCGGACATTCTGCTCTGCGACGAGCCGACCGGTGCACTCGATTATACAACATCCAAGGAAATATTGCAGCTCATCGAGGAGGTCAATCAAAAATACGGAAACACAGTTATTATGGTGACGCATAACGAAGCGATTAAGCGCATGGCAGACCATGTCATTAAGCTGCGTGACGGAAAAATCCGCCACGATGACCGCATAACAGAGAAAATTACAGCCGCCGAGCTGGAATGGTAAGGAGGCGGCAGCATGGAGAATATTCAGTTCGGGAAGCGACCCAAAAACCCGCTTCGCAAGCGTGTCCGGCGCGATCTGCTGCGTGACTGGAAACGCTATCTGATGATCTTTGCAATGCTGGTTGTGACAATCGGCTTTGTTTCGGGTATGTATGTCGCAAATAACAGCATGATGACCTCACTGGACGGCAACGCGGAAAAATTCCACCGCGAGAACGGACATTTTGAGCTGTCACGCATTGCAGAGCCCGAGATTCTGGACGCGATTGCATCCGGCGAAAAGGCAGATATGAAAAAAATTTTCCGGGAACGTGCATACAAAGAAGCAGAGCCGGATATCGTAACTGCGGTACAGGAAGCCGCTGAAGAAAAGGTGCGCGGGCAAGTAAAAGCGGCAATCACGGAACAGGTCACCGCAGCAGTCGATGCACAGATTGCGGAAACCGGTACGGCGCTCCCTGATGAAACGCGGCAGGAAATGCTTGACCAGGCGCTGAAAACCGCAATGGACGAAACCTATGAAAAAGCGGTCGGCGATGCACTGAATCAGGCATGGGACTCGGACGAATTCAAGGACGCCCTTTCCGAAGCAACCGGCAAGGCACATGACGAAATCGACAAAGAAATTGACAGGGAATATTCCAAACTGGCAGAACGCTATGAGCTTGACCGAACCTTTGATGCGGTTCCGGTCAATGTATACGAGCTGTTCTACAAAAATGCCGATGAACACCTGATCCGGCGAAGCGCTGACACCGGAACTATCCGCGTTTACAGTGAACGGAAGGAAGTCAATCTGTACGATCTGCTTTCCGGCAGAGCACCGCAGAACGACGGAGAAATCATCATCGACCGGATGCACGCAGACAATGCAGGCATCAAAATCGGCGACAAAATCAGAGCAGACGGCGCAGAATTTGAAGTTGTCGGGCTGGCATCGTTTACAGATTACATTACGCTTTTCGAGAGCAATACCGATACGATGTTTGATGCGCTGACCTTTGATGTCGGAATGGTCACGGACGAGGGCTTTGAGCGGATCAGCACAGCGCTGCACGCAAATTACGCCTTTACCTACAAAAACCCGCCCGCCGATCTGTATGAAGAAAAAACGCTTTCCGATCACTTCCTGAAAGCGCTCATTACGCAGGTCGCCGTTGCCGAAAAAGAAACCGAAATCAAGGATTATGTGCCGGCTTACGCCAACCATGCGATTACGTTTGCGGAGGAAGACCTCGGCTCGGATATGGCAATGTGCGGCGTGATTCTCTATGTACTGACAGCGGTTCTCGCATTCATATTCGCAGTCAACATCAGCAGCACACTGGAAAAGGAAGCCTCGTCGATCGGTACGCTGCGGGCATCCGGATTCACAAAGGGCGAGCTGCTGCGCTATTATATGAGCGCTCCCCTGATAGTCGTGGCATTTGCGGCAATCATCGGCAATGTGCTCGGTTATACCGTATTCAAAAACATTGCGGTCGGCATGTACTATCTGAGCTACAGCCTGCCGACCTATAAAACGCTCTGGACATCGGAAGCATTTCTCCGCACAACGATTGTGCCGTTTTTGCTGATGCTGGCAATTAACTTTATTGTAATTGTGCGGATGCTCCGGCTTTCTCCGCTGAAATTTCTGCGCCATGATCTCAAAAAAACACGCCGCAAAAAAGCAATCCGACTCCCCCGCTGGAGTTTCTTCCGGCGTTTCCGCCTTCGCGTGTTTTTGCAGAATATCCCGAATTACCTGATGCTGTTTGTCGGAATCAGCTTTGTCATGCTGCTGCTTTCGCTTGTCGTCGGACTTCCCTCGACGCTCTCCTATTATCAGGAAACCATGCCGGGTATGATGTTTGCAAAAGAACAGGTCATCCTGACGGATTACAAGGACGAGGACGGCGAAATCATCCGAACGGAAACAGGCGGCGCCGAGGCGTTTTCGATGAGCGCTCTGGAATACCGCACAAAAAAATACAACGAGGAAATCTCTGTCTACGGAATTGCGGAAAACAGCAGCTATGTCATTCTTGACAAGCAGAAAAACGCTGATGATATGTGGATTTCAACCGCGTTTTCCAACAAGTACCATCTGAGCGCAGGCGACAGCTTTACGCTGCATGAAAAATATGAAAACAAGCAGTATACATGGAAGGTCGCAGGAATTTACAGCTATGACGCCGCTCTTGCCGTATTCATGCCGAACAGCCGGTTCAACGAAATTTTTGAACGCGATTCTGAGGCATTCACCGGTTATCTTTCAGACGAAACAATTACTGACATTAACGAAAAACAGATCGTCAAGCGCATCACTGCGGAGGATATGGTAAAGATTGCAAATCAGCTTGACCACTCCTTCGGAAACTACATTGTGTATTTCCAGTATGTCTGCATGATTGTCGCCGCGATTATCCTGTATCTTCTGACAAAAATTATCATTGAAAAGAACGAGCGTCCGATTGCGATGGTGAAGATTCTTGGGTTTGAGGACGGAGAAATCGCACGGCTCTATCTGCTCACAACGGCAGTGATTGTCATTATCACAGAACTGATTGCAATGGTTCTCGGTTATCTGGCGATGAAGCTGATGTGGGAAATCATGCTGCAATCGCTCGGCGGATACTTTGCATTCATCATGAAACCGGAGGGCTTTGTCAAGGAATTTGTGCTGGTCACGGCTGCATATCTCGTGATTACCGTCTGCGATTTTATCCGCATCCGCAGAATTCCGAAAGTCCTCGCACTGAAAAATGCAGAGTAACATTACGCCCCCTGTTCTGCACCTCTGTTTTACAGTTCAGATTCCGGGAAAAAGCGATGTTTCACCGAAAAAGCCCCCGCGAAAGACTCTTATTTGAGAAAAAATGCCGGCTGTAACGAAAAGAATACGATGCCCTCTTGACAAATTGCCCGTAAAGTACTATAATAAAGACACCGTAACCCCATTATCCCAGAAAAACTGAAAACGGAGGAATGAAAAATGAATAAGACTGAACTGATCGAAGCGATCGCAAATGAGACCGGTATTTCCAAGAAGGATGTTGATGCAGCACTCAAGTCCTTTGTCAATGTCGTATCCGATACGCTTCAGAAAAAAGACAAGGTACAGCTGATCGGCTTCGGTACCTTTGAGACCACAGAGAGAGCTGCAAGAACCGGCCGCAACCCGGCAAACGGTGAGCAGATCAAAATCGCTGCTTCGACCCTGGTAAAGTTCAAGGCAGGCGCAGCACTCAAGGAAAAAGTCAACACCAAGCCCGCAAAGGCAAAGAAAGCAAAGAAAAAGTAATCATTGCTCACAAAAACCGGCTGACCGTATATAAAACGGTCAGCCGTTTTTTTCTGTCAAACATCAAACTTTTATGATGCGCAGAACGAGTTTCTATGCAAGCTGACCGTTCCCCTTTTCCGGAACTACGGCGGATTCAGTGAATCAGCAAACGGCGAAAATGCATAAAAAATGTCGAAGGAAGCGCTCTGCATTCTTCCCGGAGGCATCTTGCATTTTTGAAGAATATATGCTATGATATAATTGTTGTGTTGTCCTTTTTTACGGGTAAGGACAGCCGGCTTTGATTATTTTCAGGGGAGCGATTACGATGAAAAGAAAAAAAAGAATCAGACTGACGCTGCTGTTCGCCGGTATGGTTGCAGCAGCCGGACTCTGCGGATGCTCCAGCGACCGCGATCCGAATGCAGAAGGGCGGGAAAGTTCGGCCGCTGACAGTACCGAACCGGTGCAGACCGAACAAACAGAAGCGCAGACCGAACAGCAGACTGAAAAGCAGACAGAAGCAACCGAATCAACGGCAGAAACAACATCTTCTTCTGCGCAGGAAAGCAGAGCTGAAACGCCGCCTGCCGCAATTTCCGGCGCCGACGATGATACCAAACTGCTCTGGAGCGAACGCGGTCTGGAAGCCGTTCCGATTGACAGCAAGGACGGATACGGCGAGGAGCTTGCCGCCGGTTCCGATTATCTGAACTGGACTCTGAACGGATTTGACGGTAAGCCCTCCGGTGATGCCGTTCCGGAGGTGCAGGCAGATTTCACCTACAACGGGCAGCTTCAGCAGAACGGTCAGATCCGCGTTCTGTCCGGAAGCGATCCCTACTACCCGAACGGGCTGTATATGCATGTCGATAATCTGGCGGATTTTCCGTATTTTCCAAAGGATACCCGCGACAGAGGCTGGTTTGTCATCGAAAATGCAGACGAAGTTCTGGAGTTTCTCGGACTGAAATCTTCAGCGGATATCTCCGGCGACCTCTCCGTGACGGTTTCGGTCGATCAGCTGCATGTGCATGTTTCTGCGGATCATTATGATACGCTGCATGTGCTTTCTGCATCAAAACGGTAAAGAAAGGAAATGGGTGAATCAATATGAAAACAAAAATGAAGCTTTTCAGTCTGGTTACGGCTGCGGCAATGCTGCTTGCAATGCCCGGCTGCGGAAAAGGAAAAAAGGACAAGAATTCCGGCAGCAGCAAGCTTCCGGAGACATCTGTTCCGGAATTTACAATTCCGGAGAATATTCTCGGTGAACCGAGCAGCGCGGTTCCGGATTATTCGGATATAATTGACAAGTATTCCATTCCCGAAAGCGAGGGACTGGATTTTGTAAAAAAACTGAAAATCGGCTGGAATCTCGGCAACACCTTTGACGCAACAAACGTCAACAACATTTCCGCGGAAAACGAACTGGATTACGAAAAAGCATGGTGCGGCACAATTACAACAATTGAAAATATTGCCGCAATCAAGGGCGCGGGCTTTGAAACGATCCGGATTCCGGTTTCATGGCATAATCACGTTGATTCTGAGAATCATATCTCCGAAAAGTGGATGGCGCGGGTGAAAGAAGTCGTGGACTGGGCAAGAGCCTGCGATATGTATGTCATTCTGAATACGCATCACGACAACGAAGAAACCGTGTATTATCCGGATTCTGCACATAAGGAGCAGTCCAAAAAATTCCTGACGGCTGTCTGGACACAGATTGCTGACACTTTCAGGGATTACGACGATCATCTGATTCTGGAATCCATGAATGAACCGCGTCTTGTCGGTACAAGCGTGGAATGGTGGCTGGACAAAAACAAGCCCGAATGCCTGGATTCCGCAACCTGCATCAATGATCTGAATCAGATTTTTGTGGATACAGTCCGGAAATCCGGCGGAAACAACGAAACCCGCTGGCTGCTCTGTCCGGGTTATGCCGCCGCACCGGAAAGTGCAATCTATGAAGGATTCAAGATTCCTGAGGATCCTGCAAACCGCATCATTGTTTCCGTTCACGCGTACAGACCCTATAACTTTGCGCTGAACAAGCTCGGAACAAATGCATGGTCGGTTGACAATCCCGCCGATCTGTCGGAGATTACAAGCTTTATGGATCAGCTCTACGGAAAATTTGTTATGAAAGGCATTCCGGTTCTCATCGGCGAATTCGGTGCAATGAATAAAGACAACCAGCAGGAGAGGACCAATTTTTCCGCATATTACACCGCTGCGGCAAGAGCCCGCGGCATCAGCTGCATCTGGTGGGACAATAACGCATTCAGCGGCGGCGGAGAGAACTTCGGTCTGCTGCTGCGTGCAACCTCTACCTTCCCGAATCCGGAGGTCGTGCAGGCACTTATGAAGGGCTGCGGCTCCTGAGAAAACAGCAGCGAAACAGAGAGAAATACGGAGGCACAAAATGAAAAAAACAGGAATCGCAGCGATTTTATGCATTGCTGCAATTGCTGTGTCCGGCTGTTCCGGGCAGGGCAGCAGTGAACCGCTGACCACGACTACAACCGTTTCAACAACCGAAACGACGGCTGTAACAACGGAAATAACTGCTGTCACGACAACCACAGCAGCACCGCCGCTTGACGATTATGTTCTGACGGAGGGTCTGGTTCTGGAAGCGGATGAGGCATCTGTCCGCGATGAACGGTGCGATCTGAATCTGACCAACGAAAGCAAATCAGCGATCACCTATCAGCAGGATTACAGGCTGATTGATGCAGCAACCGGGCAGCCGGTGAAAATCCGGAACAGCATGGAGGAAGAAAAAAAGAAGCCTCAGAAAATTGTACCCGGAGAAACCAAAACAATTCATGCAAACTGGTCCGGCAGATACGGAAGACTGCCGGAGGGTGACTATTACTATGAGCTGCTGATTTCAACGGACAATGCAACCGGCAAACGGAAGGTCTGCCGCGCTGAGTTTACGGTTGTGGCGTCGGTTTTCACACCGACCCTGAAAATAGATCCCGCAACAGTGACCCCGCACAGTCTGACGCTGCTTGTCCGGAATTCCGACGATGCCGCACGAACCTACGGGCTGGTGTTCCGGGTTTATCAGGCGGAATCCGGTGCAACGCAGTTCCGGCAGGTCGATCAGACCGCGAAAAAGAATAAGAATTACAAACTCCCTGCCGGCGGAACGCTGACACTGGAACTTGACTGGAAATCCGGTTTCGGTTCTCTGGCGCCCGGAGCGTATTATCTCGAAATCGACCTCTTGGAGGACGGCGCGGAAAGCGCCAGAACCTACCGGGCGGATTTTGAAGTCACATAACAGACGCGATGAATAGCAAAGAGCCGCAGTGTAATACTGCGGCTCTCTGCTTGTAGATAAAGTCACTTATTCTGCAATTTGTTCCTGTCAGGAGCAGTACAAAAGATTGATAATGGGGGAAGGAAAACTCTTGTTTTCCTTCCCCCAAGCCCCCATCTTTAGCGCTTTTTTCACGCAATAGGGAGTTTC
>JAFWVK010000113.1 GCA_017518255.1 Oscillospiraceae bacterium
ATAAACAGCGCAGCAATGACCACAGCAAGGAAGTCTCGGATATGACGCTGCGCCGGTATTCCGGCTGGGGCGGACTGGCAGATGTTTTTGACGAAACGAAAGACAGATATGATTATGACAGACAGCAGCTTCACCGCTATCTGACCGATGACGAGTACAAGGCGATTCGTGCAAGCGTGACGGACGCGCACTATACCCCGCAGATCGTGGTGGATGCGATGTGGGCGGCAGTGCAAAGCATGGGTCTTGAGAGGGATTCTCGCATTCTGGAGCCCTCGTGCGGTACCGGCAACTTCATCTCCCGTATGCCGCACAGTATCGGAAACGGCGGAGTTGTCGGCGTGGAGATCGACAGCATTACAGCGGAGATCGCATCCCGTCTGCATAATGACCGCAACAATGTGAAGATCATGAACTGCGGCTTTGAGCATTCCGGACTGTCGGACGGCAGCTTTGATCTGGCAATCGGCAATGTGCCATTTGGTGACTACAAAATGAACGATCCGGACTATGCACAGGATTGGTTAATCCATGATGCTTTCTTTAGAAAGGCATTGGACAAGGTGGCTCCGGGCGGCGTGGTTGCGTTCATCACTTCCAGTGGTACGCTGGACAAGAAAACATCAAAGGTACGGGAATATCTGGCGATACAGGCTGAGCTGGTTGGTGCGATTCGTCTGCCGAACACAACCTTTGCCGAAGCCGGTACCGGCGTAACGGCGGATATCATCTTTCTGAAAAAACGGGAAGCTCCGCTCCCTGCACATGAAGCAAAACCTGACTGGTGTTATACTGCGGAAACAGAAGACGGCCTGCGGATCAACAGCTATTTCGTACAGAACCCGAATATGATTCTCGGCACCATGCGGAAAACAGGATATTTCGATCGTCTGACCTGTGATCCGAAACCGGAAACCACACTGAAAGAACAGCTTCAGGAAGCAGTCCAGAGCCTGAACGCTAAGATCACGATCAACAGGCGGAATGCAGCGGCAATGGCGCGGCAGGAACAGATCGAACCGTGGGGTAAGGACTATTCCTACCATGAGAAAGACGGCAAGATCTATTACCGGCAGGGTGAACACATGGATCAGGTCAGAGGCAATACCGCAGAGCTGAACCGTGTAAAGCAGCTTATTGAGATCCGGACAGTAACCCGTGCTCTGTTGGATAAGCAGAAAACGAATGTGCCGGATGAAGCCCTGACAGCAATGCGGGAAAAGCTGAACGAGCTGTACGATGCATATGTCAAGGATAACGGTGCGTTAAGCTCTCCGGACAATAAAAAGCGCTTCGGACGCGACGCAGATTATCCGATCCTGCAATCTCTGGAAAACTACAATTCAAAGACCGAAACCTATGAGAAAGCAGATATCTTCTTCCATAGAACGGTAAGCCCTGTGGCTGAGATCAAGTCGGTGGAAACGCTGGATGAAGCATATCAGGTATCTCTGGACAGAAGGGGCAAACCGGACATTCCATATATGGCAACGCTGCTGCAAGGCACAGAGCCGGACATGGAAATGCCTGACCTCATGCAGAAGATTCAGCGCGACCTCCTGACTGCCGGTATGGTCTTCCTTGATCCGGAAAAGGCAATCCCTGATGTGCCGTTCTCCGGTATTACCGACCGTTCGGAGTATCTTTCGGGAAATGTTCGCAGAAAGCTGACTTTCGCGGAGGAAAAGGCAAAAAACAATCCGCTGTACCTCTCCAATGTGGAAGCATTGCAGGGTGTTATCCCGGAGACAATTCACGCGGAAGAGATCACAGTACGCATGGGTTGTTCGTGGATTGACGCAGAAGACTATACCAGTTTCCTGCACATGCTCTCCGGTCGTGACTCCTGGGACATCCGCTGCGAAGTGACATATATCCCGCAGACCGGCGAATTTGACATCATGAAAGCAGGCAGCCGGAAAGACCTCAATGTGAACGAAGGCACGACCTTCGGCACGGACAGTCTGACCATGTATGAGATCGCAGAGAAGATGCTGAACCAGAC
>JAFWVK010000114.1 GCA_017518255.1 Oscillospiraceae bacterium
CCGCATGAGCTGTTTATAAAGCCGCAGATAGAGTGCATCCCGGAAACATCGGAAATCGGTGTTCTCTGTGTTCCGTTCATGCAGGAATTCATCGGAAAATGAGAAATTGAAATGGATGCCGGAAAACAGCATCAGCTTTTTGCCGTATTTCTGTTCCAGATATTCGCGGTAACTGCGCTTTGAGGAATGGTCGCCGGTGAATGCCGCGATCGGGATCTCGTCCTCGCTGTCAAAATGCGGCGGATTGCTGTAAAGCCAGAGATGCTCGCCGTTTGCCTTGAGCGTATCCCGCACCTGTGCATCCAGCGTGCCGAGCGATTCCAGTGCTTCATCAATGCTGCTGCAAACCGGTGTGACAAGCTCAATCTGATTCTCGCAGAAATCGCGTGTGATATGCGGATTATCGCCGAACGGATGCGGCGTCTGTGCCAGACTGCCGAAGCTGTCCACGCGCAGCGTTTCACGCTCAATGCCGAATTTTCCTTCAAATAAATGACTTTTCATACGATCACCTCCCGCCGGTTCTGTTTGCATACTGATTTGCTATGCTTATATTATAGCATATTTTTCCTATTCAGTCAATAGGATATACAATACATCCTCCGAATAACAGGTTATAGAATCAGGCTATACCGCCAATGCCGCGAAGCTATCATCTCCGGCTATCACCGTTATAGATTGCCTTTCAGACGAATCTGTGATATACTGATGGTAAGAATCATGATGGAGGGATTTCGATGATGCCGACGATTTCGCAGGAACGGCTGACACAGGATTTTCTGGAGCTGACCGCCGTCAGTTCCGAAAGTCTGGATGAACGCAAAGCGGCTGATCTGCTCACGCAAAAGCTGCATGAACTCGGTTTTTCTGTTGTTGAAGATAAAGCCGGAGAAAAGCTCGGCGGAAATGCCGGAAACCTGTACGGTTTTCTGAAAGGTACAATCCCCGGTGAACCGCTCCTGTTTTCTGCGCATATGGATACCGTAAAGCCTGGACGGAATAAGAAACCGATTCTGCATGAAGACGGTATTTTTACCTCTGACGGAACAACGGTGCTTGGTGCGGATGATTCAGCGGGACTTGCGGAAATACTGGAAGGCATCCGCAGTGTACGGGAATCCGGCCAGCCGCACCGTGATATTGAGATACTGTTTCCGGTTGCGGAGGAGATTTACATTCAGGGAAGCGGCGTGTTCGATTTTAACCGTATCCGGGCAAAAGAAGCATATGTACTGGATATGAGCGGCGAAGTCGGAAGTGCCGCTGTGCGTGCGCCGTCGCTGATTTTGTTTCGCGTGACTGTGAACGGCAGGGCATCTCATTCATGAGTGCCAAAACCGTCTGGCGGACATTTGAATCCTGCAATAATTACAGTATGCCAAGTGCATTTGATGCAACCGATACGAATATGGAATACTGGCTTGCCGAAAAGGAAATGAAAGATCGAGAATGGGATATTACCTATATCAGAAAGCATTTTCCCCATTGCAGATTCCGGAAATTCCGTGATCTTGGACATGGTGGACTGGCTGTTTCAAAGCCGGAATTGTTCTCAAAGGCTATGGATTCGATCATTACCAAACAGAAAAAAGTATGATTTTGAGCAATTACAATGACATTGGAATCGATAACACTCTTGATTGGAAACGTATCAAGCACAGAAAGGAACTGAAAAGCTATGTATAAGACAACAGTAAAAATAGACGGCATGATGTGCGGAATGTGCGAATCTCATATCAATGATGCAATCCGCAGCAAGATATCAGTGAAGAAAGTGAGTTCTTCCCATAAAAAGTGTGAAACAGTTATCATCAGTGAACTCGAACTGTCAGCTGATATGATAACTGCCGCATTGGACGGTTCCGGTTATCGTGTTTTGAACGTGACCTGTGAACCGTATGAGAAGAAAAGTTTTTTCAGAAAAAAGTAGACAGGCAATTTCTGATTAGGAAGGCGGTACATCATGGGAAAAGAAGTGATCAGCGGTCTGCTGCTGCCTTTTCTCGGAACATCTTTGGGTGCAGCCAGTGTGTTTTTTATGAAACATGACTTGAGCAGAAGCGTTCAGCGGGCATTGACCGGCTTTGCCGCAGGCGTCATGACAGCTGCTTCGATCTGGAGCCTGATCATTCCTGCGATGGAACTGTCAGAGAATAAAGGGAAACTTGCTTTTCTGCCTGCGGTGATCGGATTCTGGTGCGGTATTTTGTTTCTGTTACTGCTTGACAGTCTGATACCGCATCTGCACATGAATGCCGAGAAAGCCGAGGGATTGCCCTCGAAGCTTGCACGGACAACGATGATGGTACTTGCGGTAACGCTACATAATATCCCCGAAGGAATGGCAGTCGGCATCGTATATGCGGGATTTCTGACAAGTTCGACAGATATGACCGCAGGCGGCGCACTGGCTCTGGTTTTAGGTATTGCAATACAGAATTTCCCGGAAGGAGCAATCATTTCAATGCCGCTTCACGCAGAGGGGACAAGCAAAGGAAAGGCATTTGCAGGCGGTGTTTTGTCAGGTGCAGTTGAACCGCTCGGCTCACTTCTCACGATCCTGTTTGCAAGCCGATTGCTGCCGATTATGCCGTATCTGCTCAGCTTTGCAGCCGGCGCAATGATTTATGTTGTCGTTGAGGAGCTGATACCCGAAATGTCAGAGGGCGAACATTCCAACATCGGTGTTATCCTGTTTTCTGTCGGTTTTACACTGATGATGATATTGGATGTTGCGCTCGGATAGGAGAGATATAATGAAGCAAAAAGAGCATTTGCCGTTATTCGGTGTCGGACCGGTCTATGTCTACACCATTGCCATAATCACGCTCGTTGCTTTCCTTTGCAGAAATCTGTCCGTATTTGAAGCAGGAAAGCTGATCAGGATCAAATCTCTGCCAATCATTCTTGGGAGCATCCTGATTATGATCGGAGCAGTCATGTGGATCATGGCGGTGATCGTGTCAAAAGTCGATGACAATATCAAGAAGAATCATCTCGTAACAACCGGTATTTATGCCTGGGTACGAAACCCGATCTATTCGGCTTGTATGTTTGCCTGCACAGGGTTTATTTTGATAATAGGCAATGTGTTCTTCTTTGTATTGCCCTTTGTTTACTGGCTTTTCATGACAGTTCTGATGAAGCATACCGAAGAAAAATGGCTGCGTGATCTTTACGGTCAGGAGTATGAGGATTACTGCAAGCGTGTCAATCGATGTATCCCATGGAAAAGAAACTGAAAGGTGGTCATTATGACAAGCAAAGAATACAAAGACTTATCCGTCAAGGAGTTTACCAAAGCTGCCGAGATCTATGAATCGGACAGCGCCGGTGTCTATAAGATGTGCAAAAAGGATTATCCCGACGTGCTGTCAGATGGTTCGATTCCCGTTTTGTTTTCGAGATAATTATTTGCTGTCTGTATTGCACGAAGCCCCATACTGTTCAGCGTTCCCGTTTGCAGCGAGAAAAACGCATCGCCTGTGAATTCTGCGGAAATACTGCCGTTTTCCATGAATAACACCCTGTCGCACAAACCACGGAGCCACCCGAGCCGGTGTTCTGCAATAACGATCGTTTTGCCCTGCGCTTGCCATTTGCAGATGATTTCCCGCAGTTCGTCAATCGCATGCCCTGCGCCATACATCAGCGACCTTGTTGCTTTACTCAGGTGTTAATATCCGGCAGGTGCAGGAAAGGCTCGGTCACGGATCACTGAAAACGACGCAGATCTATCTCCATAGCATTCAGGAGGCGGACGAACAGGCTGCAAGTGCATTACAGTCAATGCTCATCACGCAGCATAAGCAGCAGGAGGAGTCTGCCGGGGATAGCGCAGAGAATTTACAGAAAGTAGAATAATCAAAAAAGAGGGGTTCGCCGAAAACAGCGAGCCCCTCAAAATTTTCTCCGTAGTGTCCAAATAGTGTCCAAGAGCGATTCCATAACGAAATACGCTGTTTTCCTCAATTCCAGAAAACAGCGTATTTGCGTAATATTTAATTGATGGAGCATACGGGACTTGAACCCGTGACCCCCACACTGCCAGTGTGGTGCGCTCCCAGCTGCGCTAATGCCCCGTAATGGCGGAGATGGTGGGATTCGAACCCACGGAGCGTTTTACCGCTCAAACGATTTCGAGTCGTTCTCGTTATGACCACTTCGATACATCTCCGTAATGACCGAAATCCATCAAAATTCCGTCAGCCATACCAGTATACCATATCCGGTAAAAAAAATCAAGTGTTTTTTGAAAAAAACTTTACGGGCATGAAAATCGCCGTGCAGCAGGGCACACAGATTGACAATTGCATCAAAAAATGGTATCATAAAGACGGAACGCCGGAGCAGAAAACCTCCGGCAGCATCGGAATCACTGCTGTCTGCCGAAACAAGGAACAGACAGCCTGACAGAACAGGGAAATAAAAGCGCCATGAAAGAAAAACCGATTCACGAAGGACACCGCAGCCGGATGCGGGAGCGGTATCTGAAAAGCGGACTGAACGGATTTCAGTCGCATGAAATACTGGAAATGATCTTATACTACGCAATACCGAGGAAAAATACCAATCCGACTGCTCATGCACTGCTGCAAAGATTCGGCTCGCTCGAAAAAGTGTTTGCCGCAGAGCCGGGAGAGCTGGAAAAGGTTCCGGGCATGACCGAAAATGCGGCGCTGATGCTCCGGATGATGCGCGATCTGTATCAGATGCAGACGGCGGAGGATCAGCAGAAAACCGCGCTGGATTCCGGACAGCGGGCATGTGATTTCTTCCGCAGGCTGTACCGCTTCGAGCAGCGGGAGATTGTCCGGCTTGCCTTTCTGGATGAAAACCTGTATCTGAAAAAATGTATTGTTCTCTCCGAAGGCCATCCCACTGCCGCAACGGTCTCCGTCCGGGATATTACGGAAGCGGCACTTGCGGAATCGTGCAATATCGTGATTCTCGCGCATAATCATCCGAACGGGACGGCATCCCCCTCGGATACCGATATCAGCACAACCCGCTGCACGGCGCAGGCGCTGCTGAAAAACGGCATCATTCTCTCAGACCATATCATCGTCGGAACGGATAAAACCCGCTCTCTCCGGGAATGCGGCACGTTTCTCGGCATCATCTGAGCCGTTTTCCGGAATGCTGCGCCTCTTGATAATATCACACGGAAAATCGGGCATATTCTGAGAGAAATCACAAAGAATCAAAGGAGAAAGCGCAATGGAACAGATTCCGTTCCGTCTGCACGCGCCCTATGCGCCTGCCGGCGACCAGCCCAAGGCAATCCGGCAGCTGACCGAGGGCTTTGAAGCAGGCAAACGGCAGCAGGTTCTGCTCGGTGTCACAGGTTCGGGCAAGACCTTTACCATGGCAAACCTGATTGCTGCCAGAAACAAGCCGACCCTTGTTCTGGCGCACAATAAAATTCTCGCCGCGCAGCTCTGCTCGGAATTCCGGGAATTCTTCCCGGAGAACGCGGTCGAATACTTTGTCTCCTATTACGACTACTATCAGCCGGAAGCATATATTCCCAGCACCGACAGCTATATTGAAAAGGATTCCTCCATCAACGACGAAATCGACCGGCTGCGGCACAGCGCGACAATGGCGCTTGCCGAGCGTCGGGATGTCATCATCGTCGCATCGGTCTCCTGCATCTATTCGCTCGGCTCGCCGGAGGAATACCGCGGCATGTCTGTCTCAGTCAGACCGGGTGCGGAAATGTCCCGCGAAACCCTGATCGAAGAACTGGTCAGAATTCAGTATCAGCGGAACGATCTGGCGCTGGAGCGCGGCAAGTTCCGCGTTCACGGCGACGTCGTTGATATCTGTCCGGTCAATACGGCGGAAAATGCGGTCAGAGTGGAATTTTTCGGAGATGAGATCGACCGGATCACGGAAATTTCGCTGCTTTCGGGCAATACGGTCTCCGTGCTGCGTCATGCAGTCATCTTCCCCGCAAGTCATTATGTTGTCTCCGGCGATCAGCTTGAAGAGGCAATTGCCGACCTGGAGGATGAGCTTGCGGAGCGGGTTGCATTCTTTCAGGCGAATCACCGCCCGCTGGAGGCAGAGCGCATCGCACAGCGCACGCATTATGATATTGAGATGCTGCGGGAAATCGGAATGTGCAGCGGCATCGAGAACTATTCCCGCGTGCTGGAACGCCGCAAGCCCGGTTCCCGTCCGTTTACGCTGCTCGATCATTTCCCGGAGGATTTTCTGCTGATTGTCGATGAATCGCATGTCACGCTGCCGCAGGTAGGCGCAATGTATGCCGGCGACCGCGCACGAAAGGAAACACTGGTCGAATACGGCTTCCGTCTGCCCAGCGCATTTGATAACCGCCCGCTGAAATTCGATGAATTCAGGGAGAAGATTCATGAGGCGCTTTATGTCAGTGCGACCCCCGGCAAGCTCGAAAAGGAATTTGCCGATCAGGTTGTTGAGCAGGTCATCCGCCCGACCGGACTGGTTGACCCGCAGGTGACAGTCAAGCCGGTAACCGGACAGATTGAAGATCTGCTCTTTGAAATCAATCTCCGCACCGACCGCAGCGAGCGTGTGCTGATTACGACGCTGACCAAGAAAATGGCAGAGGATCTGACCGCATTTCTCTCCAATATGAATGTGCGGGTCCGTTATCTGCATCACGATGTGGATACCGTGGAACGCATGGAGATTATCCGCGATCTGCGCCTGGGCGAATTCGATGTTCTGGTCGGCATCAATCTGCTGCGGGAGGGTCTTGATCTGCCGGAGGTCTCGCTGGTTGCAATTCTCGATGCGGACAAGGAGGGCTTCCTCCGCTCGGAGACCTCGCTGATTCAGACCATCGGCAGAGCGGCGCGCAATGCGCACGGCGAGGTCATTCTCTATGCGGACGAAATCACCGGCAGCATGGAGCGCGCAATCCGGGAAACCGAACGCCGCCGCTCCCTGCAAATCGCCTTCAACGAGGCAAACGGCATCGTCCCGAAAACAATCATCAAGGATGTCCGCGAGGTTCTGGAAATCTCGACAAAGGAAAAGACAGAGAAAAAGGTTCACAAAAAGCTGAACCGTCAGGAACGCGACGCGCTGATTAAAGAGCTGACCGCGCAGATGAAGGAGGCAGCCCGTCTGCTGGAATTCGAGCACGCGGCATATCTGCGCGATAAAATTAAGGAGCTGCAGGCATAATGCACCGGTTCAGTTATATGCGCAAAAAACTGGAAACGGAATATCTGGCAGAATCTCTCCGCGGGCGGCTTACCTATTTCGTCACCAATTACCACAATATGCACGACAAAGACGAGGGCAGGGTCGCTGTCCGGCTCGACGGCGCCGAGATTCTCAAAAGCAATTTCTTTGACCGGATGGATGCGCACTGGAAATACTATTATCAGACTCCGGATGACCCGGAGAACGGAATGAAAAACTGGCAGGAGGCAGGGCAGAAAGCAATCGCGGACGGCACCTTCTTTCAGATTGACTTTTACCGTGCTTTTGCGGAATTTGACAGCCGGAGCATTGCAGAGAGCCTCCGCTCGGAAAATGCACTGGTCAGAATGTTTGCACTGCTCGACCGGCGCACCGGAAAGCGGACGCTCGAAAAGCTGCGCCCGGAAATGGAACATGCACCGCAATGGCTGAAAATGATCTATGCAGTCAGACTGGAGGCGGAGCATCTGCCGCAGATACAGAAGGAGAATTCAGTGAAAAAAGGAATCTTGTTTGATCTGGACGGAACCCTCTGGGATTCCTCCGCAGAGGTGACGGAGGCATGGAATACCTGTCTCCGCGAGAAAACCGACCGTCCCGAACAGTTTACCGTTTCGGATATGCACCGGTTCATGGGCAAAACGCTCGATGCAATTGCCGCAATGATGTTCCCGCAGCTTTCACAGGAGGAGCAGCTTCGGCTGATTGTCATGTGCGAGGATACGGAACAGGAATATCTGACGGCACACCCTGCCCCGCTGATGCCCGGCTCGGAGGAGGTTCTGCGGCTGCTCGCAGAGCAGTATGCGCTTGGCATTGTCAGCAACTGTCAGGAGGGGTATATCGAAATCTATCTGAATCAGTGCGGATTTCCGGAGCTGTTCTGCGATTTTGAAAGCGCCGGCAAAACCGGTCTCTCCAAGGGACAGAATATCCGGCTGGTCATGGAGCGGCAGGGCATCACCGACTGCGTTTATGTCGGCGATACGCAGGGCGACGCCGATGCAGCGGCAGAAGCAGGCGTGCCGTTTATCCATGCCGCATACGGCTTCGGTCAGGTTACAGCCTGCGCAGCCGCGATTTCTTCACCCGAAGAGCTGCCCGCCGCCGCTGCGCGCATACTCGGATAACCCCGATCCATTCACAACGCTGAAAGGAGGTGCGGCATACGGAGCCGTTTGTGCATTTACACGTTCACACGGAATACTCATTACTGGACGGCGCCTGCCGCATCGACCGGCTGGCGGAGCGCGTGAAGGAATGCGGTCAGACTGCCGTCGCGATCACCGATCACGGCGCAATGTACGGAGTCATTCCGTTTTATCAGGCGGCAAAGGCTGCCGGAATTCATCCGGTCATCGGCTGTGAAATCTATGTTGCACCGCGCTCGCGCTTCGACAAGGAAACACAGGAGGACCGCAGACCTTTTCACCTGACGCTGCTCTGCGAGAACAGCGAAGGCTACCGGAATCTTCTGCAAATTGTCTCAAAAGCAAGTACGGAAGGATTTTACAACCGCCCGCGTGCGGACAGACAGCTCCTCGAAGCCTGTCACGGGGGGCTGATTGCGCTCTCCGGCTGCAAAAACGGCGAAATCGCAAGGCTGCTGCTTGAAAATAATTATCAGGCGGCGAAAAAAGCCGCGCTCCGCGATTATGCACTGTTCGGGAAGGATCATTACTATATCGAGATACAGAATCACAAAACCGATGAGGATCTCCGCCTGCTGCGTCTGATGAAGCATCTTGCAGAGGAAACCGGCATTCCGCTCGCCGCAACCAACGATGCGCATTATCTGCGGCGAGAGGATGCACAGCTCCAGAAGCTGCTGGTCTGCATTCAGACCGGAACCTCGCTGGCTGCACCGTCCTCAATGGTTCTGCCGAATGACGAGTACTGTCTCAAATCGACCGCTGAAATGAATTCGCTTTTTGCGGACTGTCCGGAGGCGCTGCGCAACACCGCAGAAATTGCAGCCCGCTGTCAGGTTGATTTTGAATTCGGCGTGATTCAGCTCCCGAAATACAAGGCGGAGGGCGTCACGGACACGGAAGCTTACTTCCGGAAGCTCTGCACAGACGGGCTGCATTCCCGGTACGGAGATACACCTTCGGAGGAAGCGCTCTGTCGGCTGGAATATGAAACGGATGTCATACGCCGCATGGGATATGTCGATTATTTCCTGATTGTCTGGGATTTCGTGCAATACGCGAAATCCCGCGATATTCCGGTCGGACCGGGCAGAGGCTCCGGTGCGGGCAGTCTCTGCGCATACTGCATCGGCATTACGGACATCGACCCGCTGAAAAACGGGCTGCTGTTTGAGCGCTTTCTCAATCCGGAGCGGGTCAGTATGCCCGATTTTGATATTGATTTCTGCATCGAGGGCAGACAGCGCGTGATTGATTATGTCACACGGCGCTACGGAGCAGATCATGTCGCACAGATCATTGCGTTTGATACGCTGAAAGCACGCGCGGCAATCCGCGACACCGCAAGGGCAATGGATCTGCCCTATGCACTCAGCGATCAGGTCGCAAAGCTGATTCCGCAGGATCCCGGCATAACCCTGCGCAAAGCACTGGCGGAATCGGCGGAACTGCGCACCCTGCGCGATGAAAACACACAGGTGCAGCGGCTTCTGCGGCTTGCAGGTCAGCTGGAGGGAATGCCGCGCCATGCCTCAACACATGCTGCCGGCGTTGTAATTTCGGCGGTTCCGGTCGCAGAACAGGTTCCGCTGCAAAGAAATGACGACGGCGTTGTGACACAGTACACAATGACCGTTCTGGAGCAGCTCGGTCTGCTGAAAATGGATTTTCTCGGTCTGCGGAATTTAACGGTGATCCGTGAAACCGAGCGCAATATTCAGAAGCGCCTGCCCGATTTCCGGATGTCGGAGATTCCGGAGGACGATGCGGCGGTGTTCCGGATGCTCGGAGCCGGCGACAGTATCGGTGTGTTCCAGATGGAATCGGACGGACTGCGCAGAGTGCTGATGCAGATGAAGCCGAACTGCATCTCCGACCTGACTGCGGTGATTTCGCTCTACCGCCCCGGTCCGATGGAATCCATTCCGCAGTATCTCGCCGCACGGTCGGGCAGAAAGAAAATCCGCTACGACCATCCGCTTCTGGAGCCGATTCTGCGCGAAACCTTCGGCTGTATCGTCTATCAGGAACAGGTCATGGAAATCTGCCGGACACTGGCAGGATATTCCTACGGCAGAGCCGATCTCGTGCGCCGCGCAATGGCGAAAAAGAAGCGCGATGTCATGGAGCAGGAGCGCACGGTCTTTCTTTACGGAAACGAAAGCTGTCCGGGCGCTGTCGCAAACGGCGTTCCGGAGGAGACCGCCAATGCGGTTTTTGACCGGATGAGCGCCTTTGCAAGCTATGCCTTCAACAAGTCCCATGCCGCGGCATACGCAAGGCTTGCCTATGAAACGGCATATCTCAAATGCCGGTATCCGCACGAATACTTTGCAGCGCTGATGTCCTCTGTCATGGGATATACGCCGAAGCTTCTGGAATATATCACGCTCGCAGAAGCAAACGGCATACCGATTCTGCCGCCTTCGGTCAACAGCAGCGAAGCAGGCTTTACCGCCGCAGGAAACGGCATCCGCTTCGGGCTGCTCGCCGTCAAGGGCATGGGCAGCGGCGCGATTCAGACGATCATTGCAGAGCGCAGGGAAAACGGTCCGTTCCGTTCGCTTCAGGATCTCTGCGAACGCTGCTCCGGCAGCGATCTGAACAAGCGCTGTGTCGAAAGCCTGATCTGTTCGGGCGCACTGGACGGGCTGGGCTGGAACCGCCGCCAGATGCTCGATGCCCATGAGCAGATCATGCGGGCAGCCGCAGCAACGCACCGCAGCCTTATCAGCGGGCAGCTCTCCCTGTTCGGCGGAGAGGATACCGCCGGATCAGCGGAAATGCAGCCGCCTCCGCTTACAGAGTTCCCTGAGCAGATTCGGCTGCAAAAGGAAAGAGCCGTGACCGGCCTGTTCCTTTCGGGACATCCGCTCTCGCGCCGGCGCCCATACTGCCAGCTGCTCCGGATGCCGGAAACCGCCGACCTCCCGCAGATGCGGAACAACACAAAATTCACGCTGCTGTGCATGATCTGTGATGTCCGGACGCATGTGACGAAAAAGGCGGAGAAAATGTGCTATCTGACCGTCGAGGACTATACCGGTCCGACGGAAACGCTTGTTTTCCCTTCGCTTTTCGCACGCGTCGAAAAACTGCTGTATCCGGAACAGATTATCTGGATCAAGGGGAAAATCTCCAGACAGGACCGTGAAACCAGAGTGATCTGCGAGGATATTCTCACGGATGACATGTTTGATGAGTATGCCGCAAACATGCAGCTCTGCTGTAAAATCAAAGACGGCGATACCGAAACCGTCCGTGCGCTGACAGAACTGTTCCGCCGGTTTCCCGGTGAAACGCCCTGCTGCTTTTTCCTGACAGGAACCAGAAAATACCTGATTCCCCGCACATGCAGCGGTGTGGAAATCAGCAGTGCATTCTATAAGTGCCTGACCGAAATTCTGCCTGCATCACAGTCAGCACTGATTGAGATAACGCCGAAAAAAGGGGGCTGAATATACCGTGCCGAAATATGAAGATCTGCCGCAGGAGCTGGAACGGGAAATCCTGCATAATCAGCAGCAGGGCTGGGTTTCGCCTTATGCCTGCAAAAATTCCGATGTCATCCGCCGTCTGGACCGTCCCTCCGATGTCCCGAAAATCTACCGGCAGCCCTTTTCCAAGGATGCCGACAAAATCCTGAACAGCGCGTTCTATAACCGCTATGCCGACAAGACGCAGGTGTTCTCGTTTTACCGGAACGACGACCTCTCCCGCCGTGCGCTGCATGTGCAGCTTGTTTCGCGGATTGCGCGGAATATCGGCTCCGTTCTGGGGCTGAACGCCGATTTGATAGAAGCCATCGCAACCGGTCACGACATGGGGCACACTCCGTTCGGACATGCCGGTGAGCATGCGCTCCACAACCTCTACCGCGCACAGACCGGTAAATGCTTCCGGCATAATCTCCACAGCGTCCGTGTGCTGGATACGATTATTCCGTATAACATTTCCCTGCAAACGCTGGACGGAATCGTCTGCCATAACGGTGAGCTGCCGATGGCAGAATATGCCCCGAAGCCGCTTTCCGGCTTTGCGGAATTCGACAGCCGGATGCAGGCGTGCATTCTGGATGAGGACGGCGACAGTAAACTGATTCCCGGCACGCTGGAGGGCTGCCTTGTCCGCATCTGCGATATGCTTGCCTATCTGGGAAAGGACCGGCAGGATGCCGTCCGCGCACATCTCATTGATTCCGAAGACGATTTTGCAGCGACTGCCGTCGGAAAGACCAATGCGGAGATGATTAACAATTTTGAGGTCAATCTGATTCAGAACAGCTACGGCCAGCCCTTCCTGAAAATGGATGCGGAGCATTTTGCGGCATTGCAGCAGCTCAAGCAGGAAAACTACGAAAAGATTTATTTTCAGGAGCAGGTGCAGAAGCAGATCCGCGACAGCATTGTGCCGATGATGGAGCAGATGTACGGACAGATTTACCGGGATGCCGCACAGCACAACCGGAACTCCTGCCTCTACAAACACCATATCCGCACGGTTCTGGAAAAGCAGAAATGGTATCCGGCAGCCGTTCCGTATGAGGAAACCGATCCGCATGACCTGACCGTAGACTATATCGCTGCCATGACCGATGACTATTTCGTAGATTACTACCGTGAGCTTTTCCCGAAAAGTCCTTACCGGATTGCATACATCGGTTATTTCGACTGAAAACGGAGCCTCCTGTTTTTCACAGGAGGCTCCGTCAGCTTGTAGATAAAGTCACTTATTCTGCAATTTGTTCCTGTCAGGAGCAGTACAAAAGATTGATAATGGGGGAAGGAAAACTCTTGTTTTCCTTCCCCCAAGCCCCCATCTTTAGCGCTTTTTTCACGCAATAGGGA
>JAFWVK010000115.1 GCA_017518255.1 Oscillospiraceae bacterium
ATGTGACACTTGCCGATCTGAACCATACACATATCCAGGCTTATCTCAATCATAAAATGGACGAGGGTGTTAAGGGCAGTACGGTCAAGCAGTATTACCTTGCTTTGCATTCGGCTTTCGCCTATGCAGTAAAAATGGAAATGCTGGCACAGCACCCTATGGACAAGATGGTCGTGCCGAGAGCAGAGAGACATGAAGCTGTCTTTTATAATGTAGACGAGCTGAATGAACTGTTTGAGGTATTCAAAGGGAACAAACTGGAACTTATCGTACACATCGCAGCATACTACGGTCTGAGAAGATGTGAGATCCTCGGTTTGAAGTGGGATTCTATTGACTTCAAGAAAGGAACTATCACTATCGAACGCAAGGTCGTATGCGATTATGACGAAAACGGACAGTCCAAGCTCTTTGTGGAGACAAGACTGAAAACTCATTCTACAAGAAGAACCCTTCCGCTGATCCCTCATATCAGAGAGATGCTTCTTGAAAAGAAGGATATGGACAAGCGCTATAAAAAGCTCTGTGGTAAAGAATACAATACGGAGTCTGAAGGCTTTGTGTGCTGTGATCCCTATGGAAAGCTCATCAGTCCGAACACGGTCACTCACGATTTTCATCAGGTGATCAAGAAGAACGGATTGAAGATGCTTCGCTTTCATGATCTGAGACATAGCTGTGCGAGTCTTTTGCTTGCAAATGATATTCCGATGAAGGCAATTCAGGAATGGCTCGGTCATGCGACATTTAATATCACGGCGAACCTTTATAGTCATCTGGAGTATCATGCTAAGGTCACTTCGGCTGAAACCATTGCAAGGGTTCTTAGTGGCAAAAAGGAAGATGCTCCCACCGACACAAAAGAGACTGTGCCGGAAGAAGCACCCAAGAAGTCAAACAGCAGAAAAAAGAAGAAAGATACCTCTGCGGACAAGTCACAGCCCGCAGCCGTGTAATTATATAATATACTGTGACAAAACCGAGGACGAAATAGAAAGAATCAAAAAAGAGCGATTTTGGTAGAAAAAACGGTAGAAAATTCTGGTAGAAGTCAATTATATGATTTCACTTGAACTTCGCAAAAGCCGTATTACCGAAAGAAAAAGCGTATAAAACGAAAAAGTTCATATAATGCGCTGGACTTTGAGCCGATTTTATGCTATAATACTTATGAACTGCGAAGCACTGTGAGGAGGTTAGAATTATGGCTGTTACCCGATTCCGTTCACCCGGAACGGAGCAAAAAACAAACGGTAAATGGCGGGAGATCGGGCTATATTCTCTGATATACCTGATCTTTTTTTCGTTCGTATTCCTTCCGGTCATTATCCGGGACGGACTGATTCTGGGCGGCGACGGCTACGGAATCTATTATCCGACTCTGGTAAATCTGCGCAGTTCCCTGCTTGAATTCGGCAGAAATATCAAAAACGGATCCTTCCGCTTCCCGATGATGAATTACAATTACGGCTTCGGAACGGATAATCTGACCGCACTGATGATGTGCAATTCCTTCCTGCCGGTCTTTGCCCTGACCGTATTTATGCCCGTCAGCTGGCTGCCTGCATTCCTGACAGGTACGGTTTTCCTGATGGATTATCTCGCAGGCATCGCGTTTTTGAAATTGTGCCGTCATTTCGGTCACCGTTCTGAATGGAACAGTCTGATGGCGCTGAGCTATGCCTGCTGCACCGGTTTTATTGACAATTATCTATATAATCCGCATTTTATGTATATGATGATTGCGTTTCCGCTGATGGTCATCGGCATAGACCGCGTGATTCATAAAACCGGCTGGCGGCTGCTTTGCTTTTCCGTATTCTGGATCGGCATTACCAGTTTTACGCTCCTTGTTTATACACTGCCGTTTCTGGCACTGTTCGCCCTGCTTCGCGTATGGTTTGTATACCGGGAGCATTTTATTCAGAATCTTCTGAAAGCATTCCTCCGCTGCGTCCCTGTGGTAACAGCCGGATTTCTGCTTTCGGCAGTCATTCAGCTTCCTGTTCTTTATCTGCTGCAAAACAGCGCCCGCAGCTTCGGGAATGCCACTGTCAGCCTGCGGGAGATCCTGCTGCCCGACCTAAACCGGATGAGCGAATGCTTCTTCCTGATTGAACCGACAATGGACAGAGCCCCGACTGATATCAATCCGATGTTCATTGCAATTCCGGGATTGATGCTGATGCTGCTGGTACTCCGGAAGCACAAGGAACTGAGAGCAAACCTGATTGCCATGATCGTCTGTGTTTCCGTTCCGCTGGTCGCTTACGGGCTAAACGGTTTCCAGTACAGTCTGATCCGCTGGGGCTTTGTGCCTGCCCTGCTGTTCTCCTTTGCAGGCTCCGTCGGCATGTCGGAATTCCGGAATCTCAACAAAAAACAGTGCCGCAGAATCGTCTGCATCCTGTGCTTTTACTGGGTAACATTCTCCTCCGTATATTTTCTGAAATATGAAGCCGGAAATCTCTGTGCAGCGCTGATTCTGATTGCCGCGGTCTGCCGGATGATTCCGCCGCTTTGCAGGCTGTGGAACCGCTTTACCCGATCCGCCGCAGACAAAGTGCGCAGCCTCCTTGCATTGCTGAAAGGAAAAACGCCCTCGGTCAAACGGTATCTTGCATCTGCCGGGGCAGTGATTGGTCTGCTTGCGGTATTCCTGTTCGCAATCGTTGTCATCTTTCTGCCGCAGTATACATTTTACCCGCAGCTTCCGGTAACAGCCGGTCTGACCGCTGCTGCCGCCTTCGTAATACTGAAAAAGCCAAAATGGGCTTCCGCCTGCACCCGTATTCTTGCTGTATGCTTTTTCGGCTTCTCGGTGCTTCTGTACTGCGATTACCATGAATCGAAATTTGAGGAGATTCAACCGGACAAAATGTTCCAAATGCTTCGGGAAACTCCGGTTTCCGAAAACACGTTCGGACGGACGCTGTATATCAAAGCCGATCCGGATGAGGAGCCGGAGGAATCCGATGCATCCGAAACGAACAGCGAACAAAGTCAGACAATGGATATTGCGCTGCAAACAGACGGATTCCCCAAATGCTTTAATGTGCATCAGTATTCCAATCAGTTTCTTACCAATTACAGTCTGATTTACGGTTTTCCGGATACCGCATATTTCCACAGTATGATGGACAGCGACCTTCAGGAACTCACCAACCGCAGCGGTCTGGACGGATTCGATATCCCCGCCTTTACCGATTTTGAGGGCTACGGGGAGCGCGAAGTATTATATTCGCTTCTCGGCATTCAGACCGTCGGCTCCAAAAAATTTGAACTCTCCGGCTTCGGACTGAACGAAATCCGCTCAGAACCGGTTGGGGAACAGACTTACCGCGTATATGAATATCCGTATGCGCTGCCGGTCGGCGTGACCTATGACCGCTATCTCTCGAAAGATACCTTGCAGTCATTGGATGCAGCATATTATCCGTATGCTTTGATGCAGTCTGCGTATGTTGAACGGAAAGACGGCAGTACCGTGCCTGCCGATACAGAGCCGGATGTCTCCGCCTGCCGCTGCGATGCAAAGATTGAAAAAGAATTTGTCAAGAAAAATTCCGTCGGAATGGATGTATACCACTATACGGTCACTCTGAATGAAGATGTCTCAGACTGTTTCCTGTATCTGGATGCAGAGAAAACAAATGTCCGTTATCCTTACGGAATTGATCTGAAAGGCTTTACCGTTACAATAGACAATGACGAAACCAAGCGTTTTATGGTGATGAATGACTGCTCCGTATGGCAGTGGCTGCGCCGCACCGACCGCTACGCATTCTCGCTCGGCTATCAGGAAGCGCCCGTGACGACGCTCGAATTCGAGCTGCCGATGGAATGTGAAAAGCTCAGTGTTTACGCGATTCCGTCCTCTGTCCTGACCGACGCATATGAGGAACGGTGCAAAGAAACACTTCAGAATGTGCAGTTCCGCACCAATCAGCTGGACGGTGACATCACGGTTTCCTCCGACAAGCTGCTCTCCGTCGGGCTGATTCACAATGACGGCTGGCGCGTGTTTTTGGACGGCAGGGAAGCACCGCTCTGCAAGGTAAACGGCTTGTTTTTAGGGGTTCAGCTGACCGAAGGTTCCCATCATGTGCAGTTTGTCTACCGTACTGCATGGCTGATTCCCGGAATCATCTGCACCTGCATCGGCATCGCCATGTGGATTCTGATGGAAATACTCACGCGAAAGAAGAAACAGTCCGCTCAGAAACAGGAATAAAAACCGGATTCTGATTGAGAGGAGGTCAACATATGAAGGTCGTATTGCTTGCAGGCGGATACGGAACCCGTATTTCCGAGGAAAGCCAGTTCCGCCCGAAGCCGATGATTGAAATCGGCGGATACCCGATTCTCTGGCATATTATGAAGGAATACTCCTACTACGGGTTCAATGATTTCATTATCTGCGCAGGATACAAGCAGCACATGATAAAAAAATGGTTTGCAGACTATTTCCTGCACAAAAGTGACATGACATTTGACTTTACAAGCGGAAAAAACGAGGTCATCATTCATGACCAGCGCTGTGAACCGTGGCGCGTTACGGTTGTCGATACCGGACTGCACACAATGACCGGCGGCAGAATCAAGCGCATTCAGCCCTTTATCGGGAATCATCCGTTTATGATGACCTACGGCGACGGCGTCTGTGATGTCAATATCCGGGATTTGTATGAGTTTCACCGGAGCCACGGGAAAATTGCAACCCTGACCGCCGTGATTCAGCAGCAGCAAAAGGGCGTGCTGAATATCGGCGGCGACAATGCCGTAAAATCCTTCCGCGAAAAAAATCTTTCGGACGGTGCGCCGATCAATGCCGGATACATGGTTCTGAATCCGGAGGTTTTTGACTATATCAGCGGGGATGATACCATTTTCGAGCAGGATACGCTGGAACAGCTTGTTCGGGAAGAACAGCTGATGTCCTATATGCATAAGGGCTTCTGGCAGTGTATGGACACAAAACGGGAAATGGATATGCTGGAGCATATGCTGGAAAGCGGAAATGCCCCCTGGAAGAAATGGGAGGACTGACCGTGAAATTTAATCTGTCCTATTATTGCGGAAAACGGGTACTGGTCACCGGTCACACGGGCTTTAAGGGTGCATGGCTCTGCCGGATGCTGACACTTGCCGGCGCAGAAGTGACCGGCTATGCACTGGAACCGCCGACTGACCCTTCGGTATTCCGTCTTTTGAATATCGAAGCGGACATCCGCTCTGAAATCGGGGACATTGCCGATCTGCCGCATTTGCAGAATGTCTTTTCGGAAACAAAGCCGGAAATCGTCCTGCATCTCGCCGCACAGCCGATTGTACGGGAAAGCTACAAAAATCCGGCGGAAACCTACCGGGTCAATGTACTCGGAACTGTTGATCTGCTGGAATGCGTGCGGCAGTGCGGCTCTGTTCGCTCTGTTGTGAATGTGACAACTGACAAGGTCTACCGGAACAATGAGTGGTGCTGGGGATACCGTGAGACAGATCCGCTGGACGGTTTTGATCCGTATTCCAATTCCAAATCCTGCTCGGAACTGGTCAGCCGATGCTTTCGAGACTGCTTTTTCACTGCGCCGGACGGAACCTTGAAAATACCGATTTCTACGGTACGCGCCGGAAATGTCATCGGCGGAGGGGATTTTGCCGCAGACCGGATTATTCCGGACTGTGTCCGGGCGGCTGTCCGCAAGGAACCGATTATCATTCGCAACCCGCGCTCTACGCGCCCGTTTCAGCATGTTCTGGAGCCGCTTTATGTGTATCTGATGATTGCGGCATTGCAGGCACAGAATCCGGAGCTGTCAGGCAGCTATAATGTCGGACCGGCGGACGATTCCTGCTGCCGGATAGCCGACCTTGCTGCCGGATTTGCCGCAGAGTGGGGCGAGGGGCTGCGCGCAGAGATTCAGCCGGATAACGGACCGCACGAAGCAAACCTGCTCCGTCTGGACTGTGCAAAGCTCCGCGCTGCATTTGACTGGAGCCCTGCATGGAATCTCGGAACTGCAATCCGTCAAACTGCGGAATGGTATCGCTGCTGGTATGAAAACGGAGATCTGTCCGCACTCACAGACCGGCAGATTCAAAAATATCTGGAGGATCGGAATCATGGCGGAATGGAAAAATGAAGCGGAAGCCCGTACACAGATCAAAGAAATGATTGCGCAGTATTACCGGGATTTTACGGCATCGGACAAACCCTATGCAGAGGGAGACTATATCCCGTATGCAAGAAGAGTCTTTGACGAAAAAGAAATGTGTGCCCTGACGGATGCGGTTCTGGATTTCTGGCTGACAACCGGACGCTTTACGGCACAATTTGAACGGGAATTCGCAGAATTTCTCGGCGTAAAGTTTGCGCATCTGGTCAACAGCGGTTCCTCTGCAAATCTTCTGGCATTTATGGCGCTGACTTCACCGCTGCTGGGCAAACGCAGCATCCGCCGCGGTGATGAAGTGATTACGGTTGCCTGCGGTTTCCCGACAACCGTTGCGCCGATTCTGCAATTCGGTGCGGTTCCGGTGTTTGTCGATGTCACGGTTCCGCAGTATAATATTGATGTGACAAAGCTGGAATCCGCTCTTTCCCCCTGCACAAAAGCGGTCATGCTGGCACATACGCTCGGCAATCCGTTTGACCTGCGCACGGTTCGCGATTTTTGCCGGCAGCACGAACTCTGGCTGATTGAGGACAACTGTGATGCACTCGGTTCACAGTATACCATTGACGGCAAAACCGCCTATACCGGCACATGGGGCGATATCGGAACGAGCAGCTTTTATCCGCCGCACCATATGACAATGGGCGAAGGCGGATGCGTCTATACAGACAATCCGCTCCTGAGCAAAATTCTGCTCTCCCTGCGCGACTGGGGAAGGGACTGCGTCTGTCCCTCCGGTCACGATAATCTGTGCGGACGGCGTTTCAGCGGAACATTCGGGCAGCTTCCGCAGGGCTACGACCACAAATACGTATACAGTCATCTGGGCTATAATCTGAAAGCAACGGATATGCAGGCAGCAATCGGCTGTGAGCAGCTAAAAAAACTGCCGGATTTCATCCTGCGGCGTCAGCAGAACCGGAACCGCCTGTACCGGCTTCTGGAACCGTATCAGGACCGGCTGATTTTACCGGAACCGGAACCGGACAGCAGCCCGTCATGGTTCGGTTTCCTGATTTCCGTGAAGCCGGAAAGCGGCATCAGCCGGAACCGCGTAACCGGATATCTGGAATCGCACGGAATTCAAACCCGCCTGCTGTTCAGCGGCAATCTGACATTGCATCCGTGCTTTGATTCGATCCGCGGAACGGACTGTTACCGCGTTGCCGGTTCGCTGGAACAGACTGATTTTGTAATGCGTCAGGCGTTCTGGGTCGGTGTGTATCCCGGCATGACCGATGAAATGACGGATTACATAGCAAAAACACTGATTGAAGCTATCAGCATAAACTCTTAATACAAAAAATCTCCGACGAATTGATAAGAAGGATACTCCCCTGTTATCAAGCCGCCGGAGATTTCATATTATTCAGAAAACGAAGAGGGTACGCCGCAATGACGTACCCTCTTTTGAATCATACAGTTTTTACTGAAAAGACTTCAGATTACTGGTTGCCCAGATCGCTGTACTTAATGATACCTGCCAGATACTTCAGGAGCTTGGTCAGGTCATCGGTCTTAACCTTGCCATCGTACTCAACGTCAGCATTCAGCTTGCCCTGTTCCGTAACGCCGCACTTCGTGTCTTCAGCAGCAACACGAGCGAGGAGCACAGCATCAAGAACAGTAACGCGATCTTCAATCGTAGCTTCTGTGGAGCAGTCGACGTTACCCCAGTCGACGTCATCATCGATGATTTGACTGGCTGTGCTCGGAGTGACCTCCGGATACAGTTCATACATTGTACCGAGAGCCATCATGACGTCGCCTGCGTGCCAGAATCTGTGGTAAATCAGATCGACATCAGCAACATTTTCAAATGCATCGCAACTGGTTGCGCAGTTTGCGCCGTAGAAGTTATCTGCTTCTTGACCGGCAACAGCGACTTCGACCATCTCCGCGCCGCCGTCCTTATCCTTCTGATATGCCTTATAGAGCTCATCGTAGCCTTCGAGATTCTTATACATCGGACGGATGTCGATGAACTTTGCACCGCTCTGAACGGTGTAGCCATACGGATACTTACCGGAAGCACCGGACGGAACATAAACAGTCTGCTCCCAAACACGTGCAAGGCTGCCGTTGTGGTCAACACGGGTCATACCGATGTCGTCACGGCCGTTTGCCCAGCTGCGGTCCATGAGCTGCTGTGCGGTGTAGAGAGCCTTCTCTTCCAGAGAGCTGCCTTCCTTGACAACGCCGGAAGCCTCAACGCCCTTTGCCTTTGCATAGTAAATCAGGGTGTTTGCCAGGGAGTTTGCACAACCGAGGTCGGTGTTGCCCCAGCCTGCGATATCACAGGTCAGACCGCTGTTTGCGGAAGCACTGTAAGTGCCGCTCCAGGTTGCCGGCTTGCCCTTCCATGTCAGAGAAGACGGAACGGAGAAGTCACCCTTATCATCAATCTTGGTTTTTGTTACGAAGAAGTTAACCCAGTTGTCGAGCAGTGTCTCAAGGCACTTCTCGATGGACAGACCGCCCGGCTTGATGGAAGAGCCGTTTGCGCCCTTATCAACGCACTTCACAACATAGTACAGCTCAGCGAGACGCTGGGTTGCCCAGAACTGGTTACCGGTCCATGCATTGGAGCCCGGGTCAGCATAAACAGGATGCTCGATGTAAGCCATCTTGTTGAAGAGCGGAACGCCGGACGGATAAGTTGCATATACGCCGTCCCAGCAGTTGGTGCATCCGCCTGCGAACGGGCCGTCTGCGGACTGGAGCCACAGATAGAGTTCGAGCTGAGTCTTCAGAGAAGTCTCATAGTCGGTATTTGCTTTTGCATTCATACCCTTCTGCAGGCCGGAATCATAGAGCAGACCGTAAGCTGCGAGCGGGTTCTGATAGAACTGGTGAGAGTGCGAGCAGCCGATCTGCCATGCCCACTGACCGTCTGCTGCGCCGCCCCATGCGGTGTACCAGCTCATGAGGAAGTGCTGACCCTGAAGTCCGCCGCCGTCACTGTCCTTTGTGTAGTCCTGGCAGCCGATGGTCTTGTAGTACTTGTCGAACATGTCGTTACGGCAGAAGTCACCCATCATACCGGCCTTCTCGGAAACGGTGTCATCGCCGACCTTCCAGCGGTTTGCTGCATAAACAGCCTGGATTGCACGGTCTTCTGCGTCAGGAGCGTTGGTGTAGGACCAGGACTTTGCAGTGGACTGCTGGAATGCAAACTTCATGCCCTGAGTGCTGTTACCGTATTTGAGGTCTTCAATTGCCGGGTGCGGAATGGTCTCGAAGCAGGATTCCTGGTCGCCGCGCTGGAAGGTGTTGATGAAGGTCAGCTTGCCCTTGGTTCCCTCTGCGGAACCGCCGAAGCCGTACCAGTCGTCAACGTCTGCGAGCCAGTGGAGCAGATACTCTCTGCCTTCACTGGAGTGAGCAGACTTCAGCTGGGAGTGAATCGGGTTCTTACCGACATTCTGCTGGTTGCCCTCGGACGGATAATCGCCGATGTTATGCGGATGCTCCTCAGAAACCTGAGCGGAAAGCTCATCCTTCGTGAAGAAGCCGCTCTGCTGATCCTTTGCCGGAATCAGCGCTTCCAGTGTTGCCCATGCCTTTGCGAGGTCGCCGGTGGATGCGCCGTCCACGCCGCCCTTCTTGGCGATGTTGTCGTGCATAGCAGCAACCCAGACGATGTAGGACATAGCCTCGGATGTGGTCTCATGACCGTAGTCAGGAGCCTCGCAGATCAGCTCTTCAACCGAGTGATACGGAACACCGAAGCCGCCGGATGCGACGTTTGTTTCGCTCAGGTAGCCGTTCTCCTGACCGTTGGTGATTACGTCGTCATACATGGACATGAAACGGCCGGCATAAGTGGTATCGCCGAACTTTTCAGCCTTGGTGCGCTCACCGGATGTCTTGCCGACTGCCGATGCTGTTGTGGACAACAGCACGCTTGAGGTCATTGCTGCTGCCAAAACAGCAGCGAGAATCGCTCTGTTCTTCTTAAATAGCATTCTTTTTTCCCCTCTCGTTAGAATAAAAATGTTTTTTGCTTCTTCCCAGTGCACGTCCGTGTCATCGCGCGGTACAATCACACGGCTGTCCGTGAAGCAAACCGGACATTTCGTCAGAATCTTCCGCCCGTGCAAGCGGGGATTCTGCTGATCTGTTTCAGGTTGTTTCCGGCATCCGGACACTGCACACTGCACAGCCGGCATCCGTTCCGGCTGTCGCATTTCCGGTTGGAAGGCCGGGAAATACAGCGCATAGCACAGCTGTATGCAGAAAACTGCACACTGATACAGTATCTTGATTTTATTATAATGTTTTTGGGATGCTTTGTCAAGGCTTTGTGAACAAACTGTGTGTGCTCCGGGTTCTTTTCGGAGCTTTCCACAAATCGGCAAATGGAAATTTGTGCATCTTGCCGGATACTGAGTTTCCGGTATCCGGAATGATTTGCGGAATCTGCGTGTCAGCTTTCAGGAAATGAACACAGGACATTCACATTTATCCGCTATGATGGGGAAAAGTACGGTCAAAATGCACAGGTTCACATTTATGAAACACTGTGTTCATATTGTGTTCATATTATTTTGCGATAATAAAATGTACTATGTCTGAAGAAAGGGGCATTGCACCGATATGGTAGAAATCAAAAATCTGACAAAGTATTACGGCAGTCACCCTGCCGTTCTGGATATCTCCTTTACCGTCGCGGATCACGAGGTTCTGGGCTTCCTCGGACCCAACGGCGCCGGAAAATCCACAACCATGAACATGATTACGGGATGTCTGCCGTCCACTTCCGGCACTGTGCTGGTTGACGGCTACGACATCACGAAAAATCCGATGGAGGTCAAGCGCAGAATCGGCTATCTGCCCGAACTGCCGCCGGTGTATCCCGAAATGCGTGTGCGCGATTACCTGAACTTCGCCGCAGGTTTGAAGCAGGTTCCGCGCAGAGAGCGGAAAAAGCAGGTTGAGGATGCAATGGAACGGCTGCGGATTACCGATGTCCAGAAGCGCCTGATCGGCAACCTCTCAAAAGGCTACCGGCAGCGCGTCGGCTTTGCGCAGGCACTGCTCGGCTCACCGAAATTCCTGATTCTCGACGAGCCGACTGTCGGTCTCGACCCGACACAGGTCATCGAGGTCCGGCATCTGATTCAGGATCTTGCACGCGACCATACTATTATTTTCTCAACACACATTCTCGCAGAGGTTACGGCGGTCTGCGAGCGCGTTGTCATCATCAACAAGGGACAGATCCGCGCCGTCGATACGATTGCCAACATCGAAGCGAGCGTTCAGGGCTCCCTGAAGCTGCGCCTGAAAGTCGAGGGCGAAATCACAAAAGTCACCGAAACCATCCGCAATACGGCGGGCGTACAGGAAATTGACGAGGTCGAATATGATTCCGTCGGCGTCAATTCATTTACGGTAAAGGTCGAATCCGACGATGTCCGCAAGCCGCTGATGGCTGCCCTGCTTGCCGCGGACTGCATGGTCCTGGAAATCACAACCGAAAAACCGAGCCTGGAAGAAGCGTTTGTCAAGCTGACTTCCCCGACACGGAAGCAGACGCGCGACGAGGTGTTTGAGGAGCTCGGCAAAAAGCTGGAGGCTGAACGCGAAGCGGAGGAAACAGAAAAGAGTGCTGCGGAATCCGAAGCACCGGAGCCGGAATCAGCCCCCGAAGCAGAACCCGGCGCACCGGAAAAGCCTCTTCCGGGCAAGAAAAAACATAAGGGAGGGAAACGCTGATGTTCGCACTGTATAAAAAGGAGGTCAAGTCATACTTCCTCTCACCGTTTGCCTATGTGGTCAGTGCGTTGTTCCTGATGGTCTTCTCACTGTTCTTTATCAACGGCATTTCCACGATGAACTCCAATGTCCTGAAATTTTCGTTCTCCAATATTTTCTACAATAACTTTTTCTATTTCATTTTTATGATTCCGCTGCTGACCATGCGCACCTTTGCCGAAGAACGCAAATCCCATACGGAAACGCTCTGGCTCTCGGCACCGATCAGTCTGGCAAAGGTTGTGCTCGCAAAGTATTTCGCGGTCGTGACTGTATACCTGATGATGCTGCTCCTGACACTGTTTTTCCCTCTGGTCGCATACTGGCACGGTTCGGTCGTCCTGACAACAATGCTCTGCGGCTATCTGGGCTTCTTCCTCTGGGGCATGGTTTGCATCGCCGTCGGCGTCATGATCTCCGCTCTGACGGACAACCCGATTATCGCTGCGGTGCTCGGCGAGGGCGCGATGATCCTGATTATCTTCCTCGACAATTTTACAAAATCCGCTCTGATTCAGTCGATGCCTCCGGTTGCAAGAGTATTTGAATGGTTCTCGACACAGAGAAGATTCGGCGTCTTTTCACAGGGCCTGTTCAGCCTTGCCGATCTGGTCTTCTTCCTGTCGCTTTCCGCAGTGGTGCTGAGCTGGACAATTATCATCATTGAAAAGCGGCGCTGGAGCCGCGGATAACGGGATACGCCGGGAGGGACTGAATAAATGAAAAAAGTATCTATAAACAGCAAAAACAGAAGATATACGATTCTGGCATGGCTTTTGGCTCTGCTGATTCTCGCAGTCGTCATTCCGCTCAACCTGATTTTCGACCGGATTGACTGCAACTTCGACATGACGCAGAACAATCTCTATACCCTGAGCAAAACCACGACCGATTATCTGAACGAACTGGATTCGCAGGGCATTGTCGTCGATGTGTATTTTCTTCAGGATATGGAAGCACTGGAAAAGGATCTGGAATGGCTGGCACTGTACCGGACACTGCTGGCATACGACGAACATGAATGCTTCAATCTGGTCGCATTCGACCCCGATCTGGAACCTGCACGCCTGAAGGCGATCAATCCGGACGGTCAGTTGCGCATCGACGCGGGCGACTTCATCTTTATCTATAAAGATACGGTCAAGCGTCTGCCGGGCAACCTGACCTATCTTTACTGGATGGGCAAGGATTCCGAAGGCAACGATATCGTCACAAGTGCGGAGTTCCGCGCGGAAAACTATTTCACCGGCTACATGAAAACAGTTGTCGAAGGCGATATTCCGTATGTGTATTTCCTCGAAGGGCACGGAGAGATTCCGATTTCCGAAATGTCTCAGCTTGCCAAAAACCTCCGGAACAACAACTACGGAGCCAAAACGCTCAATCTGATTAACGCCGAAAGCGTGCCGGAGGACGCTTGCATTCTGTTTATTGTAGGTCCGAAGCTGGATATCACGGAAGCGGAATTCGACAAGATTTATGAATTCACCCAGAACGGCGGCAATGTCATTGCCATGATGACACCGAATAACTCCAAGACTGCCTATACCAATCTGGAACGCCTGATGAGCACCTACTGTATCGGTATGGACTACAACAGAATCCGTGAGACAGACACTGCTCGGCACGCCTCCAATGATCCGTTCACATTCCTCTGCGATCTGAAAGAGGCAACCGACGGCGGAGAGGATGACGACAAAGACGGCGTTCCGGACGGCGACGTGACCGCGGAAATCATGAACAACGGTCTGATTACCTATATGCCGGCATCCCGCAGCTTTTACAGCATTTATACAGATCACTACACCGCCTGCTCGATCGCAACGCAGCTGGAAACCGCATCAACCGCAATGGCAGAGCCTTACGGCGGCATCTATGAAGATCAGGATGAAGTAACCGGTCAGAAGTTTGCGCTGGCAATGCATTCCAAGGATTCCCTCCGCAATGATTCCAAGCTTGCCGTATTCGGCTCAGCGGAAATCATTACGGATGAGAGCATGAAAACAGATTACTTTATCAATCCGGTGCAGCTTGTCCTTACGACAATCACCTGGATGTATAATTCCGACGTCGATATGAATATTGCCAACAAAGAGCGCTCCTATGACAGCCTGAATGTCAACAGCTCAAAGGAGGCAAGCGGACTGATTGCACTGTTTGCCGGCTTCCCGGTCATTATTGCGCTGGCAGGAGTCGTGGTCTGGCTGAGGAGGAAGGATGCATGAAGCAGCTGAAATGGGTGATTATTCTGCTCGTGACTGCCGTTGCGCTGACAGGGGTATTTCTGGCCGTTGACAAAAAAGCCAAGCAGCGCGAGAAGCAGAAGAAAGCAGCAGAGGGCAGACAGCTTTATTCCATTGACATCAATGCAGTTACAAGAATCGTGATTGACGGCGACGACGGGCATTTTGCTTTTGACTGGAGCCCGACAGCCGGCTCGTGGCAGCTGGTCAGCGCCGACCAGTTCAATCTGAATATCTACGCCGTGCAGGCAATCTGCAATGCATTCTGTGATCTGAAATCAGAAAAGACCGTCGCATTTGACTGCAAGGACACTTCCGTTTACGGCTTTGATCATCCGGTAACGGTTCAGGTGTATACAACCGAAACCGGCTCGGAGAATCCGTATATTCTCTATGTCGGAGACAATACGCCGACATATGAATCGTATTATGCAATGGTTGACGGCTCGAACGATATCTATACGATTGATTACAGCTCCGGCTCCATGTTCTGTGTTGCAAAGAACACGCTGAAAAACATGTATCTCTTTGATACAAACCCCAGCGGTCTTCGCTATATCCGTCAGGAAACGACAGGCGAGCCCGTTCTGGAGTTCCGCCGGGATGACAACGATATCTGGCAGATGAATCAGCCGGATATGCATGTGACGCTGGATCGCTCTGCGATCGAAACGCTCGCCAATACACTGATCCGTCTGACCGTTTCGGGATATCTGGAAGAAAATCCGGAGGATCTGTCACAGTACGGACTGGACAAACCGATCATGAAGCTGATTCTCAAGGGCAATGAGTATGACATGGAGAAAACGCCGAAGGAAGAGGAAATCTGGTTCGGCAAAAAGGTTTCCGACAAGCAGGACGAAACAGAAATGTACGGATATTTTGTAAAAAGCAGTCAGCTCTTCAAAATTAAAAATGCCGACTATGCATCCATCAATCTGAAGCTGACAGAATATCTGAATCCGTACTGCATCTCGGTCGGTATCTCCGATCTGGACGGCATTTCCGTGGATATGGGCGATGTGTATGACCTGAAAGCCGACCTGAAGCTTGACAGCGAAAACGACAGGTACTGGCTGGACGGCAAAGAAATTACGGATCCGACCGTACTGACGCTTTATCAGAGCTTCTATCAGTCGATTGTTCAGCTCCGGTATACGGATGTGGACCTCGATGCAAAGCCTGAGGGCGATCCGGCAATTACAATCTGCTACCGTTACAAGGACGGCAGCGAGAACAAGCTGGAATTCATTCAGTTTGCGGACAATAATTTCTATCTGATGCAGAACGGTCAGTACTGCGGTCAGACCGTTCGCCTGAACCGGTTCACAAGCGTCAACAGTATCACCAAGAATTATGAAGCACTGATTCTCGGCATGAAATAACAGATAACACAAGCACCGTCTGACTTTGACATCAGGCGGTGCTTGCGTTATAAATTGTCGCAAAAGGATTCAGATTGAAATTGCAGAAAGCGGATAACGGGAAACGGCTTTCACAAGAAAGCCCTTCCCGGAATCTTTTTCGTTGTTCTCATTGCATTTTTCCGCATAATACGCTATACCGGGCAGTGCCCGGCTCCATAACAGGCGACATATGATTTCCGATACGATCTTTTTTACGATATCCATTGTTTTTTCCTCTGTAACATGCTATACTGGGCAGTGCCCGGCTCCATAACAGGCACCATATGATTTCCGATATGATCTTTTTACAATATCCATTGCTTTTTCCTCTGTAATATGCTATAATAAAGCAAACCGGCAGAGCGTGCCGGACACTGAAAGGAGTGACAGTGCTGTATGGAGTCTCTTGGCTACAAGTGCCCGAATTGCTGCGCGGATCTGAAATTCAACGCAGCAAAACAGCTCTTTACCTGTGAATACTGTTCCAGCAGCTTTTCCGAACAGGAAATGAAGGAAATTGCCGCCAAGCAGGAGCAGTATTCCGACCACCGCCCGGAAGAAGAGATGAAAGCGGAGGAGGAATTCACCGAACAGACATCGGTCTATTCCTGCGACAGCTGCGGCGCTTCAATTATGGCGGATGACAATACTGCCGCAACCTTCTGCTATTACTGCCATAACCCCGTGATTCTCAAGGGCAGAGTCTCCGGCGACTTCAAGCCCTCTTATGTACTGCCGTTCCAGATCGACCGGAATGCGGCAATCGGTCATTTCACAAATTGGTGCAAAAAGCACTGGTTTCTTCCGAAAGACTTTCTCTCCGCTGCCCAGCAGGAGAAAATCACCGGATTGTATGTCCCGTTCTGGGTGACGGATGTCAATATTAACGGCGAAATGGATGCACTGGGAAAGAAAATCCGTTCATGGACATCCGGCAGTTACCGCTATACCGAAACATCGGAATTCGCAGTGGCGCGGAAAGCGAAAATTGTGCTGCGCGGACTTCCTGCGGACGGTGCCAGCCACATTGACGACGAACTGATGGAAGCGGTCGAGCCGTTTGATTACCGGCAGGTCAGACCCTTTGCAATGCAGTATCTCAGCGGCTTCTTTGCCGAAAAATATGACATGGATATGGCAGCGATGTTCCCGCGGATTCAGAAGCGTGCAGTTCAGGCGAGCGATACGCTTCTGCGGAATTCCATGAAAAATTATACGACCGTATCCGTGACCCGTTCGGATATCCGCGTCATGGGAACAAAATGGGAGTATATGCTGCTCCCGGTCTGGTTCATGACATACAAATACAACGGAAAGATTTACGAATTTGCGCTGAACGGTCAAAGCGCGAAATTCGTCGGAACCCCGCCGCTCAGCAAGCCGCGCGTCGCGCTGTTTTCTGCGCTGGTCGGTCTGGGCATTGCGGCACTGACCGTTCTCGGAGGTGCGTTCATATGAAAAACATGAAATCCCTGCGCATCTTTGCGTCAGCAGCCGTTCTCCTGATGTCACTGCTGCTGTTCACGCTGCCGGCTTCTGCCATGCAGCGGGATGAGCGTTATCTCTCAAACTGTAAGCTGATTGACGAAGACGTCGTTTTCGATGAAAAAATGCAGAAGGCACTTTCTGCTCAGATTCGCCATACCAGCGATGAAACAGATCTGTATGTCGCGGTTGTAATCAAAGGAAAGGATTCCCCGCAGTACAGCGACAGCGAGGTGCAGCGGCAGGCGGAGAATTACTATCTGGATTTGTTCAAGCCGCAGACCGAAACCGATGCGGACGGCGTGCTGCTGTTTCTGAATCTGTCTACCCGGTATGCATATATCGCAACCTCCGGCATGGGACAGCTTTATTTCTCCAACAAGGATTCCAATAACCGCGTTGACAAAATGATTGATAACATGAAAAGCTCGCTGCAAGCAGAGAATTATTACAATGCAGTCATGACGTTTTGCAGCGATGTCAGCAAGTATTATCATGAAGGTGTTCCGCACGGTGCATACTCCAAGGACGAAGCGACCGGTACGTATTACTGGGAGGAAAACGGAAAGCTTGTCTCCGGCAAAAAGCTCCCGCGCTTCTACGGAAAGAACTGGAAGCTCATCTTCGGTTCGGGTGCCGTAACGGGACTGATTGCGGTGCTGGTTACGGCGCTGATCATCCGCAGCCGCTACAAGCTGGTCAAGTCGCTTTCGGCAACCAATTACATCAGCCAGCAGGAGACACAGTTCTATGTTCGGGACGATCTGTTCCTCCGCACGCATACGACCAAAACGCATATTGATACCAGCGGCGGCGGCGGCGGCGGGGGCGGCGGTCATTCGCATTCGAGCGGCGGCCATTCCTTCGGCGGCGGCGGCGGACACTGGTAATCTGCGCGGAGCCTGCGCCGGCAAGACCGTTTCCCGGCGGGCAGCGCCCGCCGGCATGACCGCTTCCCGTTCTATGGAGGCGCAGTAAAAGCACATCGGATCGGAAAGCGAAATCAGAGCCGCGCAATTTTCGGAATCATCACACACAAAGGAGAAAAATCAAATGGATTATTCTGCACTGGCAAATCTGCTTTTCCCGGATATTACAAAAACAATCGCGGATTACGAGAAACAGTATCCCCCGCGGAATCTGCCCGAAGGTGCAGTCGTCACACGGATTGCGCCGAGCCCGACCGGCTTTGTGCATCTGGGCAATCTCTATAACGCAATCGGTGAGCGTCTGGCGCATCAGACCGGCGGCGTTTTCTATCTCCGCATAGAAGATACCGACCAGAAGCGTGAGGTTGCAGGCGCAGTCGAAGCAGTAATTGACGCTATGAATTTTTACGGCGTACACTTTGACGAGGGCGTGACAAAGGACGGCGAAAGCGGTGCTTACGGTCCCTACCGGCAGCGGCAGCGCAGAGAACTGTATCAGACTGTTGCAAAGTCTTTGGTGCTGCGCGGGCTGGCATATCCCTGCTTCTGCACGGAGGAAGATCTCAGCGCAATGCATGAAGCACAGGAAGCCGCGAAGGAAAACTACGGCTACTACGGGAAATACGCCGTCTGGCGTGACCGCCCGATTGAAGACATTCAGTCCGAGCTGGAAAAGGGAACCGAATGGGTTCTGCGCTTCCGCTCGGAGGGAGATGCAAACCAGATGATTCCGGTTCTGGACGGCATCCGCGGCGAACTGAAAGTACAGGAGAATTACACCGATTTCGTTCTGCTGAAATCGGACGGCATTCCGACCTATCATTTCGCGCATGTCTGCGATGACCACTTTATGCGGACAACCCATGTCATACGTGACGAAAGCTGGCTTGCGACACTGCCGATTCACGTACAGCTTTTTGATACGCTCGGCTGGCAGCGCCCGGTCTATTGCCATACCGCAACGCTGATGAAAATGGACGGAAGCTCGAAACGCAAGCTCTCCAAGCGAAAGGATCCGGAGCTTGCCCTCAGCTATTATCACGAGGTCGGCTATCCGCAGGAGGCAACATGGCTTTATCTGCTGACGGTTCTGAACAGCAATTTTGAGGAATGGCATCTTGCAAATCCGGATGCGGATTCCCGCGAATTTACGTTCTCACTGGAAAAAATGAGCACCTCCGGCTCTCTCTTTGATCTGGAAAAGCTCGATAACATCTCAAAGGAATACCTCTCGCGTCAGAGTGCAGAGTTTGTCTATGACGGTCTGCTTGCATGGGCACTGCATTACGATGCCGCGCTCGCGGACAGAATGACAAAAAAGCCGGATTTCTTCAAAGCCGCAATCAATGTCGGCAGAGGCGGCGAAAAACCGCGCAAGGACTACGGAAACTGGAAGGATGCCGCCGCATTCCTCTCGTTCTATGATGCGGAGACATTTGCTCTTGTTGATGAATGCCCTGAGCGTGCCGACGGCAGCATGAGGAACGAAATCCTGAACCGGTATCTCGATACGCTGAGCTTTGCCGATACACAGGAAGAATGGTTTGCAAAGGTGAAGGAGCTGACGGAGGAGCTGGGCTATGCGGCACAGCCGAAGAAATATAAGAAGAATCCGGAGCTTTACAAGGGCAGTATTGTCGATGTCACCAATCTGCTGCGCGTCGCACTGACCGGCAGACAGAATGCGCCGGATATCCGGGAAATCAGTCAGGTACTCGGCGAGGCGGAGACCCGCCGCAGACTCTCTGCCTACCGGAACTGAGGACACGGATTATGAAATCCTCACCGAATCCGCAAATTCCGGAAGCAGCGGCGGAAAAAGTACTGAGCTGCCTGCGCTGCGGTGCGCCGATGAAGCCGGTTGCGACAGAGGAATATACCGCCGGAAGCCTGCTGCTGAAGCAGCTCCAGAAGATTATTGCAAATGCCGGTATCCGTGTGTATCACTGCACCGGCTGCGGCAAAATCGAACTCTTCAAATAACCGGAAAACGGAGAAACAAACGGTTTCTCTGAAAATAAAAAATGAAAGGGAGATTCTAAGATGATGAAATTCTATCAGAACACCGAAACAGGAGAATTTTCGGCGGAAGCAGCGCCGGGATTCGCGGAAATCATTCCGAATACGGTCGATGCGGCAAAGGAGAAGCATGTTCCGGTGATTGCACGCGAAGGTCAGACCGTGACCGTTTCGGTCGGCAGCGTTGCGCATCCGATGCAAGAGAACCACTATATCGGCTGGATTCTGCTGGAAACGGAAAACGGACAGGAGAAAAAGGAACTGACCCCCGGCGAGGAACCGGTTGCACAGTTCTATGTGTCAGAGGAAGACACCGTGATTGCTGCGTATGCATACTGCAATCTGCACGGGCTCTGGAAAGCCGAAGCATGAAATGAGGCTCTTATGAAAAAACTGGGATTCGGATTTATGCGTCTGCCGCTTCTGGACGGAGCAGACCCGACATCGTTTGATGAAGCACAGATTTTCAGAATGGTGGATACCTTCCTGCAAAAAGGCTTTACATACTTTGATACCGCTTATATGTATCATAACGGGAAATCGGAGGAGATGCTGAAAAAAGCGCTTGTCGAACGGTATCCCCGCGAGTCGTTCCTTCTTGCCGACAAACTGCCGACGATGTTCCTGAAACAACCGGAGGATCTTCCGCGCATCTTTCAGGAACAGCTCGGCCGCACCGGCGCAGGCTATTTTGACTATTACCTGCTGCACTGCCTTGACCGGGAGAATTATGCAATCGCTGAGCGCCTGAACTGCTTTGATTTTGTGATGCAGAAAAAGGCGGAAGGAAAGGTTCGGCATTTCGGCTTTTCCTTCCATGATTCCGCAGAGCTGCTTGATGAGATTCTCACGGCACATCCGGAGGTTGAATTCGTTCAGCTTCAGATCAATTATCTGGACTGGGACAGCGAAAAAGTGCAGTCGCGGCTCTGTTACGAAACAGCAGTAAAACACGGCAAGGATGTCATCGTAATGGAACCGGTCAAGGGCGGAACGCTTGCCGGCGTTCCGAAGCTTGCAGAGGATTTGTTCCGTGCGCATGAGCCGGCGCTTTCCGTGCCGTCATGGGCAATCCGCTTTGCAGCATCTCTGCCGCAGGTTGTGCGTGTCCTGAGCGGCATGAGCAGTTATGAGCAGCTCGCAGACAATACCGCCTTTATGGAGCATTTCAAGCCGCTGACGGAGGAAGAAACTGCGCTTTGCCTGCGCGTAAGGGATATCATCAATCACGAGATTGAGATTCCGTGTACGGCGTGCAGCTACTGCACGGAGGGATGTCCGGCGGAGATTCCGATTCCGGATTATTTCCGGATCTACAACCGGAAGCAGGACAGCGAAGCTTATGAAGCAGCGGGCAGCGGCAGAGGAAAAGCCTCCGACTGTCTGACATGCGGTCAGTGTGAGGAGCACTGCCCGCAGCATCTGCCGATTATTGATTTGCTCCGGCAGGTTGCCGCAAAATACGAACCGGTGTAATCCGGCGAAAGCTAACGGGCAGGAAACATTGTGTTTCCTGCCCGTGTTTGTATATCTCCTTCGGATGAGCCATAAGGGCACCCTTTGCTTTGACTCCTTTTCCATCAGTGCTTGAGCTTCTTTACTTCCTCCGCCTTTTTGCTGCGGATATGCAGAAGCACAAACAGCCCGATCATCAGCAGACCGGCGGCAATTCCGCAAACTGCAAGCAGCGCTGCGGCATTTGTCATCGAATACAGGTATCCTGTCACCGCCGCAAAAACCTGATCGGTTTTGACGGAAAAGCGGTCAAACCAGCGCGTTTTCGTCAGCCAGACCGACGGCACCATCAAAAGCACCGATGCAATCAGCAGCGCGATACCGGACCAGTAAAAGCCGTGTCTGCCCTCCGCATGATTGGACATGAACAGAAACAGCACGATCAGCAGCGTAATCAGTGCAGCACCGATTGCCAGAAAGCCTGACCATTTGAGGATACTGCGCGCCTTTTGCAGCGCGTGCGCATCGGCAAGCATCCGGAAACGGAACACATCACAGGCATCCAGAATCTGTTCCTTAGCCGCATTCAGGGAATCCTTGACTGCAAGCTCAAAGGATGCATCCTTCTCGATGCCGTTTTTATCGGCATAGGCAGTCAAAAACGCCCGCATATCCGTTTCCAGAACCGAGAAATCCGGTTTTGCAGCGTAATCGGCGCTTCTTCCGTTCAGGTATTCAAAGCCGCCGCGGACGGATGCCCGAATGATTGCATCGCAGTTTTCCTCAGTTATCGTTTTCTCATACACTGCGAGCGGAATTCCGGTTGTGTTTTCCTGATCGACAAAACGCTGCGTCAGGGTCACATGCACTTTCTGCGCAAGATTCTGCTCCTTTGCAATCCGCAGGGCTTTTTCCGTATCAAGCCCCTGAAAGCGCAGCAGCATCAGCGCGGCTGTTCCGAGGAGAGAGAAAATCAGCAAAACCGTCAGGAATACGCTGATTAAATAAATATGCGGCTTTTTCATGATATTCCGATCCCCCTCCCTCATTCTTCGGCAGGCAGGTCAAACTGCTTTTTCACCGGGACACAGCGCACGCCGACACGGATATCCGAGCTGCCGAGAACCTGCGGCTGACAGGTATACAGCGTCAGGATTTCCTCCTCCGTAACAGCGACATACCGCTTGTCCGCCTGATCGAATGTGATGTTTTCCGTCACGCGGTAGGTAAAGCTGCCGTAGGTTGTATAAAGCTGAATTTCATCGCCGGGCTTCAATTTGCTCAGGTCGGAGAAATAGGTATTGACATGTGCATCAATGACCGTATTTCCGCCCTCTCCGATGACGGCGGACTGTGTGGACTGACAGGCGCCGCGTGTGAGCAGCTCCGAGGAAACGCCGTAATACACACCGACATTCAGATTGATCGAGGGTGCAATCAGCATGGCGCACTGCTCACCGAATTTCGGGTAGACGATTTTTCCGGTTTCGTAACCGGTTTCACGGTTTTCGGTATTGATATCCTGCTCGCGGATCCGGAGACCTGCATTCACGGATTTGATTTTCAGATTATCCATAAAAACCAGATTCAGATATTTCTGAAGGCGGTGCGTCGGCGCCAGCACATAGCTCAGCACCAGAATGCCGCCCGTCAGCAGAAGCAGAAGCAGCGGCGTCAGCGTATATGTGATCCAGTATTTTTTCTTTTTGACTGTTTTTTCAGGCATCCTCCCGATTCTCCTTTCCGGCTTTCTCTTTGCCTCCGGTCAGCGCAAGCAGCACAATGCCCGCTGCGGAAAGCAGAACGGCGGCTGCCGCTGCAAGCACTGCATATGTCAGATTCCAGCCTGTCGCATCAATGCTCAGACCGAGCGAGGTTTTATCAATCAAGTTTCCTTCGCGGTCATGCACCGTCACCTGAACGGTATCCTTTCCGATATCGTCCACAGTCACATGCAGCCCGATTTCCCTTCCGAAATCCGTCATACCCTTTGCGATATCCGTCTTCTGACCGGAATCCAGCTGCTGACAGATACTTTTGCGGTCTGCCGGCGAAAGCGTCGCAAGAAACGCCACGCGCTCCTCATAAGGGAGCTGCGCAATATACGCTTTCTTTTCCTCCAGTGTCATTTCCGAAAAAGGCTTTTCCGGCTGCACGGACGGCTGAAATCCCGGCTGCTCCAAGCCGGAACCCGGTTCGGCAGGCAACGCGATTTCATAATAATCAATGATATCCTGCGGGTCAATCAAAAACTCCTCCGCAATCACGGAAACGACATATTTTACGCCGTTTTCATGAATCAGCGTCACCCATTCCCCGTAGGTGCGGTAAGTGCCGCCCATTTCCATTCCGTTTTCGTCATGCACGGAGGTTTCATACTGCGCGCGCGCATCACAGATCATCGCTTCGGTCGTTCCGACATCGCGCATCGCACGGAACACATCCTCAACCGTTGCAGTCTGCGCGCTGACTGCACTGCCGCCGAACAGCACAAGGGCAGATGCACAGAGCGCAGCCGCAAGCCTTGGAACGGTTCTCATTCTTCCTCCTCCGGCAGCTTTCTGCCGCGCAGCGCCAGCCAGACCACACCGCCGACAGAGAGCAGCACGGCACCAGCGGAAAACAGAACCGGCAGTGTCAGATTCCAGCCCGTTTCGTCCACGCCTCCGCCGATGGATGCGGCATCAATCAGCGTCCCGTCGGAATTGCGGACGGAATAATTGATGCCGTTGCCGCCGCCGATGTCATCGACGGTCACATGCATTCCAAGCTTTTCGCCCGCCTGAATAAAACCGTTCATGACATTTGCCTGCGCTGCGGGATCCATCTGCTTGATGATGCTGTTTCGCTCGGCAGTTGAAAGCCCGGCGACAAATGCCGCACGCTCCCCCTCCGGAAGGCTTGCGACATACGCTTTCTTTTCATCCAGCGTCATTTTGGTGAAGGGACGGTTCGTCGTAACAGAGGGCTGTGTCGTTGTCACAACGGTAGTCGCGGTCGTTCCGGTTGTTTTGGAACCCTCCGGATCGGCGGAGGTTGTCGCGGGAGCGGTCGCGGTTGCATAGCTTTCCTTCAGCTGCGCACCGGTCAGATCGAACTGCTTGGCGACCTCGTCCCAGATGTCGTCCTGATAAATATCAATCATATCCGCCCAGACGTCGTAGGTGTAGTAGGTGTTGTTGATGGTCATTCCGTCTGCATCGTGCGGCGTATTCTGAAACTGCGTTTTCGCATCCTGCACCATGGATTCCGGCATACCGATTCTGCGCATCGCGGCATAGACATCCTCCACGCTCTCTGCGGATGCGTGCAGTGCGCTGCCGGCTGCAAGCAGAACTGCCGCTCCGGCAGATGCGGCAAACACAGTCAGACGTTGAATTCTGTTTTTCATTCTCATTTTCCTTTCTCTTCGCGGGGACAAAAATCCGGAAACGCATGAATTCCGGATGTTTCGGAAATCGGTTTTGTGTTTGAATCTGCAAACAGGAACGCAAAGTCAGTATACCACATTTTGCAGAAAAAATCAAGCTTCAGCACGGCTTTTCACCTGTTTTTCAGAATCGGTGCGCTTTGCCGGAAAAGCGTTGAAAAACCTCCTGTGAATTTTCCGGGGTTTGCTTGACATTCCGCTGAAATTGCGCTATAATTAGATGTGTTTCAAATACCCTTTGTGCCGGTTTCCGGAAAGCGCGTGCAAATACCCGGCAGCAGCTTCGCTTTCGGGTTCTTTTCCGCACTTTTTTCCCGCACATACGGAAAATCTGCGCAAACGGCGCATTCTGACAGAAAGGAGCGCTGCCATATGGATCAGACAATCCGGAAGATTCTGGAACTGGATGCCGCGACGGAGCAGCGTCTTCAGGACGCAAAGCAGCAATGTGCGAAAATCCGCGCCGAGGCAGAGCAGAAGGCTGCTGCCATCCGGCAGGCGCAGGCGCATCAGACCAGAGATACCGTTTTTGAATTTGAGGAGCAGACGCGGGCAGACTGCGAGCAGAAGCTCGCCGTGCAGCGGCAGGCGTTTGAAAAACAGGCAGATGCAATTTCCAAACAGTTCGAGGAACAGCACGAATCTCTGCTTGCCTCCCTCTTTGAAGAGACGCTGCGCGAGGCGGAGAACTGAGCCATGCCGAACAATCATCAGGCGACTATCGCCGCAATCCGCACCGCCTACGGGCACAGGCTGATGCCCGCCGATTACCGCGAGCTCCTGAATATGCATTCAATCCCGGAGATTGTCTCCTATCTGAAAGAAACCGACGGATACCGGGATCTGCTCAGCGCACTGGAGCCCTCCATTACGCACCGCGGACATCTCGAAATGCTGCTCAAGCGCAGCCTGTTTCAGCAGTGCCTGCATTTTTGCAGCATCGAGCACTTGCAGGACAAACCGTTTTTCCGCTTTTTTATCTATGACTGCGAGGTGCGGGAACTGGTCAAAAAGCTGCTGCTGCTCTCGGATGAACCGCAGGCATATATCTCCTCTATGGATACATGGCTGATGCCTTATCTGCATCTCTCTGCGGAAAAGCTCGCAAAAGCGGAAGATCTCAGCGGCGTTGCGGAGGCAGCCGAGGGGACGCCCTATGCCGCAATTCTCCGGAGCATTCCGGACGATCCGCTGAAACGGAACTATACGGCGCATGAAATTGCGCTGCGTGCCTGCTATCTGGAACGCATCCTGAAAGAGGCGGAGGAAATACTCGACGGTGAAAACCTGGAAGCGCTCAAAGATCTGATCGGCGAACAGATTGACCTCATCAACCTGATTAACGCCTACCGGCTCAAGCGTGTGTTCCATCCGGAGCCGGAAAGCCTGAAGCGTATGATGCTTCCGGTCAGGGGCAGGCTGCCGCAGAGAATCTGCGAACAGCTCTATGCCGCACCGGATCTTTCATCGTTTATTGATATTGTCAAAACGACCCGCTACGGAAGGATGCTCAGCGGGCTCTCCGATCAGCCCGGCTCCGTCAGGCTGGAACATGCACTCCAGTCCCTGCGCTGCCGCAATGCCCGGAATGCCCTGCATTTCTCCGGACATGCCGCCGTCAGCATTTATGCCGTGCATTTTCTGTATCAGACAGAAGTACAAAACCTGATTACCATTATCGAAGGGATCCGGTATGAGAAGCCTGTTTCCTATATGCAGGAGCTTCTGATTCTTGAACCGGTCTGATCCCGGATGCTCCGGCACGCCGAGCCGCTGCCGGAATTATATGGGAGGTGTTCGTTTGTCCATTGAAAAGCTGGAACTGGTCAGCATTTCAGGTGCGCTCCCGCGCCTGAACGACGCGCTTGCCGGATGCCTGCAAAGCGGTGTGTTTCATATCGAAAATGCCGCTAAACTGCTCGGTAATACCGAGGATTCCGGTTCAGGCAGAGCGGAACCCAATCCCTTTGCCGAGCCGCTGAAAGCTTTGTCGGAACTCGATCTGCGGAAAATCCGGATAGATGCCGCAGCAGAGCCGCTCCCCGGTGAATTTACGCCGGAACAGATTTTGCAGGAAACGGAACGGATTTCCAATTCCATGCAGGAAGTCCGTCAGCAGCTTGCAGATACCAGAAAGAAAATCACCGAATACGAAAGCAGTACGATTCATCTCAAGCACCTGGATCAGGCAGATATTGATCTGGGAGAGCTGGTCAAATGCAGGCATATTGTTTACCGCTTCGGCAGAATGCCGGAGGAAAACATGCTGAAGCTCGATTTTTACAGTGACGAGGGCTTCGTCTTTCAGGCATACCACACCGCACACGAATATGTCTGGGGCTTCTATTTTGCAACGCCGGAACGGATTCTCACCGTCGATGCAATCATGAAGGGACTGCTCTTTGAACGCTATGAGCTGCCGGAAGATGTCAGCGGCACGCCCGAACAGGCACTCGCGGAAATTCAAAGCCGGCTGACCGAGAAGAAAAAACTGCTCGGCGAACTGGAACAGCAGGAAAAGGAAATCTACGGCAGCGAAGCAGAGCTGCTCAGCAGAATGTACCGCTTCTCCAAATATCAGAGCGAAATCTACCGGCTGCGTTCACAGTGCGTAACCATGAAGGACAAGTTCAATCTGATGGGGTATATCCCAGCCGCTGAAAAGGAAACCTTCCGGAAATATATTGACCGGATTCCGGAAATCACCGCGGTCTATGAGACACCGCGCCCAGATTCCAGGGTGCAGCCGCCGGTCAGGCTGAAAAACGGCTGGTTTTCAAAGCCCTTCTCCATGTTCGTGGAGATGTACGGACTGCCGAATTACAACGGCTACAACCCGACTGCCTTTGTGGCAGTCACCTATACGCTGCTGTTCGGCATCATGTTCGGCGACCTCGGTCAGGGCATTGTGCTGGCGCTGATCGGTCTGTTCCTCAGCAAAAAGAAGGGAATCACCCTCGGCGGCGTCATGGCGCGCATCGGTGTATCAAGCGCGCTGTTCGGTACACTGTACGGCTCGGTGTTCGGCTATGAGGATCTGCTCGATCCCATGTGGGAAAAGGCAGGCGTCCCGTGGCTTCCGCTGAAAGCCATGGAAAATATGAACGTCTTTGTCTACGGAGCCGTCGGGCTCGGTGCAGTCATTATCATTGTCTCCATGCTGATCAACATTGCCGTAAATCTGCGGCGCCGCAATTATACCGAATCGGTGTTCGGAAACAACGGCATCGCCGGTCTTGCATTCTTCTCGTGCGTTATGCTGCTGATTGTTGGGCTTGTGACCGGAAAGCAGCTGATGCCCAAGGGTGCTGCCGTCGCAGTCATCATCGTGACGCTTCTGCTGATGTTCTTCCGCGAGCCGCTCGGACACCGGCTGGCACACAAGCGCTATGAATCGGAGGGGCTTGCGGACTTCATTGCAGGAAACTTCTTTGAATGCTTTGAATTCCTGATCGGCTACACCTCAAACACCATTTCGTTTATCCGTGTGGGCGGCTTTGTGTTCTCCCACGCAGGTCTGATGGCGGTTGTCATGACCATCGCCGATATGATCGGCAAGGATCACAAATCCATTGTGACCGTCATCATCGGCAACCTGATTGTCATGGGCTTTGAAGGTCTGATTGTCGGCATTCAGGTCATGCGTCTGGAATTCTACGAAATCTTTTCCCGCTGCTATGACGGCGACGGCAAGCCCTTTACGCCGGTTTCCGTCAGCTTTGACGATTTTTCCGAGAACAAGCAGTCCGAACAGACTGCAAAAGTATAATTCAGGAGGTAAATCCCATGTCTGTTTTTGAAATTCTGGAACTGATTCTGCTGCCGCTGCTGATCGTGGCGCTGCTTTCCCTGCCGGTCTACGTGGCAATCAACAGGAAAAAGGACGGCAAATCCATGCGCCGTGCAATGCTTGTCAATCTCTGCGCATTCGGCGCGGTCATGCTCGCTGCAATTGCACTGCCGGTCGGCGGCTTTGTCTCCGCGGAAACCGCTGAAGCTGCGGCATCCGGTGCCTCGAACGGACTCGGCTATCTGGCGGCTGCTCTGGCAGTCGGCGTCGGTTCGATCGGCTGCGGCATCGCCGTCGGAAATGCCGCACCGGCTGCAATCGGTGCGCTCGCCGAAGACCCGAAGTCCTTTGCAAAGGCTCTGATCTTTGTCGCTCTGGGCGAAGGCGTCGGTATCTACGGCACGCTGATTGCGATTATGATTATCGGCAAACTGGGCTGATATGCGCTGCTATGTTCTCAGTGACAACACCGATACACTGATGGGAATGCGGCTCGCCGGAATCGAGGGTACGCTGGTGCATGAGCGGGAAGAACTGCTTGAAGCACTGGGCAATGCCATGCAGAAACAGAATATCGCGGTTGTCATGCTGACCGAAAAGCTTGCGGCGCTCTGCGAAACGGAGCTGACCGGAATCAAAGAGCGAAACACAACGCCGCTGGTTGTCGTCATTCCCGACCGCCACGGCAGTGCCGATATGACTGCGTCGATTTCCCGCTACCTCGCGGAAACCGTCGGCATACATATTTGACTGCGCTTTCTGCGGGAGTGAGGCATGAATATGCCCTTCACTCCCCGACTTTATTTTACAGAATGGATTGATCTGAAATGGATGCAAATCAGAAGCTGATACAGTTCATGGATTCCGTAACCCGCGGAACAGATGCCGAAATCGCAAAGGCAGAGCAGGAGGCGCAGCAGGATGCCGCGGAAATCCTGCGTGCGGCACAGGCGGAATGCAGCGCACAGGCGGAACGGCAGATTGCGGAGAAAAAGGCGAAAATTACGGCGAAATACCAGAAACGTATGTCCCAGGCAGGCTACCGCGGCAAAATCTCCCTGCTCAGCCGCCGACAAATGCTGCTGATCCGGCTGTTTCAGGATCTCCGCCAAAAGCTCAATGACTTTACCGCTTCCGGAGAGTATGTGCCGTGGCTGAAAAAGCTCCTTGCCCTTCAGACACCGGAGAACGGTGCCGTAATTCTGCTCCGGGAAGCCGATCTGCCGCTCGCGGAACAGCTCAAAGCCGATCTGCCGGATTCCTGCACCTTCCGGGCCGACGCAGCCATCCGCATCGGCGGACTCTCCGTGCTTTCCGCGGACGGAAGACGCTGCATGAACCATACGCTCGACGAAGCGTATGCTGCAAAATTCCGGAATTTCTACCGCGACCATAAATTTGACGGGGGTGACGAGCCATGCAGCAGCCTGTGATTTACAGTGTCAACGGTCCGGTTGTCAAGGTGCGCAATACGAATGTCTTTGCGATGATGGAAACTGTCTTTGTCGGACACCGCCGTCTGATCGGAGAGGTCATCGGACTGAACGACACCGAAACAACCATTCAGGTTTACGAGAGCACCTCCGGACTTCAGACCGGAGAACCCGTTGAGCCGACCGGCGCACCGATGTCCGTCACGCTCGGCCCCGGTATTATGACCAATATCTTTGACGGAATTGAGCGTCCGCTCCGTGCTCTGGAACAGGCATCCGGCGCATTTATCGGAGACGGACTGGCTGTTCCGGTGCTTGATACGGAAAAAGAATACGATGTGGATGTCAAGGTGCGCATCGGAACGGTTTTGCAGCCGGGCGAAACCTATGCCTCCTGCCCGGAAACCTCCGCCATTCTGCATCTCTGCATGGTTCCGCCGACACTTTCGGGCAAAGTTGTCTATGCGGCAAAATCCGGAAAGTACAGAATCAATGACGAAATAATCCGTCTCGAAGATGCCGCCGGAACGGTGCATTCTCTGACGCTCTGCCAGAAGTGGCCGATTCGCAGAGCGCGTCCGGCAGCAAGAAGACTTGCACCCTCCCGCCCGATGATTACCGGACAGCGTGTGCTGGATACGCTGTTTCCGATTGCAAGAGGCGGCACGGCTGCCATTCCGGGCGGCTTCGGAACCGGCAAAACCATGACACAGCATCAGATCGCAAAATGGTGCGATGCAGATATCATCGTCTACATCGGCTGCGGCGAGCGCGGCAATGAAATGACGCAGGTTCTGGAAGAATTTACCGCGCTGACGGATCCGCGCACCGGAAAGTCCCTCATGGAGCGTACCGTGCTGATTGCCAACACCTCCAATATGCCGGTTGCAGCGCGTGAAGCTTCGATCTATACCGGTATTACACTCGCGGAGTATTACCGCGACATGGGCTACCACATTGCAATAATGGCAGACTCAACCTCCCGCTGGGCTGAGGCGCTGCGCGAAATCTCCGGACGGCTGGAAGAAATGCCGGCAGAGGAGGGCTATCCCGCCTATCTGCCTTCCCGCCTTTCGGAATTCTATGAGCGCACGGGCGCCTACGAAACGCTCAACGGCAGAGAGGGCAGCGTGACGGTCATCGGTGCAGTCTCGCCGCAGGGCTCCGACTTCTCCGAGCCGGTCACACAGAATACCAAGCGCTTTGTCCGCTGCTTCTGGGGCCTTGACAAGTCGCTCGCCTATGCCAGACATTATCCCGCAATTAACTGGACGATGAGCTACAGCGAATATATGGATGACCTCTCCGCCTATTATGAGCGTGAGGTCAGCCCGGAATTCAATGCCTGCCGGACAGAAATCAGCGCACTGCTCAAAGAGGAGCAAACGCTGATGGATATTGTGCGTCTGATCGGCTCAGATGTTCTGCCGGAGGATCAGAAGCTCGTCATGGAAACCGCAAGGCTGATCCGTGTCGGCTTTTTGCAGCAGAATGCCTATCACAAAGACGATACCTATGTTCCGCTGCAAAAGCAGTATCTGATGATGAAGCTGATTCTGCATTTTCATCATGAGGCAAAAAAGCTCATCTGTGATCATACCGAACTGAGCGCAATCCGTGAAAGCGGCGTTCCCGACCTGATTGTCAAGGTCAAATACGATATTCCCAACAATCAGCCCGAACGCTTTGATGAGCTAACAATCCGGATTGACAGTATGCTGCACGCACTGCGCGGCAGGAAAAAGGAGGTGCTGTAACTGCCATGAGTCTGCAATATTTCGGGCTCCACAGCATCAGCGGCTCGCTGGTCGTGCTCGATCATGTCGAGGGCGCACAGTTCGACGAAACAGTCAGAATCGTGCTGGATGACGGCACCGAGCGTACCGGAAGAGTTGCCATGCTGGAAGGAGACAAGGCTGTCATTCAGGTTTTTGAGGGCACGCACGGCATGTCCCTGACCAATACCCGCACACAGTTTACCGGCAGACCGATGGAGCTGCCGCTCTCCGAAGACCTTCTCGGCAGAGTTTTTACCGGCGCGGGCAGACCGGCCGATGATCTGGGCGAAGTCAATCCCGAAAAATACGGGGATATCAACGGCGCACCGCTCAATCCCGTTTCGCGGCAGTATCCGCGTAATTTTATCCAGACCGGCATCTCTTCGATCGACTGCCTGATGACGCTGATCCGCGGACAGAAGCTGCCGATTTTCTCCGGAACCGGTCTTTCTCACAACAAGCTTGCAGTGCAGATTGTCCAGCAGGCAAGGATTGCAAAGGATGCGGGCGGCGAATTCGCCGTCGTGTTCGCCGCAATGGGCATTCAGAACGATGTCGCGGATTATTTCCGCCGCAGCTTCTCAGAAAGCGGCGTTCTGCAAAATGTCGTCATGTTTCTGAATCTCGCGAATGATCCGATTGTCGAACGTATTATCACACCGCGCTGCGCACTGACTGCGGCAGAATATCTCGCCTACGAAAAGCATATGCACATTCTCGTCGTGATGACGGATATGACCGCCTATGCCGAAGCACTGCGCGAATTCTCCTCCTCAAAGGGAGAAATTCCGGGAAGAAAAGGCTTTCCCGGTTATCTATATTCCGATCTGGCTTCGCTCTATGAGCGTGCAGGCATCATTGAAGGCATTGAAGGCAGCGTCACGCAGCTCCCGATTCTCACGATGCCAAACGACGATATTACGCATCCTGTTCCCGACCTGACCGGCTATATCACGGAAGGTCAGATCGTGCTCGACCGCGGTCTGGAACAGGGCGGCGTCTATCCGCCGATTTCTGTGCTTCCGTCGCTCTCCCGTCTGATGAAGGACGGCATCGGAGAGGGCTATACCAGAGCCGATCACGCAGCAGTTTCCAACCAGCTCTTTGCCGCTTATGCGCAGGTACAGGATGCCCGCTCGCTCGCTTCGGTCATCGGTGAGGAAGAGCTCTCCGAGCTGGACCGCAAATACCTCGAATTCGGCAGATACTTTGAAAAATGCTTCCTGACGCAGGGCTTTACCGAAAACCGCTCGATGGAGGAAACGCTCGATCTGGGCTGGACACTGCTTTCTCTGCTGCCGAAGACCGCACTCGACCGCGTGGATGACAATGTGCTCAACGAACACTACAATCCGGAGGCGGCTGCACTGCTCGTTCAGAAGGTGAGGGAGCGCGATGGCTGATCAGGTATTCCCGACCAAAGGAAATCTGATTGCGGCGAAACGCTCGCTCCAGCTGAGCAAGCTCGGATATGATCTGATGGACCGGAAACGGAATGTGCTGATCCGGGAACTGATGCAGCTTGTGGACCGCGCAAAGGAACTGCGCGGCACAATCGAAAAAACATATGAGACAGCATATGCGAGATTGCAGGAAGCCAATATCATGCTCGGCGTCGCGGGAAGATTTGCCAATGCCGTTCCCGTTGACGATTCCGTTCAGATTGAAACGCGGACGGTTATGGGTGTCGAAATTCCGATTATCACGCATGACGATGAGATACCGCCGATCATTCCCTACGGCTTTCTTGATACCAATGTGCAGCTTGACGAGGCATATGCCGCGTTCATCAAGGTGCGGAATATGACGCTGCTGCTGGCGGAAGTGGATACCGGCGTTTTCCGGCTGGCGACAGCAATTTCAGCCACGCAGCGCCGCGCAAATGCGCTCAAGGAGGTTCTGATTCCGCGCTATACCCGGATTATCCGCACGATTTCCGATGCGCTCGAAGATAAGGAGCGCGAGGAGTTTACCCGCATGAAGATCATCAAGGCTACCAAGAAATAACCCCGCTTTCGGCTCTGTCCGCCTGCCGGCTGACCGGCAGGGACGCGAAAGCGGAGAAACGGAGGCGCTTTATGGGCAGAACGGTTACGGCTGCCGCAGTGCAGATGAAGTGCAGCACAGACCCGGCGGAAAGCCTGCAAAAAGCGGAACAACTGATCCGGGAGGCGGCAAAGGACGGCGCACAGATCATTCTGCTGCCGGAGCTGTTCGAGCGGCAGTATTTCTGTCAGGAGCGAAGATACGAATATTACGCATTTGCGCAGAAAGCAGAGGACAATCCCGCTGTTCGCCGCTGTATGGAGCTTGCAAAGGAGCTTTCGGTCGTGCTGCCGGTGAGCTTTTACGAACGGGACGGAAACCGCCTGTTCAATTCCGCAGCGGTCATTGACGCGGACGGCTCGCTGCTCGGCGTCTACCGGAAAACGCATATTCCGGACGACCACTATTATCAGGAGAAATTCTATTTTTCGCCGGGCAACACCGGCTTTCTGACATGGAAAACACGCTATGCGGTAATCGGCGTCGGCATCTGCTGGGACCAGTGGTTTCCGGAAACGGCGCGGTCACTTGTGCTGAACGGCGCAGAGCTGCTCTTTTACCCGACGGCAATCGGCTCGGAACCGATTCTCGACACGGACAGCGAGCCGCACTGGCAGACCTGTATGCAGGGACATGCCGCCTGCAATCTGACACCGGTTGTCGCGGCAAACCGTATCGGAACGGAGCGCGTTCTCCCCTGCCCCGAAAACGGAATGCAGGAATCGGCGCTGACATTCTACGGCAGCTCATTCCTGACGACCGAGACCGGCGCAGTCGCGAAGCAGGCATCCCGCACGGAAGAAACCGTGCTGCTGCACACCTATGATCTGGATGCAATCGCGCGGGAGAAGCTCGAATGGGGGCTCTTCCGCGACCGCAGACCGTCCTGTTACGGGGATATTACTGCGGAATAACGATTTGATGCATAACTAAATTGACTTTGAGGAGGAACAGAAAATGATTTGTCCGAATTGCGGAAAAGAAGCCCCCGACAATGCGGTATTCTGCAAGGAATGCGGAAACACGCTGAATACAACAGCACCGCAGCTGTTTGTACCGCAGGCTCAGCCCGGTACGCCGGGGCAGATGCCCTTTGCTCCGCAGATGCAGCCGGGAATGATGCCGCCGCAGTATGCAGCGCCCGCAAAGCCCGCTATGGAAACCAAAAATATCATCATCGCACTGATTGTGCTGTTCACGATGGGCTTCCTTCTTCAGGGACTCTTTACCGGAACGATGTTCAAATTCATCGGCAAGCCGGACGGCAAGAATGACAAATATGTCGAACAAGGCAGTTATACGTACAACTCCTATTCAATGATAACGCCGTTTATGAATCACTTAGATGCGGATGAACTGTTGCCGGATGCCCGCAATAACCGCAGCGTCATGTACTATCAGAAGACCCGCAAGGCAACTGCAACATTCATGGATGAGCTTCATGGTGAGGATGATGCAGAACTGGTATCCATTGGACTCGGCATCCCGATTTTTATTTCCAGCATCACAATCTTCATTGCCCTGTTTTTCCAGATTATAGCACTGGTACATATCTGCCGCAAGAATGAGGAATGGGCATGGAAGCGGATGAAAACCACAAGCATCTGGCTCTTCATTTCAAAGCTGAGCGGTCTGATTTCTGTATTCATCATCAAGGGCTGGATGAACAATCTGTCCCAGATGAACAATATTGCGAGAGTAACCAAACTGTATCAGATTTCCCAATTCAATGATATCATGAAGATTGCGCCGCAGGCATGGATTACCACGGCACTTTGCCTTGCCTGCATGATTGTCTGCATCGTCTTCCGCAGCAAAACCAAGCAGCCGAAGCAGCAGCCTGCTGTGCCGATGCAGCCGGTTCAGCCAATGATGCCCGTACAGTGATAAATATCGGAGCCCCCGCAAAAAAATGCGGGGGCTCCGATGCTGTGCCGTAAAAATTATGCTTCCTTCATCAGTGCTTTCACATCGTCATATTCCTTCTGCACCTCTTCCTCCGGCTTGCCGGTCAGCAGTGAAACTGCGATGATTGCGGTCAGAGCGCAGATGAATGCGGGCAGGAGCTCGTAAATGTCCCATGCGCCGCCGAGCGGGCGGATGAGGAATTTCCAGATAAAGATCATGGCGCCGCCGACAACAAGACCTGCTGCCGCGCCCCATTTATTCGAGCGTTTCCAGAAGAGCGCCGTCAGCATAACCGGGCCGAAGGTCGCGCCGAAGCCGCCCCATGCAAACGAAACAACCTGAAATACCGAACTGTTCTGATCCCATGCGAGAATCACGCCGAGAACTGCAATGACAACCAGTACACCGCGCGCAACGAGCATGGAAGCTTGTTCACTCAGCTTCACTTTGAAAACGCCCTTCATAATGTTCTCAGACATCGAGGAGGATGCCGCGAGAAGCTGGGAATCGGAGGTAGACATCGTACATGCAAGAATGCCCGCGAAGATCAGACCGGCGACCAGCGCCGCTGCAAAGCCGTGCTTCGAGAGCAGCTTTGCCATTTCCATTACGACGCTTTCAGAATTGTTGATGACATTGCCGTCTTTGTCAACACCGGAGAGGGCCTTCATGGTACCGGCTTCTGCCAGACGGTTGCCGATAAATCCGATCAGAATGGCAACGCTCATCGCAATCACAACCCAGATGCTTGCGATCCGGCGCGAGAGCTTGATCTGCTTCTTGTCCTCAGCAGCCATAAACCGGAGCAGGATATGCGGCATACCGAAGTATCCGAGACCCCATGCAAGCGTCGAAACAATCGGCAGGAAGCCGTATTTGACGTTGTAGGTGAAGCTGCCGTCCTCACCGTAGGAGCGGGTCGTCGTCAGATGCAGGTAATCCGGAATGGCTTTCGCGTTCTCAACAACCTGATCCCAGCCGCCTGCTGTCCGTATGCCGAAAATGACGATAATTGCCAGCGCAGTCGTCATGACGATACTCTGAATCAGGTCGGTGAAGCTGGCAGCGAGGAAGCCGCCCAGGCTCGTATAAGTAATGATAATCACAGCGCTGATAATCATGGCAACATGATAGTTCCAGCCGAACAGCGTATGGAACAGCTTGCCGCAGGCACAGAAGCCCGATGCGGTATACGGCACGAAAAAGATCAAAATAATCAGTGCGGAAATACCGGAAAGCATGTGATGCCTGTCATGATAACGGTCGGAGAAGAAATCCGGAACGGTGATGGAATTAGTCTTCTGCGAATACACACGCAGGCGCTTTGCAACAAAAAGCCAGTTGAGATAGGTTCCGACGGCAAGACCGATTGCCGTCCAGCCGGCTTCGGCAAGGCCGCAGAGAAAAGCGACACCCGGCAGACCCATGAGCAGCCACGAGCTCATATCCGATGCCTCTGCGCTCATCGCAGAAACGAACGGACCGAGCTTTCTGCCGCCGAGATAAAAGTCGCTGACGTCCTTGTTCTTCTTGGTAAAAACGATGCCGATTGCGACCATACCGCTCAAATACACAATAATTGTAACCAGAATACCGATGATATTGCTTTCCATTGCTTCAAATCCTCCTTTTATGTATTCTGTCAGTCAATCAGAACAGACCGGTAATTCTGCCGTCACAGTCCACGTCGATATTCTCTGCGGCAGGCTTTTTCGGAAGTCCCGGCATCGTCATGATATCGCCGGTCAGTGCGACAAGGAAACCTGCGCCTGCCGAAACCTTGACATTGCGGATCGTCACGGTAAAATCATCCGGTGCGCCGAGGACATCCTTGTCATCGGTAAAGCTGTACTGCGTTTTCGCCATGCAGACAGGGAGCCTGTCGAAGCCCAGTGCCGTGAGCTGTGCGATCTGCTTCTGTGCTGCCGGAAGAATGGCGATACCCTTTCCGCGGTAGATCTTCTTCACAATTGCCTCGATTTTATCCGGAATCGTTCCGTCCAGATCATAGGCAAAGCGGAAGCCGTTCTTTTCCTCCTCGCAGAGACGGACAACCTCCTGCGCAAGCGCCTCGCCGCCCTTGCCGCCTTCCGCCCAGACGGTCGAAAGCACAACATTGACACCCAGCTCCCTGCATTTATCGATGACAAGCTGAATTTCCGCATCCGTATCGGTCGGGAATCGGTTAATTGCGACAACGGAGGGCAGGCAGTAAACCTCTTTGATATTGGAGACATGGCGCAGCAGATTCGGGAGACCCGCTTCGAGCGCATTCAGGTTTTCCTCAGCCAGTTCGGCTTTTGCGAGGCCGCCGTGCAGCTTCAGCGCACGGACTGTTGCAACGATGACAACCGCCGATGGGGTCAGTCCCGCCATGCGGCATTTGATATCGAGGAATTTCTCTGCACCGAGATCGGCGCCGAAGCCTGCTTCCGTAATTGCATAATCACCGAGCCGGAGCGCGGTTTTGGTTGCAAGAACAGAATTGCAGCCGTGTGCGATATTGGCAAACGGACCGCCGTGAACCAGCGCGGGCGTGCCCTCAAGAGTCTGGACAAGATTCGGCTTTAACGCATCCTTGAGCAGGGCGGTCATCGCGCCGACTGCGTGCAGATCGCCGGCGGTCACAGGTTTCTCATCATAGGTATATGCGACGACAATCCGGGAAAGCCGCTCCTTGAGGTCACCGATTGAGGTTGCGAGGCAGAAAACTGCCATAATTTCGGACGCAACGGTAATGTCATAGCCGTCCTCGCGCGGTACACCGTTGATTCTTCCGCCGAGACCGTCTGCCACATAGCGGAGCTGGCGGTCATTCATATCCACGCAGCGCTTCCATGTGATTCTGCGCGGATCAATATTCAGCGCATTTCCCTGATAGATATGGTTGTCCAGCATGGCAGCAAGCAGATTGTTTGCAGCACCGATAGCATGAAAATCGCCGGTGAAATGCAGATTGATGTCCTCCATCGGGACAACCTGTGCATAGCCGCCGCCGGCAGCGCCGCCCTTGATTCCGAAGACAGGTCCGAGTGACGGTTCCCGCAGTGCAACCGTGACCTTCTTTCCGATCCGCCGCATTCCGTCTGCCAGACCGATGGTTGTTGTGGTTTTTCCCTCACCGGCAGCCGTAGGATTGATTGCCGTAACGAGAACCAGTTTCCCCTGCTTCCCGGAGCTGTTCAGTTTTGCAAGGTCAATTTTTGCCTTATACCTTCCGTATTGCTCCAGTGCCTCATCCGGAATGCCGGCAGCAGCGGCAATTTCCGTAATCGGCTTCATTTCTATGGACTGTGCTATTTCAATATCCGTAAGCATATGCGTTCCTCCTGTCGGTATTTCTGCTGTCTGAGCAGATACATGTTCAGTATAACATATTTTAGTGCGTTTGTCAATTTTTTACTGTGTATTTGGTTCTGAAAAACAGGATATTGCATTCTGCTGCGAAATGTGGTATGATGTAATTACAGAAAAGTGTCCGTAAAGAAACGGATTCAAAAAAGGGGGTATACTATGGCAAAGCGAGCCTATGCGCATAAAACCCGCCGCGCAACGAAAAAGAGCGAGAGGGAACGGAAATCGGCAGAATCCGCACTGTCCGTGAAAGTTGATGAAGAACAGGTGCAGCATTTCCGGAACCGGATTACGGTTTTTCTGCGGAAGGCAAACGGAAGACCGGTTTCCCGCGCAGACCTTGCCTCGAAATGCCGCGGGCGGGGAAAGGCTGCCTATCTGCACGCGCTTGCAGGACTGTGCAAAGAGGGCGAAATCGCAGAGCGTCGCAGCGGATTTGTGCTTGCGGAGGCAGCCGGAATGATTCGTGCGACTGTTTCCCGTATTCAAAGAACCTTCGGCTTTGCCGTTCCGGAGGCAGGCGGCGCGGAGCTGTTCATTCCCGGAAGGGAGCTGAAAGGCGCGCTGCCGGGCGATCTGGTTTTGCTTCAGCCGAACCCTGCCCAGGACGATACACCGGAAGCCTCTGTCGTGACGGTCATCCGCGAAGCCTCTCCGCAGATTTCCGGTGTTCTGATTGCAGATGAGGGGGAGCTTCGCTTCCTTTCCGACAAACTCAGCAGCCGTCCGCTGAAAATTGCCGAACCGAACGGCTGGGGCGCCCATATCGGCGAAAAGGCGATTGCCGAGGTTGTGCATCGCGGCGACCGGCATTCCCGCCACATTGTACGCATTTTGCAGACGCTCGGCAGTGCGGAGTCTGCGCGTGCCTGCGCGGAGGCACTGGTTGCCGTCAGCGGCGCACCGACTGAGTTTTCTCCGGCAGCCCTGAGCGAAGCGGAAGCGCTTGCCGCAATGGGTGTAACCGAAGCCGATCTTGCCGGCAGACTGGATCTGCGTGATAATGCGGAAGCGGTCTTTACAATTGACGGCTTTGATGCAAAAGATCTCGACGATGCGATTTCGGTTTCCAGAACCGGAACCGGCTACCGCCTCGGCGTGCATATTGCCGATGTATCGCATTACGTTAAGCCGAATTCTGCACTGGATGAAGATGCAATTGCACGCGGAACCAGCATTTACTATGCGGATCAGGTAATTCCGATGCTGCCAAAAGCGCTCAGCAACGGAATCTGCTCTTTGCATCCGGGTGTTGACCGTCTGACTTTTTCCGCACTTCTGGAACTGGATGAAACCGGAGAAATTGTTCAGTACCGCTTCGCAAAAACCGTTATCCGTTCTGTTGTCAAGGGTGTATACCGCGAGGTCAATGCAATTTTCGACGGCACGGCATCCCCTGAAACCGAAGAAAAATATGCACCTGTCCGGGAGTCGCTGCTTTTGCTGGACGAACTCCGCGAACTTCGCCTTGCCGCACGGAAGAAGCGCGGAGCTCCTGCAATTGAAACGGAAGAAAGCGCGTTTCAGCTCGACGAAAACGGAATCTGCACCGGTGTGGCTGCCAGAACGCGCGGCAGGGGTGAAGAACTGATTGAAGAATGTATGCTGCTCGCAAATGAAGCAGCAGCAAGACTTGCACGGGAGCAGCGGCTGCCGTTTGTATACCGTGTGCATGCAAAGCCGCCGGAGGAAAAGGTTCTGCGGCTCACAGAGCTGCTGAACCGTCTGAATCTTCCGCACCCGCAGCTTGATCTGCCGAAGCCGCGTGACTATGCGCAGATTCTGAAAAATGCCGAAGGAACCGATCTGAAACTGGCGATTCATCAGCTCGTACTGCGCAGCATGGCAAAGGCAGACTATGAAACAGAACCGGCGGGGCATTTCGGTCTGGCACTCAGCGACTATACGCATTTCACCTCGCCGATCCGGCGCTATCCCGATCTTGCGATTCACCGGATTCTGTCGCTGTGGCTCTCCGGCGAGCAGAATGAGAATCTCCGGCAGTTTGCACAGGCGGCGGCAGCAGCGGGTACTGTTACAGAGCAGCGTGCCTTACAGCTGGAGCGCGACTGCGATGACCGTTACTGTGCGGAATGGGCAAAGCAGCATATCGGGGAAACCTTTGACGGAACCGTATCAGGCGTATCAGAAACCGGCGTTTACGTCATGCTGCCCAATACCGTTGAGGGATTGATCCTGCCCGATGCACTTCCGCCCGATGATTATGACAGCGACGGATTCTATTCGCTTCATGCAGCCGGAAGCGGCAAAACCTATACGCTGGGTATGGCAATCCGCGTGACCTGCGTCCGCTCGGACATCAACAGCGGAAATATTGACTTTGAACCGGCAAATTAACGGAACACTGCATAAAGCCGCCGTTTCGTGGCATTCTGAAAGATGAATACCATGAAAGGCGGTTTTGTGATGCAATGGCTGAGTGAAGAAACAAGCTGGCTGATTCCGGAGCCGGAGATGCTCTCCGGCGCAGCGCTTACACCGGAATCTCTGATGCAGCTCGGTGCGGGAATGGCTCACGCAGCACCGGGCTGTATGATCGGTTCTTCGGAGGGCGGTTATGCCCGTGCGTGTGCGATGCAGATTTGCAGCGGCGCTGCTGCGGCAGGCGGTGCGGCGGTTTTGCTTCCGGAATGTACCGCCGGAGAACTGGGAACCGCTTCGCTGCACACATCATGCCGTGTTCTGGCTTACTGCTCGGAGAACGGAGTTTCTCTGTTTTCCCGCGGGCTGCTGCCCCTGACTGCCGGACAGGAGCAAATCATCCGGAGCAGCAGCCGGCAGTGGATGAACAGAACAGAATTCGGCAGCATCACGGACGGTTCTGCTCTGCGGCAGTTTTACCGGAACCGTCTGAAGGCAAGGCTGCCGGAAAATATGCCTGCACGCATCAGAACGGAAACCGGTCTGATGCGGCTGAAAAAGCTGCTTGATCCGCTTATGCACGGCGGCAGCGGGGACTGTCTGACCCTGCAAATCTCACGCGACGGCAGGCGTGCTTCCGTTTATTCGGAGAAATACGGTTGGTTTTTCTATGAAAAGCTGCTTCTGATGGTCAGTCTTGTCTATCTGGAGCAGGAGGATATCGCACTGCCCTACTGGCTGCCGCAGATTGCGGAACATCTTGCAGAAAAAAACGGAAGGCAGGTTTTCCGCTATGCATCGCATCCGGACGGCGGCGATACCGAAGCACGGGCGCTGGCGGTTCGGCAAGGCTTCACGCTCGACGGCGCGCTGCTCTGCGCAGATTTTCTGCGCTTTCATGCGGAGCTCAGACCGAATCTGAGCCGCTGGGCAAAGGAAATACCGGATTTCTGCACGGTTCGCCGCGTGCTGTCGGCTGACCGTGCTGCAAAAACAGCGACAAGATGTGCAGCGCAGATGAAGACAGTCAGGACGCCGGAAGGCATCCGCGCAAAGGATGAACGCGGAACGGCTTTGCTGCATCCTGTCCGCAGCGGAAAAACCTATTCCCTGATGATTGAGGCAGCGAATATGGAGCTGGCGCAGGAGCTTGCCGCCGATCTCACAGCGTTTGATGATTCCCGTATCGAATGACAGCGAAACCCCCCGCACATTCTGTGCGGGGGTTCAGCATACTGTTCATAAATCATGATGAAGGCGTTTCCGCCTGAATGCCCCTTGTAAACGGTGAAGGCTTCTGACAGGGTTTGCCCTCCAGATATGCCGCCGTGACCGCTTCGACGCGCTCCGGCGATTCATCCGTCATCGCAAGCAGCGCATACCCCGCATTCCGGAACACAGCCGGACGGTCAGCAAGCCAGACCGCTGCCGAATTGAACAGTTCGGCATAATCCGGCGCATCGGTATACCGCGTGCAGTCGGTATAGACCGCGGCACCTTTCCGGTCCCTCAGCATATGTCTGCAATTTTTACATCCGACCTGCGCCGATACCGGGCAGTTTCGCGTCAGCATCAGAGGCAGTCTGCCGTAGGCAAAGATTCCTGCGGGCACGGGCGAATCCGGATATTCCGCACGCGGAAGCTCCGGCGGAATCAGAAGATCGGCAAGCCCGTGTCCGGCAAGCGCTGCGCAGGCAAAGCTGTTTGCGGCGTGCATTCCGAGCATACCGTGCAGCGTAAAGCCGAGCGACTGCCCGACTGTGATATCTCCGGGCTGCTGCACTCCGAGATGCGTATAGCCAAGTAATTTCGCTTTTTTCAGCATTTCCGTGACTTTTTCTTCATCACAGACAAACCGCGGCGGCAGCAGAATACAGCGTTCCGGCGGGAACGGCTGATCTGCCTGTATTGCCGGTTCTGCAAGATTCAGCGGCAGCAGCAGAAATGCGATTCTGTCGGCAAATTGCTGTATTTGGCTGAGCTGAGAGAGCCTGCGGATTTGCAGGCGGAATTCCTTTTTCTCCGACTGCCTGAGATGCTCCGGAACAGACGGCACGGGATCCAGTCGGTGTTTCGGTGAATTACTGCGGATGATGCAGGCGTCCATCTCGGAAACAGCACTTCTCCGCATCGCATTGAGCGCCGCTGCGGAAAGCATCAGTCCGTCCTCTGTATCTGCGGTGACCGTGCCGGCAGTATAGACTGTATCTCCGAGTTTTTTGAAGCTCTGTTCCAGCTGCGGCAATGCAGTCGGACGGTTCAGGGCAGATGCCGGAATGTCTCCCCTTACGGTAACACTGTGACCGAAGCGGTCGGAAACAGTCAGTTCTGCCGGCTCACCGGCTCGCAGTGTATAGCAGGCATCCAATACTGCGTATTTCCGCGGCTTCTGATAAGTCTCGCGGAGCGGTGACAGCACCGCCTGTGCTGCCGTAACATCCTCTTTCCGGCGCGTACCGAACATATCCTTCCGCAGACCGGTATAATACCCGTCCGTAAATCCGCTGCGCGAAAAGACGGCACGCAGCGTATCCGTCCGGATCTGAATGCCCGAAAGTGCCTCTCTGCAAGCCGTTACTGCGGCAGCGACATATTCCGGGCGCTTCATTCTCCCCTCGATTTTCAGCGAATGCACGCCGGCTTCACAGATTTCTGCCAGATGCGAAACCAAAGACATATCCTTCAGTGAAAGCGCACAGTAATCCTTCCGGCGCTCATCTGCCGTAAACGGCAGACGGCAGGGCTGCGCACAGACACCGCGGTTTGCAGAACGGCCTCCCATTGCCGCTGACATCAGACATTGACCGGATACACACATACAGTGCGCTCCGTGAACAAATGCCTCAACCTCGATCCCGCACCGTTCCGCTTCGCGGCAGAGTGCCGCAAGCTGTGTCCGTGAGAGCTCGCGTGCCGCCACAACACGGCAAAAGCCCGCCTGCTTTGCAAACTGAACGCCGGCGGGCGTGTGTACGGTCAATTGTGTGGATGCATGAAGACGAAGCGTCGGGCAGCGCTTTGCAATATACGCCGCTGCTCCGAGATCCTGTACGATACAGCCGTCTGCGCCGATTTCGGCAGCAGTTTCCAGAAGGGCATCCAGCGAGGGAAATTCGCTGTTGAAAATCAGCGTATTGATTGCGAGATACAGCTTTGCTCCGGCAAGATGACAGGCATCCGCTGCCTGCCGCAGTCCCTCCCGGTTAAAGTTCTCGGCATTTGCGCGTGCAGAAAACTGCTTTGCACCGAGATAGACGGCATCTGCACCGCAGCGCAGTGCCGCTGTCAGTGCCTCCGGACTGCCTGCGGGGGCAAGCAGTTCCGTGTTTGCTGCGGTCATGCTTCGGTTTCAGTCAGGGAAAGCTGCTTTTCATCTGCCGCCGGTGCAGCCTCTTCGGCAGGTGCAGCGGCGGTCTCCGGTGCCGGCTCCTCTGCCGGTGCAGCCTTCTTCCGTCTGCGCTTGACTGCGGGTTCCGCTTCGTCCGCCTGAATACTCTCTTTCAGCTCACGGAGCTTGTTCAGATTTTCGAGCTGCTCAATTTTTGCTTTCAGTACGTCGATCTCACGGAGTGCGGCATCCCGCTCCAGACGTGCTTTTCCCGCTTCATCAACATACTCCTTGACCTGCGAGCGAATGACCTCAATGCTGTTGTTTGCCTTAGTCAGTTCATCCATCGTTGACAGCGCAACCATCATCACTGCCGAATGTGCAGATACGCGCGGATTGTTTTCGGTAATATCGGAAATGCGTTTTTCCAGAGATTTGGCAAGCTGATAGACATAGCTCGGCGCATCCTCGGTTGAAAGCGCATATTCCTTTCCGCAGAGTACGACTTTTACACGTTGTTTCATAGCAATCTTCCTTTCCGTTTACTTCAGATACCGCATCAGCGCGACAACCCTGCCGAGTACGGCTGCTTCTCTGACAAAAATCGGTTCCATTGTGTCATTCTCCGGCTGGAGCCGGTAACCGCCGTTTTCCCTGTAAAAACGCTTCACTGTCGCCTCATCGTCATGCACCAGCACAACGGCAATCTCACCGTTTTCGACCAGATCGCACTGCTGCACAATAACGATATCTCCGTCTAAAATACCTGCCTTTATCATACTGTCTCCGCGGATGCGCAGCGCAAACAGCTCACCGCTGAAATGTCTGTCCGGAACATAGCTGATATAATCCTCGATATTTTCAATCGCGGTAATCGGCTGACCTGCCGTCACCGTTCCGATCAGGGGAACATTCAGGGAACTGTGTCCGTGCAGCCGGATTGCGCGGTTCTGATTATCCATTTTATCCAGCAGCCCCTCGTCAACCAGTGTATTGATATACCGGTGAACAGTTGAGGTCGAGCGGATATCCAGTGCATTGCAGATTTCCCGGACAGTCGGTGCATAGCCTTCTCCGATCCGGTCACGGATATAGGCATAAATGGCTTTCGCTTTTTCGTTCAGCATACTGTTACCTCATTCCTCCGACAGATGCGCACGGGATTGCAGTGTATCTGCAATCTGCTTGGAGAGCTTATTGACATCGCCGCAGCCGAGCGTAATAATGAGATCTCCCGGCTGCGCAGCTTCACAGACCGCATCGCATACATCATCGAAATTCTTGTATTTGCGAGTATCATCCGGATCCGGGACGGATTCGTCCTGCGGGAACCAGATACAGCCGGGAATTTTCTCTGCGAGCATCCGTGTGAAAATCCTGTTCGTATTCAGTTCCCTGCCGCCCATGATATCGGTCAGTGCAACAATATCCGCGATTTTGAGTGCCTCCGCAAAATCATCGAGCAGACGTTCCGTGCGGGTATAGGTAAAGGGCTGGTGTACGGCAATGACACGGCGGTAAGGCATTGCCTTCGCCGATTTCAGCGTTGCGGCAATTTCCGCAGGATGATGCCCGTAATCATCGGCAACCGTAATTCCGCCGCAGTGTGCATGCACATCAAAGCGCCGCTTTGCTCCGTGGAAGGCAAGCAGACCGGACTGACACTGTTCAAAATTCAGGCCGACCAGATGCGCGGCTGCAATTGCCGCAAGTGCATTCAGGACATTGTGCATACCGGGAATCTGTAACGTGATTTCTCCGAGATATGCATTGTCATGCCAGACCTGAAAAACAGTCTGCTGCTGTGCGGTATGCCGGATATCCGATGCACGCCATTCGCAGTCCTCGGAGGTACCGAAGCGAAGCAGCGTTTTGCCGTTCACATTCGACACCGCATCGCAGGTATTGGCGTCATCACCGTTATAAAGCACATACTGACTTGATTTCTGCGCAAATTTCGTAAAGGATGCCTTGAGATTCTCAAGCGTATGGAAATATTCCATATGATCCTCGTCGATATTCAGGATCACGGCAATATCCGGGGAAAGATGCAGGAACGTATCCACATATTCGCAGGCTTCGCAGACAAACACATCGCTGCTGCCCGCCCTGCCGCTGCCGCCGATTGCCGGCAGCTTTCCGCCGATCACCGCGGAAAGATCAATGCCCGCAGTATACAGAATCTGTGCAAGCATGGAGGATGTCGTGGTTTTTCCGTGCGTTCCGGCAATGCAGACCGCCTTGCTGTACCATTCCGAGACAATGCCGAGCAGCTCGCTGCGCTCCATCATTGCAACGCCGCTTTTCTCCGCGGCGGCACGCTCAGGGTTCGTCTTTGCGATTGCAGCGGAATATACAACCAGATCGGCATCCCCGATATTCTCCGCACGCTGTCCGAGCTGAACCGGAATGCCCAGCGCCCGCACTGCTGCCAGTGTATCCGTCTCATTATTATCCGAGCCGGTCAGAAAGTATCCCTTTGCGTGCAGCACCTGCGCAAGCGGATACATCCCGCTCCCGCCGATGCCGATCATGTGAATATGCCGTTTGCCTTCCAATTTCGTATTCAACAGTCATCATCCTCTCCGGCGATGTGCCTTTTCATGCATAATACAAACAAAATATGCAGATTCCGTTTCAAAATATACAGGTTTCTAAAAAAATCACATGAAATGTTCACGCAATTAACACATTTCTGTGATATGATAAGGAGCGTAGCGGTGCGGCAGTCTATGATTCGCACGGTACAAGAGGGCAAGAATAAACATCGCAGCTGCAAATGCTGCCTTGACAGCCTTGCACGCGGAAAGGAAGGGAACCCCCTATGGAAATCACAGATGTGAGAGTCCGGAAAATTCTTCCGGAAGGACGGCTGCGCGCGATCGTCTCAATTACAGTGGATCAGGTGCTTGCCGTTCATGACATCAAAATTGTTCAGGGCGAAGAGAAACTGTTTGTAGCAATGCCGAGCAGACAGGATGAAAGCGGTATCTTCCGCAACATTATTCATCCGATCAGTGCAGCGACCAGACAGTACATGGAGGAGCAGATTCTGGGTGCTTACTACAAGCAGCTTGCGCTCCGTCAGGCAGAATCGGATCTTCGCCAGGCCAGCCAGCCGCAGACACAGCCTGAACCGGAAACTCCGGCAGCGCCGGCTCCGGAAACAGCAGAATCCTGAACAACTGATATCCTTTAAGCCGTTCGGTGTTCATCGCCGGGCGGCTTTTTGTTATTCATGATACGCCGAGCATTCTGGCAGTTTTCAGCAGTGCAATCTGCGTCTTGGCATCCGGAATTTCATTCCGCATTACCATTCCGACGGCTTCCGCAAGCGGAATCCGGATGACATCAAGGAATTCGTCTTTGTCAAGTGCCTGCTGATCCGTCAGGGTCAGCTCCCGCGCCAGAAACATATAAATCACTTCGCGGTCATACGCGGGGGTCGGATACAGACAGCCCAGAGATTCCAGTCTTCCGGAGACTGCACCTGCCTCCTCTTTCAGCTCCCGAACAGCACAAACCTGCGGATCCTCACCGTATTCAAGCTTGCCGGCAGGGATTTCCAATGTCTGCGCGGCGTGCGGGTAGCGGAACTGACGAACCATAATCACTTCGCCCGCATCCGTCAGCGGGACAACACATGCCCCGCCCGGATGATGCACAACTTCCCGCAGCGCTTCCGTTCCGTCTTCGAGACGTACCGTATCGCGCGTAACATGCAGAATTCTGCCGCTGTAGATTTCTTCGCTGCTGATTTTCTCTTCAATCAGATGCTGCGGTGTACCGGTTTTATTTGTCATCAGGATTCTCCTTCGTTCCGGATTCAGACTCCGGCTCTGCGGTTTCCGGCTGCTCCGGCTCTGTTTCCGCGTCGGATTTGTTTTCTGCGCTTCCGGCAGATTCCTCCGGCTGCGGTTCTGCTTCCGGCAATCCGGTTGTTTCCGGTTCCGGCAGCGGCTTCTCCGCTTCATCGGGGAATTCCGGCTCCGGTATCTCCGGCAGGAAATCCGCAGGTTCTTCGGGCTCCGGCTCCGGCAGATACGGAACCGCCGGCTCCGGATGCTTCGCCGCGGCATACCGGGTATAGAGCGCATGCTCCGGGAACAGGTCGAAGGGCGTGTAATCGTAGCAATACTTCTGTGCGGAGGTTTCGCTGCGCTTGCCGCGTCCGGCTGCCGCTGTCCAGATCAGGTAAATCAGCAGCAAACCGATTCCGCTGAGCGAAAGAATCGCGCCCAGACGCAGTCCCGGTGTTTCATAGTCAAACACAATGTCATTGGCGCCCGCTTCGCAGCGTACCGCCATAAATCCGTAATTGACGCGCTCGACGCTGACTTTTCTGCCGTTGACCGTTGCAGACCAGCCGGATTCATACGGCACGCTGAAAAAGACCATTTCCGGCTTTTCGAGGGTTATCTGCGCCTCAAAGCCGCCGGAGCTGTGGTTGAATACGGAGCAGGTCTGCTCTTTCCGTTCCATGCATTTTTCCGCAAATGCTTCGTCCGAGAGAAGATTGCGGTCCTTCGGCTCCATAACCGTAAGGATATCGGCATATTTTTCGATCTGCTTCTCACTCATTCCGAGCGCACGCACCATAAGCTTCTGACGGTTTGCCGTTGTTGCCTCGTCAAGGTCACTTGTGCTGATACAGGTATCATATGCAAGACCCATCGGAATATAGGCTTCATTTTCATAAATATTGAAGCCGTTTTCGCGCTTGAGGAACTTGAAGCTCGGCATTTCCTTCAGTGTTTCGGGTGTTTCGGCAGCTGTTTCGGACTGCACCTTGTCAAAGTAGTATTTGACGCTGAACAGTTCACGCAGTGCATAGTGTTTCGGCTCCGGCCGCGAGGCGACATCACGGGTGATATCAACGGCATCATAGAAATCCATAACAGAAACCGGAACAATGCTGTGGAAGCAGCGCATATTGGAATAGCCCCAGAACATCGGATAATTGTCATAATCCTTGGAAATATCGATGCGGAAGAACTGATGAGCAGGTTCTTCGAGGGTAATCTTGCTGCCGCCGTCAATCGCTGTATTGATATAGGAGATCGGCCATGCGCCCAGTCCGATGCCGAAATAGACGACGCTGAAACCGGAGCACAGGCAGCAGAAAACGGTTGCAATAACTGAGAACCGGTAGAACCTTCTGCCTTTTTTCCGCGAAATCGCAATTATCGCGGTAAAGTAGAGCATAATTGCGCAAAGACCGAGCACCAGCCAGAAATACCAGCTGAACTTTGCAAACTCAAAGAAGTGAATCTTTCCTTTTTTATCCTTTGTCGGCAGCAGGGAAATGATGCCGAAAGCCGCAAGGAAAATGCCGCAGACCGTAATTCCGCCGCGCCATTTAATCTTCGGATTGTCCAGTGCATAGGCAGTCATCATTGCCATAATCAGCAGCGGCATATAATACCAGCGTGCATAATAGGATGCATTGAACATATAGAACATCGAATTCAGAACCGGGACAAATGCACAGACGATGCAGATGACAGTCAGGCGGCTTGCCCAGTGCTTCCGTTTCTGCGACAGGAACGCAATCACGCCCGCCATAGAGAACAGCGGCAGATATCCGCCGATTGAAGCCCATTTGCCGTAATCGGACTGGAAGAGATTCGGTCTCGCCGGAACATCCGGCAGCATGAAGAATGTCTGGATAATCCGCCACAGGCGCGTCCGGTCGGAATACGCGACCATATCCATGCCGAAGAGATATTTCTTGACGCGGAAGTTCTCATAAATGGCCAGCGCCGAAGGCAGGAGCATAAAGGCGGCAATCAGAACACCGATCACCGATTCCAGCGCAATACTGAAAAATTTGCGCAGGGAAGCCTGAAAATCCTTTGACGGGCAGCGAACGATAAAATACAGAATCAGGAATACCGCCTGTCCGGTAAAGAAATAGTAGTTCAGGATTGCCATAAATGCAACTGCCAGTGCAAGAACACCGCGGCGGTTTTCGTTGACGCGCTGCTCGAGTGCAATCAGCAGGAGCGGGAAAAACGCCGTCACATCCTGAAAATGGTTGAAGAAAATATTATAAAGCTGGAAACCGGAAAACGCATAGAGCAGTCCGCCGATAAACGCAGCGTGCCGGTTCCGGACAAACCGCCGGATATAGGCATAGGCTGTCAGGGCTGCAAACGCATGCTTCAGCGCCAGCAGATAGGGCATCAGATACAGAACAGCTTCCTGCGGGAACGGAACCGTCAGCCAGAAAAACGGACTGCCCAGCAGATAGAAGGAATAGGAGCCGATAAAATTCGTACCGAGATCCGTCTGCCAGTTCCAGCCGAATTCACCGTTGACAACCGCTTTGTGAGACAGATAGTAAAACGGCAGCTGCTGAGAATTGAAATCTCCGTAATAGATGAAGTAACCCTTTGTGAAAATCATGACCGGCAGCATAATGAGCATCATGATGCCGAAGGCGGTCAGGAAGACCTGCAAATAAGACTCCCGCCGCATTGAAAGCGGATACTGCATATGCTTTTTCTTTGTTCCCATATATATTTCCTCCTCTCTTTTTCCGGAAATATGTGAAAGATACCTTCATTATAGCACATTACAGCGGAAAATTCAATGGGTAAAGGGAAAAGTTTTTCCGGAAAGCTGCTTCGGAATCATCACGGAGCCGCGCACGGCACGGTTGCGGCGGAAAATGCAATGGGAACGGCGAAAAAAATAACGGGTACCGCAAAAAACGAACGGGAGAAATCATCCGCCGCGGTCATTGCTTTACTTTCCGTTTGTCGAATCTGACAAATTCGTGAAAATCAATATACTTTTGTTTTGTACTGTACGTAAATTCATGCAAAACACTTGAAAAAACTGTATAAATGTGATATAATGCAGATATCGGATTATCTGCATGTTTTTTTTACGGGGGGCTTTTTTATGAACAGAACAATGAAACGGTTTCTGGCAGGTCTTTCTGCGATGACAGTTTCGTGCAGTATGCTTTGCACGATGCCTTCTGCCGCAGAAGGCAAGCTGCTGCTTCGCATTGAAGGCGAGGACATGAAGGGCGCGACACTCTGGACAAGCATTTATCAGACCGAGCTGCCCGGCTTCAGCGGAGAGGGCTTTGCGTATCTGACGAATGATGCACTGAGCTTTTCTGTCGATGTGCCGGCGGACGGGATGTATTCCATCACGGTTTGCGGCGCGCAGATCCTGGATGCGGGCGGGCGCTATCAGACCGTTGCCGTGAACGGCAGCGAGTATCACACCACTGTTCCGTATGCGGATCAGTGGACTGATTTTGATTTCGGAATGGTTCGCCTGAACAAGGGAGAGAACGACATCTCCTTCCTCAACAAATACGGCTACATGGCGATTGATACGGTGACTGTTTCCGAGGCGGAATTCCCGGATCTCAGCATTGCAACAGCGGAAACCTGTGATCCGAAGGCAACTGCGGAGACCAAGGCGCTGATGGCATATCTCAAAAGTGTATACGGCAAAAACATTCTCTCCGGTCAGCAGCAGATTTACGGCGGCGGCAATCAGGTGCAGACAACGATCCGATATGACGCATCCGCCGATGCCTGTGTCGATTCCGACGGCATCAAGTATACGATTGACCGCGACAGCAAGGATACCGACGAGCAGGGCAATGTTTTCTACTGGCACTGCACCGGTGCAGACGGTCAGGTGTATACTTACAGCACGCAAAACCGTAATTACACCTACAACAACTATAACAACGATGTCAATCTGATCTATGAGATGACCGGAAAATATCCGGCAATTCAGGGCTTTGACTTCGGAAGCTACTGCCCCTGCTATGCATGGGACGACGGCGTTGTCGGCAGAATGATCGAATGGACAAACGAAAAGGGCGGAATCTGCACTGCATCGTGGCATGTCAATGTGCCGACCGTGCTTTCGACCTACACGCTCGGTGAGCCGCTCGATTTCTCCAAAACGACCTATTCCGAAAAGACGGATTTTGTCACGGCAAACTGCCTCGTCAAGGGTACGACCGAGTATGAATACTTCAAGCTCTGCATGAAGAATCTTGCAGCCGAACTGCTGAAATTGCAGGATGCGAATGTCCCTGTGATCTTCCGTCCGTTCCATGAAGCGGAAGGAAATCCCAGCAATACCAGCGATCCGATTGACGGCTCAGGCGCATGGTTCTGGTGGTCGAAGGAAGGCGCTGTTGTATACAAGCAGCTCTGGGCGCTCCTTCAGGACACCCTTGAAAATGAGTACGGTCTGCATAATCTGATTTGGGAGCAAAACCTCTACGCATGGTCGGATGCATCGGCTGAGTGGTACTCCGGCGATGACAGAGTGGATATTGTTGCATATGACAAATACAATACACAGTATAACCGTCATGACGGCAAGACCTCCGGTCCGAATCTCGATGCGGAAACCGGCATTTTCTACAAGCTGGTTGATTTTGTTGACGGCGATAAGATGGTTGCAATGGCTGAGAACGATTCCGTGCCGAGCATGGACAACATGACAGTCGAGCATGCATACTGGCTCTATTTCTGTCCGTGGTACGATTCTCAGGATGCACGCTTTGTCACCGGTGAAAACTATCAGGATAAAGCCGAGCTGAAAAAGCTCTATGTCAGCGACTTCTGCATTACGCTCGATGAACTGCCGGACGATCTGTTCAGCAAGACAGTGACACCCGGATCCGATTCGACTGAGACCACAACCATGACCACAACACCGGGTGATGAAACGCTCTGGGGTGATGCGGATTGCAGCAATGCGGTCGATGTTCTGGATGCCGTATTGCTCGCGCGCGTCGCAGCCGAAGACACAAAATGCGGCATTACCGATCTGGGCAAAACAAACTCGGATGTCACGCATGACGGTGCCGTGAAAAATGATGACCTCACAAAGCTGCTGAAATACCTCGCGGGTCTGATTTCCAAAGCTGACCTCGAACCTTCCAAATAAACACGAAAGAGGACGGAGCCGAACAGTTCCGTCCTCTTTGCTGTAAATTTTCTGCAAAAACTGTCTTATCATCCTGTTGATATGATCCCTGATTCCATTGAAAACCGGTTCGCTTTTTCGTTGCGGTAAGTGTAATCTGTTGCCAAAGCGTTGCCAATTGCGTATCATCGAAACGAAAAATCACGCAAATGCGAAATGATCCGATACTGTCAGGTCACTCCCACTCCACGGTGCCGGGCGGCTTGGAAGTAATATCATACACAACACGGTTGACATGTGCAACCTCATTGCACAGACGGTTGGAAATACGTGCAAGCACATCAAACGGAATTCTCGCCCAGTCTGCGGTCATAAAATCATCCGTCGTCACGGCGCGGATTGCAATCAGATGGTCGTAGGTTCTGTGGTCACCCATTACGCCGACGGTATGCACATCCGGAAGAACGGCAAAAAACTGGCTGAGAGACGATTCCAGTCCGCTGCGCGCAATTTCATCGCGGAATACCGCATCTGCATCCTGAAGAATTTTGATTTTCTCCTCCGTAATTTCACCGACAATCCGGACGCCGAGCCCCGGGCCGGGGAACGGCTGCCGCCAGACAAGCTCCCGCGGAATGCCAAGCTTTTCCCCGACCCTGCGCACCTCATCCTTAAAGAGGTCCGCAAGCGGCTCAATAATGCCCGCAAAGGTAATATCCTCCGGAATCCCGACCATATTGTGATGCGTCTTAATGACATCAGTGCTGCCCTGACCTGCTTTATTTCCTCTGCCGCTTTCAATGCGGTCGGGGTAGATTGTACCCTGCGCAAAAAAGCCGTCCGCGCCTTCCCGGCGAATTCTGTCCCAGAATACATTATAAAACTCTGTGCCGATGATTTTCCGCTTTTGCTCCGGATCCGTCACGCCGCGGAGCTTTTCGAGGAAATGCTTCTGCGCATTGACGCGGACAAAATTCATATCGAACAGCTTTGTAAACGTCTGCTCGACGAAGTCACCTTCATCCTTGCGCATTAGTCCCTGATCGACAAACACGCAGGTAAGCTGCCTGCCGACAGCCTTACTGAGCAGTGCCGCAGCGACAGACGAATCGACACCGCCGGACAGTCCGAGCACAACCTTTTTGTCACCGATCTGCTGACGGAGCTTCTGAACCGTATTTTCAATAAAATCGGACATCATCCAGTCGCCTTTGAACCCGCAGACGACATAGAGGAAATGATGCAGAATCTCCTTGCCGTATTGGCTGTGTGTGACTTCCGGATGGAACTGAACTGCATAAAGCTTTCGTTCCGGATTTTCAAACGCAGCACACGGGCAGTCATCGGAATGTGCCGTCACGCGGAAGCCCTCCGGCAGACGGCTGACAAAGTCAGTGTGGCTCATCCAGACTGTGCTGACTGCGGGGACACCCGCAAACAGCAGGCTGCCTTCCCCGTGTGTGATCTCAATTTTTCCGTATTCCGATTTCTCGCAGCTTTCAACTGTTCCGCCGAGTGTATACGCCATGAGCTGACAGCCGTAACAGATGCCGAGTGTCGGGATGCCGAGATCGAAATAAGCCGGATCAATATGCGGCGATGCGCTGTCATAGACACTGTTCGGACCTCCGGTAAAAATAATGCCGGCAGGATTGAGCGCCCTGATTTCAGAAAGCGGTGTGTCATAGCGTTTGATTTCGCAGTAAACGCCGCATTCCCGAACCCTGCGGGCAATCAGCTGATTATACTGCCCGCCGAAATCAAGCACAATGCAGAGTTGATTTGCCATTCCGGAACCTCCTTCATAAACATGCTTTCGCAAGTATTATACCATATCGGGAAAAATTTTTCAATGGGAGCAGGGCAAAAAATATCCGGCATTCAAAAACGGCAGCGGAAAAGTTCTGCTGCCGTTTTCTCGTTTTTCATTATCCGCGGCTCTTTGTGCCTTCGACCAGTGCCGCCATAATCTGCGGATATGCCACAGTCAGATTGTTGCGGTTGATGAGACCGAATGCCTCGCCTTCCACCTGTCTGGAATCAAAGAACTGGTTGTTGTCCCACCAGACGCAGGGGATACCGTAGGAAGATGCAGTTTCGGTATAATATTTTGCCCATACCGCTCTTGCGCTCTCATTTTCCTTATTCAGCGCGCCGAACTCGCCGATGACAACCGGGATGCCCTTGTTGAGGAACTTGTTCTTTGCGGTCTCGAAAATCGAAACGATATCGTAAGTGCCGCTGTTCTGGCTCCACTGATTGGTGCCGGTTCTGTTCAGTGCAAAATCCCACGGAGCATAGCCGTGAATGTCCACGATCAGGTGATCGTCATCCGGAAGAACAATGTCATTGACTGCAACCGCGTTGGAGGATGCCGCATAGCCCGGCATCATGACAAAGCGCTTTGTATTGTTGCCGCCGGTCGCGCGGATTGCCTTGAGCGCTGCTGCATTGTACTCGTTGACGATCTGGCGTGCCTCGGCGTTGCCGCCGGTCCATTCATACTGCGAATTGCCGACCAGACGCGGCTCGTTGAGTGTTTCAAAAATCAGGTGGCTGTCATATCCCTCGAAGCGGGTTGCAACCTGCTTCCAGACGGAGGTGATGAACTTGATCGAGTTGTCATAGTGGCTCTGATCCGGATAGAAGTAGGCATTGTTGCCGCGCGGCGAATTATCGTGGTGAATGTTCAGGATGACATACATGCCGTCGTCAATCGCGTAATCCACAACCTGCTGAACACGGTTCATCCATGCGCTGTCAATTGTGAAATCGCTGCCGGAACACTTTTCGCCCCAGGTTACCGGAATACGGATGGTGTTGAAGCCGGAGCTCTTGACCAGATCAATCATTGCCTTGGTTGTAATCGGGCAGCCCCAGTTCTGCTCTGCATTATTCGGAGTTGAATACTCATTGACAGTAGAATCCAGCGTGTTGCCGAGGTTCCAGCCCAGCTTGAGGTGTTTCACAAATTCCATGGCGGTTTCTCCCGTATCGCTGCTTCCGCCGAGTGTACCGTTGATGAGGCCGCGCTTCAAAAGCGTCAGGTCAATTGCATTCAGGCGGTTATTTCTGTCAAGGTCACCGTTTTCCGCGGCTGCAAGCTCGCCGGTACCGATCAGATATTTTGCCAGTGCAACGGCATCCTTCACATCCACAGTCTTATCGTCATTGACATCGCCCTTGCGCGTCATTACGCCGATGCCGGTACTGTCGCCGGTATTGACACCGATACCCTTGATCGTTGCGGTCTGGACAACAGCAGTCTCTTCGGAGTTCCAGATCTGAATCTGGAAAAGATTGGGAATCATGTACTCTTCCGGAACCGGGAAGGAAGCACTGAGTTCCGAGGTTGCAGAGGAAATCCAGACGCCGTCTCCGTACCAGTTGGATTCCTCAGAAACGGCAGCTTCATAGCCGAACGCCGGCATAATCGGCAGCCCGATTCCTTCGGAGATGCTGAGCGTAACAATGATTTCAGTCGGTTTTTCCGTTGCAGGAACACCGAGTGATTCCAGTGAAATCTCATAGGGCTTTGAGGTTGTGACCGTTGCATCGGTCAGTGCCTCCGAATAAGTGCAGGTAGAATAGTCGTTGCCGCTGATTTCCGCGGCGCCGACATCCGGCATCGCGGTAAGCGAAGCCAGCAGCAGCCCTGCCGCAGTCACCGCGCCGCCTGCACGGCGCATCATGCTTCTGATTTTCATGGTAATTCCCCTCTCGAAAATAAAAAATAGAAAAAATCCCGGACAACGGTCCATTTTTATTATAACAGACTGTATATCAAATTGCAATGTGCAATTTTGCACAATAACTGTAAAATTGTGTGCCCGGTTCACAATTTGTTCATATACAATTTACGAAATCTGCACGAAAATTACAAGGGTTATCTGTTATACTTAAATATTGTAAAAGTGGGAATGTATACCCGTTTGCCGGAAAGGAGGTGCAGTATGGCGGAACAGAGAAAAAAAATAGATGTCGTTTCCGATTTTTCCTACGATTCGGAAAACCGGTCATGGAACCGGGCTTACCGGCAATGGCGCAGAACAAACCGTGCGAAATATATGTATCACTATCAGGGCAACCGCAATGAAATCAGCTACGTGGACGGAAATGCCGTCTCCAAACCGGGAGCGCGTATTGTCGAGCAGAAGGCGCTCGCAAACTGCGCCGAAATCATCGGGCTTGCACTGCTGGTCAATCTGATCACGCAGCTTGTATGCAGCACTGTGTTCGTCGGACTGCTCCGCCTGTTCGGTGCTGAAATCCGTCTGGATCTGCTGAATATGTCCGTCAGCGGAAACCGCCTTGCGGTCACCGCCGTTCGGATGCTGATCCGCCTTTTGAAATACTGTATTCCGGCAGCCGTCCTGATCCGGGGATGCAGGATTCCCCGAAGCGTTGCCGCACCGGTCAGCTTCGGCGGGCTGCCGGAGAGCATACTTGCAGTCGGGGCTGCAATGATTACCGCCGGAATTTACGCTCTGACCGCACAGGATGCCGGCATCTCAACGGCACAGGAGATATTTACATACAACAGCAAGTGGACCATTATGGCATATGCCGTATTTGACGTCTTTTTCGTATCGGTTGCGGCAGAACTGCTGCTGCGCGGCACAATGCTCACACTGCTGAGGCAGTATGGCGACACCTTTGCAATCGCTGCCTCCGCTGTCATCGCTTTCCTGCTTCCGAATACGCTTTCCGACCGCATCTCGGAGCTTCTGATTGCGCTGATTTCCGGTTATCTATTCCTGCGGGCAGGCTCGCTCGCAAAATGCATTCTGCTGCGGATGGTCTGTTCCGCACTCTGCTACGCAAGACTGATTCTGGTTTATGCGAACCGCGCGATTCCGATCTGGCAGTATGCCTTTCTGCTGATTGCGACCGGAACAGTGGCAGCCGCCTTTTTCGTCCGGATCCGCAAGGAAAAAATCCGGCTCCGGAACCGTGAAACCGAGTTGAAAGACGGCAGCAAAATGTTTATCATGTCACAGACGCTGACGATGCTGCCGTGGATCGGTCTTTCCGTTCTCCTGCTGCTGTTTCAGATTTTTCTGTAACATGCAATACCGATTGCAGACCTCAAATCATATTCAGAATATCTGTTGCCGTGCCTATTACGAAACGCCGGACTGCCGGAGAACGGAGTGTCACATATGCTGATAGATGACTTTGCGCTGATGGAGCAGGCGCTGCTGCTGGCGCAGGAAGCGGCGGATGACGGTGAAATCCCCGTCGGTGCGCTGGTTGTGGACAGAAGCACCGGCGAAATCCTCGGCAGAGGCAGAAACCGCCGGGAAAAAAACCACTCCCCTACCGCGCACGCTGAAATCCTCGCTATGGAGGAAGCAGCGGCAAAACGAGGTTCCTGGCGCCTCTCCGGATGCAGCCTCTACGTGACAATGGAACCCTGTCCGATGTGCAGCGGCGCTGTCATCAATGCGAGAATCGACCGCATAATTTTCGGTGCATATGACGCGAAAGCCGGAGCTGTCTGCTCCGTTGAAGAGATGTTTTCCCTGCCCTACAACCATAAGCCGAAGGTCACTGCCGGACTGCTGGAAGAACGCTGCGCTGCTCTGTTGCAGGCATTTTTCACAAAAATCAGAGACAAATCATAGAGATTATCACGAACAATCTACAATATTTTATGCAGATTGCATATGCAGATTTCCGAAAACTGCCGCCCGATAAGGGAAAATGTCAAATTTCACTGAGCCGCTTGCATTTCTGCGCCGGCTGTGATATAATAGTATTTGTAGTAATAGAATAATCATAATAAGGTCGTATGCAAAAGTGCATGAGGGGCGCGCGGCATACAGTACAGAAGAGAAAGGACTGAGTACACTATGGCAACAGTTTTGGTTACCGGGGGCTGCGGGCTGATCGGTTCGCGCGTATGCTCCGGATTGCTGAAAAAAGGCAATATCGTCATCGCCGCAGACCGAGCAGACTCTGAACACAATGCCGGCAAGGAAAACTATTTTTTCCGGGAAGCTGCCCCGAATGAACAAGGAAAATACGGTGAAATCTTTGACGAATTCCAGATTGATTATGTAGTGCATCTTGCCTGCACGGTCGATAACGATCTCGGACCGGTTGTCGAGCAGGCTCAGCTCGATCTGAGTGCAGCCTGCGACCGCTTCATCTATAAATTTGCAATGAATAAGGAAGTGAAGAAGTTTATTCTTTGCAGCTCAACACAAGTCTATAAGCAGCCGGAAAACCGTGAGCCGGTGCGTGAGGATGAAGCCTGCAAGCCGAGTACCAATTACGGGAAACTGAAGCTTGCCGAAGAAAATGCCTTTGCTGCCGATGTGCGCAAGACCAAAACCATGATCTGCTGCGTCATCCGCGTGCCGATGGTCTATACGCTTGACTTCACCGACAACCTGATGTCCCGCATTACTGATCCGAAGGACAAAACCGTTTTTGTGTTCCGTACCGGTGAATACGGCTACCATATGTGCTGCGTACACAATATTTCGGATTTTATCATCGGATTCCTGCGTCAGGCAGACGGTCTCAATTATACCGGCGTCTACAATGTCGCGGATAACTCCCTTGTTATGGCTTCCGAAATCATCACCTTTATGAAAGAGCATCACAGACTCGGTCCGGTTCTTCAGAAAACCAGCCTTTCCGCCGGATTCCGGCTTTTCGGAAATCCGGAACAGAAGAGCAACTACCGCTTTCTGGATGTCAAGACAATCGACAAAAACTTTATGTATGACACAACAAAGGCTTCCCGCATCTGCCCGTTCCGCTGGAACATCAATAATACAAAATAAATACGGATAAGACAAGCGACTGTTCAGCATAAGGCAGCCGCTTGCCTTTCGTTTTTTCCTGCGGATAAACAAAACCGTATACGCAGCAAATCAGAAAGGAATATAGACTATGATTCAACCGATTCTTGACCGCGACTTTCTCCCTGCGGTATATTTTAACCGCGAATTTCTCAGCAAAGCAACCAGACCGTTTGCAATCGCCGTTGAGCGCGAGGACGGCTTGATTTACCGCCGCAATACAAAGCTCGGCGAAAACTTTGAAGAAAACTGCCGTTATGCCGAGCGGCTGATTAAAACAATCCTCTGGTGCGCCGGCGGCTGGAAGGTTATGCTCGCCGGAGATCATGCCGTTTACGAATACATCCGCGATGCCTATACAAAGGACGGTCTGCGCGCATTCGATGTGGATTTCTGGAGCACGACCTATGAACGCGGATTCACCGTAGAAGAACGGGATTTCAGCGATATGCCGGAAAACAAAACCCGTCCGCTCCCGATCGGCAGAAATTTAGGCGGCTGCCGCGTTGGCTTTGATGCAGGCGGAAGCGATATGAAAGTCGCTGCTGTCATTGACGGAAAAACGGTCTGGGCAGAGGAAATTGTCTGGCTTCCCAAACTCGCGGAGGATATCTCCTATCACAGAGAGCATATCAAGGCAGCCATTCTGAAAGCAGCAGAACATATGCCGCACTTTGATGCCGTCGGTGTCAGCACCGCCGGCGTACTGGTCGCAAACCGCGCAATGGTCTCTCACCTTTTCCTGAAGGTTCCGAAGGATACACAGGGAGATGCCTGCAAAAATGTCTATGTTGACGTTCTGAATGAACTCGGTGTGCCGTATGCTGTTGCAAATGACGGCGATGTTGCCGCGCTTGCCGCTTCTATGGCACTGGATGTCAACGGCGTGCTCGGCATCGCAATGGGTACCTCCGAGGCGGGCGGCTATATTGATGCCGAGGGACATGTGACCGGCTGGCACAATGAGCTTGCCTTTGTTCCGGTAGACTATAATCCGGATGCACCGGTCGATGAATGGTCGGGCGACTACGGCTGCGGCGTGAAATATTTCTCACAGGATGCGGTCATCCGCCTTGCACCGAAAGCCGGCATCACACTCGACGAAAACCTGACACTTGCCGAAAAACTCAAGGCGGTTCAGGAAATTCTTGCTGCCGGACATGAGGGTGCAAAGGATATCTTCCGTACCATCGGTACCTATTTCGGCTATGCAATCGCGAACTATGCGGACTTCTACGATATCCGTTATCTCCAGATTTCCGGCAGAGTTACCTCCGGCACGGGCGGCGACCTTATCATCGAAAAAGCAAAGGAAGTTCTGGAACAGGAATTCCCGGAGCTTGCCGGAAAAATCCGGTTCATTCTCCCCGATGAAGCTGACCGGAGAGTCGGGCAGGCAGTCGCAGCGGCATCTCTCCCCGCAGTCCGGTAAATCATAACGAAAGGATCCTGTATATGATTCTGAATAATCTGCTCTTTGAGGGCAAACTGACCGACCTTACAATCGAAAACGGAAAAATCACCGCAGTCTCCCCCGCCGGAACCGCCGGCCGCGGTGCAGACTGCTCCGGGCTGACTGTCATTCCGGGTCTTGTCGATATGCATGCACACGGCTGCGTCGGATTCGATACAATGGACGGAAAATTCGAGGAGATGTGCGCGTTCCTCGCAAAAAACGGCACAACCTCATGGCTGCCGACTACAATGACACAGAGCTATGAAGCAATCAAGCATGTCACGGAAAGCAAGATTGATGTCCCCGGAACCCGCATCCTCGGTTTTCACATGGAAGGTCCGTACATCAACGAAAAAAGGAAGGGCGCACAGAACGGCAAATTCATCCGCAATCCCGATTTGGAAGAATTCCGCAGTCTGCCGGGTATGCGCGTTGTGACGATTGCACCGGAGCTTCCGGGCAGCGAGGAATTCATCAGAAGCTGCAATGCACTGGTCTGCATCGGTCATACCGATGCGGATTACGATACCTGCATCTCGGCAATCGAAGCGGGCGCAAACTGCCTGACCCATACGTTCAATGCAATGCCCGGCATTCACCACAGAAATCCCGGTCCGATCGGCGCCGCACTGAAAAAGAATATCTATGTGCAGGCAATTACAGACGGACTGCATCTGCATCCGTCAATCTGCCTGCTGCTCTATAAAGCGTTCGGTCCGGACCGCATGGTCATCATCAGCGACTCCATGCGCGCAACAGGACTCGGCGACGGGACCTATGAATTCGGCGGACAGGATATTACCGTAAAGGACAGCGTTGCCCGCACCGCAGACGGTGCCATCGCAGGCTCAACCTCAACCCTCTGGCGCTGCGTCAAACAGGCAGCCTCCTTCGGCATTCCGTTTGACGATGCCGTGCGCATGGCAACGAGAACCCCCGCTGATATGATCGGCGCACCGGAAAAAGGCAGAATTGAGGCAGGCGCCGATGCAGATCTGATTCTGCTGGACAGCAGCCTTGAGATCAGCCGTGTTATGATCGGCGGAGAATTCTTTGAATAAGGAGATGCAGCAGCTTTGAACGACCTATGTGCCGTCATCCGGCATACCGTTATTCCGAATTTCATCAATCTCCGCATCGCACTGCGCACCTATGACAGAAATGCACTGTGCTGCGGAGCACCCTGCTGGCGCTGGGCATATCACACCATCCATTCCGCAGACAAATGGTTCTTTAATCCGTTTGTCTATGAGGAACCGGAATTCCATGAAGACGGAATGGATAATCCGTTCAAGCCGTGTACGGTGCAGCTTTCCGACGAGCAGCTTCTTGCCTATCTGGATGCAGTCGAGCAGAAAACAATCCGTTATCTGGATTCGCTCAGTGATGCAATGCTTTCCGAAAAGCCGGAGCAGTGTAAATATACCCGCATGGAGCTTGTTCTGCGGCAGTTCAGGCATCTGACCTTTCACACCGGGCTGCTCAACGGGCAGACTGCCGTCACGACCGGAAAATTTCCGCTCTGGGTCAATGAGCCGGAAAAATATACCGAAGGGTGCAGCCTGTTTGAAAGATGATATCCCATCCCGTTTCCGACGATATCAGGGAACCGGGATTGATTTCATATGGAATGATTGAAAAGAGGTAATTATTACATGCAGACAGTTCTCGTATTATTCGGCGGCGTTTCTCCGGAACACGCCGTCTCGCTTGTTTCCGCAGAAGCGGTACTTCGCAACATGAACAAGGAAAACCGGAAGATTCTGCCGGTCGGAATCACTGCGGAGGGCAAGTGGATTCTTTTCGGCGGCGGAGATTATTCGCTGATTGCACAGGATAAATGGGAGGATCATCCGGATAACTGTCCGGCATTTCTTTCCCCGGAGCGCGGCATGGGACTTTGCATTCTCCGGAACGGCAGAACCGAAACCGTTCCGGTCGATGTCATTTTTCCGGTTCTGCACGGTGAAAACGGCGAGGACGGTTCGGTGCAGGGACTCTTCCGGCTTGCGGGAATCCCGTTCGTCGGATGCGGCGTCTGTGCCTCTGCCGCTTCCATGGATAAATCCGTCACAAAACTGATCGCGGCGACAACCGGAGTCCGGCAGGCACAATGGCTGACACTGCGCCGTTCATCGTTCCGGAAACACGCGGATGCGATGTGCGCAAAGATTACGGAAACACTCGGATTTCCGGTTTTCATCAAGCCCTGCGGCACCGGCTCCTCCGTCGGCGTATCCAAGGTCAAAACAGAATCCGAGCTGATGCCGGCACTGGAATCCGCATTCCAATATGACAGCAAGATTCTCGCGGAGGAATTCATCAACGGCATTGAAGTTGAGGTCGCCGTTCTGGGCAATGAATCTCCCGAAGCGGCAACAGCCGGAGAAATTGACGCAGGTGCGGAATTTTACGACTACGAAACCAAATATGTCACTTCGACCTCAAAAGCCTATATCCCCGCAAGAATCTCAGACAGCACCATGCAGGAGATCCGCCGCAGCGCCGTGAAAATTTTCTGCGCACTGGGCTGCGCCGGACTTTCCCGCGTCGATTTCTTTGTCACGCGGGATACAAATGAAATCGTGTTCAATGAGATCAATACCCTGCCGGGCTTCACGCCGATTTCCATGTACCCGAAAATGTGGGCTGCGGACGGTCTTCCGTTCCCGGATTTGATTGACCGCCTGATTGCACTTGCACTGGAGGACTGAACGATGCCGCTGCTTCATGAACAGCCTGTCCGGATGACCGTTCCGGAGATTGCGGGTATACTTGCGGCAACGCTCTGCGGTTCCGGCAGTCAGACGTTCAGCGTTTCCGGATTCAGTACGGATACCCGCACCATTGAGCAAGGGAACTGCTTCCTTGCACTGAAAGGTGAAACCTTCAACGGAAACACATACGCAAAATCTGCCGCAGAAAAGGGCGCAGTGTTCTGCATTCTCTCGGAACAGCCGCAGGAGGATCCGGGCATACCGTACTGCATTGTGCCGGATACCGTTGCGGCATACGGCAAAATTGCAAATGCCGTGATTCAAAGGCGGAAACAGAACGGCCTGCATGTGATCGGCGTAACCGGCAGCAGCGGAAAAACCACAGTCAAGGATATGACCGCGCATGTGCTCAGCGCCGCTTTCCGTACATATGCAACCGCCGGCAATCATAACAATCATATCGGCGTACCCTATACGGTGCTGCATATGCCTGAGGATACCGAAGCGGCTGTAATCGAAATGGGCATGAATCATGCCGGAGAAATCCGCTGTCTGACAAAAATCGCAGAGCCGGAGCTGAGCATCATTACCAATGTCGGAACCGCACATATCGGCAATCTCGGCTCTCAGGAGAACATCCTCCGCGCCAAACTGGAAATACTGGAGGGTATGCATCACGGCACGCTGCTTGCCCCTGCCGATGACCCGCTGCTGCTCGGTGCCAAAACGGATATCATGCAGCATGCTTCCGTGCATTACAGCACAAGGAACGGCAATCCGGAAGCAGTTCTTTTCGCCGAGAATATTACCGAAAGCGCGGAAAGCACACGGTTTACCGTCCGGAACAGTGCCGAGTCTGTGCAGGTAATTCTGCCGATGACCGGACTGCACAATGTCTCCGATGCACTGCTCGCAATTCACGCGGGACTGTCTCTCGGAATTCCGCTTTCGGCATGTGCCGCCGCACTCGCGGATTTTACCCCCGGTGCCATGCGTTCGGAACGGGTACAGATCGGAAACACCGTGCTGATCCGTGATTACTATAATGCGAATCCGGAAGCAATGGCGGCAGCACTGACCGCACTGTCTACCGCTGCGAACGGCGCTGAGAAAATTGCCGTGCTCGGCAATATGAACGAGCTCGGCGATTACGCCGCCGACCGTCACAAAGCGCTGGGAGAACTGTGCAGAAAAACTGTGGATACAGCATTTTTCTGCGGTGCGAATTACCGCGACTTTGCAGAAGGATACGGCAGCGGCGCCTGTGCCTTCGCGGAACAGTCCGACCTGATCTCTGCACTGACAGATTATCTGAAACAAAAAGCAGACGAACCGACATGCATCCTGATTAAAGGCTCCCGCGGACTGCATATGGAGCATGTCAATGATGCTGCGGAAACAGTTCTGCGCGGAAAATAAAGGATTTACATGATGAAAATGGAAGAAAAAACAGCTGCACTGGAAGCAGTGCTGTTTGCTGCCGGCGAGCCTGCCGACACTGCGCGGATTGCCGAAGCACTCGGCATCACCGAATTGGAACTGGACGGGATTGCGGCAGAGCTGGAACGGTTTTATGCCGAGAGCGGCAGCGCTCTTCAGGTTCTGAAGCTCGGCAGCACGCTTCAGCTTTCGACCCGCTCGGAATTTGCCGACGGCATCAAGGCGGCACTGGAAGTCAAGCGCAACACGCCCCTTTCCAATGCGGCTATGGAAACACTCACAATTATCGCATACAACCAGCCGGTCACCAAAGGATTTGTGGAGCGTGTGCGCGGCGTAGACAGCAGTTCGGTGGTCAATACGCTTGCAGACCGCGGACTTCTCGAAGAAGCCGGACGCATTGATGTTCCGGGCAGACCGGTTGCCTACCGTACAACCGCGCATTTTCTGCGATGCTTCGGCTTGCAGTCTCTTGACGATCTCCCGCCGCTGCCGGACACCGACAGCGCCGGGCAGCCCGATCCCTTTGATGTTTCGGTTGCAGAGCCGGGAGAACTCGCCGATGCACCGGAGGAGGATGCACCGTTCCCGGATACACCGGAATAATAACAAAATGAGGAGAAATTGAACAATGGATCTGCGTTATATCTCAGGCGAACAGCTAATGGAGGAAATCCGCAAAAAAGCGAGAAAGCGCCGGATTCTCACGGCAGTTATTCTTGTAATAGGCATCATTCTGACCGTATTGTGCTTTAATGTTGCCGTGGGCGCCGGCATCGTAACAACGTGTTTTCTGGTACTGATTCCGCTTGCGGTTTTCTGGCATTACTGCAAGAAAATCAAAAACGTCCAGAACATTCCGCTCTTCCGGCTGCACGGTTCGCCGGAGGAACTTGCAGCACTGATCCGGAACAGCAGCGACAGTGTTCTGTATCAGAGCAATACCTTCCTGCTGACTTCCAAGTACATCATGAATCCGAATAATCTGGAAACCATCATTCCGCTTACGGATTTGCAGCTTGCATACATTCACACATCCAGCTATAACGGCATACCGACGCAGCAGTCTTTGAAAACACACGATATCTACAACAATCAGGTTGACTATAATTTCAAGCTCGGCAAAAAAGGTAAAGCAGAAATCGTAGAAATCCTGACCGCAATTCAGCAGAATGCGCCTTGGGTAATTGTCGGATACAGCCCGCAGAATGTTTCTTATGCCGCAAAAAATAAGATCAAGGTCGGCGATCCGAAGCCTGTCCGGCAGATGCCGCAGAATGCTGCGCCTGCGCAAAATCCCGTTCCGCCGGTCATGGACGGAATTCCGCAATGAGTACACTGTCGGATGCCCGGCAGCTCCGGAATCTGACCGGTGAAAAGCTGCTGAAACAGATTCGCAGATATCATCAAAAAAGACTGTTTATCTCTGCGGGTTTTCTGCTCCTTTTTGCCGGAGCAACTGCATTTCTGACATGGCGCATCGGCTGTGCAGGTCTGGCAGGATTGCTGCCCTGTCTCTGCTGTGCCTGCCTTGCGGGATACCGCCTGCTGAATCTGCTGCATCCGGAAAAGAGCCTGCTCTTCCGGAAATACGGCACACCGGATACAGTCGCGGAAATGATCGCCGCAGATGCAGCGGATATCTTTTTTGAAAACCGCAAAATGATTGTTTCGCAGCATTTTCTGCTGAAAAAAAACAATCCGGAAAGCCTCATGCGGTTTGAGTGGATTCTGCTTGCCTATATCCGGCATTCCGGCGCAGCGCCGCTGCCGCGCGGTATCTTTCTTGCAGCACATGACTGCTGGGGCAGCCGGCAGTTCTACCCGTTTGCAGTCGGGGAACAGCAGATTTTCAAGCCGGAAATCCTGCTGGATAAAATCAAAAAAAATGCGCCGGGCGTTCAGATCGGCAGCTCGGCAGAGCATTTTGCTTATGCAAAGTCACACCGGCGCAAGCTTCCCGAAGCGCCGCAGAGCGGAAAGAGGAACAACGAATGAACTGGAATCAAGCCGAATTTACCGCCTGCTTCGGAACTGCATCTCAGCTTCCGGCAGGCAAAACGCCGGAGATTGCCTTTGCGGGACGCTCCAATGTCGGCAAATCCACACTGATTAACAAGCTGTTTCAGCGGAAAAATCTGGCGCGTGTCAGCTCGGTTCCCGGAAAAACAGCAACAATCAATTTCTATCGCTGCGGTGATGTAACATTTGCCGATCTGCCCGGTTACGGCTATGCCAAGCGTTCAAAATCGGAACTGGAACGCTGGCAGAAACTGATTAACGCCTATTTGCAGGGAGAGCGGGATCTGCGTGCCGTGCTGCTGCTGATTGACATGCGCCACCCGCCGACCAAAAATGATCTGCAAATGGTCAATTTTCTGATTGATACGGAGATGCCGTTTGCAATCGTCCTGACAAAAGCAGACAAGCTCAACAAAACGGAACGGACTGCCCGGCTTGCAGCACTGCCGGATGAACTGCCGCAGTTTGAGGATCTGCATGTGACCGTTTTCTCATCGGTAACCGGAGAAGGCGTGGAACAGCTCCGGGCGCTGATTGAAGAAATCACCATTCCGTCAGAAGAATAAGGAGGAAAGAGTTATGCCGAATTCCATTACCGTCAAGGGTACCGGCTGCGTTCACGTCCCGCCGGATACCATCGAAATCAGCTTTACCTTACAGGCAAAAGCAGAGGATTACAGCGAGACCATGCAGATTGCGGAAAAGAAGCGCAATTCCCTGCACGGAGCAGTGGCTTCGGCAGGATGCAAGCCTGATGACCTGAAAACAACAAATTTTCAGGTAAACACCAATTATGAGCATCTGCCGGATGAATCCGGAAACTACCGTCCTGTTTTCCGCGGATATATCTGCACACATTCCTTCCGGCTGGAGCTTCCGGTCAATATGGATTTGCTCGGACAGGTGCTGGTTGCAGCGGATCAGTCCGCAGCGGAACCGGAATTCTCCGTTTCGTTTACGGTAAAAAACCGGAATGCGGTTCAGGAAAAGGTGCTGCGGGATGCCGCTGCAAAGGCGAAACAGAATGCCGAAATCCTGGCAGACGCCTCCGGTGTGACACTCGGCGCACTCCTTTCCGTCACTTACGCCGCAACTGATACGCCGATGGTTTCGGAGACGCGGTGCACTCTGGGCGCAATGAGAAAGGTTGCCGCCTGCGGTGACAACGCAATGAGCATTTCACCGGATGATATCACAGTCGAAGAAACTGCCGTATTTGTTTGGGAAATCGGCGGCTCTGCACAATAAACCGTAAAATTAAAACCACCCGCTGAACGGGTGGTTTTAATTTTACAAGAGATAATATCTGTCTGTTTTTTATTTGAGCAGAAGCCGTTTCAGCATTGTCAGATCTGTCGCGTTCAGTCTGCCGTTTCCGTCAAGATCGCCTGCGCTCCAGTCCGCAGGAGCGGTTCCGCTGATGAGATACAGTTCCAGCGCAGCTGCATCGTCATGATCGCATTTTCCGTCTGCGGTCACATCTCCGATTACCGAACCGGCTGCCTCTCCGTAAATCTTGATTTCTGCGATATTACAGCAGTAAACGCTGTCCGGATTGGATTTGTTGTTCGGTGCTCCGTCCGGCACCGCGTAACGGATATACCGTGCCGGAGCGGCATCGTCCAGCTTGACCGTGTGCATACCGAAAGAGGGACCACCGGTGATTGTATAAACCTTTTTCCAGCTCCTGCCGTCCGCGGAGACTTCAAAATAGCCGTCCTCGGCGCGGTATTCAAAGCCCGAACGCGGGCAGAAGCCGATCGCCTGCACATCATAGAGTCCGCCGAGATCCGCCTGAACCCAGCCTGCGCCGACACCGTCAAAGAAGGTCGAGTTGCTGCCGTCAAACGCCTTTTTCGCATCGTTTGCAGAACCGTTCCATGCCTCTGAACCGGTCACATTTGCTGCACTGACAGGAATCTCCGTCAGATCGGACATGCTTGCAGGCTGCCCGTAAATCGCAATTTCCGCGATATTGCAGCAGTAAGTGCTGTCTTTGTTGTAGCCGTTGTTCGGGGTTCCATCCGGCACTGCATAGCGGACATAACGCCCCGAAGCCGCTCCGCCCTCCGGCTTGACCAGATGCATACCGGCGGAAGGCTGTCCCGAAACCGTATAGACTGTCTGCCAGTTTGTTCCGTCATCGGAAACCTGGAACATCGCATCTCCGCAGCGGTATTCATAACCGGAACGCGGGCAGTAGCCCAGCCCCGTGATTTCGCATACTTCGCCGAGATCCGCCTGAACCCAGCCTGCGCCGAGTCCGTCAAAATAGGTGGAATTGCTGCCGTCAAATGCCTTTTCGTAGCTTGTGCTGCTGTCGTTTTTCCAGGATTCCGTTCCGCTGACCGAAACAGGAGTCAGCCGTTCGCCGAGCGAGGCGGAACCCTGCACGCCGTCAATGATATAGGTTGTAACAGAATTCGGTGCGAGAGAAACTGACAGGCGCTTATTATTCAGTGCGGCTGTGCCGGCATTTGCCCAGTTTTCCGTCGAACTGGTGCGGATTGCAGCCGCGGTTGATCCGACGGCATCAAACTGGGAAAGGTCAAAGACCATATCATTGGCGCCGGCAGAAGTATTGTATGCAACAATTACAAGCTGACCGTTCTCTTTGTCAAATGCCGCCATGGTATTGCCTGCGGAATTGAGCATAATCATGCCCGGACGGATATAGCGCGTATACTGACCGAACGAATAGTACTTCTTCGAGAGGATGATCTTATCGTTGTCGTGGTCGGCAACTGCTGTTCCCCAGAAGCCTCTGGTAATATCGGGCATACCCGAATCGGCTTTGCCGTTCCAGCCCGCAGCACAGACATGCTTGTCGATGACCTGCCACAGAATCCATGCAGAGGCGTTGAGCCCGTTGCAGTCTGCCGTAATGCGCTCTGCCAGCCAGAGTCCCGGCGCCATTGCACCGGCATTGGTTCCCGCTTCGCCGTTGCCGTCCACTTCGCTCATCCAGAGGTTCTTTCCGGCAGCAATTGCCGTATCCTTGAGCTGCGAGCGCTTGCTGCCGCCGTAGGTATGCGTGTCGATGCGGGAGAGCGCAGCCTTTGCCTGCGAAGAAAGTGCATTGTACGCATCAATCTGCGTATCAATAGAGGTTTCGTCCGTTCCGCAGAGAATGACATCCTGCATACCGCGGTCTGCCATTGCCTTTTGCAGCTCGGTAATAATTTTCGATTCCGAATTGCCGATATCGAAATGACAGCCTTCCTGTTTTGCGCTGTATGCGCCCCAGAAATTCGTATAAGGCTCATTGAGCGGTTCCACAGACTGCACCTTGATGCCCCATTCATCCTGATAATGCTTGCAGACCTCTGCAAGATACTCCGCAAATGCAGTATAGCTGTCATCTCTGAGGTTATTCTGCCCCGCATTCTTATTGCCGGTTGAGCAGCCGGAAACCGTCATGTAGTACGGCGGAGAATTGGAAAACATTTCGACAATGGCATCATCCCCTGCTGCTTCCACGCAGCGCCGAAGGACATTCCGCTGATTGGCATCCGCATTCCAGTCATAGGTGACCGTACCGTTCCGGTAAACCGTATAGCCCGGCATATTGGAATCGGTTCGCGTAATATGGTTGTGTGACGGATCATCGCCGCCGCCGATGTTGAAGCGGGCGATATTCAGCCTGAGACCGTTTTCTCCGTAGAATGCATCAGCTGCCTGCTGCGCCAGCGAATCGGAATAACCGACACGGTTTGCCCACCAGCAGAGCGAGGTACCCCAGCCCTCAAAGATACCGTCGTTGATTGCATAAGTATCCAGCGGAGAAAGCGTTACGGTTGTTGCAGCGAAAACAGGCTCACTGTTTATTTGCGCTGCGGACGCGGTGATTACGGCAGAAAGCATCACTGCAAGTATTTTCTCTTTCTTTTTCATTGTTTAACCCCCTATTCTGTATAATCTGCCATTTTCATTATAACACAGTTTCAGGGATTATGCAAGCGAAATGCAAAAATTTCCGGAAACTGGATACAATCGCACAATTGACAGCACAAACAGTATCACAAGACCGGCTGAACAGAAAAACCGGACTGTTCTTTGGAACAGTCCGGTCTGTAAACAACTGATTACTGCGCACCGCGCTGCTTTGCGAGCAGTGCTTCAATCTTATCATGCGGATTGATGACAGTCGTAATCGAAACATCATGGTTGATTGCAGCAATGAAATATGCCGCATATTTGGATACATCGACCTCATGGAACCATTCGCGCTCCAGCAGTGCCGGCATCCGGTATGTCAGGTTCGTTCCGAACACGGCATCCAGCACGCCGTTTTTATAAGCCTCATCGAACTTTTCCAGTCCGTGCGTGAAAAGCGCATAGGTTGCGTAGGCGATCGTGCGGGCTGCACCGCGTCCCTTGAGGTTTTCGGCAAGATCAAGCATGGAGCCGCCGGAAGCGATGATATCATCTGCGACAAACACGGTCTTTCCCTCAACCGGATTTCCGAGATACTCATGCGCAACAATCGGGTTCTTGCCGTCAATGACTCTGGAATAATCGCGGCGCTTATAGAACATGCCGAGATTGACGCCCAGCATCGTCGCATAATACATATTTCTGCCCAGCGCACCCTCATCCGGGCTGATGACCATGAATTTCTCCGGAGACATATCCAGATCCGGGAAGGTCCGCAGCATGGTTTTCAGAACCTGATAAGAGGGAATGACGTTGTCAATGCCCATCAGCGGAACAGCATTGTTGACGCGCGGATCATGCGCATCAAATGTGATGATGTTATCGACGCCCATCGCCTGAAGCTCCTGAAGCGCGCAGGCACAGTCGAGCGATTCGCGGTAATTTCTGCGGTGCTGTCTGCCGCCGTAGAGCAGCGGCATAATAATATTCAGCCGGTGTGCCTTGCCGGAGGCTGCCTGAATGATGCGCTTGAGATCCTGATAGTGATCGTCCGGCGACATCGAATTGACACGGTCAAACATTTTGTAGGTGCAGCTGTAATTGCCGACATCTATCACGATAAACAGATCCAGTCCGCGGACGGTGGATTTAATCAGTCCTTTTCCGTCGCCGGAAGCAAAGCGCGGGCATTCGCACTCAATCAGATAGCTCTGATCCGGGAACCCGTTTTCGTTTGCCCAGCGGACAAGGTAATCGTCGATTTTCTTTGCGAGCTGTTCTGCACCGGTCATGGCGATAATGCCGATCGGTGCGACACTTTTCGTGTTGTGGTACAGGGCGTCAGTGGCAGCAGCGGTCATAATCTGAAACATCCTTTCACATTTTCACTTTTTAGGGATATGCCAAAGCAGGAAACCTCCTGCTTATTTACAAAAGCACTCGACATACCGGTCGATATCCGCTCCGATAATCTTCCTCGCCTCGTTCGCATCTCCGAACTGGTCTACGGCGGTTGATTTGCCTTCCAGTTCCTTATAAACCGAGAAGAAATGGATCATCTCCTCAACAATATGCGGCGGAAGGTCGGCGATGTCCGTATATCCGTTGTAATTCGGATCATCAAACGGAATGGCAATGATTTTGTCGTCACGGTGTCCCTGATCAAGCATACGAATGACGCCGATCGGATAACAGCGAACCAGCGTCATTGGAAAGAGCGTTTCGGAGCAAAGCACCAGCACGTCCAGCGGGTCGTTGTCATCGGCATAGGTTCTCGGAATCAGCCCGTAATTTGCGGGATAATGCGTTGAGGTATGCAGAATGCGGTCGAGCTTGATCAGCCCTGTCTCCTTGTCCAGCTCATATTTATTTTTACTGCCTTTTGGGATTTCAATAACTGCTACGAAATCATCGGGTGTAATGCGCTTCGGATTGATTTTGTGCCAGATATTCATAAAAAGCACTCCTCTCCAAAAAAACGGCATAACATTTGGATCTCGGTTTCAGTATACCATAAATCTCCCCGAAAGTCAATCGGCAATCCGATTTTTGTGATTTTGTATGAATTCTTTTCCGGCTTTCCGGAAATATCTTTCCCCCTGATTTCGATTCCGGAAACATGATTCAGCAGGTCTTTAAGAAACTCTTTAACTTTCAGGGCTTGCATCTTTGCGCAGAACATTGTATAATAATGACAGGGAACGCAGGTTCTGCAAATAAAACGGAAGTATGAAAGGTGAGGGATACAACATGGAGACCATTTTAATCTGTGACGATGATCGGGACATCGTTTCGGCGCTGAATATCTATCTGCACGCCGAGGGCTGGCAGACGGTCTGTGCCTATTCCGGAAAAGAAGCCATTCAGATTGCCGCAGAGCAGAATATTCAGCTCATTCTGATGGACATTATGATGCCGGAGACGGACGGCATCACTGCAATGACGGAAATCCGCAAATTCAGCAATGTTCCGGTCATTCTGCTCACGGCAAAATCGGAGGATTCCGATAAGATTCTGGGGCTGAATGTCGGCGCGGACGATTACATCACAAAACCTTTTTCGCCGGCAGAGGTTGTTGCAAGAGTACGCTCCCAGCTTCGGCGCTATCTGCGGCTCGGCGCCGCGGAGGCGGATGATCCGGATATCCTGACAGTCGGCAGCATTTCGCTCGATATGAAGGCACGCTCCGCCGCGCTTGACGGCGTTCCGGTTGCGCTGACGCCGATTGAATACGAGATTCTCTCGCTGCTCATGCACAATGTCGGAAGAGTGTTCCCGCCGCGGGAAATTTACAGCGCAGTCTGGAAGGCAAATCCGATCGGCTCGGAAAACACGGTTGCCGTCCACATCCGTCACCTGCGGGAAAAGCTCGAAATCAATCCGCAGGAGCCGCGGCAGATCAAGGTCGTATGGGGACAGGGATATAAACTTGAAAAGGTCTGAACGACCGGAAAACAGTTCGGAGAGGGTGAGTACAATCGGACGGAATCAAAAATTTGCACCGGTTCTGCGCGGAATTTCGGTTCTGCTTTCTATTGTCATGCTCTGGTGCTTCGGCATTTCCCTGATTATTGTGCTGCTCAGTATCGGTGTCGGCTTCGCGGACAATGAGGAAAGCTTCCGCAAATCGTTCCTTAACACAACCGTCCGCAATCATTCCGGTCAGATCGTGGACTATACCAATACACAGCTTCGCGCAGAGCATCTGTCATATACACCGGAAATCCGGAATATGCTGGATTCTTACCGTTCAAAATTCGATCCGCAAAAAACCAATCTCCGCTTCCGCGTGACAGACAGCGAAGGAAATCTCCGGCTGACCAACGATCCGGGCGGCGAAGCAGAAGAAAAAATGCTGGTTTCAACGGTTGTCAGGGAGGAAATCTATCTTGACACTGCACTCCGGACCTTCCAGAAGCATTTTGATACGCAGAGTGAGAGTTTTCAGACATTTCTCCAAGCCGATAAAAGTCTCTATCTTGACAGCAACGATCATTTTATCCTCTGGTATTTCACAGATGCGCGTGTGGACGAAGCCTATCACAACGGGCTGGACGCGGTGATTCCCGCCGAGACAAAAGAAGCCGTGATTCTCTTTGAGTCACCGGAAAAAGCAGAGTCTTTTCCGTATGCAAAGCATTTCGGTGAGAACTACGAACGGGAAGCTGCCGATCAAGCTGCCATTCGTCCGGACAGTCAGATTGCGTGTTATTTGGAAAAAGACGGAGAGCTGATCGACGCAGGCAGCAACAGTAAGCCGATTGACCGGGAGATGACTGCGGTTCGGGTTCGCTGGGCGGCCGAAGAGCAGAAAAAGCGGATGATGCTCACAGAATATTATGCGCTGAAACAGAACGGCAGCAAGGTCAAGGCGGCAGACAGAATGCTGGAGGAACTGCTGACCGGCGGGCTTGACATCACCATTCAGGCTGAGCATGAAGAAACAGAAGACTGCTATATCCTCTATTATCTGCCGGATTCGTTGCCGGTTCACGATCAGATCCGTGCGGATTACGGGGTGCTTTCAACCGTGTTTACCCATTCGGAGGGTGCGGTCATCTGCCTGTTTGTGTTTCTCGTCCTGACCGTAATCTGCTGCATTCTGATGTGCAGCCTTGCCGGTTACTCGGCAAAGACCGGGCTGCTCGCCCCCTCCCGGATTCACGGGATGCCTTACGAAATCTTCTGGCTCCTGCCGCCGGTGATGTTCTTCGGAACTGCACTGATGCTGCTGCTGATGAAAGATATGGAACCGCCCTACCGCGTGATTGCCGTCTTCTGTGTCGGAATGACGCTCTGCATCGCCGCAGTCAGCATTCTCTGGCTCTATACCACTGCCGTGCGCATCAAAGCCGGAAGCTTCTGGAAAAGCTTCGGAATTGCAAAGCTGCTGCTCCTGCTGCTGAAGCTCCTTCAGAACCGGACTGCGGCTGCACTGACGGTACTGACATACACAATCCTGCTCGGCACGCTGAATGTTTTCTTTCTGGACTTTCAGATGCCGTATCTGCTGCAAATCTGCATTATTATACTCGATCTGCTGACACTGCTGGCGCTCCTTTACGGGATTTATGCTTATTATGAACTGCGCAGACATGTCAGCCGGATTGAAACGGGCGATTTTTCCGCAGCGGAACACAAAATCCCACTCTATCTGGATTTTGCGGAATTTGACTGCCTGCTGAACGGCATCACGGACAGTGTCAAAGCCATTGTGGACAAACAGCTGAAAGCAGAGCACCTGCGGACAGAGCTGATTACAAATGTATCGCATGACCTGAAAACACCGCTGACCTCTATTGTCAATTATGTCGATCTGCTGAGCCGCGAGCCGATGCAGAACGAGACAGCCTCGGAATATCTGGATGTTCTGAAACGGCAGGCTGCAAGGCTCAAAAAGCTGACAGTCGATCTTGTTGATGCCTCCAAGGCATCGACCGGAAATCTCACGGTTGAACTGAATCCGACCGGCATTCAGGTTCTGATCGGTCAGATCGCTGGAGAATACGGCGAGCAGCTTGAACAGCACAGGCTGACGCTCATGCAGAATATACCGGAGGAGCCGCTGATGATTCTGGCGGACGGCAGACAGATCTGGCGCGTCTTTGACAATCTGCTGAACAACATCTGCAAATATGCCCTTCCGGATACCAGAGTATATCTCGATGTCTTGGCAGATGAACAGAATATTGAAATCACGCTGAAAAACATTTCCTCGAACCCGCTGAATATTTCACCGGACGAACTGATGGAGCGTTTTGTGCGCGGAGACAGCTCCCGCAGCACCGAAGGAAGCGGTCTGGGTCTTTCCATTGCACGGGATCTCACCGTCCTTCAGAACGGCTCTCTTTCCCTCAGCACCGACGGAGATCTCTTTAAGGTTACTCTGCGCTTTCCGCGCTTTTTCCCGGAAACACCCGCAGAGCCGACCGGGCAGTGCCCGGCTCCGTGATGCTGCCCATTGCGTTTTTCTGTATCATATGATATAATAGCCGTAAACATTTCGTTCCGGAAAGGGGAAAACATTCATGTCGAAAATTCAGAAAACAAATGCAATGCGGATTCTGGAGCAGAAAGAGCTCCCGCACACGGTCAATTTCTACGAATGCAGTGAATTCACCGATGCAATTCAGATTGCGCAGATGCTCGGACAGGACCCCGCCCGCACCTTCAAAACACTGATGTGTGCCGGAAAAAGCGGCGCTTTTTATGCGTTTGTGATTCAGAGCACTGCCGAAACCGATCTGAAAAAAGCGGCTGCCGCTGCCGGAGAAAAATCCGTCCGGCTGCTGCCGGTCAAGGAGATTCAGGCAGTGACCGGATACATCCGCGGCGGCTGTACGGCAATCGGTATGAAAAAAGATTATCCGGTCTTTCTGGATGAAACCGCGTTGAATTATGACGAGATTATTGTCAGCGGCGGAAGGCTCGGCACGCAGATTTTCCTTTCGCCGGATGCATTTCTGCGCGCAACGGACGGCAAAACCGCCGATTTGCAGATGGATTAAGTTCTGCGAGTACTAGGAGGTCATCATGCAGTACCGTAATCCCGTTATTTCCGGATGCTATCCGGATCCCAGTATTTGCCGTGCAGGCGATGCCTATTACCTTGTTTGCAGCTCGTTCCAGTTTTTTCCGGGCGTTCCGCTTTTTGAGAGCCGCGATCTGATTAACTGGAAGCAGATCGGGCATGTTCTGACGCAGCCTTCCCAGCTGCCGCTTCAGGGTGCCGATTCCGTCGGGGGAATCTATGCCCCGACGATCCGGTATCATCAGGGCAGATTCTATATGGTGACAACCAATGTCACGAACGGCGGGCATTTCTTTGTCTGGACAGATGATATTTACGGGGAATGGTCTGAGCCGGTTTGGGTTCATCAGGAGGGCATCGACCCCTCCCTGTTTTTTGAAGACGGAAAAACCTATTTTATGTCTAACGGCTCCGATGAACAGGGCAGCTGCATTTTGCAGTGCGAAATTGACCCGGAAACCGGCGAACAGCTCACAGAGCCCCGAAGCATCTGGCGCGGAACCGGCGGCAGATTCCTCGAAAGCCCGCATCTCTATCACATCGGGAAATACTACTATCTTTTGGCTTCCGAGGGCGGCACCGAATACGGACATATGGTTGTATATGCACGCGGCGGGTCTCCCTACGGTCCGTTTGAGGCATATGCGGGAAATCCTGTGCTGACCAACCGCAATGAGGGAGGCTATCTGCTTCAGGGCTGCGGACATGCCGATCTGGTTGAGGATTTCAGCGGTAACTGGTGGATGGTACATCTCGGATTCCGGCAGATTCACCGCTGGATGATGTTTCACATAACCGGCAGAGAAGTCTGTCTGGTTCCGGTGACCTTTCAGCCGGACGGCTGGTTTACCGCCGGAGAAAACGGAACAGTACGCCTTCTGATGCAGACAGACCGGATTCCGGATTCCGTCCGGCAGGAATGCCGAACGCACTTCACCTTCGCGGATACCGAAGCCGGAAAAGAATGGGTGTTCCTGCAAAATCCGCATCCGGAATGCTGCCGCTTCTCTCCGGAATCCGTTTCGCTGCAAGGCTTAGAAATACCGCTTTCCTCGGAATCGGATTCTCCGGCATGGATCGGTATCCGGCAGAAGGAAACGCAATTCAGGCTTTCCGTAACGGTCGGCGTTTCCGCTCAGGAGGCAGGCGTGACCGTATACATGACCGGCAGGCAGCACTATGATCTCTGCGTCCGGAAAACACCCGACGGCAGATGCGCGCTGCTCCGCCGCGCTCAGCTCGGAACCCTGATACATGAGGAACCGGTCTTTCAGCTTCCCGACGGAACGAAGTCTGTCAGCCTGTTTATTCAGGGCGAGCAGACCGAATACCGGTTTCGCGCATCTGCGGGCGGCAGGGAGTATCTGCTCGGAACACTGGAGGCAAAGTATCTCTCCTCCGAAACGGCCGGAAACTTTACCGGCGTTATGCTTGCGCTTTATGCCGTCAGCACGGGATGCGGAACGGGCATCCGGAGTGACTTTACGGATTTTTCGCTTGTCTATACCCCAACCGGGCAGTGCCCGGCTCCATGACAGGAACAATATAATTCCTTTCAGAATATTATCATCCACAGCCCATTTCGTTTTCCGCCGTAATATAGCATACCGGGCAGTGCCCGGCTCCGTAACAGGTGCCAAATGATTCCGGATGAATCTTTTTCTTTGTATGCATTGATTTTTCCTGTGTAATATGATATAATAAGGCTATCTCATTTCACGAGTGCAGAAAGGAGCAGAACACCATGCACGAACCGTATTATCTGACAACCGCTATCGCCTACACATCCCGCAAGCCGCATATCGGCAACAGCTACGAAATTGTGATGACGGATGCGCTTGCGCGCTTCCGCCGGATGCAGGGCTATGATGTATATTTTCTGACAGGAACCGACGAACACGGACAGAAGATCGAGGAAATTGCAAAGGAATCCGGCATTACCCCGCAGGAGCATGTGGACAAAATCGCAGGCGAAATCCGCGGAATCTGCGATCTGCTGAACACCTCCTACAATCAGTTCATCCGGACAACTGACGAAAAGCACACGAAGATTGTGCAGGATATCTTTCAGCGCCTTTACGATCAGGGCGATATCTACAAGGGCGAGTATGTCGGAAAATACTGCACACCCTGTGAAAGCTTCTGGACAGAATCGCAGCTCAGGGACGGAAAATGTCCCGACTGCGGCAGAGAGGTGCGCGATGCCAGAGAGGAAGCATACTTCCTGAAGCTCTCCAAGTATCAGGAATGGATTGAGCAGTATATCGAGGAGCATCCCGATTTCATTTATCCGGAAGCCCGCAAGAAAGAGATGCTCAATAATTTCATCAAGAAGGGGCTGGAGGATCTCTGCGTCTCCCGTACAACCGTAAAATGGGGCATTCCGGTTCCGTTTGATGACAAGCACGTCATCTACATCTGGATTGATGCGCTTTCAAATTATATCACGGCTCTGGGTTATGATGTCAACGGCAATCACGGAGAGCTATACAAAAAATACTGGCCGGCAGATGTGCATGTCATCGGAAAGGATATCGTCCGCTTCCACAGCATTTACTGGGTCATTATGCTGCACGCACTCGGTGCGCCGATTCCGAAAAAGGTGTTCGGTCATCCGTGGATGCTTTTCGGCAATGATAAAATGAGCAAGTCCAAGGGCAATGTGATCTATGCGGATGAACTGGTTGACCGCTTCGGCGTCGATGCCGTCCGCTATTACCTGCTTGCCGAGATGCCTTTTGCTCAGGACGGCTCAATCACTTATGAAAACATGATCGAACGCTTCAATTCCGATCTCGCCAATACGCTCGGAAACCTCGTCAACCGCACGGTTGCAATGATGAACCAGTACTTCGGCGGGATTGTGCCGGAGGAAGCACTGCTGGCATCTGCACCGGACGAGCCCTGCGATGCCGAGCTGAAAGAAACAGCGGAGTCCGCATCTGCAAAACTGACCGAGCTGCTGGACAGCTTCCGGGTCAGCGATGCGCTGGCTGCCGTGATGTCGCTCGCAGGCAGATGCAATAAATATATCGACGAAACTACGCCGTGGGTTCTGGCAAAGAATCCCGAAAGCCGCCCGCGTCTTGCAAAGGTGATGTATCACCTGCTTTCCGGTATCCGGATCCTCGGCGGCCTGCTGAAACCGTTTATGCCGGAGACAGCGGAGAAAATTCTGAAGCATACGCCGGAAACCGAAGAAATCCGCGCAGCTGAATGTGAGCTTGACCGTTACAAGGTGTTCGGAGGCGTGCAGTTCGGCGCATCCGTCGGTGAGGCAAAGCCGATGTTTGTCCGTGTGAATGCCGAAGCCGTGATGAAAGAGCTTGCCGCAGCACAGGAGGCTGCCGCTAAGGAACAGGCACCGGAGCAGCCTGCAACTGCGCCGTTCAGCGAACAGATCGAAATTGATACCTTTGCAAAGAGCGATATCCGTGCCGCAAAGGTACTTGCATGCGAAAAGGTAAAGAAGTCAAATAAGCTGCTCTGTTTCCGTCTGTTTGACGGAATCGGCGAACGGCAGGTCGTTTCCGGCATTGCCAAGTGGTATACCCCGGAGGAGCTTGTCGGAAAGACCTTGCTGGTCGTGGTCAACCTCAAGCCCGTGAAGCTCTGCGGCGTCGAGAGCTGCGGCATGATCTGCTCCGTCGAGCAGCCCGACGGAAGCATCAAACTCGTGATGCTGGACGACGCCATTCAGCCGGGCAGCCGCCTCTGCTGATTGCAGAAACGGCTCCGGTGGCGCGGTTCCCCATATAATTTCGATTTTACGCGGCGGGATTCTGCGCACGCTGCATCACTCCTTTCTTTATGAAAGATATGCTCACGGAGGTTTGTATATGAAGCACAGTCTGAAAGCGATTGCGTTATGCTGCTGTCCGTTGACGGTATGTACCTCTTTGCCGGCATCCGCTGCGGAGGAGCGTACACCGATGACGTTCCGAATAACGGCAGAACAGTCCTATCTCCGGGAGAGCGAACTGAAACAGGATGCATGTGTAATACACGCCGGTCTTTATATTGACAATTATTCCGGCATTACCGAAATGGCGATGCAGCTGAAAAGCGATGAACCGCTTCGGATTGAAAACGGTGATTTTACGCGCGATGATTCACGGCAGGAGTTTGTCGGTGTCGATCCGGTCACGAAAGAAAAAATCTACAAAGACAAGCCATGTTTTTTCACGGATTACGGTCTCGGAGAATATACGCAGCATTCCGAGGTAACCGGAGAGGAAAATGCCGTGCTCTGGTGTTCGGCGGGCTGGATGGGCGGAAAGCCCGGTGAACTGTACCGTCCCGAAAGTTCCTTCCTGAGTTTTGACATCGTGGTTCCCGCCGGCACGAAGCCGGGCATTTACTGCTGCTGTCTCAGCACGGCAAGCGGTGTAGATTCCGACGGTTTCAACTACCGGGATTTGTATGTTTACAACGGCTCGGCTGATGTTACGGATTCGATTGTCCTGAAAAATTTCACAATTACGGTTGAGCCGGATGCCCTGCGCGGTGATGTCAACTGCGACGGCGAGATCTCCGTGGATGATGCACAGAGCACACTGCTTTATTATACAGTGATGCTCTCAAAAAAGAATCCCGATGACAGTGCGCTTGCCGAAATCTTCGGAACCCCCTTTATTCACACAGCACAGGAGGCAGCGGATGTATCGACAAACGGAGAGATTTCTTTGGATGACGCACAGTCGATTCTGGCATACTACACCGCAAAACTCGCTGGGAAAACGCCGGACTGGAATCAATATATCTGAAAAAGCAAAAAGGCTGGGAACGATTCTCAGCCTTTTTTCCGGCAAGAGGTGAAAAAATGAAACCGACATTACAGTGTCCGGTCTGCGGGGAACCGCTGCATCCGGAAGTTCAGAGCATTCGCTGCGGAAACAGACACAGCTTTGACCGTTCGCGGTACGGCTATGTCAATCTGCTGCAAAAGCAGAAGAAAAAACTGCGCGGAGATGACGCCGAAATGATTCGTGCGCGGCGGGCTTTTCTGGACAGCGGCGCATATCTGCCGCTGCTTGAGAAGGCTGCGGAATATGCAAAGGCGGCACATCCGGTGCAAATCGCGGATATCGGATGCGGCGAGGGCTGGTACAGCTGCTCTCTGATGAAAATGCTGCCGGAAGAGACTGTGCTGACCGGCATAGACATTTCGCCGGATGCCCTGCGCTATGCAGCAAAGCGTGCGGAGCAGTGCGGACTCACAGCCAGAACAGAATGGGCGGCGGCATCCGTCAGCCGGCTGCCGTTCGCAAAGGAGAGCTGCGATCTGATTCTGAATTTCTTTGCACCCTGTGAAGCCGGAGAATTTGCGCGGATTCTGCGGCAGGAGGGGCTGCTGCTGCGTGCCGTTCCGCTGGAGCGGCATCTCTGGGAGCTGAAACAGGCGATATATGCCGAGCCGTATGAAAACCGGCCGGTCTTACAGGCGCCTGAGCATTTTGATTTGCTGGATGTAAAGCGGATTTCGTACCGGTTTTCCGTTTCCGGTCAGCAGCTCCGCAATCTGTTTGCGATGACTCCGTATGCACACAAAACCTCACCGGAGGATGCCGCGCGGCTGAATGCACTCGATTCACTGGAAATTCAGGCGGCTTTCGGGCTGCTGATCTGCCGCAGACGGTAACGCGGCTTTTCCTGATAAATCCAAACCGCTTTTTTCAGTCGGCCTCCGGAACAGATATACAAAAGATTGATAACAAGCTGAAAGCGGCATCCGATTTCGGATGCCGCTCAGTCTGTCGAGAAACCTCGATAGGATTATCATTGAAGTTTTTGATCGACCTTTTTTCAAAAAGGTCGCGGAGTCCAGAGGCGGAGCCTCTGGTCGCTGCCCGCAGGCAGCGAAACTCCCTATTGCGTGAAAAAAGCG